>CAZEDX010000098.1:4781-15155 GCA_964511015.1 uncultured bacterium | reverse complement strand
CGGTTTTTTGGCGAACAAGGCGCTCAGGTCCACCGCGGCGGCGATGTAGAGCAGCGGCGCCAGCAGCAACAGCGTGACCAGCCGCCGTCCGTTCCCGGAGGTCCACAACGGCATGAGGCTACGCACGTTGAGGCCGGCCGCGAATTCGGCGGCGTCGGCGATCGCTAGTTCCATCAGCGGGCCGCGCTGCGGACGGGCGGAGAATTCCAGCGCATTGCGCAGCCGGTCCTTCAGGTCGGCGCGCACGTCGAGCAAGCCGGCGATCCGTTGGCGGCTGACCCCCATCGCGGCGTAGCCCACCACGGCGGCAACAGCCAACAAACCGGTCACGATTAGACATGGAGCGACGGGCGGCCAAGCGGCAGACCACCCCTGGTGCACCAGCAACACCACGGTGTTTACCGCAAACCAAGATGGCAAGGCGTAACTAAACGCCTGCAGGGAGCGCGTGGCGAATTCACGACGCCGGGCGCGCGCAATACTCCGCACGATCATCTTTTTCCTCAGCCCGCGTGTCGCCCGCGCCCACTCCCGACGCAGGTAACGAACGTTGCGCAGTGTGTCATGGGACTGGAGGTTCGTCAACAGGGGTATTGAAGAAAAGAAAGAAGTTTGTCAATCGATTGTCTGGCTATGGTCGGCCACTGCTCACGATGTGCTTGCACACATCCTTAGGTAGGTCAGCAAGGGACGAGATGAAATGGAAAACCGAGTAGCTGGCCGTTTGTCATCAAAAGGCAGAAATCCAGACTGAAAAGGAAAATGTTGCGTTTGGGAAAATGGTTGATGATCCGGGACAAGCGACGTTGGCGTTTTATGTGTCTTGACACAAACAAATACCACTTTTTGAATTTTCTAATGAATTATCTGCGCTCCGAAAAATTTCCAGCGCCGTTTGTGGTGGTCGGAAGGGACATCGGAAGCGCGGAAGATGAGAAAACAGAGAATTGTCAGGCGTATTCATGAACAGTAAAGTGGAACCAATCTGTCCGCGGAATGCAGCAAACGCATTGGTATTTACGCCCGTCACGAACGCACGCCGCGGAGTGATGGTGGACATTCGGAACTTGTCTGGGCAACGGCTGAAGAGTGCCGGCGTGGCTCGGGCCAAGGCGTCGATTTCTATCCGGGTCAGGTCATGTCCATGTTCATGGACGAACCGTCGCGCGAAAGCAAACCACCGTGGCAACGTGCAGGACGACGACTTTACCGACATTAGCGTCGGGGTCGTATTTTGCGGCGACAACATCCTCATACACCGAGATCTTCACGGCCTTCCGCGAGTAGGACCTGCGGCAGGATCGGAACGAGTGGTTGTCCGGCGAATGGTGAAGGCTCCGTACCAAGGGCATTGAAAACACGAACGCCCCGGCTCGGGCCGGGGCGTTTGGGGGGATCACAGTAATCGGCTAGTTGTCGGTCAAGAAGCACTCGCGGGCGACCTTTTCCCAGTGCTCGCTGTCGATCGCCTTGGCCATGCCGCTGACGGGGATACCGCCGTCAGCCGCCATGCCGGCCGTCGCGCGGGCGAAGACCAGGTCGACCGACTGTTCGGTCCAGCGACGAGCGAGCAGGCCATTGAGCAGGTTGCGGAAGCTGGTGTTGATTTTCGGCGATTCCACCTTCACCAGCCAACCCTGGCCGTACGGATCCTGGTTGACGCTCTCGGCGGCCTTGGCGTTGATCGAAACGACCTTGCCTTCGACCGGAGAGAGCATGTCGATCTTCTTGCCGTCGACGACCAGCGACCAGGCCTTTTCGCCCTGGCGCAACTGCGCGCCGACCGGCGGCAGTTCCACTTGGTCGATCTTGCCGACCAGCTTGGTGGCGAAATCGTCAATGCCCACCGCCGCCATGCCCAGGCCTTCCATGCGGGCCCAGGTGTGGCCCTGGTGGTAGCTGATGCCGTCGGGAACCAGCAATCCGCGGATGTAGTCGACCGCGCGGCCCATGACCGATTCTTTTGCCGTCCCCGGCTGCGCCGGGGACTGGATGATCTTGTAGAAGACCGCGAACAGGGCGATGAAGAGGAACGCTACGCCGTATTCTATCAGCTTGGTGTGCAGGACGTAGTCGACGAAAGTTTGGTAATGCATGGTGTTCCTCCTGCCTTTCTCAGTTTTCGGAGCCGAACAGTTTGCGCGACACCTGCTCCCACCGGTCCTTTTCGATCTGCATCGCCGCACCCGGCGCCAGGTTTTCACCGTCGCCGTAGACCGCGCCCAAGCCGCCGAAGCTTTCGCGGAGGATCTGCGCCTTCTGCAGGTCAATCCACTTGGTGAATCGTGTCGAGGTATACAGCGAAGGCAGTTCCTGGCTCAGGGCGTCAGGCAGCATCTTCACGATCCAGCCCTCGCGATAGGTCGATTCGCTGAGGCGTTTCGGCTCTTTGACCAGGCGGGTGTTGACTTCGAGCACGGTACCGCTGATCGGGGCCAACTGGGTCAGCGACCGGTCGCCGAACTGCACGGTCCAGACCTTTTTGCCCTTGGCGATGTGCGTGCCGGGCGCCGGGCAGTCGATCTTGGTCACTTCGCCCACGAACTGCTTCGTGAAGGCGTCCAAACCGACCTCGACCACCGCCTGCTTCACCCGCGCCCAGGTGTGGCCTTCATGGAAAAGGATGTCCTGCATCCCTTCCACATCCGGAATCCGTTTTTCGCTGTTTACCCGTTCGGTATAAATGTTCTCGGCCCGGTGTTCGGCAAGGCGCTTTACCAACACTGCATCGATGACGATCGCCACCGCGAAAACCAGGGCTACCAACATGACTACCATGATCCCCTCCTTCACCCTTGCGCGACGTGCGCGCTCGAACGCTTCATATTGAGAATGCCGGCCACTGCCACCGTCGCTACTACCATCAGAATCACCATCTCCGTGTCTCCTCTCTTCGTTCCGCCCCCTGATAGTACAAGAAGCAAGCCAAGGTTTTTGTCCTGGCGTGCCAAGCAATGACGGTTTCGGCAATGTTCAGGAATATCAAGAAATTACGTGTGCATATTTTTTTCGATAGCATGATGTTTTTCACTACAAGGCAAGAATCACAGGTGTTGTATTTAACAACGCACGATTTTTCACAGCAACCGTGGTATTGACTCAATATATTGATATCACTGAGTTAATCATGTGTAGAGATTCGCGACACGCCAGTCGCGCAATTCAACATAGGCCGTTTTAGGTGGAAACGGGGTCTCATCGCTGCTCCGACCACGTTTGGTGATCGAAATACGGTGCGGGTCGCCGCGACAAGGCATCCTTCATCGTGTTGTTCGCTGAGCCGTGAAATCTGTCACAGCTAGAACCGGAGGTTTTGATAAAACGTCTGCTCTGACCCGGATCACGACCCCAATCCCCCTGACTCCTTTCCCTTGGCCCAGTCACCCAGGTTTCCGCCCAGCTTGCCCCCCAGGCGGCGGGTCGCTTCGCGGACGATGTGACAATTGGGGTAGGGCACCTCGTGGAGCGTCGCCCAATCGTAGATATAGGGAAAGGCGAAACAGGCCTGCGGACGACGGGACGGGTCAGTCTCGAATAGGGTGCACAGGTTGCGTTCGGGGTCGAAGGCGCGGCAGGTGTACCACGAACCCTCGGGGGTCGGCGGCGGGTCGGCCAACGGCACGAACAGCTCGAGCACGGCGTCGAGGTCGGGAGGCAACCCGGCGGTGTCGCCGGCGTCGCGGCGGGCCTGCCACTCGCGCAAGTTTTCGTCGGTGACGCTAAGAAAGAACGCACGGCAGCAGGTACCGCACCGCGCGCAGGCAATGTCGGTCGGAACATCGTCGGGCGCCCGGATGGGGCCCCAGGGGGTGTCGATCAGCGCCATCGCCCAGGTACTGCCACGGTCTATTCGATCTCGGCTCGGACCGTCAGGTATTCCCAGTCGGCCATGGCGCTGTGGAAATCGGCCGTCGCGTTGAGCAGGCTGGACTCGGCGTTGCGCAGGGCGAGGATGGCGTCGAGCACCTGCAGGTTGGTGGCCATGCCGACCTCGAGCTGGCTGCGCACCAACTCGACATTGGCCGTGGCCGACTTCAACGCCTTCTGCGCCGAGATCACCCGCAGCCGCGAGGCCCGCAGATTGAGCCGCGCGGCGTAGGCCTGCTGGAGCAACGTGCGCTTGTAGTCTTCCACCTGCAGCCGGGCCGCCTGCACCTGATGGCTGGTTGCCACGGTGCCGGTCACCGCGCTGAAGCCCTGGAACAGCGGCAGCGACACGCTCACGCCGAGCGTCCAGCTCGTGTCTTCGTCGGGCATCGCGGTATTGTTGGTTTCCCAGTTGTACGAGTAAGTTAGATTGGCGCTGGGCAGCATCGAGCCCCAGGTCGCCTCGTGCTCCAGCTCGGCCAGTTCGACATTGCCTTCCGCTGCGCGTACTGCGGGGTGGGTGTTGATTGACAACGGGGAGTCGTCGCCCGCGCCAGCGGCGCGCTCCGCCGCGGCCATCGATTCGGCGCTGACTGTCGTCGGCTCGCTCGGCTCGTACTTGCCTTCGAGCGGTTGACCGATCAAATGCGCCAAGGCCATCATCGCCTGCGCGTAAGTGTTTTCCGCGTCGACCACCGAACCTTCCGCGCTGGCGACTTCCGCTTCGAGCCGCAGCACCTCGTTCTGCGCCGCCTGACCGATCTCATACCGCGCCTGCGTCAGTTTCAGCGATTCCTGCGCGAGTTGCAGCGAGTCGCGCGCGACGTGAATCAGTGCGCGGCTTTTCGCGGCGGCGTAATAGGCCTGCTTCACCTGGCGCACTAAGTTATGCGCTTCGTCAGCCTCGGAATAGCGCGCGATCCAGCGGTTGGTGTGGCCGGCAGCGATGGACGTGTATTCGCCCAGGCCGTTGAACAGCGGCTGCGTGACCACGATCGAGCTGGTGAAATTCTCTTCCCACAGGCTGCGTTCGGCGGACGGACTGTACTGCCGCTGCAGCTCGTAGGCCGCGTCGGCTTGATCGACCGTGTCCGGATCCGGATGCGACCACGCCCACTGGAACGACGCCTTCGGCAGCCAGGCCGAGATGGAGCGCCGAAAACCCCACTCCGCCGCCGCAGTGCTTTCTTGCGCCGCGAGCAGAAGCTGGTTGTTTTCGAGCGCCATCTTCACGGCGTTCTCTAGTGTTAGCTCTTCGGCCAGCGCCGGAAGCGCCCAGAGCGTCAACACTAGAACGAGCGACGCGAGCCCCAACCGTTTCATCGTATTACTCCCGTTTGGACGGGTGAATGCCGTCGGCTTCGCCGGTGCTGTGGTGGCGGTCAAGATCGAGGTAGTCGCGGACATTCAGCCCGTTGAATAGGTCGTGTTGTTCATAGCGTTCGGCGATCTGGTGCAACCACGCCAGTTCGGCCTTGAGGTGTTCGCGCGAGTGGCGCACCAGCCACGATGCCATCTCCGGAATGTGCGGGTTGCCGGACAGGCGAGTTTCGTGTCCCTCGAGATGGTCAAGCAGTTGCTGGATGAACTGCGCCTTCTCGCGCAGCATGCCCGCTACGCGCGCGCGGTCGAGATTGAAGGAAAAGAACAGACCGATATCGAGCGGATAGTATTGGCGCTGGAAGCCGCGCAAGTTGTCTTCGAGCGATTGCTGGAACGACTGCCGGCCGGCATCGGTGATGCGATACACCGTGCGCGAAGGGTTGTTGCCGGTCTTCTCTTCGCGAACCGGTTCGACCAGCCCGTCCTGCGCCAGCTTTTCCAGCGCATAGTAGATCGAGCCGAATTTGATGTCCGACCATTCGGACATGAACCGCTCCATCACCTTTTTCAGTTCGTAGCCATAAAACTCTTTTTCTCGAAGAAACCCAAGAATTGCCAATTGCACACTCATCGCACTGCTCCCCTTGCTTGAAACACGAAACGCGGAATCAGGTGGATAGTTTTTAATATCCAACATTGTATAAAGCAAGTGGGGTTTGAGTCGCCGACGAATTCGGAGTAGCGTTCACTGACCGAACGTGCCTGATGAATAGTGAAGAGTATGAGGCCGACGATCGCCAGCCGGGGGGAGTTTGAAAAGCCGAGAATCGGCCGGAGCATGTTCATGCGCGTCCTTCATTTTTGTTCGAGCCGTCCGATAGACCCCAGAAGCTACCTGCTGGTTATGTTTTTATTTGTATCAATGTGTATCGGCTGTGCGCGGCTGGAGACGCCGTATCTGCAAGCACAGCTCCGCTTCGAAACGATCGACCCCGCAGTCTTGCTGATCAGCCTGCCGGATCGCGTACGCGTCGCCACGATGTACCAGACCCTGGCCGGTCC
The DNA here is from genome assembly GCA_964511015.1 of uncultured bacterium. Taxonomy (GTDB): domain Bacteria; phylum Lernaellota; class Lernaellaia; order Lernaellales; family Lernaellaceae; genus FEN-1099. The sequence continues at coordinate 8,903 of CAZEDX010000098.1, read as the reverse complement.
CGCCGAAGCGGTCGTCGAAACAATCGAGCAGCCGATCGATTTGACCGCCGTGGCGCAGGCGTGGAGCTTGCCGTTGGCCGGCACGTTGCGCCTGTTCCGCGAGGTACACATCACTGCCGCCCGGCCGGCCGGAGACCTAATTTCTCGCCTGATTCATGACCCGCGCCGCGCCGGTCTGCCCGATTGCCGATTGCTCGAGCCCTACCGGCCGCCGCAGGCCGTGCGCGACCCGCTCGCGCCGCCGCCGCCGACAGAGCGCGACCTCGACGACCCCGCCGCAACGCGCTGCCTGGTGCGGACAATGATTCCAGCGGATAACCTGCCGACGCCGCGGTGGTACGGCTTCGAACCGCGCCGTCTGCGCGACGGCTTCCACGTGCCGATGATGTTGCTGATCACCATGGACCACCTCACGGTCATCGACACCGGCGGCAAGCCCGCGGTGCAGTATCGCCTGAGCGCGTTCCTGGTCGATCTGAAAACGCCGCTGCTGGCCTCGGTGCAGAGCGTCGATCTCGACGGCACGCGCATCGAAGGACCGAGCGGGGTCGAAGCCGCGCTTGCTCCGTCGCTCGATGCCCTGCGCGCCAACGACTGGGCCGCGCTGCGCCAGTCGCTGCTGCCCGTCGGCCGGCGCTACGGCTACGTGCTGGCCACGCAATGGGGATGGGTCTACCCCGAGTATCTCGCCGAACAGGCGCTGCAATGGAAGGCCGAGAACGAGCGGAAACTCGAACCGCGGTAGTAGCGAAGAGGCGGACGGCGGTTGGGTGATTGAATGACTGGCGTCGCGACCGGCTGCTCTCCGCTTTTCCGGCGAACTCCATTCAACATGTACGCTTTACAATAAAGCAGTGGGGCAATTCACGAATTGCCCAAGGGCCTGCCCTGAACGACCTACAGCCTACGGTCTGAAGTCTACGGCCTGCTCTCTCAAACGCCCACGAACTCGGCGATGACCTTGGTGACTTCACGCTGTTCCGCCGCGGTGAGTTCCGGGAAGACCGGAATCGACAGCACCTCGCGGCAGGCGCGTTCAGTGTGCGGGAACTGGCCCTCGCGATAGCCCAGCGGCGCGAAGCACGGTTGCACGTGCAGGCCGAGCGGGTAGTAGATCGCGCAGCCGATGCCGCGCGCTTGCAGGTGCTTCATCAGCCCGTCGCGGTCGGCGCAACGCAGCGTGAACTGGTTGTAGATGTGCCGGCCCTTGCCCGGCGCGGGCAGGGCGACTTTTTCGGGCGGAATACGGTACTCGTCGAACGCCGCGCGGTACTTCTCGGCGTTGGCGCGCCGGCCGGCGTGCCAGCTTTCCAGGTGCTTCAGTTTCACCGACAGAATCGCCGCCTGCAACGCGTCGAGCCGGAAGTTGCCGCCGACCAGATGATGCAGATACGCCGGCTTCATGCCGTGGTTGCGCAGAATGCGCAGCCGTTCGGCGGTGGCCTCATCGCGCACGGTGACCACGCCGCCGTCGCCGAAGCAGCCGAGGTTTTTGCTCGGGAAGAAGCTGAAGGCGCCGTAATGGCCGACGCTGCCGGCACGGCGGCCGCGTTCGTCTTCGCAGCCGATGGCCTGCGCCGCGTCTTCGATCAAAGCGATGCTGCGTTTTTCGCAGGCCGCCAGCAGGCGGTCGCACGGCGACCAGCGACCGAACAGGTGGACGATGATCACCGCCTTGGTGCGTTCGGTGATCGCGGCGAGCGCGGCGTCTTCGTCGAGGTTGTAGCTTTCCGGATCGATATCGACGAACACCGGTTTCGCGCCCAGGCGCACGATCGCGCCGACGGTGGCGAAGAACGAGAATGGCGTGGTGATCACCTCGTCGCCCGGCCCGACGCCGCGGTCCATCAGCGCCACCAGCAACGCATCGCTGCCGCTGGTCACGCCGACCGCGCCGCCGGCGCCGCAGTATGCCGCCAGCTCCTTTTCCAGCCGTTCGACCGGTTCGCCAAGAATGTACTTGCCGGATCGGCAGACCGCGAGCACGGCCGCTTCCACCTCGTCTTTGAACGAGGCGTATTGACGCACCAGATCGAGCAACGGCACCGGCATGACCACCTCCACACCCGCAGGTTGACGCGCGCAACATTACCAAAGAGCGCGGCGGCAATCCATCGGGGCCGGGGATGGGGCCTGAGGGGTGGGGTCAAGGCCCGTCGCCGCTTCTTCGACTTCATTTCGCCCCCGATCTCTTGTACCCTACGCGCATGCGCCGCGCCGGATTGCTCGTCTTCGTCTGCTGTTTGTGGTTGGCCGCTTGCGCGCCGGCATCGTTGCCGCCGGGCGGGGTCACCGGTTCGGTCGGGCGGCCGGACAACGGCCGGTTGATCGACGGCGTGCAGCTCGTGTCCAACGAAGACCTGCTCGTGCTCGAACCGGCGAAGGCTTGGGGCACGCAGGCGTTGGTCGATTTGCTGCTGATGACGGCGAGGGAAATGCGTCTCGCATATCCGGATACCGTGCCGTTGCTCGTCGGTCACCTGTCATTGCCCGAAGGCGGATCGATGAGCCCGCATCGCAGCCACCAGAGCGGGCGTGATGTCGACCTCGGCCTGTACATGCGCGACAACAAGCCGACGCGTTGTTTCGCGACCGCCGACCGCGACCGGCTCGATGTGCAGAAGAACTGGTATTTGATCGACACGCTGATTGCCAGCGGCCTGGTGCAATACGTGTTTCTCGATTGGGAAGTGCAGAAGATCATTTACGACGAGGTGCAGATTTCCGTGCCGCAACAGCAACTCGACGCGATTTTCCAATACCCGCGGCCGCGCGGCACGCGGCAGGCATCGTGCGCCACGCCGACGGCCACGCCAACCATCTGCATGTACGTATCCATTGCCCGGACCAGGACACCGGATGCCTCGAGGACTGACCAGCGATCGGGTGTTGCCTCCGGTAGAATACGCCGGAGTCGGATTATTGCGGACGATCGTCGTGCTCGTCCTGTTGCTCGCTTTGTTAATGGCGATGCCGGTGTTCGCCCAGGACGAAGAGGAATCCACCGCCGACACCGCAACCGAACTCCCGCCGGTGGTGGTCACCGCGCAGCGCTTGAACGAATCGACCGAAGATCCTCCCGCGTTCGTCGAGGTGATCGACATGAGACAGTACGCGGGCCGGATGGTGACCACCGAAGAGGTGCTCCGCGAGGCGGTCGGCGTCAACGTGCGGCAGTTCGGCGGCATCGGCTCGCCGGCGGAGATTTCGGTGCGCGGCTCGGGCGCCAACCAGGTGGTGGTATTGGTCGACGGCGTGCGGCTCAACGCGGCGGCCGGCGGCGCGGTCGATCTGAGCACGATCCCGGCCGCGCAGATCGAGCGAATCGAAGTCATCCGCGGAGGCGACTCGGCCATCTTCGGCGAAGGCGCCATGGGCGGTGTGGTGAACATCATCACGCGTAAGCCCGACGGCCGGCCGCATCGCGCGGCGTCGGCGACCTACGGCTCGTTCCATACCGGCCGGCTGGTCATGAGCGGCTCGACCGGCGGCAGCGACTGGCGGTTGCTGGTGGCCAACTCTTGGCTGCACACCGACGGCACCTTCGATTTCGAGAACGACAACGGCACCAGTCTCGACGAGAGCGACGACTACCGCGACGTGCGCCGGAACAACGAGCTCGACGCCCACTCGCTGCTCGTGCGCGTCGGCCTGACGCCGTATCCGTGGCTCGACATCACCGCGCACAACGACTTCTACCGCGCCTCCGGCGGCGTGCCGGGCATGCTCAGCTTCCCGTCGTACCAGACCCATCAACAATTGTTGCGTGACACCACCTCGCTCAATTTCGCATTCGCCGGTTTCGGTCCGACCGGCCTGAGTCTGCGTACCTCGCTGCGCAACCGCTACGACCGCGTGGTGTACGAGGATCCGGAAGGCGAGCAGACCGGCGTACCGATCGACAACGACCGGCGCGAGTCGGAACCGGAGATCGAACAGCGCGTCGATTACATCTGGGGCCGGCACCAGGTGTGGTCGCTCGTCGGCGGCTACCGGCACACCTCGCTGCGGGACGAGAATTTCAACGATCCGCACCGTGACAGCGTGGCCGCGTCGTTGCGCGACCAGGTGCTGTTGTGGGGCGACCGGCTGATACTGCTGGCGGCCGTGCGTTACGACCGC
>CAZEDX010000098.1:0-4771 GCA_964511015.1 uncultured bacterium | reverse complement strand
GTCTCCGACCTCGGCGACCAGTGGAATCCGAAAGGCGGCTTCTCGCTGCAGCCGTGGCCGTGGCTGGCGGTGAAGGCAAACGTCGGCCGCTCGTACCGCGCGCCCAGTTTCTCCGAGCTCTACCTCAACCAAGGCTACCAGGAAGGCAACCCGGACCTGCACGCCGAGAGCGCGGTTAGTTACGACGCCGGCCTGCAACTGCGCTGGCCGTGGCTGCTGGCGGAAGGGGCGTATTTCCGTAGCGACGTGCGCGACCTGATCGAGTACGAGTTGATCTCCGGCTTCCGGTACAAGCCGTTCAACGTCGGCCGCGCGCGGCTTGAAGGCGGCGAGTGGTCGCTGGCGCTGACTCCAGCCGACTTCCTCTCGCTCAGCGGCGCGTACACGCTGACCTACGCCATTGACGAAACCGAAACCACCAACCGCACCGATCGGCAGATCCCCGGCCGACCGCGGCACGTGGCCTTCGGCCGGCTCGAAACCGCCGCCGACATCTTCCGGCCGTTCGTCGAGTTCTACTACGTGAGCGGCAATTTCCTCACCGCCGCCAACACCAAGCTGCTGCCCGACCGCCGCCTCTGGAATGGGGGCCTGGTCATCGTGCCGGGTGACGAGTACCGCCTCACCTGGGAGATGAAGAACGTGCTCGACGAACAGGCGGTCGACGTGCGCGGCTTCCCGCTGCCCGGCCGAGCGGTGTATCTGAGCCTGGAAGGGGCGTGGTAGGCCCGGCCGTTCTACTCCGCAGGCAGCGTCACATTGCGGCAGACCAAATCGTGGAATTCGAGAATCTTCGCGTCGCTCCAGGTGACCGGCGCGGCGATGTGGACGAGGTAGACCGCGCCGCCGGCTTCGAAGACGTAAATCCAGATCAGGTGAGTGACCAGTTCGGAATAGATGCCCATCACCTCGCGGCCGCCGACCACGCCGCGCACCGGCAGCGGTTCGCCGGACATGCGATCGCGCACCTTGGCGTACGACTCCTCGAGCACGCGGGTCACCGAACGGTCGGTGTACTGCAGCACTTGCACGCCGGGCGAGGTCCGCGAGGGCGGATCGGGCCGGAACGAAACCGACGGCGGTTCTTCGAAGCGCACGAACGCCGCCGGCAACCGCAGCTTGAGACGGAACGCCTCGAACGTTTTCAGGCGCGAGAAATCGTCGTCGGCCGGACGCTGCACGCTGACGCACGCGACGCCCAGGGCGAGGCAGAACAGCAAGACAGTCAACCGGCGCATCGCGGCCCTTTCACGGTTGGAGGCTCTGCACGGCGCGGTTGTGCTCCTCGAGCGTGGTGGAGAACACGTGCTGGCCGTGCCCATCAGCGACGAAATATTGCCACGGGCCGTCGGCCGGCGACAACACCGCTGCGATGGCGTCGGCGCCCGGGCTGCAGATCGGCCCCGGCGGCAGGTTCTTGCGGGTGTAGGTGTTGTACGGGTGGTCGCGGCGCAGATCGGCTTCGGTGAGGTTGCCGGTGAACTGATCGCCGAGGGCATAGATCACCGTCGGGTCGGCCTGCAACCGCATACCCAATTGCAGCCGGTTCAAGAATACCCGCGCTATCTTCGGTCGCTCGAGCGAAAGGCCACTCTCCTTTTCGACAATGCTGGCCAGCGTCAGGATTTCCCGCGCGGTCAGCGTCGACTTCTTTGCGCGGTCGGCAAAACGCGAGTTCCATACGGCGAAGAACTGCTGCACCATGCGCCCTAGCATCTCGCGGGCATCGTCGCCGCGTTCGTACAGATAGGTTTCGGGGTAGAGATAGCCTTCGAGCGTCGGCGCGTCCACACCGAGCTTGGCGATGAACTTGCGGTCGCGAATCAGCTTGGCGGCCTGTCCTTTCGGGTCGAGCCCGGCCGCGGCCAGCTTGGCCACGATCTGCGCGGCGGTATTACCCGGCACGACGGTGAACCGCCGCTTGAGCGTGCGGTGGTGAACCAGCATGTCGATCACTGCCGCCGGCCCTTGGCCGCGCGCGATGGCGTATTCGCCGGCCTGCAGGCGGTTGCCTACGCCGGACTGGCGCGCGAGCAGAATGAAGCCGGTGCGGTCGGCGATGGCTCCGGCGTGCTGCAGTTCGCTGGCGATGCGGCTCAGCCCCCAGCCGCGTTCGATGACCACGAGGATCGGCGGTTCGGTCGGGCTGCCCGGCGCCTTGCGGAACAGGTACGAGGTGACGCCGTAGAAGGCGACCACCATGACCAGGGCCAAAGCGCCTAGGCCGATGGCCACGCGCACAGAGGTTCGTGATGCGGCGGATTGGTTGCCACGGCGAGTCATGATTCGGCCCGCCCGCCCGGCCACGCGCTAGGCGTGGCTGAGCAATGAGTACATGTTGAAAATGAAATACGTAAACAGCGCGAAGGTCGCGCCCCCCAGAATCATGTGCACCAACTGTCGCCGTTTGCTGTTGGCCAGCCAACCGGTCAACGCGCCGGCAAACACGAGCATCACAAACAGGGTGAACAGCAGGCCTAGCACCGCCTTTTTGCCCGGGACGATCAGAATGGCGCCATAGACCACGATCATCCATAGCACGATCGCCGGCGGCACGGCCCATTTGTGGATCAGCTTGACCGAACCGTTGTCTTTGAGTGCCAGTTTCACCAACCCGCTGACCGTGACGGCAAGCACGATGATGTAGGTCAGACCAATCATTCCAAATACGATCATCAGCGGATTCGGCATCGATACGCCCCCTGTGCTGAACTAGCTCGAAGTTGACGCATACTAGCCCAGGCCTAGCCAAAAGAAAAGAAGAACGGCAGCCTCCGCGCGCCCGGGGGCGTGGCAGAAAATGACGCTTTGCATCATGACTCGAATCCGCTACAATGCGCCCGTTTTGGGCCAATCCATTTCATACACGAGGTGTTTTTCATGGGGCGCTTGGGCGATCTGATGAGCATGTTGGCGGAGCGGCGGCTCGGCTTCCAGATGGACGAAGTGATGACCGGCACGCACCAGTTTGAGCCTGAATACGGCGAGACCGGCGAAAAGTTCATGGAGTTTCGTGGTAGTTGGGGTCCGAAGCACATTACCGAATTCGTCAACCCCCTCGGCGGCAAGTTCCTGTACAACGACCTGAACGGCTACGTCGATATCGAAGGCTTATGCGAGAACACGCCGATGTCCGGCTCGCTCGAATTGTTGTATTTCACCGAAGCCAAGATCCGTTACACCTTCGAGTTTGAGGTCAACGGCAAAGAGTACCTCTACATCGGTGAAAAGCGCGATATCCGACCCTGGAACCTGCACCGCACGCACACCACGTGCTACGGCACGCTTTCCGAAAAGCTGACGGGCCGCGTCGTTTCGCGGTCGATCACGTACTTCCGCATCAAAACCGCGCCCAAGTTCATGCTCAGTTTCCGTCTGGCGTGATCCGGGCCGCACGAAACAGGGTGGCCGGCAGATGAGTGAAGCCACTCCTCCCAAACGCCGTCGCCGCCGCTATGTCTTGGCGGCTGGTTGTCTCTTTCCCACGTTGATCGTTTTGGCGCTGGTCGGCACTGTCTGGTACCGGCTGGTGCGGTTCCGCGACGGCGGGCCGGTCGACCCGTCCGCGCTCGGCAATTTCGAGGGCGGCGAGATGAATGGCAAAATGGTGCGCTGGGCGTCGCCGCCGTACACCTACGAAGGACCAGGCCGCCTGCATGTGTATGCGCCGACCGGTTGCGCGCAACCGCCGTTCCATCGTGACCGCGAAACCGGTGAGGCCATCGCCGGCCCGACGGTCGAATGCAAGCCCGGCCTGGTTAGCAAGACCGTGCCGTCGCCGCGGCTGGTGGTGGTGCATCTGCCGGCGGGTTACGATCCGCAGGGTCCGCCGCTACCGCTGGTCATTGCGCTCCACGGATTCGGCCAGCGGTCGAACCACGTGCTCAAGCCGCTGCTGCCGGCCTTCGACGAGGCCGAAGCGTCCGGCCAGTTGCCGAAGGTGGTGCTGGTCATCCCCGACATTTCGCTGTCGGGCAACGGGCTGGACGACCCGCGCACGCCGTGGGAAGACGTCGGCGGCAGTTGGGGCGCGAACTCGAACGTCGGTCGCTTCGCCGATTTCCTGAACCGGGAGTTGATCGACTGGGTCGCCGCCAACTACCGCGTGCGGACAGACCCGGCCGGGGTGGTGCTGCTCGGCGCCTCGATGGGCGGCACGGTCGTGCTTACCATGATGCTCAACAACCCCCAGCGCTTCCCCAATGTCGGCGCGTTCTACCCCGGGCTCGACATGCGCTATTCGTGCGACGGCGACCGCGTCGCGCCGTACCGCGCCGACTGCTACCGCCCGATCGAGAACGACAAGCCGAATCGGTCGCTGGTTACCGGCGGGCCGCAAGCCTACCTGTTTACCGAACGCTTTATGCTGTTTCCGGTCTTCGATTCCGACCAATGGAAGGGCCCGGTATGGCAGGAAGACAAGCCGGTCTGGCAGCGAGTGCGGGAGTGGAACCCGGTCGATTTGATGCGCGACCGCAAACCTGACCTGCACGGCGTGCACATCTGGTACGTGGTCGGTGAACGCGACGATTTTAACATCATGTCGCATGTGCCGACTTTCGACGCGCTAGCCATGCAGCTCGGCGCCACGCTAGAGCCGGCCAACCGCATCCGCCCCGGCCGCCACGATGTGCCGTTCATCAACGACTACCTCCCTGAGGCGGTGGCCTGGATCGGTTCGCGGCTAACCAAACCGTAGCCACCCCCCTGGTGTAACCGGTCGGCAGATCGGATAAGATACTCGGCGGAAGACACCCCGCCTTATCAAGGA
>CAZEDX010000097.1:0-15411 GCA_964511015.1 uncultured bacterium | reverse complement strand
GTCATCTCTGAAAGGGCGCGAGTCAATCGTCCGCGGGTGGTTGTCCTTTTGCGCTCATTCCTCCCGGTTTGGGGGTCTCGCCCAGTCATCTCTTCGCCCTCGGTGGGGCAGTTAATGGTGTGGGAGGCGAGTCGCATTCATCCCGCGAGCCCGAGGGGCTCATGACATCATCGCGCTGACGCCTCCCTGACTCGACCCTTTCGGGAGAGCGGGGTCGCGATAAGGGACCCCGCGAGTCAACACCTGAAAGCAGGCTTCGGCCAAGTGCCGGGCGACCGCGCCGATCGCCTTGTTGTGGCCGCGGCTTTGGCGCAGCCGCAGGTACAACTGGCTGACGTGTCGTAGCGGCAGGCGCCGGGCATTGACCGCGATGGAGTTGGCCGCCTCGACAAAAGCCCATTGCAGGTGACGATTGACGTCGGGCCGCAACCGGCCCAGCCGCGTCTTGCCGCCGCTGGCATGGACCCGCGGGGTCAGACCGGCGTAAGACGCCAACCGCTCGCCGCTGGCGAAACGCTGGACGTCCCCGATCTCCAGGTCGATGGTCGCCGCCAACAGATCGCCGATGCCCGGCAAGGTCTTGAGCAGGGTCATCGACGGGGTCTCTTGCACCACTTGTCGAATCCGCCCTTCCAGCTGTTGGATCCGTTCCTGCGTCGCTTCGAACTGCGCCAAAAACACTTCGGTGGTTTGTTGGGTCTGGGGCGGCAGGGCGGCGATGCCGGCGGTCAATTGCGGACGGGCTTTCTTGCTGTACAAGTCCGACGCGCCCTCCAGCCGCCAGCCGTAACGTTCCAGGGTCGAACCAATGCGGTTCTTCAGCTTGGTCCGCTCCTGGGCCAGTGCCAGGCGTCCGCGCGTCATCTCGCGCAAATCGCGCAACGAGGCCGGCGGAATCCAGACCGTCGGTAACGTCCCGTTGCGCTGCAGGCGGTTCAACCCGTGCACGTCGAGCTTGTCGGTCTTGTTGATCATGCCCATCATCAACTTGGCCTTGCGCGCATGCACCAGCAGCGGCCGCATGCCGGCCTGCTCGATCTCGTCCACGATCCAATACCAGCTGCCGATCGTTTCCACCGCCACCGGCGTCCCCGGCTCGGCCACCAGTTCCAGGTACCGCTGAATGGCGCCAGGACAATGATCGATCCGGAGTTGCCGCACCTTCCCCGTCTCGACCTCCTCGCGCTCGGCCAAGGTGTAGTGTTTGTGACTGTCGAATGAGATATACTCCTTCATGCGCGACTCCTTTCTTCTTGGCGGAAGTTGACACCGTTATTCTACATAACGGCGGGGTCGCGCCTTTCATCATTTTCATCCCGACCGAAGCCCGGAGCGAACGCGACGGGCGAGTGGAGATCCCTTCCCAGACCTGATCCCTTCCGCAAAATGGTTGCCGCACAAATCAAGGAAGGGACTCCTCCGCTCTACTTGCCCGTCTAACTCGCACCCTTTCAGAGATGACAACTCCGGTTCCCGTCGGTCCTTGCGATCCTGTGATCCTGTCAGAAGTCTTCAGTTGGGCAAGCGCTCGTCAGTTCGAATCGAGGTTCGGGCAGTACTCGTGCGGGTCTTCGCGTAGATCGTCGTAGGCGAATGCGGCGTAGTCTTGTGTGAGGTAGACATAGCCGTCGCCGCACTCGTAGACGCCGACGCCGACGTGCGTGAAGTTGCGGCCCAGAATGATGCCGCGGTGGTTCTGCTGGCATTCCGGCTCGTCCATGAAGCTGGCTTCGATCACCTGCAACGCTTCATCGAGGGAGTAGCCGCTGGCCTGGCCGATGTTCTCGCCCGCGGCCACCCATTCGACGCCGTTTTCGTCCAGCCGGTCGAACGGATCCTTGCCGTCGGGATTGACGTGGTTAAAAAAGCCGCGGTCGCACATGTCCTTGGAGTGGGTTTGTGCGATGGCGGCCAGCGTGGCGTCCCAGGCCAGCACCGGGGCGCAGTCGGACTCAGCCGGATGCTGGTAGCGGTCGTGGTTAATCAGTTGCACCATCCGGCAGGCGGGGTTGGATTCATCGCAGGACAAATCCTTGCCGTAGTCGATGCTGCACTTCTCGCTGTACATGTCGCCGAAGTCGAGGTCGACGGTGGATTCTTCCTTCTGGTTGCCGCAAGACATCGCAATCGCCATGGCGGCCGCCAGCACGGCTAGAATCAGGATTGGCAGACTGCTGCGCATATAGCCCCGCTTTGCGCGGTTTGTTCGCTAGAACCAGTTTCGCGTTTGCCGGGCCGAAAGTAAAGCAAAAAACCCGGCCGGGGCGGAAAGTTCGCTTGACACCGGCGCACGGCCGATGGTAGCAATGTGACATCATGACATTGAGAGGCGCATCGGTGCCACAGTTGAAAACGGGGTTCTAGAACCACCAAACCAAGCAAGTGAGTCTGTCAAGAGGAGGAAACCATGCCGACAGTACCGGAAGTATTCGCGAATATGGCCACCAAGCTGCAGGACAATCCGGATCGCGTGGCGGGCATCGACGCGGTGTATCAGTTCAACGTCACCGGCGACGGCGGCGCGGACTACTACGTCAACCTGAAGGGCGGCGCGAAAGAAGTGGCGCAGGGCCAGCATGCGGCGGCCGACTGCACCGTTTCGATGTCGGTGGAAGACTTCCTCGCGATCATCGACGGCTCGCTGAACGCCCAGATGGCCTTCTTGCAGGGCAAAGTGAAGATCGCCGGCAACATGGCGCTGGCGATGAAGTTGGGCAAGATCATCGGCTAAATACACCGATCGAACGACATTGCCTATGACGGGGAGGGCCCTCGCGCCCTCCCTTTTTATTTTTTCCATCGGGCGGACCGGCGGAAGGCGGGGGTACGATGAAGAGCCATACCGAATACCTCTGGTTCAACACCAAGAAGCGGCGGGAATACGTCAACATCACCGGCGAGGTCGAGAAGGCGGTGCACCAGGCCGGCGTAGCGGAGGGGATGGTGCTGGTCAGCGCGATGCACATCACCGCCGGCGTGTACGTGAACGACGCCGAGGACGGCATCATTGCCGACATCGACGAGATGATCGAGACGATCGCGCCCTTCGGCCGCGACTACCGCCATCACCGCACCGGCGAGGACAACGGCGACGCGCATCTGAAAAGCATTCTGGTGCATCACCAGGTGGTTCTGCCCATCACCGAAGGCCGCGTCGACCTCGGCCCCTGGCAGCAGGTCTACTACGCCGAGTTCGACGGTCGCCGCCGCAAACGCGTGATCATCAAGGTCATCGGGGAGTAGAAGGGGCACGACACGCTTGCTTTTTCATTCGCCAAGGCGAACAGTAGACGTCACGGCACGCAACCGAAACACAGCCACAACCACATAGCTCTTGGGGGAAGCGATGGACTTCATAATCGACCGTCGGGACATCGAATTCGTGTTGTTCGAGTATCTGAACATCGGCCGGTTGCTCGAGACCGACAAGTGGCGCGACTTCACGCTTGACGATTTCAAGATGACGCTCGGCGAGGCGATCAAGGCCGCCACGGGAATTCTCGCGCCGCTCAACCAGCTCGGCGACGAGGAGGGGGCGCACTGGAAGGACGGCGTAGTCACGCTGCCCAAGGGCTTCAAGGAGGCGTACCAGCAATATGTCGCGGCCGGCTGGCTAGGCATGACCAGCGCGGCGGAGTGGGGCGGGCAGGGGCTGCCGCAGACGCTTGGCATCGCCTGCAGCGAGGTGTTTATCGCGGCGAACAACTCGTTCACCATGGCGCCGGGTCTCACGCGCGGCGCGGCGAACGTCATCGAGGCCTTCGGCACCGACGAGCAGAAGAACACGTACCTGGCCAAGATGCTGTCGGGCGAATGGACCGGCACGATGTGCCTGACCGAACCGCAGGCCGGCTCGGCGGTCGGCGACACCAAGACCATGGCGGTGCCCGCAGGCGACGGTCGCTGGAAGCTGACCGGCACCAAGAACTTCATCACCTTCGGTGAGCACAATTTGACCACCAACATCGTACACCTGGTGCTGGCGCGAACGCCCAATGCGCCGCCGGGGTTCCAGGGCATCAGCCTGTTTGTGGTGCCGAAGTTCTGGCCGAATCCGGACGGCACGCTTGGCGCGTTCAACGACGTCAGATGCTCGGGCATTGAACATAAGATGGGCATTCACGCTTCGCCGACCTGCACGCTCAACTTCGGCGACAACGACCAGTGCTACGGTTCGCTGATCGGCCTGGAACGCAAGGGCCTGATGTACATGTTCAAAATGATGAACGAGGCTCGCATCGGTGTCGGGTTGCAGGGGTTGGCGCAGGCTGCCTACGCCTACCAGCTCGCGCTCAAGTACGCCAAGGAACGCATTCAGGGCACGCACATTCTATCGTTCAAAGACGCCAACGCACCGCGGGTGGAAATCATTCAGCACCCCGACGTCCGGCGGATGCTGCTGGAGATGAAGTCCCACGTCGAAGGCAGCCGTGCGCTGCTGCTGTCGACAGCATTCTTCAGCGACATGCACCTGGCGACCGGCGATGAGAACTGGGAAATGCTGGTGGAACTGCTCACGCCGATCGCCAAGGCGTATTGCACCGACGTGGCGTTCCGCGTGGCGGAATCGGCCATTCAGGTGCACGGCGGCTACGGCTACTGCCGCGAGTACGGTGTGGAGCAGCTTTGCCGTGACATCAAGATCGGCTCGATTTACGAAGGCACCAACGGCATCCAGGCGCTCGACTTGGTCGGCCGCAAGCTCGGCGCCAAGGGCGGGCTGTTCCTGATGAACTTCCTCAATCGCCTCAATTCGTTTACGGCCAAGCAGGGCGTCCACGCGACGCTGGGGCCGCTGGTCAAGGAACTCGACCAGGCCAAGAACAAGCTGGTCGAAACCGCGATGAATTTCGGCATGAAGGGCCGGGCCAATCCGATCTACCCGGTGGCTTACGCCACACCGTTTTTGGAGATGTTCGGTCAGGTCACCTTTGCCTATCTGCTGCTTGACATGGCGGTGCTGGCGCAGGCGAAACTCGAGGCGATCTATGCCGACAAGGGCGCGGCCGACGAGGAGGCCAAGAAGAAGCTGCGCGCCGATCACGCCGAGGCCGCGTTCTACCACGGCAAGGTGCAGACCGCGCGCTATTTTGTGAAGCAGGTGATGCCGCGAGCCCTGGCAACCGCGGCGTCGATCGCGTCGGAAGACTTGACCGTACTGGATATCGAACTGTAGTCTGCCGCTTCCGCTGCCGGCGATGGACCGGCGGGGAAGAAGGGTGGACGGTTGCCGGCCAAATCGCGCGCGCGTTTTCTTTGGGTGTTGCTCTTGCCGCTCGCGGCCTTGCTGACGATCGGCGCTGAGGCAACGCCGGAGATACAGGCGTACCGGCTCGTGATCACGATCAAGGCGCCGGCGGAGTTTCTCTACCCGTACCTGGTCGACGAGAACAAAGTCGCTCGTTGGGCGCGCGACGATTCCACCGAGATCTCGTTCCCACGCGGTCCGGAGACGCGAGTGGGCAAACAGATCCTCATTCGGGTCAAGGTGGTAACCCACCCGTGGATTCTGCTCGAGATCACGCGGCTGGTTCCGAACCGCGAGGTGGTGACGCGTTTCGTCGACGGCATGCTCGCCGGTGATTTTGCCTACCAGCTGACACCACAGGCCGACGGCAGCACGGTGTTCGCGCAGGAAATGCGCATCAAGCCGGTCGGTTCGGTAACCACGGTGTTGTGGAAAGTGCTGGGCGAGAAGCTCTACCACGACAAGATGTGGAAGTACATGAAGAACCTGAAGGTGATCGGTGAGGCCGATTGGCAAGCCGCCCAAGCCGGCCGCTAGCTAGGTTCCAACCTCAATTGTTCGTCAGAATGTTTTCGTCGTATTGATTTTCCAGCAGCGACCGGTGCTGCTCTTCCTCGGCCCGCAAATGGGCGAAGAGCTGGCGAGCCGTTGCGTCGGCGACCGCTTGTTCCGCAGCGGCATACAGCGCCACGGCGAAGGCTTCTTTCTTGATCGCGGCCATCAGTATTTCCTGCGGCGTGCTGTGCGGGCCCAGTTCGACCTGAGGCAACAGATCGGCCAGGCCCAGATCGGCCAGCCCGCGAGGCCGCCCGATAATTTCCACGCGTCCGCGCGCCTGCGCCTCGCGCAACATCTTCTCGTGGGCCACTTCCTGCCGGTGCAAGTCGCCGAGCATGGCCCGAGCGCCCATGTTGCGCATTAGATCCAGCGCGTCCTTGTAGAACTTCTGGGCCTCGATCTCGCGCTCGATCGCGAACGCGTAAATCTCGTTGAGCGCCATACCCGCCACCGCCGCCGCTACTTTTTCCATCACTTCACCTCGAAAAACTTCTCAGCTTTGGCGCCACAGACCGGGCAGACATCAGGCACGGTGCCGTCGGCGACGTAGCCGCAAACCGAACAGATGAAATACTGGGTTTGGCGTTCGGACATCAGGTTGTCCAGCGCCTTCTTGTAGATGCCGGCGTGCATCTCTTCCACGTCGCGGGTGCGCGCGAAGATCACCGCTGCCGGGCGGTTTCCCTCCGCTTCCGCCACCTTGATCATCTCGGGGTACTTTTCGTTCTTGGCCATCGATTCGCGTTCGAAGGCGGTGGTCAGGTTTGTTTCGGTGTCTTTGACGATGCCACGCAGACGCAGCGCATTGCGACAGTGCACCGCTTCGGCATTGGCGATCGCGCGGAACATGTGCGCGATTTGCGGGTAACCGTCTTTCTCCGCCTGGTCGGCAAAGGCAAGGTTGCGGAAGTAGGCTTCCGCTTCGCCCTGAAACGCGAGTTTGAGATTCTGTTTGGTCTGTTCACCCAGTTCGGCCATGCTTGCTCCCTAGTTGTTTGCCGAGTGGCGGCATTGAACGCATTTCCGGTTTTTGTACCGGCCGCCGTTTCGCTTCTTTCGGTTGACGTCTTCGTACAAGGCGATTTGTTCCACCATGCTGAGTTTGGGCGGGCGAATGGATTGGCCCAGGCACGCGGCGCATCGTGTATCGCTACACCACTGGCAGACCCGACAGTCCGGACAGGGGTGTTTCTTAAGCTGCGCGGGCAAGGCGCCAATCTCCCTCGCCGGGCGTTCACGGACCGACGTGTATCAGGTCTTCCGTTTCCTCGAACCACAACGGCGACTTACGATAGAATTCCAACTCGGCTTTGAGTTGGCGTTCGTGTCCCTTCTCGAATTCGACCAGGTACTCCAACATCTGCTGGCCCCGCGGGTCGTTGCTGGCCTTGGCGGCGGAGGTGTACAGTTTCTGCGCCGCGCGTTCGGCCTGAATGGCGTACAACAACGCGTCTTCGATCGAGGCGGTGTGCACGTCGAACTCATCGCGGTCCTGCGCGTCGGCCTTGGGCAAGGGCGGTTTGGCTTCTCCGGTCAGCCGTTGGTATTCGTGCTGCAATAACGCCCGATGTTTGCGTTCTTCCTTGGCGATACTCAGGAAACGCTCCTTGATAATGGGGTTGGGAATGCGCGCCGCCAAATCCTTGTAGAAGTTGGCCGCTTCCATTTCCTTTTTTACGGCAACGCCCAGTATTTCAAGAACGGACAGACTGGGATGCAGTTTGGACATGAAATCCTCCGCTAGTCTTCCAGGTATGCGCTGTGGTCTACGTCGAACCAATAGAAGGTTTCGACGATGGCGTTCTTCTCCGCATTGATGGTTTCGTAGTGGCCCCATTCCTCATCGGCCAGACGCTGGCACAGTTTGGCCAGCTTCTTGTCTTTGGTGGATTTAGCCAGTTCCTCGTAGTACCTGGCCGAGGCTTCCTCGGATTCGAGAGCCAGTTCCAACGCCGCCAACGCGCCAGCCTGACTGTCGATTTCGGTTTTGTGTTCTTCCACCAGCCGGATATCGAATGGGAACGGTTTGTTGAATTCGTCTTTCCACCACTGTTCCAGAGTTTGACGGTGAACACCTTCGTCGCGGGCAAGGTTCAGGAAAACCAAAGTTGCTTCGGCATCCTGTATCTGTTCAGCCAGCCGCGAATAGAAACGGATGCCGCTTTCTTCCCGGTGAACGGCGTAAACCAGTACTTCCTCGATCTTCCTGCCTTTGGGCATCGGTTTCCCCCTGTACTTGCAATAGAAACAAGGTAACACATACATCGCCCGCCGCAAGGGTCCGCTTGCTTCGTAAGCCCTTTCTGCCGGCCTAATGAGGTCCCCAAATTTTCTTGCATACCCCGGTTGGATAGGTGATTCAGAGAGGGTATAATCGCGCGCGAATGGCAACCTTTTCACGGGAGCGACCATGAAAAAAAGGCTTGCGATACTGGCTTTCTTGGGGGTGTTGGTGGTCGGTGGCATGGCGGCTTGTAGCAGCGGCGATGACGACGACGACGCCACCCTCGATGATGACATCAATTTGGACGATGACACCGGTGACGACGACGACAATGTGCTGGACGATGACACGGGCGACGACGATGACACAGGCGACGATGACGATACTGGTGACGACGACGACACCGGTGACGACGACGACACCGGCGACGACGACGACACCGGCGACGACGACGACACCGGCGACGACGACGACACCGGCGACGACGACACCGATCAGCCGCCGACCGACCCGATTTTGATCAATGTCAACGATCTGTTGACCAGTCTGCCGCTCAACAACGTGACCTGTGAGTTGGTGCACGGCAGCGACGGCTCGTCCTACGATCCGCCGGTGACGGATTCGACCGGTACCGACGGAGTCTGCCTCTTCAACCAAGAAGTCAAAGGCGTTTTCTCGGTCAAGCTGACCAAGACAGACTACGTGACCGGATACGCCTTCAACCGTGATACCGATGTGAACTGGAACTTCGCCATGGTTTCAGAAGCCGATCTTGGCGTCATTCTGACTGCCTTCGGCGCCGACTGGAACTCCGGGACCGGCGCAGTGACGGGTTTGGTGGAGTGGATCGATAATGGGGGAAACGAGTATCCGACCGGTTGCGCTGTGGTGAGCGCGGACGGCGGCGGCAACTTCTACTACTTTGGCAATGACGGTTCACCTTCCCCAACCCGTACCGATACCAATCCGCTCAATGGCCTTTTCTTCGGCGTCAATGTGGCCCCGGGCGATGGCGTTCTGTCGGCGGAAACCGATGAGGGCACCGCCGATTCGGACGTGCCGATGTTCTTCGCGGATGCGATCATCTACCAGAATGTCGTTTACCCCTATCCGGAGTTCACGTCGGATCCAACTCCGGCGGGCTGCGAATAGCCCTTTTTCGCCCAATGGTAGATTCCCGGCGGGGTGGCTTCAGCCGCCCCGTTTTGTTTCTGCGCAATCCTGACCGGAAACCGGTTTTGGAGAAGGCGTTTTCTTTCAACTTCCGGCAGCCGAAAACGGGGAATGTTTAGACTCGGCCGTGGACGGTAAAGTCGAGATCAAAACCAAAGCAATGCTTTCACCGTCTGGGTTGCGGCGCAAACGACGACGCTGTCTGAGGACCAAGTGCGTAAAAACATATTTAGAAATCGGTCACCGGAACAGCTTGTCGCAGAATTGCGCTTTAGCTGTGAATTGTTTCACAACTGATGCCGCCACTGTGCAATTGGATGCCTCTGGGAACATGGTGCATTGGTGAAAACAACGAAAGTAGTGTTGACAATCTCTACACTCTATTTGTTTTTGAAAAACAATATGATATCAATGAATGGTCAATCATTCACTATTTCGACTGTCGTTAAAAACAACAAATCATGGATTCTAGTTGCATATTCACAATGAACCACTATTCATTTTTTCGTGTTGATTTATCTTATTGAGATCTTTAGACTAATTCGCATGTAAACAGAATCCGTTCCATTTGTTCGCCAATCTTGGCCTGTTTTTTGTACCAAACCGGTGCAGAAAGGCTGAGGAGGAACGAAGATGGTAGCGGCGATGGTGGTTGTGACGATGGTGGCGGCGATGATCTTCGGCGCGGCGCGGTCCAAAAAGAGCGCGGCGTAAGGGAAGGAGACGGAGATGGTTATTCTTATGGTAGCGTTGACTTTCGCGGTGGCGGTCGTCGTGGACGCGATACTGGTCAAGCGCCTGGCGGAGCGGCGGGCCGAAGTGCTATATACCGAGCGCGTGGAGAAGGAAAAGAAGATCCCCGAGCTCGAGGAAATGCAGGACATTCTTTTCCACGAAGGCCACACCTGGGTGCGTGTGAAGCGCGCCGTGGTGGAAATCGGGTTGGACGCTTTCACGAAGCAGTTTGTCGGCGAAGTGACCAAGATCGACTGCCCGGCGCCGGGCACGAAGATTACGAAGGGCAAGAGAGCCTGGACGGTGCACTTCGGTGACCGCACGTTGACTCAGTTGGCGCCAATCAGCGGCATGGTGTTTGAAGTCAACGCCAAGTTGCTGAAAGACCCCAAAGCTCTGACCGATTCGCCGTATCGGGA
Source organism: uncultured bacterium (assembly GCA_964511015.1). GTDB lineage: Bacteria > Lernaellota > Lernaellaia > Lernaellales > Lernaellaceae > FEN-1099. The sequence continues at coordinate 5,054 of CAZEDX010000097.1, read as the reverse complement.
TGGCTGGATTGTGAAGATTCTTCCCGACACGCTGAGCCAGGAACTACCGGAACTCTATACTCCCTCGCGCTTTATGAAATGGATCGACTTGCAAAAGGCCCAGTTTCTACGCGAAAACTTCGCCGGGCTGGGCGTGGTGTACGGCGACGGCGAGAACCTGGCGCCGGGGGCGGCGATGCAGATTGACAAAGCCAAGTGGGAACTCGTTTCCCGCAAATTGTTTGGTTCCGAAAACTGAAACAAAGGTGGAGGTGAAGGTTTCATGAGTAAGGGCATCCTGGCCAGGATGCCAGAAGCGCTTGCTGCAGCAGTGCTTGTGATCCTGGTCGTCGGTGTAGTGGCCAGTGCGCAAACGACTCCGACACCGGCGTCGGCGGCAACGCCGGTGGCGCCGGCGTCAGGCGGACCCGACAGCGTCACCATCGACAAGATCAAGAACTTATGGGAAGGCGTGAACTTCAATCACAGCAGCCACTCGGGCTACGCCGAGAGCTGCAAGAAGTGCCATCACGACGGTCCGCCGGGAGAATACCTGGCCTGCGGCGAATGTCATCGCACGACCAACGTGATTGAAACGCCCAACGATGGCACCAGCCTCAAGGCCGCGTACCATCGCCAGTGCATTGGCTGCCACCGCGAAATGGGGGCGGGGCCGACCAACAAATGCACCGATTGCCACGCCAAACGCGCGGCGGACGCCGCGACGCCAACCCCCCGCTGATGGAGTGATTCGATGGGCATCAACAGACGTGATTTCCTCAAGTTGATGGCAGGTGCCGGCGCGGCCGGGGCGTTGGGCCTGACCAAAGAGGCGAAAGCAAGCAACGAAGATTTTGAAGGTTACCCGGACAGTTTCGGCGTATTGGTGGACACCAGCTTGTGCATCGGCTGCCGTGCTTGTGAAGCCGGCTGCAATCGCCAGAACAAACTGGGCAAGCCGGACACCTATTTCGAAGATGAGAAAGTCATTGAGACCCCGCGCAAAACCGAGAACGACCAGTACACTTTCGTCAATCGCTACCAGAGCGAAGCGACGGGCAACAAGCCGGTCTTTGTAAAGCGCCAGTGCATGCACTGCAACGAACCGGCCTGCTTTGCCGCCTGTCTGGCCAAGGCTTTTTCCAAGAGCCCGACCGGCGCCGTGGTCTACAACCCCGATGTGTGCATCGGCTGCCGCTATTGCATGCAGGCTTGTCCGTTCTACGTGCCGACCTACGAGTACGAAAACGCGTTCACGCCGCGCGTGCTGAAGTGCACGTTCTGCCTGGAACGTATCAGCCAAAAGGGCGGGGTACCAGCCTGCGTCGAGTCTTGCCCGATGGATGCGATCATCTTCGGCAAACGGCGCGACCTGCTCAAGATCGCCCAGAAACGGCTTGCGAACGATTCCACTTACGTGGATCACATCTACGGGCAGCACGAGATCGGCGGCACTTCCTGGATGTATATCTCCAAGGTGCCGTTCGAAGCACTGGGCTTCAACATGGAACTGGGCACCACGCCGCTGCCGAAGAAGACCTACGGCTTCCTGGCGACGATCCCGGTTCTGCACATCGGCCTTCCCATCTTGTTGGCCGGCTTCTACACGATCGCCAAGGCGCGTGACAAGAAAGCCGACGGACACCACGGGGAGGAACACAAATGAGTGAGCGTACCATGCCTACTACCCCGAAAGAGTGGATTCGTGAAAACATCTTCCTCGGCAAAACGGTCGGCGGCTACATCAAAAGTCTGATCACGCCTTGGAATCTGGTTGCCGCCGCGATTCTGGCGGTCGGCATTCCGGTCATCATCTACCGGTTGATCTTCGGCCTGGGCGCCTCGACCAACCTGTCCAACATCAACCCCTGGGGACTCTGGCTCGGCTTCGACATGTTCTTCGGCGTCGCGGTTGCTACGGGCGGCTTCGTGATGGCCGTGGGCGTGTACATCTTCGGTTTCAAGGAATACAAGCCGATGGTTCGGCCGGCCATTCTGACCGGTTTCCTCGGCTACTTCTTCGCGATCGTCGGCCTGGCGATGGACTTGGGCCGGTACTACCGTCTGCCGTATCCGCTGACCATCTCGATGGGCACGGCCTCCGTGCTCTTCCTAGTTGCCGAACACCTCGCGTTGTACCTGACCATCCAGTTCGTCGAGTTCCTGCCCGCGGTCGTGGAATGGCTGAACTGGAAGAAGGTGCGGGCGTGGCTCGATAAGATCCATATCGGCGCAGTGATTCTGGGTTCGGTGCTGGTGCTCGGCCACCAGTCGGCCTTGGGCGCGATCTTTTTACTCATGCCCTCGCGCCTGCATCCGCTGTGGTACTCGCCGTACCTGCCCTATCTGTTCTTCGTCTCGTGCCTTGCCGGCGGCATCGCGATGCTGGTGGTCGAAAGCCTGCTGTCGCACAAAGTCTTCGGCTGGCAGCTCAAAGAGACCGATCATGAGAAGATCGACCGCCTGACGCTCGGCCTGGGCAAGGCGGCGGGTTTCGTGCTGTTCGCCTACTTCGCCCTGAAGGTTCTGGCGTTGCTTCACGGCGGCAACTGGATCTATCTGAAGGGCTTCTACGGCATGATGTGGACGATAGAAATGGTCGGCTTCGTGTTGTTGCCGCTGATTCTGTACACGATGTCGGTGCGCAAGCAGAGCGCGAAGTTGGTGCGTATCGCCAGCGTGCTGACGGTGCTGGGCATCATGGTCAACCGCTTCAATGTGACCATGGTTGGCCTGAACTACAACGCGGTCGAGCGTTACTTTCCGAGTTGGATGGAAATCATGCTCTCGGTGACACTGGCCACGCTGGGTGTGATTGTCTTCAAGTGGGTGGTCAACCGGATGCCGGTGCTGTACCGCTTGCCTGATTTCCCGGATGAGCACTAAGGATCGGGAGGAGGAAAACAATGCATTACCAAACGTTTGTTGACTACGTCCTGCACACCAAGTTGATGGAATACGGCGTAGCGTTCCTCTTCATCGGCCTGTTCGCGATCTTCTATAAGATCATCCAGGCGCCGGCCAAACCGGCGGCGGCGAAGGAATCGGTCATGGGCCGAGCCGTCGATTACATCCGCGGTCTACTCGTGCCCGACGGCATCAGCTACCACCAGGGCCATACCTGGGCCCGGATGGAAGGCCTGGGCGCGGCGGCGGTCGGTATCGACGACTTCGCCACCAAGCTGGTCGGCAAGATCGACAAAGTCGTGCTGCCCCCGGTCGGCACCGAACTGCACCAGGGCGAGAAGGCCTGGTCGGTCGTGGTCGACGGCAAGACGGTTGACATGGTTTCGCCGGTCGAAGGCAAGGTCGTTTCGATCAACGCTAAGGCCGCAGAGAGCATCAACAAGGATCCGTACGGCCAGGGTTGGTTGCTGAAAGTGGAATCGCCGAAGATTAACACCAGCTTCCGCAATCTGCTCAACGGCATGCTGGCTCGCCGCTGGACCGAACAGTCGGTGGACTCGCTGTTCGCCCGCGCGACTGCCGGCATGGCGGCTGACGGTGGTATCCCCGTTAGCGGCATGGCCAAACAGATCGACGCCCAGCACTGGGAAAAGGTCGCCCGCGAATTCTTTTTTACCGACAACTAGTCGGGTACATGGTTAGTCAAAACGCCCTCGCGAAAGCGGGGGCTTTTTTTGTGGTTCTAAGACGAATACAAAAGTCACCGATCCAACGTCTCGAATCGTTCCCGGACGAATCGCGGGAAGGACAAGACCGATGGATCGCGTTTCTACAACTTCCGTGTCGGGATGCGTGGCGGGTTATTCGGCGGGGGGCGGTGGCCGGTGCCGGGGTCGGCTTGGATTCCGGCCAAACGCAAATCACCCAATCGAGGGTTATGGCGAGAACGGAAGCCAACACGGCGAGGGTGGGTCAGACGATATAGTCGGAGCCTTTCAAATTGCTAGTCACCCCGAAAAAATCGTATCATGCGTTTCTAAAAATACACAATGTTCAGGGTTGGAAGGTAGCAAAACACATCGTTCCAAAAAGATAGTGGAACGTCATAGTCCCGGACGGCATTCCCTAGTTTCAATAGGTTACAAGGACTAGTCTCGAATACTCGCTTCTTCTTCTTCGGCCAAAGCCGTAAGCCGATGTTCCAAGGTTTTTCATTTTCGCCTTTGGAAACCTCTTCATTTCCGCTTGACGTGGTATTCCGGATTGTGCTACTTTCACCAAGCTGAATGAATACTCATTCATCTTTAGGTGCCGCGGAATCAAGCCATCGGCGTCTAGTGCGGGCGCCAGGGGTTTCATCGACACAAACTTACATCCAAAGGAGGCGGTTTCATGGGTCACTATTTGGTTGACGAACGCGACATTAAGTTCGTGTTGTTCGATTGGCTCAACATCGGCAAGCTGGCCGAGAGCCCTAAGTTTGCGGAAGTGGGCTTCGATGCCGATGCGGCTTGGGCGATGATCCAGACTTCGATCAAAGTGGCTCAGGACGCTGTCGCACCGTGTAATGAAGTCGGCGATAAAGTCGGCGTGAAGTTTGAGAACGGCAAAGTCAGCGTTCCGCCACTTTACAAAGAAGCTTTCAAAGCGTTCGTGGACAACGGCTTCCTGGTGCTCAATGCCAGCCCGCGTTGGGGCGGCATGGGTTGGCCGGCCGTCATGAACATGCAGATGATGGAATTCTTCTGCGGCGCATGCACCGCGTTCACCATGTACCCCGAACTGACCGTCGGCGCGGCGCGCATGTTCGATCATTTCGCCAGCGAAGAGCTGAAGCAGAAGTACCTGCCGAACATGTACGCGGGCATCTGGGGCGGCACGATGTGCTTGACCGAGCCGGGCGCCGGTTCGGACGTCGGTGCGGTGAAGACCTCGGCGAAACGGAATCCGGACGGCACGTTCCAGATTACCGGCACCAAGATTTTCATCAGCTCGGGCGACCACGACATCTGTGAAAACATCATTCACCCGGTGCTCGCCCGCATTGAAGGCGCGGAAAAGGGTGTCAAGGGCATCAGTTTGTTCATCGTGCCGAAGATTCTGGTCAACGATGACGGCTCGCTGGGTGAGCCGCACGACGTGGTGTGTGGCGGCGTCGAGCACAAGAT
>CAZEDX010000096.1:0-15591 GCA_964511015.1 uncultured bacterium | reverse complement strand
ATCGACGAGATCGACAAGATCAGCCGCAAATCCGACAGCCCGTCCATTACCCGCGACGTGTCGGGCGAAGGCGTGCAGCAGGCGCTGCTGAAAATCATCGAAGGCACGGTCGCCCACGTGCCGCCCAAGGGCGGACGCAAGCACCCGCAGCAGGATTTCCTGCACATCGACACGACCAACATCCTGTTCATCTGCGGCGGCGCTTTCCACGGGCTGGAAGACATCATCCTGCGCCGCATCGGCAAGTCCACGCTCGGCTTCGGCGCCGAGGTGCACAGCCGCAAGGAAATGCGCATCGGCCAGATCCTCGAGCAGACGCAGCCCGAGGACCTGCTGCGCTATGGTTTGATCCCCGAATTCATCGGCCGCCTGCCGGTGGCCGTGACGCTGCACGAACTCGACGAAGAGGCGCTGGTCCGCGTGCTGACCGAGCCGAAAAACGCCATCGTGCGCCAGTACATGAAGCTGTTCGAGATGGAAAACGTAAAGTTGACCTTCTCCGACGGCGCGTTGCGCGCGCTGGCGCGGCAGGCGCTGGCCCGCAAGTCGGGCGCGCGCGGCCTGCGTTCGATTCTGGAAAACGTCATGCTCGACATCATGTTCGACGTGCCGAGCCAGAAGAACATTCGCGAGGTCGTGATCAATGAGGAAGTCATCGCCAACGGCGAACAGCCGCTGGTGGTGTACGAGAAGCAGGCGGAGAACGCCTGACGTCGGGAGGACCCATGTCGCCCGCGGCCGCCAACGCCCCACCCGATGGCCGGCGCAGTCTACTTCCTCTGTTGCCCCTGCGCGACTTGATCGTCTTCCCGCACATGGTAATGCCGCTGTTTGTCGGCCGCGCCAGCTCCATCGCCGCGCTCGAAGCGGCCATGAGCAAGGACAAGCGCGTGCTGCTGACCGCGCAGACCGACGGCAAGGTCGACGCGCCGACCGAAGAACAGTTGTACCGCGTGGGCACCATCGGGCTGATCGTGCAGCTCGTGCACCTGCCCGACCAGACCGTCAAGGTGCTGGTCGAGGCCAAGGGGCGCGCGCGCATCCGCGACTTCCTGCCCAGTTTTGACTACCTGCTGGTCTACGTCGAGGAACTGCGCGACACCGCCGAACCGACCCTCGAAAGCGAAGCGCTGGTGCGCAGCACGCACGAGTTGTTCGAAACCTTCGGCAAACTGAACAAGCGCATCCCGCCCGACATCGTCGAAGCGGTCAAAGGCATCGACGACGCCGGCCGCCTCGCCGACGCGCTGGTCGGCCACCTGAATCTCAAGCTCGAACAGAAGCAGGAAGTGCTCGAAACGACCGATCCGGTCGAGCGCCTGAGCAAGGTCTACGGCTTCGCGCGCGAAGAAATGGAGATCCTGCAGGTCGAGCGGCGCATCAAATCGCGGGTCAAACGGCAGATCGAGCACTCGCGCAAGGAGCAGTACCTCAACGAGCAGATGCGCGCGATCCAGAAAGAGCTCGGCGAACGCGACGAGTTCCGCGCCGAGATGCAGGAACTCGAAGAACGCATCAAGAACAAACGCATGAGCCCCGAGGCCACCGAGAAGGTGCAGTCGGAGTTCAAGAAGCTCAAAATGATGAGCCCGCTGTCGGCCGAGGCCGCGGTGGTGCGCAACTACATCGACACGCTGCTGTCGCTGCCGTGGTTCGAGAAGTCGCCGGACAACTACGACATCGAGGAAGCCGAGCAGGTGCTCGAGGAAGACCACTACGGTCTGGAGAAGGTCAAGGAACGCATTCTCGAATACCTGGCCGTGCAAAAGCTGGTCGGCAAGCTGAAGGGACCGATCCTCGCCCTGGTCGGCCCCCCCGGCGTGGGCAAGACCTCGATCGGCAAATCCATCGCCCGCGCGACCAAGCGCAAGTTCATTCGCGTCAGCCTCGGCGGCGTGCGCGACGAGGCCGAGGTCCGCGGCCACCGGCGCACCTACATCGGCTCGATGCCGGGCAAGATCATTCAGCAGCTTAAAAAGGCCGGCGCGAACAACCCGGTTTTCATCCTCGACGAAATCGACAAGATGAGCAGCGACTTCCGGGGCGACCCGACCAGCGCCATGCTCGAGGTGCTCGACCCCGAACAGAACCACGCCTTTGCCGACCACTACCTCGACGTCGACTACGACCTGTCCGACGTGCTCTTCGTCTGCACGGCCAACAGCCTGCAAGGCGTGCCGCCGGCCCTGCAAGATCGGCTCGAGATCATCCGCCTGCACGGCTACACCGAGGACGAAAAACTCGAAATCGCCCGCCGGTTCCTGGTGCCGAAGCAGATCGAGGCCAACGGCCTGGCGCAGAAGAACGTCTCCTTCGCCGATCACGCGCTGCTGGCAATCATCCGCCTTTATACGCGCGAGGCCGGCGTGCGCTCGCTGGAACGCGAACTGGCGTCGATCTGCCGCAAGATCGCCCGGCGTTTGGCGCGGCAAGGCCACGAAAACGACCGCGTGCGCGTCACCGAAAAATCACTGCGCGGCTACCTCGGCGTGCCGCCGTTCCGGCTCGAACAGCTCGAACAGCGCGACATCGTCGGCCTGGCCAACGGCCTGGCCTGGACCGCGGCCGGCGGCGAACTGCTCGCCGCGGAAGTCGCCGTCATGCCGGGCCAAGGCAAGCTCACCATCACCGGTCAGCTCGGCGACGTGATGCAGGAAAGCGCGCAAGCCGCGTTGGCCTATGTCCGCTACCGCAGCAAGGCGCTCGGCCTGGCCGACGACTTTTTCGGCAAGATCGACCTGCATGTGCACATTCCGGAAGGCGCGATCCCCAAGGACGGGCCGTCGGCGGGCATCACCATCACCACCGCGATCGTCAGCGCGCTGCTGCGGCTGCCGGTGCGGCGCCAGGTGGCGATGACCGGCGAAATCACCCTGCGCGGCCGCGTGCTGCCGGTCGGCGGACTGAAAGAAAAGCTGGTCGCCGCGTTGCGCTGCCACATCAAGAAAGTGCTGGTGCCGAAGGACAACCAGAAGGAACTGAGCGAGGTGCCCGAGCGCGTGACCAAGGACCTCGAGATCGTGCTGGTCGAACACATGGACGAGGTGTTGCGCCACGCCCTGGCGGTGGACAAGCCCGACGAGTTGTTCTTGGAAGTCACCGCCGAAGAGTCGCCCCCCGCCCCTTCGCCGGTCGACGAACGCCGGACGGAGTTGCAATAATCAGATGGCGGGGATGTGTAAGGCTGGAGCCCCCGGCCTACTCCTTGTCGTCAGCGCGGCGGCCCCACTCACGGGCGGCGGCGAGTTTCTCGTCGATGATGAATTCGACGTCTTCCACCAGTTCGTTCAGGTCGGTGATCAAGTCTTCTTTTTCCGCGCAGCCGAGCAGTTCATGTTTGAGCACCACCAAGTCGTTGACCGAGTAGGTGGCGAGGTAAGACTCGAGGATTCCCGCCTTGTGCGCCTTGACTACATCATGCAAATTGAAAAAGCCCATCGTCCATTTCCTCCTGACCCGATCGTCATGCCCTCAACATGGTCATTTTATCACAACTTGCAACTGTCTTCGTGCCGATTCGGCAAAAAAAGGGCGAACCTTACGGTCCGCCCTCTCGGTCTCGCTCGCTAGTACGGTCGCAAACCTTAGTACTCTCCTGATTTGCTTCGTTCTCGGCAACCGCAACCGCGGCCGTCGTCGTCGTTGTCATCGTCGGTGGTGTCGTCGCAGTGTTCGCGCCACCAACCGGTCGAGGCCGCGTCGGCGCCGACGGGCAGCGCCAGCAACGCGGCTACCAAAAGCGCCAAACACACAAGCCTATGGCAATTCACCGTTTCTCCCTTCTCGGGCTTGGTTTCCCATCCTGTTCTCTTCGGCAAGCCGCGAATAGAAACCGGAACTCACCAACCGCAACTACCGCCGTGCAACGACCAAGCGTCCGCCGACACCTGGCCGGCATCGTCGTCCGCCGCGTCATCATCCGCCGGGTCGTCGTCGAGGTCATCGCCGTCGTCGTCGGAGCTATCGTCGTCGATCGTGTCGTCATCAATCGTGTCATCGTCAGCCGTATCGTCATCAGACGTGTCGTCATCGACGATGTCATCATCAACCGTGTCGTCGTCGGTCGTATCGTCGTCGACCGCGTCATCGTCGGTCGTATCGTCGTCGACCGCGTCATCGTCGGTCGTATCGTCGTCGACCGCGTCATCGTCGGTCGTATCGTCGTCGACGATGTCATCGTCGACGGTATCGTCATCCACGATGTCGTCATCGACAATGTCATCGTCCACGACGTCGTCATCGACAATGTCATCGTCCACGACGTCGTCATCGATGATATCGTCATCGGCCGTGTCGTCGTCCGCGGCCCGACATTCGTCGGTGGCTTCGATGCACTCCTCGCCGATATCGCACGGGTCGCCGGAGGACAGACAATCACCGCCGCTGCAGGTCTCGACGCCGGTGCAGAACAGGCCGTCGTCGGTGCAGGCGATGTCGTCGTGGTTGCTCCAGCCGGTCCTCGAGACGCGGATGTCGCACCACCGGCATTCGTTGTCGGGGTCAATGGTGCCGTCGGCGAAACAGTCGCCGCCGATCAAGCACCCGTCGCAAGTCGCGTAGGTCAAATCGCCAAACTCCGACGGCGGCGCCACGCCGAAGTACGCCGTATCCGGCCAGTCTTGCAGCAGGTATTTAATGCCGCCGGAACCCAGTTCCGTGTCGACCCAAATGAGTTGCGCGCCGATGGTGGCGCCCGGTTCGCCATAAAGGTTGCCGAAGTTCAGGAAGATCACCGCTTCGAACTGCACATGGCCGTCGGCTACCGAGCCGAATGCCGCCTGAATGTTCAACGCCGCAACCGGCAGACACGGGCCGCTGCTGGTGTAGGCCTGAAAATAGACGTTGGTGGAGCCGCCGCTCCAGATCGCCAGCAACACGCCTTCATCGCCGCAGGTTTCCGGCCAGGCGCCGTCGTGGTCGTTGTCGAACGCCAACGCGAACGATTCCCAAATCGCCAGAAACGGGTCGCCGGTGGCGTCGATCGCGACGTAGAGCCGGTTGGAGTCGTTCATCAGGTAGGCGGTGTAGTCGACCTCGCCGGTAACGGCCAGCGGCGTGGCGGGCGCCCATTCGCCGGCTTCAATCACACCGTCGATCGACGGCACGTCGTTGGTCCAGCCGGCGGTCACCTCTTCGCCGGCCGTCATGACCGGCGCTGCCGGGTCGCCGGTGGTCGCGCATTCGGTGGCGTCGGCGCCGGTAACACTCGCCAGCAGGACGATCGCCAGAGCCAGGACGGTTCCCTGTCGCAGCATCTGCTCTCCCCCGCAGGTATAGAGATACTTGGTTATGAATAGCATAGAAAGGGCCGCAATCCTAGCGGATGGCCGCCCTCGTTCCGCCATGGTCGAACGACTCAGTGCCCTCGCGCAACAGCCGCCGCCGCTGTCGTCATCGGCGCACTGTTCAAGAAAAAATAAAAGCCGCAGCCCAAGCCGGGCTGCGGCTCACGGAGAGGGCGGGATTTGAACCCGCGGGGCGGTATTAGCGCCCACACGATTTCCAGTCGTGCACCTTCGGCCACTCGGTCACCTCTCCCGGTTTTCGACTGGATCGGAGAGAGAGGGATTTGAACCCCCGGTACCGCAAGCGGTACACCTGATTTCGAGTCAGGCGCCTTCGACCACTCGGCCATCTCTCCAGACGCGTCAACCGGACCGACGCTCACGAAAGAAGCGCGACAAAATCGCTCCACACGGTTCGGCCAGCACCCCCGCACTCACCACCGGCCGGTGATTGAGTCGCGGATCGGCCAGCACCTGATACAACGAGGCGACGGCGCCGGCTTTCGAATCGGTCGCGCCGTACACCAGGCGGTCGACCCGGGCCAACACCATAGCGCCGGCGCACATCACGCACGGCTCGAGCGTCACGTAGACGGTGCAACCGGTCAGCCGCCAACGCCCCAACCGCCGCGCGGCCTCGCGCACCACCAGCAACTCGGCGTGCGCGGTCGGGTCCAGCGCGGTTTCCCGGCGGTTGTGGTCGGCACACAGCACCTCGCCGCCGCACACCACCACCGCCCCCACGGGCGTCTCCCCCAGCGCGAAGGCCTGTTCGGCTTGCGCCAGGGCCAGGTTCATGAACCGTTCATCCTGCGACATGGCAAAGAACATCCCCGTAATGGAACGGAACCGGTGCCTTATACCTGCCTGTCGCCCCCGCGTCAAGGAGGCGAGAGCGGGGCCTCCCACAAGCGGCATTCCGGCCGGCCCTCCTCCACCGACGCCGGCAGGATCCGCGGGATCACCCCGGCGAATCGCGGCCAGCCGTCGGCGAACAGCGGCTCGTCCGGATGCCAACGGCCCCACTGGCGCGCCTCGCGCACGGACAAGGTGAAGTCCTCCAGCGTGAACGGCCCGCCGCAGGCCAACAACCGGCCGATGTAATTTCGGCGGACCTCGATGCGCCGGTCGAAATACTCCTCGGTGGGCAGCAACCCCGGCGCGCGGCGGTAGATGTAGCCGACCTGCGGCGAATCGATCAGCTCCAGCGCCACGAACAAAGGCCAGTCCTGCGGCACGCGCGGCTCGCGGTGCAACAGGAACATGTCGGGCGCAACGGAGGACGGCGAGTCGGCGAGTTGCGCGGCCAGCAGGCGGCCTAGCGCTATGTTGGGAAAGTAGCGGCGGTTGTCGTCGGTCGGGACCGGCGGCATGACCCGAAACCACACCGGCTTGGTCGCGAAGCCGGCGACGCCCACCGCCAACAGCGCGAACGCCAGCGCCGGCCGGCGGATCCGCCCGGCCAGTCCGCCGATGGCCGCCCACAGCGGCGCGATCATGACCGGGTAGATGTACTGCGTCGACGATTGCGGCGCGCGAATGAACGCCAGCAACGCCGCCAGATAGGCGACCAGCCATGGACGCCGTTGCGCGCGGCGCAGCACGAACGGCGCGGCCGCCGTGCCGGCCGCCGCCAACAGCCAGTACGGCAGGCGGAACACCCGCCACGTCTCGCCGAGAAAGGTCCGGCCGCCAAGGGTGCGGAACGGCAGCGCCTGCCGGCTGGCTTCCTGGCTGACCATACTCGCCAGTTGGCGCAGCTCGAAGAAAAAATGCGGCTTGCCCAGGCTCCAGATCGACAGGGCCAGACCCGCGGCCGCCAACGCCCCCACCAGCGGCTCCAGCAGCGCGGCCGGGCGATGGTCGGTCCACGCGCGGTACACCTGCACGGCGAAGACCCAGGCCAGCGCCGGCGCGCCGAACAGCAGCGCCGTCGGTTTGGACTGCAACCCCAGGCCGAGCAGCACCCCGGCCAGCAGCCACGGCCAGAATCGCCGGTAGCGGGCCTCGTCTTGCAGCACGGCCAGCAGCGCCGCGGTCCAGAAACAGACCACCACATCGTTGTTGAAATGGGCGGCGATCAGCCAGAACGGATCGGCGGCGGTCAGCACCCCCACCGCCGCCAGCGCCGCCGGCGGCCCGAACAGCTCGCGCCCGGCGCGGTAGAGCACGCTCAACCACAACAGGCACCAGACCAGATTGACCAACAGCAGCGTGCGGTGGCCGTGCGGGTAGGCAAACGAGGCCAGCACCGAGACAACGTAAGGCAGCAGCGGCTTGCGCAGGCCCATCGCCGGCAGCCGCTCGTGCGGATCGACCGACTTGACGTAGTTCTTCAGGTCGAAATGCTGCCCCACGTGCAACCGCTCGTCCGGACCGTCGCCCGGCATGTACGGGTACGTGGCCCGAAACACGCCCAGCACGGCCAGAAACAGCAGGCCGGCCACAAACAACACATCCGCCAGATGGAAGCGTGAGGTCATCGGACGGAGTCTAGCGCACCCCCACGTCCGGAAGCCAGACGGCCGGTGAACTTGCCCGCCGCCGGCAACCGTGCTAGTTAGCAAGCGAGAAAATGGGGAGCGTAGGCGATGCTTAAACTAGTCTTCAAAGACGCCACCGGCCGCGAGGCGCAGTTTCCGCTGACCAGCGAACTGACCGTCGGCCGTGACGAAAAATGCGACGTGGTCCTCGCCGATCCGCGGGTCTCGCGACGCCACGCGCGGGTATACATCGAATGGCACCAGGCGGTGATCGAAGACCTGGGCAGCCGCAACGGCACGTTTGTCAACCGGCGGCAGATCATCGAGCCGCGGCAGTTGCAGCCGGGAGACACGATCTCGATCGGCGGCTACCGGCTGCAACTGGTCGAAACCAACCCGCTGATGGACTATGTGGCGCCGACCCGCATCGTGACCCAGGACGAACTCAACGCCTTGTCCGACTCGACGGCGAAAATGGGTCCGGGGGAAGCCGTCACCGATCCCAAACTGCCCCGCAAATAGCCGGGCCTTCCCGGCGGAGGGCGCTCGATGAGCAAAATACGCGACGATCACACCACCCGCATCCTGACCGCCGACGAAGTGGCGGAATTGCGCGAACAGGGCGAACAGCGCCCGCACCTGGAGGTCTGCTCCGGACCGGCGCAGGGCAAACGAGTGCTGCTGATCGGGCCTCAGCTCACCCTCGGCCGCTCTGCCCGCTCGAACCTGCAATTGGAAGACCCGCTGGTCAGCGCGACGCACGCGCGCATCGTCGCCCGGGGCGAGGCCTACCTGCTGGAAGATCTGCGGTCGCGCAACGGCACGCTGGTGAACGGCCGGGCCGTCGCCTCGGCCGAGCTGCGCAACGGTGATCGCCTCAAGCTCGGCAACACCGAGCTGCTGTTCGTCATCCCGGCCAGGCCCTGATCCGCTCGGCTTGACATCCCCCTCCCTCATTCGGTATTTATTTTAATAGCCTGTGGGAGGGCCATATCATGCAGCAGCGTTTCACGTGGCGATTGACCTGTCTCATCTTCGTGCTGATTCTCTCCATCTCCTGCGCTCCGGCTGGTGACGACGACGATGCCGCCGATGACGACGCCGTAGCCGACGACGACGGCGCGGCCGACGACGACGACGACGATGCCGATGACGATGCGGCCGACGACGACGTGCTGTGGGAGTACGTCAGCAGCGACGAGGTCGAGGTGGGCGGCGCGACGATGCTCACCGACGGCTTCGTCTACACCACGGTGCAGTGGGGCGACTTCGCCTTGCTGTTCCGCCTGTGGCCGTACGCGTCGCCGGAAATCTTTCCAATCGGCGCCCGGCTGTCGGCCGGACCGCTGGCGGCGGACGGCAGCGAGTTCCTGCACACCCTGTTGCAAGATGAGGTCCACGGCGGGCTGGTCTACCTGAACAACGTCGCCGGTGATTGGGCCGCGGTCTGGAAGCGGTCTGACGCGGCGGCGGGCGATCTGGCGGTGTCCGCCGACGGCACGGCGCACGTGGCCTTCGTCTCCGCCGACCGCCGTACGCTGTACTACGCCACCAACGCCGGCGGCAGCTTCGCCGTCGAGCAGGTCGACGCGGCCACCGGCGAGGCGATCATCCCCTCGGTGTCGATTGCGCTGGACAGCGCGGGCCGGCCGCATCTGGCGTATCCGAAAGGGCTCTACCCGAACCAGGACACGACGCCGGAATACTACGGCGTGCTGACCCACGCCGTGCGCGACGGCTCCTGGACGACCGAAGCGCTGACCGGCGCCGACACCACCTGGAACACCGCGCTGGCCATCGACGCCGACGACGCCGTGCACCTGGCCTTCGGCACCTTCCTGGGCAACCGGCGCACGTACAACGGCCAGACCCGCTATCTGACCAACCGCGGCGGCGCGTGGCAGACGCCGACCGTGGTCGACCTGGGCAACTCCGGCCGCGACGAGTTTCGCCTGTTCGTCGACGCCGACCGCGCGGCGCACCTGTTCTTCCACATCGGCATCTGGCAGTACTCCGCCAACACCGGCGGCGCCTGGCACCCCATGGAAGCCTTCCCCGACGTCCTGGCCCTGACCGCCGCGTCCGATCCGGGCGGCTTCTTCCACGTGATTGCCTCGCAGTACTATGAGCAAGAGCACCTCATGTATCTCACGCTCGGCGACAACGAGACCGGGGCATTCGCGTGGGACACGGTCGGCTTCACCCGCAAGCCGTACGGCGATATCGGGGCGGTGATCGACGGGCAAGACCGGATTCAGGTCGGCTTCGCCATGGGCGACTACGAATACTGGTACGCGGCGATGTTCGCCGAGCCCGAGGCCGGCGGCTGGCGGAACACCGCCCTGCCCGATTCCAACTGGGCCTATACAATCTCGCTGGCGCTCGACGAACAGAACCGCGTGCACTTCGCGCATGACGGCCTGGGCCTGGTGTACGGGCAGCGCCTTGGCGACGGCTGGGCCTACGAGACGCTCGTTGACGGCTGGGTGCGCGCGCCTTCGCTGGCCATCGACGCCAACGGCGCGGCGCATCTGGCGTTCGTCCGGTTCGAAAACCTGGACTCCTTTCTGTTCCACCTGTGGTACGCGACCAACGCCTCCGGCGCCTGGACCGAGGAACTGATCGACGCCGACGGCGACAATCCGACGCTGGTGCTCGACGCCGACGGCAAGGCTCACGTGGTCTACGTCGACGAACGCCACGACCAGACCAAATACGCGACCAACGCCGGCGGCGCGTGGCAGGTCACCGTGGTGCACGAATACGAAGACAACTTCTACGAACCCGCGATGAATGCCGACCTCGCGCTCGACGCCGACGGTCACGCGCACACGTGCCTCTCGTACTATCTGCCGTTCACCGCCGAGATGGTTCACTACGCGACCAACGCCGGCGGCGCGTGGCAGGAAGAAGTAGTCAACTCCAGCGAAGGCGGCGGCCGCTGCTCGCTGGCGGTCGATTCCGGCGGCGTGGTGCACTTCGTCTACTCGTCGCACGGTTCCGTGCTCGACTACCGCCGCCGCCAGCCGGCGGGGACCTGGCAAAACGTGGCGATTCAAGAACTGGGCGACCGCTTCGTGGCCGATGCCGACATGCGCGTGCTGCTCGACTCGCAGGAGCGGATGCACCTGGTGCTGCAGGCCGACAACGATGTGATGATCTATCACGCGCCGTGACGGTTGCCCCCCGACTGCCGCTCTAGCCCGCTTTGCGGGCGCAGGATCTTAGCCCACGGATTTATCCGTGGGATCAAAGCGGATCATGAAATCCCCACCCCCGAAGGGGGTGTAGGTGGCTCACCAACGCCCCTGACGAGGCTTCGCAATCCGGCCCAGGGCTTCACCCTGGGCCAAAAGGTGCCGCCCGTTTCACGGGCGGTTCGGAGGGCGACTCGCGAATCGCCCCTACCACCAGAGGAGGTTGGAGGAGGTTTAGCGCTACTACTTCTCTTCCGCTTCCGCATCGCGGATGGCGGCACAGAAGTCGCGCACGTGGTGCACGAGCCATTGGCGGTCGGCGGCATTCATCGCCGGCTGCACCGCCATCGTCCAGCCCTTGCCGCTGATCGCCACGACTTCCGGGTCGCGCCACTTGGCGGCCAGCTTGTTGATCTTTTTCACGCCCCGCGAGCCGTAGGTGGTCACATAGGCGTTGCGCGGCTTCCCACCCTGGGTTTGCTGGAACAACGTGGTCGTGCCGAGCACGCGCTCGCGCATGATGTTGTGGGTGGTCAACGTGATCACCTCGGGCAGCGGCAGAAGCACCAGCACGATCGCGAAGTACAGCAGCAAGAACGGGAACAACATCGCCATCGGCTGGCCGACGATAACGGTCAAAATAAAATACAGCGCGATCACTGCGATGTTCGGCGCAAGCGTCTCTTTTTTCGCCAGCGCCATCGACAGCTTGGCCTGGATCGGTTTCAGCTCCAGCCGCACGCCCCGCTCGACGCGCACCAGGTAGAGCTTCGAGGGCGACACGTCACCCAACTTCGGCGGCTGGCGCTTCGCCGCAAGTTCTTCTCGCGGCCGCGGCACCACATCAAGCGCCGCTTGAAACGGATCTTCCGTCTCGGACTCGTCGACCTGCACAACCGCCTTCGGCCCGAGCGGCACCAGCACGTCCGGTTCCGCCGCGGGCGGATGGGGCGTTTCCTTCGCCGACTCTTCCGCCGGCGATATCCGGACATGTTGAGCCGCCTCCACCGGCGCCCGGGCTTCCACCGGCGCGCGCGCCTCGACCGACGGCCGCACGTCGCGCGACGGCTTGCGGTGCAAACGCGGGCCGAGCTCGGGCTTCGGCTCCGGCGGCGCCGGCGAAACGTTGACGCCTTCCGGATTCAGTTTGAGTTCCGGATGGCGCAACCAGAAATCGTCGAGAATCGTCGCTCCCGAGGCGGCGGGCGGGGCCTTGCCGGCCGCCTTGCTCTGGCATGCCGGACAAATCGGGTTCTCCCAGCTCCATTCGGGAAATTCTTGGCCGCATTCGCGACAACGCATGATCCGGCTCGCCTTGTGACGGTGAGAAGCTGCCGTTTCCATATTAGCCAAGCGCGGGCGGTCGCGCAATCAACCGATTGACAGCGCAGGGCGCTGTTTTATCGTACCGGAAAATCCAACCGGCAAGACGAGGCGGTGATGAAGAGATCAACTTGGCGTTTGGCGGCGCTGCTGGCCCTGCTGCCGGCGCTGTTGCTTGCGGTGACGGCCTGTCCGCCGAAGCGCAAGCACACGCCGCGCACCGGGCCGTTCATCACGCTGACTTTCGTCGGCGACACCGGCCAGGGCGACCAGGCGCAGGATTTTGTCGCGAAATACGGGTTGCACAAGTCGTTCGAGAATTTGCGCGCGGCGTTGAAGAACACCGATTTCCTGATCGGCAACGGCGAGACGCCGATCGCCGACGACACCGCGCAGCCGCCGCCGGGCCAGGCGTGGCACCCCAAGCAGGTGGTCGAGGTCGCCCGGGCCTATGCCGACGAAGGCTTCAGCGCCTTCGGCCTGGCCAACAACCATATCCTCGACTTCGGTGTGGCCGGACTGCAGCAGACAATCAAGCATTTGGCCGACGCCGGCATCAAGACCTTCGGCGCGGGTCTGACCGAGAACGACGCGCGCCGCCCGCTGATGCTGGAAAAGAACGGGCTCAAGGTGGCCGTGCTCGCCTACTTCGAGCAGCAGAAGAAGTACGTCGACCGCGGCGACTGGTTCGCGCAAGGCGACCGGCCCGGCGTCGCGGCGCTGAGCGAAGCGAACGTGCGCGAAGACATCGCGCGGCTCAAAGGCCAGGTCGACGCGATCGTCGTCTTTCCGCACTGGGGCGTGAACTACAAGCCGGTCACCAAGAAGCAGCAGGACCTCGCGCCGAAGCTCGCCGCTGCCGGCGCCACGATCGTCGTCGGCCACGGCTCGCACACCGCGCAGGACGTGGCGGTGTTCGACCGCGTGCCGGTGCTGTATTCGGTCGGCAACTTCATTTGGCACAGCCAGGGCCTGTACAAAAAAAGCAAGATGGAGGACTTCGCCTACACGCTGGTCGCGCGCATCGAGATCGACCGCCAGGGCGTGCGCCGCATCTTGCTCACGCCGTTCCACAGCGACAACCGCGTGGTGCAGTACGTCTCGCAGCCGGTGCCGGCCCCGCGCGCGAAACAATTGTTCGCTTCGCTGCTCCGCCCGCTCGGCGACGACTGGACGATGGAAGGCGGCAGCGCGCTGGTGGATCTGCAGTAGATCAGGGTCTAGGGCCTAGGGTCTGGGGTCTGTGGTTCTTCCCGTCATTTTTCATTCTGCATTTTTCATTTTTCATTTGGCTCCCGTCGCCAATCCTATACGTCCCATAAGTCCCATTTTCCCTATGACAGGATCACAGGATCGCCAGGATCAACAGGATCGGGCATCCCCTTCGCTCTTCACTTTTCACTCTTCACTTTTCACTCCTCCCTCGACCCGGAACACCGTGTACGGTCCGCTGGTGAAGGCAGGGGTGAAGGTGTGCGTGCCGCCGTGGAGCATGGGCTGCAGCACGTTGCGGAAATCGAGGCCGTCGGGCAGCACGTCGTAGACCAGCAGTTTCGCGCCGGGGCGGTCGAGCATCTGCGTCAGTTGTTCGACGTTGATGCGGCCGGTCTCGTCGCGCGTCTCGGCGAGCAACCGCGCCGCCCGCGGCAGACGGCCGACGGTGATGAAGTAGCCCTGGTTGCGCGTGCCGACGATCACCGGCAAGTCCCCGCGGTTGGCGGCGAGCCATTCGGCGGTGGCGGCCAGGTCGGGGCTCGCGGCGAAAGCGACGTTGTCGGCGCGGATCCGGGCCAGCCCCGCGACCGCCAGCGCGGTGGCCAGCACCACCACCGCCGGCGCGCGCCAACGGCGGCCGAGCGACTGCACGACCCAGTCCAGCCCCTGGCCGGCGAACGGCAGCAGCAGCAGGCCGAGCGCGGCGGCGTATTTCGTTTCGTTCGCGCCGAAGGTGCCGCGCGCCGTGCGCCAGATGAACACGGTGAGACTCAGCGCGAAGGCGGCGAGCAGCCAGCGGCCCGGGCCGCGGCGGCGGATAAGGAACGCGCCGAGCAGCGCGGCCGCAACCAGCCCCCCGCCGGTGGTGACCAGCAGAATGCGCGGCCAGGCCAGCACGCGCGCGGCCAGGCTGAGCTTGGCCATGTGCACCGCGCTGATGCCGCCGCTGATCGCCAGGAAATGGAGCGGGTCGCCGTACATCAGGTAGTGGTGCAGCATCCAGACCAGCGGGAATGACGCGGCCACCGCGGCGACGAGCCAGCCGTGCGCGCGGTCTTTCCCGATCGCGAAGACGGCGACGACCGGCAGCATTGTCCAGGCGTCGAAGCGCGTCGCGCAAGCGACGGTGAACAACGCGGCGCCGGCGAGCGCGGCCCGGCGGTCGACCCGCCGCCCTTCCCACGCCTTGCCCAGCCGCTCCCACGCCAGGGCGAGGAACAGCAGATACGGCGCGACCTCGAGCGACAGCGCCGCCACGCGCGCGCCGAGCGGAAAGATCGCGTAGCCCAGCCCGGCCCACCACGCCGCGCGCTCGCCGAACCAGCGGTAGGTCAGCAGCACCAGCGGCCAGAAGGCGAGCAGCCCGCACAAGAGCGAGAGCAGCCGCGGCGCGAGGTCGAGGTTGTGCGTGACCAGCCGCAGCGCGGCCAGCAGATAGAAGTGCACGGGCGGATACGCGGGGTCGGGGTCCCACCCGCCGCGTTCGACCCACGCCTCGACGAACAGCGGCCGGTCGTACGCGTTGTGGTGGCCGTCGATGCCGTTGTCCGACACGGCGAACACCCACACGCGCACGATGACCACCGCGGCGAACACGGCCCAGGCAGCGCGCGATTTGAACATACCGCGATGATAGGCTACGGTTCCGGGCGGACACAAGCACGAGGTGCACCATGGCTCGCATCACCGATATCCCCGGCCTGCGCGTCGGACACGCGCACGACGAACACGGCCGCACCGGCGTGACGGTGTTGTTGTGCGACCGGCCCGCAGTGGGCGCGATCGACCGGCGCGGCGCGGCGGTCAGCACGCGGCAGTGCGACTCGCTGTTGCCCGACCACCTGCTCTCGCGCGTCGACGCGCTGGTGCTCGCCGGCGGCTCGGCGTTCGGCCTCGATTGCGCGGCGGGGGTGATGGACGAACTGGCCGCGCGCGACGTCGGCATGCCGACGCCCTACGGCCCGGTGCCCATCGTGCCGACCGCGGTGATCTTCGACCTCGGCTTCGGCCCGTCCGCCCGGCCCACGCCGGAACTCGCCCGCCAGGCCGCGCGCACGGCGGCGGTGGAATTCGCCGAGGGCAGCGTCG
>CAZEDX010000095.1:0-15640 GCA_964511015.1 uncultured bacterium | reverse complement strand
CGCTAATGAACCGCCTTCCTTTTTTCAACTTTCAACTATGAACGGGACACGCTCGGTTGAATCAGACCATCTGGCAATCTTGCTATAGTGCAAATTTCGTTGTCGACGTAATGAATGAAGGCAATCGTCTTGGAAACTGGGGAGGAAAATACTACTGGTCTGATGTAGTTGGCTTTGGGGATGGACTTGATGGCGGATGGCTGATGTTTTTTTCGATGTTGGACAACCAGAATTGGTATTTGGGTTCCTACGACTTTCGTTCAATTGAAGACGCTATGGTCAAATCAGGACTAGTCAAACAAGCTCCGTCGACGGAGAAGATAGATATTGATGGTACAACGAATGTCGGATTTGTCTTTGGCCCCGATTCGACCGTCAAGAAAGTTGCAGTTGTACCGAGCATTGGCGATTTCTTTTTGAAGGACTTTACCCGGGCCAACTACACTACCCCGATTACGGCCAACTGGAACGAGATCCCTGGCGCAATATCAATTATTACCACATACTCCTACCCCCTACTATATTGTAGTAATCAAGTTTCGCTAGGGGTAAATGACATCAATTACTACTTTCCATTGAATGCCGAAATAGCGGGCAATCGATGTGAACAAACCGGAGTATTACTGGAAGGAGGCCCTGTTCAGTCGCCACCTTACCAAAGCTATTACGTTCAGTCATATACGACCGCTTTGTTTTACTACCCGTACTATGCTGATCCAAGAGTCGACTTATCAGTCCACCTGGATGAAAACGGCGATGGTATTCATGACACTGGCGATTCTCTTGAGTCGATTCATCTGGCACAAGTTGGTGTTCCTGTCCCATATGACGATGATGATGCCGATGGCGGAGACAAAAGTGAAGGAGACGATGACACACAAACGGATGACGACACAGTTGTTTCGGCCGACGACGACACGGCGCCTTGTCTGGACTGCTATATCGAGAGCAGATGTTGGGAGCATGGAGAGCATAATCCTTCCAATCCTTGCGAGTACTGCGACAAGAATGTGTCCACAGCCGATTGGACCCTCGAACCGGACGGCGCAACATGTGATACTGGCCGATGGTGCATTGTTGGAAGGACATGTCTAGATGGACAATGCGGTGTCAAACGAGACTGCGGGGATACAAACTTTTGTAGCGGTAACTATTGTGATGAAGTCCACAACCGTTGTGCCACCTACATTCCATGTCCCAACGACGGCGATTGGTGTAACGGTACTGAATACTGCGATGAAACCACTCAAAATTGCGCCGCTGCCGATATCCCCTGCGGCGACAACGAAACGTGTGACGAGGAGACAGACACCTGTGCTCCGGCGGCGGACGACGATACCACTGACGACGATTCCTCCGACGATGACAGCGTCGATGACGACACCTCCGACGACGACACATTCTTGTCCGACGATGACACCAACACGGGTGACGACGACACGGTTGCGCTCGAGTGTCTCGAAGTCTGTTCCGACCAAGACCAGCTTGAACTATTGCTCGAATGCAACGTGTGGGGCTTCACCGAAGACCTCAACGTGGTCGCGGAGGAATGCGAAACCGCGTGTGGCCGCGAAGGTTCGCGCGCGTTCGAAGTAATACAATGTCTGAGCCAGACCACCTCCTGCGAAACACTATGGAATTGTTATTGGGACGTTCAGCCGACCGCATGCGACGCTTTCTGCGACAACACTTCGCCCGACTACATGGAGATCGGCTACGACTGCGGCGTGTTGGACTGGCCTAGTGTCGAAGCAGCAAGACAGATCTGCCAATTGTCATGCGCCGTGGGTTATACGTCCGCGGAGTATATTGCCTGTTGGGAAGCGACGGTCGCGATCTATGGTAACGAATGCGAAGGACTCGACCCGGCGACGGCCATGTTGACCGAGGAATATGACGAACTTGTTCAATGCTCAGGTTTCTCCGATGACGATACAACCGACGACGATACGACTGACGACGACACCAGCGACGATGACACTACTGATGACGACACCACCGACGACGATACGACGGATGACGACATGGTGGATGACGATACCACTGACGACGACACCACCGACGACGATGCGACCGACGATGATACAACCGACGACGACACGACGGATGACGACACCGTAGATGACGATACTTCCGATGACGACACAGCCGATGATGACACGACCGGTGATGACGACACCTGCGCCGAGTATTGCGCCGACGTGGATAAGATGGAGTTTGTCATTCAGTGCGGCATCGGCGGCGAATCGGGCCTGACCGACCCGACCCTGGCCGCGATGCAACTGCAATGCACCGACGGTTGCGCGAATCCGGAAGCCGCCACGTGGATGCAACAACTCATCGCCTGCACCCCCGCGGCCGTTCCGTTGCCCACCGCGGCCGAGTGCGACGCGGCCTATGCCTGCCTGTTGCCCGCGCTGCAAACGCACGCCACCTGCGACGCGTTCTGCACCAGCGCCGATCCGGACTATCTGCTGCCGATCGAAACCTGCCAATTCAACCGCCTGTCGCGCGCGCGGTACGAATGCCACGACGTCTGCGCCGCCGACGGCCTGGACGACGCGACCATCGCCTGTTGGCTGGACGCCATGGGCGACGCCAACGAGTGCACCCTGTTGCCGGTCTGTCTCGAACAAACCGATGACGACACGACGGATGACGATACGGTGGATGACGATACGACCGACGACGACACCTCCGACGATGACACGACCGATGACGATACGACGGACGACGACACCACCGACGATGACACCTCCGATGACGATACCACTGACGATGACACCACCGACGATGACACAACCGATGATGATACGATGGACGACGATACCTCCGATGACGATACGGCCGCCGATGACGACACGACCGAGTGGACGGAGTGTATCGAGTTCGCCAACAACGAAGCCTATGTGTCGGTGCTGATCGAATGCGGCCTCGTCGGCGACAACGGCGACGTGGTGCCGAGCGTGGCGGAAATCCAGGCTATGTTGCTGGTCATGTGCGCCAGCAGCGACCCCGACACGCTGACCATGGCGCAGACGCTGATGACCGCGGTGCCATTATCGGGCGGCGACTGTGTCACCTTGTACGAAAACGTGTTCGCCGGCTGGCAGGAGGAAGAGACCTGCGCCGACTTCTGCGACAGCACCGAACCGGATTACGTGGGCGAAGTCGTGACCTGCAACATTGGCGATCAGGGCACCGAACAACGCGCGCGGTTCGCCTGCCACTGGCTTTGCAACGCCGACGAGATGGACCCGGTCGTGGCCGCATGCTGGGAATACGTGGTGGAGAATCCCCCGGCCGATGACGACACCGCCCCCGACGACGATACCGCCGACGACCAATGCGTGGAACTCGCCGCCTGCTTCGACCTGGCGGAGGGCGACGACGACACGACGGACGACGACACCGGGGATGATGACACCCAGTAGGGTGGATTCACACCCCCCGCTGTGAATTTCATCGCTTCGTGAAATCTTTCACAGCATTTCGAACGCCGGTTCCAGCTTTCGGCGGACGGTATCCAAAATGTGCACTTGTGCCTTCTACAGCCGCAGGCGTTTGCGTGTGCGAAATCGGCAAAAAGCACGGGCAAAAAAAGACCTTTTAACGGGAAATCGGCCCTAGCAAAATCAAGCACTTGCACGCCGAAAACAGCTCGTTTGCGCGGGTGCATACCGGCTTTTCGCTTCAATCAAATCAAATACTTAGCAAGCGGAAAACGTCTGTTTGGGCGACCGATTAAGCGGCTTTACTTGTTCAGCAACTCTTCGACGCGCAACTGCACGTCATGGACGGTGAACGGCTTTTGGACGAAGCCGTCGATCTGCTCCGGCTGCACTCCGTCGAGCATGTCGAGGTCGTAGCCGCTGGTCAGCAGGACACGGCCGGTCGGGGCGAGACGGCGAACGTCGGCCAGCATGCCGCGGCAGGGGGTGTCGGGTAAGCTGTAGTCGAGGATAACCAGGTCGACCTCGCCGCGCAACCGCTGCAGCAGGGCCTGCCCTTCGGCGCCGGTCGCGGCCACAAATGCCGTGTGGCCCATCCGACGCATGATTGTCGAGAGGAGGCGGCTGATCGTGAGGTCGTCTTCAATCAGGACGACCTGTTTCGTTTTCCCAACGGACATGGATCCCTCCGTTGTCCGGGTAAGCGGCGCCCAACGCCACCGACAGGGTTTCCGATGATGTAACTAGGGGAATATCTTGTCTATTTTTTCCTTCAACACCTCGGCCTTGAACGGCTTGACGACGTAGTTGCTGACGCCAGCCTTGACCGCGGCGATGATGCTGTCCTTGTCGGATTCGGCAGTTACCATGAGGAACGGCATATTGGCCATATTTTCGCTGGCCCGGACGCTCTTCAGCAGATCCAGACCAGTCATTTTGGGCATGTTCCAGTCGGAAATGATGAAGTCCACCTTGGACTCTTTCAGCATTTCCATCGCCGTGGAGCCGTCGTCAGCCTCCAGAACGTTGTTGAAGCCGAGCTGCTTCAGTAACGTCTTGATAATTCGGCGCATGGTCGAGAAGTCATCGACACACAGGATGGTCATGTTGGGGTCCGCAGGCATGGTGCCTCCCTTTTTTCCCTCGCTAGTTGCACTTCCTCGGCCACATCTTCCGGCCTTTCTGAAATTGGTTTCGACTCGTCTCTCGAACTCCTGGACTATAAAATGCGTAGGGGTCGCCAGACGTTTGGGTTGACAAGTTAGATATATCTCCCATAATTAGACAAGGCTAACAAACGGGGGTTGCCGTGTCTTCGTCCGGACACGAAAGCATGGTTTCCGAATCGCTGGAAGACTACCTTGAAACGATCTACCAGCTGGTCAACGAAAAGCGGGTCGCGCGGGTGAAAGACATCGCCTCCGCCCGCGAGGTCAAAATGGCCTCGGTGAGCATGGCAATGCATCGTTTGGCCATGCTTGGACTAATTGATTACCAAGCGCGGGAGTTCATCGAACTGACCCCCGCCGGTGAGGAGATCGCACGTAGAATCCGGGGGCGGCATGAGCTGATTCGACGATTCTTGACCGACCTGCTCGGCGTCGGTTGCGAGGCGGCCGAACGCGATGCCTGCCAGATCGAACACCATCTCTCCGACGAGACGCTCGACCATTTTATTCGGATGGTCGAATTCGTCAGCACGTGCCCGGAGGCCCAGGCGGTGCAAGAGCTCTTTGCGCGCTGTCGGCTCGACAACCCCGACTTCGTCCAGTGCGGCGAGCACTGTAGCACTTGCCTCGAACCGGGTCGCGTCCGGCCGCCGCTCGACACCACCTCGCTAGCCGACCTCAAACCCGGTGAAAAAGCGCGAATCACCCGTATCATGGCCAGCGGGGCGCTACGCCAGCGGCTGATTGATATGGGCTTACTGCCGCAAACCGAACTCGCGCTCGAACGCGTGGCACCTGGAGGCGATCCACTCTGGATCAAGGTCCGCGGATTCGACCTATCGCTCCGCCGGCAAGAGGCGCGCAGCATTCTCGTCACGCGCCCGAAAGGAGTCACGGCCTAGCGTCGGGACAACACCGCCATGGAAGCCATTAAAGACAACGATATCGGCGCGTTGAACGTACTGCTGGCCGGCAATCCCAATTCTGGCAAGACCTCACTGTTCAACACGCTTACCGGGTCCCGCCAGCGGGTCGGCAACTACCCGGGCATTACCGTCGAAAAGAAGGAAGGACGCTACCGCCACGGCGAGCGCACAGTGAATGTGCTCGACCTGCCCGGCGCGTACAGCCTCACCTCGTATTCGCCCGAAGAACGGGTCGCCCGCCGCGAGTTGCTGCGCGACAAGGTAGACGTCGTTGTGGTGGTGGTCGACGCCACCAATCTCGAACGCAACCTGTATCTGTTGCTGCAGGTGATGGAACTAGGAGCCAACCCTGTGCTGGCGCTGAACATGAGCGACGAGGCGGCGCGGAGCGGACAGCGGCTCGATGTGCCGGCAATGCGGTCGCTGCTCGGGGTGCCGATCGTGGAAACCGTCGCCCATCGCGGCGAAGGACTGACCGAGTTGCAAGACGCGATCGAGTTCGCCGCGGCGCATCCGACCCACGGCGAGCGGTTTATGTTCTCCCCCACGCTGGAGACGGCCATCGACCGGGTCGCCGCCCGGATCCGGCCCACCCTCCCCCTCGCCTCACCACCCGCGCGCTGGGTGGCGATCAAGCTGCTCGAACGCGACCCCGACCTGCGTGGCTGGTACGCGGAGCATGCCCAAGACGCCCTCGCCAATCTGCAGCAGGTGGAAAGAGAGATCCACCACCTCGAGGCCGCGCACGAGCAAGACGCCGCCATGCAGATCGCTGACGGCCGTTATGCCTTCATCGCCGGCCTGTTGCGCGAGGTGCGCCTGTCGGGCATGCGGCAAGATGCCCGCCGCCGCTCCGAAGCAGTCGACGCCGTGCTCGTGCATCGCGTGCTCGGGCTGCCGATCTTCCTGGCGATCATGTACCTCTTGTTCTGGCTGACCTTCACCCTCGGCCAGGCGCCGATGGACTGGTTGAACGCCGCGTTCCAGGCGTTGGCCGGCTGGGTCGATTCGTTCTGGCCGGCGGGTTCGCCCTCAACGCTGCGCTCGCTGCTGGTCGACGGCGTGATCGGCGGCGTCGGCGGCGTGCTGGTGTTTCTGCCGAACATCGTCTTTCTCTTCCTCGGCCTGTCGCTGTTGGAAGACACCGGCTACCTGGCGCGCATCGCGTTTCTGGTCGACCGCTTCATGCACAAGTTCGGCCTGCACGGCAAAAGCTTCGTGCCGCTGTTGACCGGCTTCGGCTGCTCGATTCCCGGCATCCTGGCCACGCGCACGCTCGAGAACGAACGCGACCGGCTGACCACCATGCTGGTGCTGCCGCTGATGAGCTGCGGCGCGCGGCTGCCGATCTACCTGCTGATCATTCCGGCCTTCTTCGCCAGGCCGTGGCAGGCGCCGATGCTGTGGCTGATCTACTTGATCGGCGTCGTGCTGGCGGTGTCGCTGGCGCGGCTGCTGCGCAGCACCATTCTGGCCGGCGAGGACGCGCCGTTCGTTATGGAGCTGCCGCCGTATCGCCTGCCGACGCCGCGCGCGGTGCTGACCCGCACGCTCGAACGGGCGTGGATGTACTTGCGCAAAGCCGGCACGCTGATTCTGGCCATTTCGATTCTGCTGTGGCTGGCCGGCTCGTATCCGAAACCCAGCGAGGCCGACCGCGCCGCGCGACCGGACGTGCCCGCGGCCACGCTGAACCTCGAACATTCCCTCGCCGGCCGCATCGGGCACGCGCTCGAGCCGGTCACCCGGACCATGGGCGCCGACTACCGCGTGGCCACGGCGATGATCGGCGCGTTTGCGTCCAAGGAGGTCTTCGTCGCGCAACTGGGCATCGTCTTCTCGCTCGGGCCGGCCGACGAGCATTCGGTGTCGCTGCGCCACAAGCTGCGCGAGACCTACACCCCGCTGCAGGCGTTCGCCATTCTGCTGTTCTTGCTGGTCGCCACGCCGTGCATGGCGACGGTCGCCGTGATCCGGCGCGAGTCGGGCTCGTGGAAGTGGGCGCTGTTGCAGTTCGTCGGATTGACCGTTGCCGGCTGGTTGCTGGCCACGCTGGTCTACCAGCTCGGCCGCCTGCTGGCCTGAGATGCGTCATGTCGTGGGATACGCTCGCCGCCGCGTCGATCGTCGTCGCGGCCGCGCTCTACCTGCTGCGCTTCTACACCGTCCGCCACCGCCGCCGCGCGCTCACTGAATGCTCTGGCCAGTGCGGCGATTGCCCGTTCGCCGAGGCCGGGTGCACGCCGGAGAGGAAGGGAGGCTGAGGCGCCTTTCTTCACTTCGTTCAGAGATGACATCGCAGGGGGGCTTTAGACGATAGACTATGGCTTTAGGTAGGGCCGCAAACCCGAAACCCGATTCTCTCCGAACCTATCCCCTGCCCCTCTCTACTCCGCTACGCATCCCGATTCGCAATTGAACAACTCGTCGGTGCATTCCAGGTTGACGCCATAGTCGCACTCGTCGAGCGGCTCCATGCACGTCTGGTACGCCCGATCGCAATCGGCGTTGCATTGCCAGTAGGGGATGCGGGGTTCGAGCTCGGGGTATTGTTCGCCGCAATCGACCGCACTGTCGAACATCGTGGCGAAGCAACCATAGAGGCAGTGGTAAAACTCACAGATTTCTTCCAACACTATGTAGCAAGGTTCCTTGCATGCCTGAAACGGCGCCTGCAGTTCGTTCAAGCACTGCTGCGCGCCCGGATCGACGCCGAGCAGGTCGTCGTCGGCCGCGCTGGTGTCATCGTCGGCGTCATCGTCGTCGGCGGTATCGTCGTCGCAATCGCAATCGTCATCGTCGCCGGCGCAGGACAGCACAAACATCCCGAGGCCGAGGGCGGCCACGGTCAGCAAGATCAACCAAATCTTCATCGTCGCTCCTTGCTGAATCGGTTTCATCGGACTGTTCGTCCAATATCTACCGTTCGGCACGGTCGCGGCGCGACATGAGGGATTTTCTTGGCGGAAAACCGGACCGGTGCGCGTCCCGGGCGCGCGTAGTCAGTTGATGTCCAACAAGTCGAAGGGCATTTCGTCCGGCGGCGCCTGGCCGGGCGCGCCGACCTTCACCTCTGGGAAATGCCGCTGCACGAAGAGCAGGGTTTTGGGAGCCACGTGTCCGTGTTCGGACAAGCGGGTGGGCGACAGGCCGGGGATACGCATCTGGCGTTCGATGTCCGGGCTGCCTTTCAGGCGGACTTTGATCTTCTTGCCATACGGCCAGGTGGTCGCCTGGTCGATCCAGACCCGCTCGACGTTTTGCATCTGGTACATCGCCATGTCCAAGGTCGTGTCGCGGCGGTCGACCAGCGCCATGAGCAGGTAGGATTCGTCTTTCATCAGGCTGATCCGTGAGCCCTGCAGCGCCGCCCGGCGGTGGCGGCCGACCAGGAAGTAGACCGGCGCGGCTAGCAGGAAGATCACGCCGGCCGCGAGCGGGGCGGCCATCGAGCGCACCGACAGGTCCCACCAGAGGCTGCCGACCGCCACCAGCGCCAGGAACGCGCCGGCCGACAGGGCGTGAATCGCGGCAAACAGGCGATAGGCGGCGAACTCCCGCCGGCGCCGGAAGACGGGGATTTCCTCGAGTGACACGTCGTGCGCGAACTTGTTGACGAGCTGCTCGTTGTTGAGCTCGAGGCGATGGAGAAACTCGTCGTAGTTGAATGGTCGGTCTTTTCGACCCATGTTCTTTTCTCTCGCAGGTCGCCCGTTGTTGCCGGCTTCTCGGATGGATGGTCTTTGTCGGTTGCCAAGAAACATTTTCACGCCGCCGCGCGTCCAGTCAAGAGTCAACCCGAAGAAAAGGAAACCGCTCAAGCCCCGCGCGCGGCCGGCCGAAGAGCTGCCTTGGACGGAAAAAGTCAGGTGGGTTAGTTTATTCTCATCGTCAGGCGGAGATGGCGCGATGAAGTATTGGCCGGGTGTGCTGGTGTTGTTGACTCTGGCGGCGGCGACGGCCTTCGCGGAAGAAGAAGACGACTGGACCAAGGCGATTCGCCTCACCGGCTACCTCGATGCGCGCGTCTTGTTCACCAGCCTCACGCCCAACACCGACGGCAGCGACAGCACACGGCGCAGCGACGTGCTGATGCGCTACGTTTCGCTCGGCGCGTATTTCGACCCGCTCGACTACCTGACCGGCCGCGCGCTGATCACGATGGAAAACACCGCCGACAACCTCTACGTCGAAGAGGGCTATCTCACCGTGCGGTATCCATGGGTCGTGACGCCATACGTCACCATCGGCTATCGCGGCCTGCCCACCGGCAGCTTCCTCTCCTACGCCGTCGAATACCCGCTGGTGTACAACCTGTTCGCGGTCTACCGCACGGCGATTTCACCGGGCGTGTCGTCGACCTATTTCGACGTCCATGCCTCGCTGTTCAACGGCAGCAATGAGAACGCCGACGGCGAAGCGGCGGACGACACCATCGACACCTTTGTCGTGCACGGCGAGGTGTACCCGCTCGCGTTTCAAGAAGCCTATCAGTTAATGCTCGGCGGCTACTACCTGAACGACGCCACCGAGACCGACTACGACCTCAGTCAACTGCTGCAGGGCAACTACGAAGACAACGTGCCGGCCTACGGCGTGTACCTCAACTTCACGCTGCCCTTCACCGAAATGATCGGCCTGGGCTTCAACGGCGAGTATTCGTCGACCGGCAAGTTCGACAAGCAGAACTACATCGACAACGCCGGCGACGAGACGGCGATATCGGCCGGCAACATCGAGCTGGCGCTGCTGCTGTTCGAGCAGAGCGTGCAAGTCGGCGGCAAAATGGAATTCGTGCGCGGCATGGACTGGCTCGGCATGCAGGCCAACGACCCCGCACAAAAGATCACCAGCTACAACCGCTACGGCGGTTTCGCCGGTTATGATCCGTGGCCGTTTTTGCACGTCGGCGCACGCTATCTGGCCGGCGCCGACAACGAACAGAATCGCGACAGCGAGTTCCAGTTCCAGTCGGCGGTGACGTTCTAGTACACCAGCGAGGGTTTTGTCTTTGTCGTTCCGACCACGGATTCCACCGCCATCAGCCACGAGGACCGCTCGCGAAATATTCCTCATGGTCGTCCTGCTCATGCTCTTGCTTGTGCTCGCCGGCTGCGGCGGATCGCGCGCGATTGCGGTTGAGGTCTGGACCGATTCCATTCCTGATCTGTCCGCCGCGTTGGCGCTGCGTGTGCCGGAGTGTCACGGGGTGGCAAGCGCCGTCGTCCCCACGGGCCTGTGGAGCGAGTTGGACCGGCCCGCCGGCGAGATCGCCGTGCTCGGCTACGACGCCGCGCCGGGGCCGTGGCGCGTGTCCTACGCCGAGCTGGCCGGCCAGGGTCCGTCGCGCAACCGGCCGCCGCTCGACGACCTGACCCAAAAACGGCTCGCCCGCTTCTTCCGCGACGTGCGCCGCAACGAAGCGGTCCTCTTCGCGCCGCGTGAGATCCGCGCCCGCGTGCTCGCCGCCCACGCCACCCGCGCGCTGGGCACGGAAATCGTCGCGCGGGAACGGGCGGCGGTCTTGTTCGCGCGTTTCGACGCGCGCGCGCCGGGCTTGAGCGCCTACTGCGCCGACGCCGTGCGCGATCTGATCGCGTTGCAAGGACCGCGGTACCCGGCCATCGTGTGGTTGCGCGACGGGCCTCGTTCGCTGATGATGGCCTGCGGTCCGGCGGCGAATCGTCTGTCATCGAACGCCAATCGATCCGACATCGTTGCCGCGATCATGAACCGTTGATCCTAGACCCGACCCTGGAGACCCCATGCGCACCGTCTTGCAACGCGTGAAACGATGTGCGGTCACGATCGACGGCCGGGTGGTCGGCGCGATCGGACCCGGCCTGCTCGTGCTGCTGGGCGTGCACCGCAGCGATACCGAAGCCGAGGTCGACTGGCTGCTGAATAAGGTGCTCGGCCTGCGCATTTTCGCCGACGAACAAGGCAAGATGAACCGCTCGCTGCTCGACACCGGCGGCGCGCTGATGGTCGTCAGCCAGTTCACGCTGTACGGCGACGCCCGCCGCGGCCGGCGGCCGGGCTTCGACGAAGCGGCCCCGCCCGCCATCGCCATTCCGTTGTACGAATCGTTCGTCGCCAAGGCGCGCGCGCAGGTGGGCCAGGTCGCCACCGGCGAGTTCGGCGCCATGATGGACGTCGAGCTGGTCAACGACGGACCGGTGACGATTCTGATCGACACGCCGCCCCGCTAGCGTGCCTTTCCGCCTTTGCCGCAGCGTGTTATAAGTTTCGCTCCGCCACATCTCAGCGGCGGAAAAGGAGATTGTGTCGTGTCACGCCGGATCCTGGTTACCTGCGGGCTGCCCTATGCCAACGGCAGCATTCACCTTGGCCACCTGGTGGAATACCTCTACGCCGACATCTGGGTGCGCTTCCTGCGCCTGCGCGGCGAAGACGCCATCTACATCTGCGCCGACGACACGCACGGCACGCCGGTGCAAGTGCGCGCGATCAAGGAAGGCATTACGCCTGAGGAACTCATCGCCCGTTCGCAGGCCGAGCACGTGCGCGATTTCGCCGACTTCGGCGTACAGTTCGACAAGTACTACACCACCCATTCCGAAGAGAACCGGCATTGGTCGGAGCGCATCTACCGGGCCGCGCGCGACAAGGGGCTGATCGCCCGGCGCGGCGTCGAGCAGATGTTCTGCCCGCACGACCAGATGTTCCTGCCCGACCGCTTCGTGCGCGGCACCTGCCCGAAGTGCGGCGCCGCCGACCAGTACGGCGACGTGTGCGAGGTGTGCAGCTCGACCTACCCGGCCACCGACTTGAAAGACCCGACCTGCGCCATCTGCCGCACGCCGCCGGTGCGCAAATCGAGCGAGCACTTGTTCTTCGAATTGGGCAAGCTGACCGAGCAACTGCGCGCCTGGACCACCGGCGGCCACCTGCAGGGCGAGGTCGCCAACTACGTCAACAACTGGATCGACGGCGGCCTGCGCGATTGGGACATCAGCCGCGACGGGCCGTACTTCGGCTTCCCGATTCCGGGCGAAGAGAACAAGTTTTTCTACGTCTGGCTCGACGCGCCGATCGGTTACATCGCCAGCACCGAAGCCTGGTGCAAGGAACACGGCCGCGACATCGCCGAGTACTGGGAACAGCCGGGCACCGAGATCTACCACCTGATCGGCAAAGACATTCTCTATTTCCACACGCTGTTCTGGCCGGCGATGTTGATGGCCGCCGACCTCAATCTGCCGACACAGGTCATTGTGCACGGCTTCTTGCGCGTGGGCGGCGAGAAGATGAGCAAGTCGCGCGGCACGTTCATCAACGCGCGCACCTACCTCGATCATCTCGATCCGCAGTACCTGCGCTACTACTACGCCGCCAAGCTCAGCGGCAAGCTCGAAGACCTCGATTTGGTGTTCGAGGATTTCGTCAATCGCATCAACGCGGAGCTGGTGAACAAGCTGGCCAACCTCGCCAGCCGGTCGCTCAGCTTCGTGCACAAGAAGCTCGGCGCGCAGCTCGGCCGCAATCCGGACGACGCCCGCGAGTTGCTTGCCGATTGCGAAAAGGAAGCCGACGCCATCGCCGACGCTTACCTGCGGCGCAACCTGGCCGAAGCGGTCGAACGCATCTGCCGCCTGGCCGAGGCCGGCAACCTGTATCTGCAAAAAGCCGCGCCGTGGGAAGCGCTGGGCCAGGGCGACGCCGAGCGCGCGCGTGACATCTGCACCGCCGCGGTGAACGCGAGCAAGATTCTGACCGTCTACCTCAAGCCGATTCTGCCGCAGTACGCCGCGGCGATGGAAAGCATGCTCAACATCGCGCCGCTGACCTGGGCCGACGCGAAGGCCAATTTGCCCGTCGGTCACGCCGTCGGCGAGTTCAAGCATCTGGTCGCGCGGCTCGAACGCGAGAAGATCGACGCGGTGGTTGAGGCGAGCAAGGTCGCCGAGCCGGCCAAGCCGCAGCACGACTACACCGTCGAACCGGCCGAGGCGGAGATCACCATCGACCAGTTCGGCAAGCTCGACCTGCGCGTCGGCGAAGTCGTCGCCGCGGCGCCGGTGGCCGGCGCGAAGAAGATCGTGCAACTCACGCTCGACCTCGGCCCGCTCGGCCGGCGCAACGTCTATGCCGGCATCGCCGAGATCGCGGCCGACCCGCAAACGCTGGTGGGCAAGAAGCTGGTCTGCGTCGCCAACCTCGCGCCGCGCAAGATGCGCTGGGGCGTGAGCGAAGGCATGATCCTCGCCTCGTCGAGCGAAGCGCTGACCGACAAAAAGCGCCACCTGGCATTGCTTGAGGCGCCGTCGGGCAAGCCCGGCGAACGTGTGCAGTAGGCCCGCTTTCCGCTCCCTCGCCGCCCGCCCCTGGTTTGACAAGGGTCGACGGTTGTCTTATCAGGGAACCGAATCCACCATTGGATAACAACCGACAACGGGATGTGTGAGTCACCAGATGAAAGCGCGCTTCCTCACCAAGCGACAAGTGGAAATCTGGTCGTTGCTGCTGGTCTTGTTGGTCGCCGGCGCGGCCGAAGCGCACCGCTCGGTGTCGGCGGTGTTGGTGGAGATTGACAACCAACGCGCGATCATCGTCGGCGATTTCCGCGACGCCGCCGCGCGCCTGCCGGCCGCCGAGCGCCGGGCGTTGGTCACTCTCACCGGCCGGCAACAACTGCTCGCGCGGATGCTCGAACGCGAGATCCTCGTTCGCGAGGCGCCCGTGCTCGGCGTAGACCAATCCGGCGCGTTCCGCGCGCAACTCGACGCGACCGGCCGCTATCTGCTGCTTGTGATCGCCCGCCAACGCATGCCGGAAACGCGGCGGATGAGCGACGAGGAATGCTACGCCGAAGCCGTGCGGCGCAAGCTGGAAATGAGTCCGGAATACCAGCGGCGGATGGCGGACATCCGGCGCGACATGCTCGCCGGCGAAATGGAGCGCGCCCTGGCCTGGACCGGCGCGATCGCCGAGAGCGAATTGCAGGCCTACTTCGACCAGCACCGCGAGCAGTTCCAGCAGGCGGAATCGGTCGACTTGCGTTGGATCTTCGTCAAATTGCGCCGGCGGGCGACGGCCGCGGAGATTGCCGCCGCGCGCGAGCGGGCGGACAACGCCTGGGCACGGGTTCACGGCGGCGAAGACTGGGCCACGGTCGCGCGCGACTGCTCCGACGACACGGGCTCGGTAAAACGCGGCGGCGCCGTGCGCGTCCAACGCGGTTCGCGGTCGGGCGAAATCCAGGCCGTCGCGTTCGGCCTGACGCAGCCGGGCGAGATCAGCCCCGTCTTTCGTGACCGGCGCGGCCTGCATATCGTGCAATTGGTTACGCACAACCCCGCCCGCCCAAAAACCTTCGCCAGGGTCCGGGCGGAAATCGAGAGCCTTTTACGCACGCGAAAGACCGCCGAGCAGCGCGCGGCTTTCATCGCCAACTGGCGCAGCCGGCACACGGTGGTAATACATGAACGCCTGCTGGCGACGATGTGGATCGAAACGCGATAATTCGCTAAGACTCGCCGCGCCGCGTCACAAACCCCGTTGATTAAACCCCCCGCGGCTTCTACAGTAGCCAGCGTCAATTTTCCACATTTGCCGGGCGTTTTTGGCCCGGGTTTCGAGGCCGCGATGAGCAAAGACAGCAAAGAAGAATCAGGCAGAACCAATTCCGCTCCGCCGACCAACTTCATCCGCGAGATCATCGACGCCGACCTCCAGGCCGGCAAGAACAACCGTCGCGTGCACACGCGTTTTCCGCCGGAGCCGAACGGCTACCTGCACATCGGCCATGCGAAGTCGATTTGCTTGAATTTCGGCATCGCCGCCGATTACCACGGGCAGTGCAATCTGCGCTTCGACGACACCAATCCGTCGACCGAGGAAGTCGAGTACGTTGAGTCGATTCAAGACGACATCCGTTGGCTTGGCTTCGACTGGGGAGACCGCAAGTACTTCGCGTCCGACTACTTCGAACAGCTCTATCAGTGGGCGGTATTCCTGATTAAGAAGGGCCTGGCCTACGTCTGCGACCTGAGCGAGGAAGAGATTCGCCAGGGGCGCGGCAACTTCTACACCCCGGGCCAACCAAGCCCGTATCGCGACCGTTCGGTGG
>CAZEDX010000094.1:0-15708 GCA_964511015.1 uncultured bacterium | reverse complement strand
ATCACGCGCGAGCGCTGGCGGACGCGTTGGCGCACGTCATCCACCACTTCCTGGGTGAAAACCTCTTCGCGCCGTTGCACGATCAAACGCATGTCGACCATACCGACCCACACCCCACCGCAGGCGCCGCAGCGGTGCAACGACGCTCCTTCGTATGATTCGGCGCGCATCACCTGCGAACAGTGGGGGCACATGACGGAAGCCATGGAGGAAATGTAGAATGAATTGTGGAAAATGAAAAACAAAAAAATGGGTGGCACAAAGGCCACCCAGCCTTTCGCTATTGCTTTGTCGCGGTCATGCCGGCTGAGCGCCGCCTTCGGCCTTGTCCTCAAGTTCCTTCTTGCGCTTGGCCATCACTTCGCGCGCGAGCTGCAGGTAGGCCTTGGCAACTTCGGCCTCCGGGTCCTGCGTGATGATCGGCTTGCCGACGGCGAAGGCGCTGGAGAACTCCTCCATGCGCGGGATGACGTTGCGGAATACGACTTCCTCGGGGAACGAGGCCCACACCTGCTGGCAGACTTCGCGGGCGATGCGGTAATTCTCGTCGTACATGGTCAGCAATAGGCCTTCGATCACCAGTTCCGGGTTGATCTGCCGACGCACCTTGCGGATGATTTTGAGGATCTGGGTCAGGGTCTTGAGCGACAGCGGCTCGCACTGCATCGGCACCAGCACCGCGTCGGACGCCGAGAGCGCGTAGATGGTCAGATCGCCCATGCCCGGGGGGCAGTCGATCAGGATGTAGTCGGTGCTTTTGCGCAGCGCATCGACGTATTTCTTCAGCAGCGGCGCACTGCCCTTTTGGCGCACGAACTTCTCAAATTCGTCGGTAAGTGTGCCTTTGCCGTAGGGAATGGTTTTCAGATACGGCAGCATCGTGCTGTGGATCACCTCGCCCAGCTTCTTACGGCCAAGAAATACATCGTACAGGCCGTTTTCCATCTGCTGGCGCGACAGGCCTAGGCCGAAGCCGACGGCGTTCTGCTCGTCGAGGTCGAGCACCAGCGTGCGCTGTTTGAGAGTGGCCAGGCTGGCGGCCAGGTTGACGGTCGTCGTCGTTTTACCGACGCCGCCCTTTTGGCTGGCAATCGCAATCACCTTCCCC
Organism: uncultured bacterium; assembly: GCA_964511015.1. Classification (GTDB taxonomy): domain Bacteria; phylum Lernaellota; class Lernaellaia; order Lernaellales; family Lernaellaceae; genus FEN-1099. The sequence continues at coordinate 14,600 of CAZEDX010000094.1, read as the reverse complement.
ATTCGGTTCTCCTACGCACAATCCGGCCGGCGCTGCCGTGCCGGTTTGAACCACCACCCGGGATAAGCCACGGATAGGCGGGCATCATTCGTCGTTCGACGCGCCAGCATAGCACAATTGCCGGAACGGACAAGGGCGAAAGAGGTGAAAAATCCGATCATTCGATCTTTCGTCAGGCTTTATCGTGGGCCGGTTGAATCTGCCCGTAACTTACTCTTTTGTTTCGTTCGGGAATGAGAGCAGATCCATCACGTACAACCCGTAGGCGAACTGCAAAAAGGTCAGTTGCGGCAGATCGCACTTCTTGCTTGCAGTCTGGAGGGTGCCGAAGCGCTTCAGGGCATCGATGGTCGCTCGCAAGCCGTCAAGATCGGAGCGGCTGGCCAGCTTGTCGGCATCGATCGCGCCGAGTTTGACTGGGCTGCTCATACGGCCGTTTTTGTCGAGCACCATCATCACACGATCGAGGTCGTAGTAGGTGCGAATGCCGGCCATGATAATCTGCTCGAACGGAAGTCTGAACCCCGGCAGTGGAGCGAGCTTTTCGACGTCTTCGTCGAAGGTATAGGTGCCCTTGCGCCAGTTCCACGAGAAGAGGTGTACAAGCTTCTTGACGCGTTGTAGAACAAGCGTTTGATTTAGCTCGTTTTCGCTCACCAAGCCGGTCTGCATCAGCACTTGGCCGAACATGCCTCCTTCGCGTTCCCACTTGTGCCTGATACCGGCCAGTTCTGATGCGGTGATGGCCTGTTTTTTGGCCAGCATCATACCGAGGGACAGCTCAGGGATATAGTTGCTCAGGACATTTACCACCTGGCCTTCTTCCAGGTGAACATCAATGCGCGTCGGCGGGTGAAGAAACCCCACCACCCCGGTGAGCTTTCGCTTGCCAAGGTGATAGAACAGCCGTGCGACTGGCGTTCGCTCGAGGTTGCCCAAACGCACGGTGGTGCCTGATTTAGGTCCGCCGCCGGAAGTGGCCGGTCCGGAACCGGTACGTGGGCCCGCCGTCGGGCGTGGACCGGTCGGCGGCGGGGCAAAGGCCGGGCGCTGGGTGGCGGGACCGGTAGCCGCAGGTTTCGCTGCAGGTTTCGGTTTGGCGCCACCAAGCCCTGGAGTTGGGGTCGGCACTTTGGCTGCCGGGGATTTGGTCTGGGCTGGCTCGCTGGACACCGACTGTCCCAGCCATTCGTTTACCAAGTTGTAGAGGTCCATCTGTTCGACGGGCCGTTTGATCCAACCTTGTACCGGAAAAGCGGTCATCCGGTTCTGATAATGCTGAATCTGCTTAGGGGAAGCGATGACCAACAAAGGGGCATGGCTGCCAACCAGCATGCGCATATCTTCGGCCAGAACAAAACCGTCGCCGTCGGGAAGGGTAAACGACGCGATGACCAAACCGGCGTCGAAGGATTTGATTAGCCCAAGGGCATCACGGCGGCTGGTGGCGATTTGGACCATCTGGCCCAATTCTTCCAGGAATTTCTTTACCTTAGCAGATAGTTCGGGATTAGGCTCAACCAACAAGATAGTGCGATTCAACGCTGCGGATCCTCCAAACCGAACTGGGACACTCAGTTGTGTCGCCAACTCGGGACTTCATCCGCCTCCTCCCCTTGGGCGAATTTTGAACTCTCGGACGCTAGCGAATTGCGCCCCTCCTCGTCCTCGTTTTCCAGAAGCCGAGCCTTCTCCCCAAGGCGAACAGCGGGCGAAATTAGACAGGAAAATCAAATATAAGTCAAGGGAAAAGAATCTGTTAGCTGAGTGTTAGTGTGCAGTCCGTTCTAATTCCGCCAGATTTTGGCGACAAATGCGAAAAAAGAACTTGTCTATCCGAAAATTTTCTGTATTCTATGACCACCAGGAAAAAACGGAAGGCGCGGATGTTCCGGCTTGAAACGATCGACGACCTGGGGCGCACACTGAGTTTCCCCTTGAATAAACGGGGAATCGTCACCGTCGGTCGCAAAGACGACAACGATATCAAGCTATCCGACAAAAGCGTTAGCAGAAACCATTGTTTACTTTATGTTTCGTCGAATGGGATTGAGATCGAGGATTTACATAGCGCCAACGGTGTGTTGGTGGCAGGCCAACCGATCGAAGGCCGGACCAAAATCCAACCGAACGACGAGCTGATCATCGGGGAAAACCGTTTCTTCCTGCGCTGGTCACCCGTGGGAAAGGAAACACAACAGACGCTTTCGGGCACCTTGTCCGACATCAAGAAGAAATGAAGGCAACTAGGCGCAGTCCGCGCGAAGGAAACGATACGGAATGACCGGTGATCGAAAGCAAGAATGGCTCGACAAGACAGTCCGTCTCGATCGCCGGGAATTGATGTATTCATTGTACACCAAGCAGACCGGGCTTTGGCCGCAGTCGTTTTTGGAATGCACGGAAGGCGCTGAAACTGGAAGACGCTTCTTGATTTCCGAGCATAATCTAATACTTGGACGCAGCCACGAGTGCAATATTCGCCTGGAGGATCCACTCGTTTCCGGCCGGCATGCCTCGATCGCCCGTGAAGGCGATCAGTTCGTTCTTGAAGATCTGGGCTCTTCGAACGGTGTGTTTGTCAACGGCGAGAAGGTCAAACGGGCTATGTTGGCCAACAACGACGAAATCCGCATCGGTGGATGCCGGTTTCTGGCCAAACTGACGAGTTAGACCATGAAACCGAGGAAATCCATCACTGTAGAAGCTCCCGCCAAAATCAATTTGCGGTTGGAAATCATCGGTCGTCGTCCCGACGGCTATCATCTGCTGCAGTCCATTATGGCTCCGATCACCTTGGCCGACGAAATCACCGTTGAACACGCCGACCACGGTGTACAATTCACTTGCGACGACGAAACCCTACCGGGTGGATGGCGCAATTTGGTGGTGCGGGCGGCGGCCATGTTGCTGGCTGAAGTCAATGAAACCCGCGGGGTGCGCATCCACCTGGCCAAACGGATACCACAGGCGGCCGGGTTGGGTGGCGGGTCGTCCGACGCAGCAGCGACCTTGCAGGCAGTGCGCGACCTGTTGAACTTGCCGGTTTCCAACGAGCGGCTACAGCACATGGCAGTCGGCATCGGTGCCGATGTCCCCTTTTTCCTCGTGGGCGGAGCCTGCGTGGCGCGGGGTATCGGTGAGATTCTGGAACCGTTCCGTGTGCCCCGTAACCTGCCCATTACATTGATCAAACCTGCTGAAGGATTATCCACGCCAGACGTGTACCGGGCGCTGGCCTGGCCCTTGACACGTCAGGTAAAGCCCACTACCCTACCGCGCTCTCTGAAGGACGGAGCGGCGGTATGCGCTTGGCTGCGTAACGACCTGGAGGCGCCAGCCATATCTCTGCTTCCTCAGGTGGCGGAGTGCAAGGAACTGCTGCTGGATGCCGGTGCCCTTGGGGCACAGATGTCCGGCAGTGGCGCCACGGTCTTTGGCATTTTTAAAAATCCGGCTGCGGCCGCGCGGGCTTGTACGCTTGCCAAACGGAAACAATGGTGGGCGCACGCCTGCGCGTTGATTTGATGAATGGACACGAACGGGGCAGGAAAAAGAGACTTCTCCGGGAGGGTCAACGAGCCGACCAAGAACCGGCTCAGACGATAGCGTAAGAGACGATAGCCAACGGATCGAAAGCTCAAAGGGAGCTTCCCATGGAAGTGACAAACGTCCGTATCTACCCGGTAGACGAAGAAAAGCTGAAAGCCTTCGCAACGATCGTGCTGGACAATTGTTTCATCGTCCGTGACCTGAAGGTCATTCGAGGCACCAAAGGCCTGTTTGTGGCCATGCCGAGCAAAAAGAAACGCGATGGCTCTTTCGGTGAAGTCGCTCATCCGCTCAACGCGGAAATGCGGGGCAAGATCGAAGGCGCAGTGCTCGGTGAATACGGCCGATTGACCCAAGGCTTTTCCCAGACTGTCGTCACCGGAGCGGAAGAGGCGCTGTAGCGTCCCTCGTGGCGCCCCGGCCAACCTTCTTTCCTGCGAACCGGCTCAACACCCGTATCATGACGACGCCGCCCAATTTGACGACGTTGGTCAAAAGAGCGCGCCTGCTGAGTCGCGCCGCCCGGATGTCAAAGCAACAAGCCATTGGGTGCTGGGGCGTGGGCAAGTGGTAAGCCACGGGTCTTTGGAACCCGCTATCGTAGGTTCGAATCCTACCGCCCCAGCCATATTACTTTCGTTGACGTGCGAGCAGCGAGGTTGGTTACATGCCCGAGCCGAAATACAAGATCCTCGATCCGGACAACATCAAGTTGTTCACGGGAAACGCTCACCCGCGCCTCGCGGGCGACATCGCGGCCCACCTGGGCCTGCGCGTAAGTGAAGCGCAGGTCAATGTGTTTCGCGATGGCGAAATCAACGTCGAAATTGGCGAAAGCGTGCGCGGCAAAGATGTGTACCTGATCCAGCCGACGTGTCCGGACGTCAACCGTAACTTGATGGAATTGCTGGTCATGATCGACGCGGCCAAACGCGCCAGTGCCCAGGCCATCACCGCGGTGATTCCGTACTACGGCTATGCGCGGCAAGACCGTAAGGTGTCCGCCCGCGCACCGATTACCGCCAAGCTGGTGGCCGATCTGATCAGTGCCGCCGGCGCCAACCGGGTGATGACGGTGGACCTGCACGCCGGGCAGATTCAGGGCTTCTTCAACATGCCGGTGGACAACATGTACGCCGCGCAGGAATTGGCCGATGCCTTTGAAGACTGTGTACATTGCTCGGTGGGCGATATCGTGGTGGTCAGCCCCGACGCGGGCGGTGCACGGCGCGCGTTGTACCACTCGCGCCTGTTGCGCGGCGACGACACCGGTCTGGCCGTCATCGTCAAGCAGCGTCCGCGTCCAGGCGAGATCGCGCGCATGATTCTGGTCGGTGATGTGCGCGGCAAAACGGCGATTTTGGTCGACGACATCGTTGATTCGGCCGGCACGCTGGCCAAGGCGGCGCAGAAGTTGCTGGAAGAGGGCGCCAAGTCGATCTACGCGTGCTGCAGTCACCCGGTGTTGAGCGGCCCGGCGGTCGAAAACATCGAAAAGTCGCCGATCGAGAAACTGATCGTCACCGACACGATTCCGCTGACCGCGGAAGCGGCGGCATGCAAGAAGATCAAGGTAACGTCGGTCAGCCATTTGCTGGCCGCCGGTATCTGGAACATTCACCACCGGGACAGCATCAGCAAGTTGTTCCCGAACGTGGTCAACTAAGCAACTACGGCGGGCAGGATCCGCCAGTTCGTCTAACGCACCCCTGGATACCTGCGGACGCGATGGCGCTGCGGAAACCGGGTCAGGAGGAAGTAAAATGGCTAGTGTCACCTGGAAAGTCGAACCCCGTAAGGCCGCCGGTAAAGGCGGCGCCCGCAAAACGCGGGCGATCGGTCTGGTCCCCGCCGTCGCGTACGGCAAGGACATGACCGCGATCCCGTTGTCCGTACCGCTCCGATCGGTCGAAGACCTGATCCGTAAGGCCAACTGGGCGCAGGCCTTGATTTCGTTGGAAGGCATGCCGGAATTGGCCGGCAAGACCTTCATGATCGGCGAAATGCAGCGGCACCACTACCTGGGCACGCCGATGGCGCTGGATCTGCGTTCGATCCGCTTGGATCAGAAGATCCGCGTGCAGGTGCCTCTCGAGTTCTTGAACGTCGTGAAGATCAAGGGCTTGGGCGGCGTATTGGAAGTGCTGCACCGCACTATCGAGGTCAAGTGCCTGCCGACCGCGATTCCGACCAAAATCCAGGTCGATGTCGGCAACTTGGGCCTGGGCCACACGCTGCACTTGAGCGACGTGACCATGCCGGAAAACGCCGAAGTCGATCTGTCGTCTGACTACCCGGTTTGCACCGTCGTTGTGCCGCGCACCGTCGAGGAAGAGAAAGCGGCGGCGCAGGCGGCCGAAGCTGCGGCGGCCGAAGGCGAAGAGGCAGCCGAAGGCGCCGCGGCGGCCGAAGGTGGCGAGGCCAAGAAAGAGGGCGACAAAGAAGCCGCCCCCGCCAAGAAAGAAGAAGGGAAGAAAGAGAAAGGCAAATGAAGCTCGTCTGCGGGCTGGGCAACCCCGGCTCGAAGTACGATGGCACCCGCCACAATGCGGGCTTCATGATTTGCGATCGCTTTGCCGAGCGCCTGGGGGCGAACTTCGCCTCCAGGCGTTTTTCTTCTTTGTTCGCCGAAGGACGCTTGGGCGACGAACGAATTTTGCTGCTCAAACCCCAAACCTTCATGAATCTTTCGGGCGATGCGGTATCGCTGGCCGTAGGCTTCTTCAAACTGGCGCCGGCCGACGTACTGGTGGTGCACGATGATGCCGATCTGCCTCCCGGCGTGTTGCGCCTGAAGAACGGCGGCGGCACCGCCGGTCACAAAGGATTGGAATCGCTGCGCCAGCGGTTGGGCACGCCCGACTTCCACCGCCTGCGTTACGGCATCGGCCGCTCCGAAAACCCGCACCTGGAACTGGCCGACTACGTGTTGGCCCCGCTGACCTGCAACGAACGTGCGCTGTTTGAGCGCGGCTTCGATCAGGCCGTCGACGCCATCCGGCTCTGGATCACCGCGGGCATCGATGTCGCCATGAACCAGTACAACAACCGACAACCGTAACCGACGCGTATCACCACACTTCAAATCAAAAGGCGCACGCCAGCGAGGTGCCGACGTGCGCCTTGGGTGACGACTGAGATGGGTTGCTACCCGAGCTTGGTTTTCAAGATACGCAACAGCGAGGTCGTGTTGAGCGGTTTCTGGAACACACCCGACAAACCCAACTCGTTCGAATCGACGTTCATATTCAACTGGTCGCCCACTGAGCTGAGCATGTACACGGGCTGCTTGGCGCCCGCGGCGCGCAATTCCTTCACTAGGCTGACACCCGCGTCGATCTCTTCCATCATCAGGTCGACGATGAGCAGATCGGGATTGCTTTCCTTGAAGCGCTTGAGGCCCTCTTCGGCGCTGGAGGCTTCCACCATCACATAGCCGTTGGCTTCGAGCGTCGTGCGCAAGATATCCAACACGTCTTGATCGTCATCCACACACAGAATCACATGCTTTCCGCCCTGCATCGCTCCTCCAGTTCAAGCAAGAAGGTCTAGTTCGGTGCACATGGTTACTTCTTAGGAACGGGCGCCGATTGTACGCGGCGACTGTTCTGCGGTCAAGACCGCTGTGAAAAGCGCCCACCCCCCCCATTGTACTCGATAGCCTTGTTGGAACAGCCGAGACAATTGAAGTCCGAATTGTCAACGCAGCTATCAAGGCGCGACCTGATGAATCGAAAAATGTTATGGCTTGCTGACGCGATTTTCCTTTTATTGACTGTAGTTTTGTGTGCGGGTGGGCGGCGACAACGATGACGCAGCCGGCGACGACATGGCCGATGATGATGCAAGTGATGGCGATCTTGGCGATGATGACACAATGAACGACGACGACTTGACCGAAAACAATACTTCGATGGACGACGACACGAATGTCGACGTTGACACTGTCGTGGTGGTCGATGTGGATTTCGATGATTGCTCTTTCGGCGGACTGCCGTTGCCGTGGACCGTGGATCTCTGTGGCAGCGGCACGATCACGGTCGAAAAGGAGTGTTTACTTGACACCGGCAAACTCGGCCACCTCGTTGGCGGCATCACGGGCTCCGACGCCACCATTGCCGGCTATGTCTTAACCGGCATCGACTACGATGTCACTGTCAGTTTCGGCTTCCGTTACGCCATGGTCACGGCGGGCCGTTTTGACTTGAATCGGAATGACGATTCGATCGAGATCCTCTCGCGCCTGAGGTCAGGGAACACCCTCAGCGCGGCCGCACAGAATTGCGCCATGCTCACTCCCGACACTTGGCAGAACGTCAACATCGTCATTGATTACAGCGCGGCGACTGATGACGTATTGCTCGACTGTGTGAGCTCCAGTTGTATCGGCCTTGCCTTCCAGGTCGGCGGTATGCCCCTCGACCAGCTCGACTTGATCGACGGGTTCAACGGCGGTCCGGGCGGAGATGAATTTTTCGACAATCTGCCGATCGAAATCATCCCATAGACACCGGGTCGGCTGACAAAAAAGGGTGGTGGTACCGACCACCGCCCGTGCTGCACTTTTTAAGAACCTCGATCTTACTCTTCGTACATCGCTTCGATCTGTGCCGCGAAGTGCTTGTTGACCACCTTGCGCTTGACCTTGAGGGTCGGGGTCAACATGCCGTTTTCCTGCGTGAACTCCAGATCGGATAGATGGAATTTCTTGATCGACTCGTACTTGGCCAATTCTGCGTTGACCTTGTCGACAGATTGCTTGATCAGGTCATTGACTTCGGCCAGCTTCACCAGTTCGGCGCGGTTGGCGAACTTGAGCCCTTTCTGCTTGGCCCAGGCTTCGACTTCCGCGAAGGCTGGCACGATGATCGCGGTCAGATACTTGCGCCGGTCGCCGATGACGTTGACCTGCTCAATGTAGCGATCCATTTTCAGCATGTTCTCAATATTCTGCGGCGCCACGTTCTTGCCGCCGGCGGTGACGATCAAATCCTTCTTGCGGTCGGTGATCTTCAGGTAGCCGTCGCCGTCGATGACGCCGATATCGCCGGTATGGAACCAGCCGCCGGCCAGGGCTTCAGCCGTGTCTTCCGGCCGTTTCCAATAGCCTTTCATGACGTTCGGGCCTTTTACCAGAATCTCGCCGTCGTCGGCGATCTTGACCGTCACGCCCGGTATCACCCGGCCGACCGTGCCCATGCGCACGAAGCCCGGCGTGTTGGCGGTGACGACGGGCGTGGTCTCGGACAGTCCGTAGCCTTCGTAGATTTTGATGCCGATCGAATAGAAGAACTCGAACAGCTCCGGCGCCAGCGGGGCACCGCCGCTGATGGCGTAGCGCAACTTACCGCCCAGCAACGCTTTGATCTTGGAGTAAACGAGTCTATCCGCCAGCGCATATTGCACCTTCAACGCCAGCGGCTGCTCTTTCTTTTCCATGTCGTACTTCAACGCATCCTTGCCGACCTTCACCGCCCAGGCGAACAACTTCTGTTTGGCTGCCGGGCCTTTGCTGACGCCGTCAGTGATCGCGGCGTGGAACTTCTCGTAAATGCGCGGCACGCTGACCATCGCCGTCGGCTGCACTTCCTGCAGGTTCTGGCGTAGCGCATCGATCGATTCGGCGTAGTTGATCGTGGCGCCGATATACATCGCCGAGAAATGGCCGGCCATGCGCTCTAGGCTGTGCGAAAGCGGCAAGAACGAGAGGAACGATTCCTCGGGCGTAACCGGCAGAATCGAAATGCTGCTCTGACAGTTGGAAAGGAAATTGCCGTGCGTCAGCATGACGCCTTTCGGGTCGCCGGTGGTGCCGGAGGTATAGATCAGCGTGGCCACATCGTCGGTGGCGGTTTGGTCGATCAACTGGTCGAGCTTCTCTGGATGCTCATAGCGGCGACCCAGCGCCATCACCTGTTCGAACGTTTTGACCCGCGGATCCTTGTCCGTGATGCCGGGCAGCGGGTCGAAGATGATGATGTGCTCGACGCCGGCCACTTCGTGTTTCTTGTCCAGCACCTTGTTGAGCTGGTTGTGGTTCGAGACGACGACAAAGCGCGATTCGGAATTGCCGATGATGTACGCGCACTGGTGCGCGGTATTGGTGGCGTAGATGGTGGCAAGAATTGCACCGACCGATTGGCAGGCCAGGTCGGTGATCGCCCATTCGGGCCGGTTCTCGGCGAGGATCGAAACGCGTTCTTGCCGTTGGAAGCCCAGCGCCAGCAAGCCCAACGCCAGATTGCGCACCTGTTCGTCGACCTGGCGGTAGGTCCACGATTGCCATTCGCCGTCGCGCTTGGCTCGCAAGAAGACTTTGTTGCCGAATTGGGCGGCGCGGTTGCGCCACATCTGGGCCAGGTTTTTTTCTTCGCTCATGCGTCCACTCCCGCGGCAAGATCAAGTTGTCAAAATTGTCGATAATCGGCGGATGGTCGTAAGTACATAGCATCCACAATCGGGGGGCGTCAATCTTGGCCCGCGCGCCGGACTATGGCACGCTACAAACAAGCCTCTAACGCAGGAGTTCATCATGAATGACCGTACCACCAAGTTGTTATTGTTGTTGATCGCGTTCGGTTTGTTCGCCAATGCCGGCACCCTGTTCTATCTGGCCGCGGTGCCCAATGCGCAGGCCGCCGACAGCCGCGCTTATATCGAGGGTGGGCGGTTGGAAGTAAAACTGACCGAGCCGATCAGCGTGCGACTCGACCAGCCGGTGGAAATCCGCGCTGGCAACTACGGCACCGCTTTCCCGATTGCGGTGCAGAGCCCGCTCAAGATCGAAGGCGCCGGCATCAACAGCCAGCCGATGAACGTGCGCGTCCAACAAGGACGCTAACGGCGCGCGGTGGTTTTGCGGCCGCGAAGGAGCACGAACGTGAAGTGGATTAAGAGCTTTTTACTGCACCCGTTTTTCAACCGCTTCAACCTGCTGTATCTGCTGGCCGGGTTCGGCGGCGCGATCTTCACCGACGTGCCACACCTGGGTTGGATCGTGTTGGGCGGCGAAGTCCTCTACCTTGGCGTGCGCGGTGCGCTGGATCGCAGCGCCTTGCCGGCGTTCCAACTGCGGCGGCTGCCGTACAAAGACCGCCAGCGTTACCTGCAACTTTGGGCGATGGCCGATCGCGCGAAACACGACCTGGCCACGAACAAGAACCTCTACGCCGCGATGTCCGCCAGCCGACAGCAGATCAGCCGGTTGCTGAGCAGTTGCCTCGAGCTGTTGATTCTGCGCCACCGCCTCGACCGCTACATCAACTCCCGCCGCGGCAACTACGACAGTGAGATCGCCAAGCTCCGGGCGCGGATGGCGTTGGCGGACGAGAAAGATCGCGCGTTGCTGCAGAGCAACCTGCAGGTGCTCGAGAAGCGGCAGGCGGTGTACGCCGACCTGCTGCGGCTCGGCGCATCGCTGGAAACGCGGTTGAACACGATCGAGCATTCGCTGCGGCTGCTCGGCGAGGTGTCGGTCGGCATGAGCGACCCGGCCGAGATCAACACGCAGGTTGAGGTGATCCTGGCCAACGTGGAAGACGCCGAATCCTTTGTTCATGAACTGCATGGCGTGGTCGATCCGCTGCGTGTACGGAGCTAGTCGTGCTGCCGTGGCTGCTGCGGGTGTGGAAATGGATCGGTCGTTGGCCGCTGGTGCAGCAACTGCTGCTTCGCGTGCTCAACCATTCGTTTCTGGTCGGTGCGACGGCGGTGATCTTCGATGACGATCGCCGTCTCGTGCTGTTCCACCACACCTACCGCCGCCAATCGCCGTGGGGTTTGCCCGGCGGTTTCCTGCATCGCCGTGAGGATCCGCCCGAAGCGCTCGCGCGCGAGATCCGCGAAGAATCCGGGTTGGAAGTGGAAATCCTGCGACCGCTGGTCGCCACCACGCGCACCGAAAGCGGCAACTGCGAGTTGATCTATCTGGCGCGCCTGACTGGCGGCCACTTCACGCCCAGCGCCGAAGTCGACCAGCTCGGCCGCTTCACACGCGAGGAGTTGCCCGACCTTCGCCCGCATCAGCGCGCCGCCGTGTGGGCGGCGTGGGAGCTAGTAGCTACAACAGTTACCGCGGCCAGATGAATCGTCGCTGTTGAGCACCGTCCATTCGGTTTCCCCGGCGACGATCAGATTGCCGTCGGGGTCCAGGGCAAGCTGTTCGAAGTAGTTGTTGTTTTCCACGTCGTCAAAACCGGTCGCTATCCTGTCGGCCCATATCAACCCGCCATCGTCGTTAAGTCGAATAACACGCATTACCGCTTCCATGCCGACCGAGAACCCCATATATACGCCGCCGGTCGGCAGCGCCGCGAGTTGACCGAACGAGTACGTGTCGTTCTCCGCCGGTACGGGATAGTCCCACTCCGGCGAGCCGTCACTGGCAAACTTGATGACGTAATAGTCGCCGTTTTGCGCGGCGACATAGATGCCGTCATCGGCGCCGATGACCAGATCGGTGACCAAAGGCGTTTCAATCCATTGCGGATAGGTGGAACTCCATAGTCGGCGGCCGAGCCAATCGTATTTGAGCGCCGCCACCCGACCATTGCCGTCATATGTCTGCTGTACTCCGGCCACCACCACGTTGTCCTGGTCGTCAAGCGTCAAGGCCTGAGCAGAATAGAGCACGGGTTTCCATATCGGACTGTTCGGAGTCTTCAAGCAAACCCTTGTACGGATCTCGCCAAGCCACCACTCCTTCCGTGTCGAACATCATGGTTTCTATCTTGTTGTCACGTGTAGCCAAAACCGCGGTTTCTCCGGCCCGATTCACGGCCAGGCCCGCCAAGGACTGGAACCGTTCTTCCTCGACCAAAGTGGCTGCCCACATTTCCCGCCCTTGCGGGTCGTACTTGATCACCGTGAGATCGCCGAGGTCGGAGCTATAGTTGAGCAATACCCCTACGTAGGCGCTCGATCCGTTGTCGACGGCAATCTGCAAATCACTGACCAGTTCTCCTTCATACGGCAGGCTAGCTTGCCATTGCAGTACTCCATCGGGGCCAAAGCGGCTGGTTACCGGCGAGTGGGTATTGAAGTCATCTGTGACGATATAGACGTAGTCGTTGCGATCGACGGCCATGGCCGGAGTGTCATCAAAATATCCGATTTCCTGTCGCCAAAGCAACTCGCCTTCCGGGTCGAACTTCAGCAGAAAGATTGGCAGGTCGTTGGTAAGCACCAGTATGCAACCCTGACTGTCGATCGCCAGACGGTAGATGTCGTCTCCATATCCCGGCGGCTGGAAAGTGTGTCGCCAGCGCAGATCGCCATGTGCCGAATACTTGGCCACCGTCCACCTTCCGATGAATTCTTCCACGTCATCATTGGCCCAGGTGATGGAAGAAACGAGGCAGGCCACCACGAGAAATAGCAGTCTTTTCATCGCGCCCTCCCGCCTCCCGGGTAGGTTCCCGCTGCCTTCCACTGTCACCGATAATTGTACTTTTAGTATTTAGGCGTGGTCAAGCAACCAGGCTTTTGTCTTGGCCCGTTGGGCTGCGCGTGCTATGGTGACGCAAACCGCGCCGGAGAACTCGATGTACCCGTCTCTGCAGGGTTTGCCGCATGGCGACCTCGATTTGAGTGAAGGCATCCCAACCGTTGCGCTGCTCAAACGCGCGTGGCGATTATTTTTCACCGACGGCAACATCTTCCTCGCCTTTTTTCTCTACACGCTGGTTGTCGGTGGCGCGGGCATGATCCCGTTCGGGTCGCTCATCGTCGCCGGACCGATGCTGCTGGGCCTGAACGCGATCAATCTGCGGTGGGTGCGCGGCGAGAAACCGCAAGTGACCGTGCTCTTTGACGGCTTCAAACTGTTCGGGCTGGGTCTGGCCGTCTACCTGCTGCTGGCTCTGATCATGATGGGCGGCGTGTTGCTGTGTTTCGTCGGCGCGTTCATCTTCATGATTTGGTACTTTTTCTTGTGGTTCATCATCGCCGACGGTGAACGCCAAGTGTGGCCGAGCTTCGTGCGCGCCAAGGAACTGGTGCAAGGTTATTTCTGGCAGCTCGTGCTTTTCATGTTCATCAGCGGGCTGTTCAACATCGCCGGCCTGTTGTGCTGTGTCGTGGGCGTGTTTATCACCGCGCCGATCACCATGCTTGCTCAGGCCATGCTGTACGACCTGCTGTGCGCACACAAAGGCCGCGGCCTGCGCGATCCGGAATACGTGAAGCGGTACTGGGAAATGGTACAGCAACAGCAGGCGGCTACGCCCGCGGCGGCAACCGCCGTGCCGGTGGTGGGTCCGATTGTCGATGCCGAACTGGTCGCCGGCCCCGTGCAGGACCAGACGCCGCCTGCGCCACCGAGCTCGGTGCCGCTGACCGCCAAGATGCCGGTCGTGCCGCCGCCGGTCGAAGTCCCACCTTCGCCGCAAGTGCCGGGCGAATCCGAGGAGAAGAATAATGGCTGAAATGCCCGAACCACAGCCCAATTTTCCGCGTATGGCGGCGCCTGAGGTGCCGCTGCCGAAAAAGACCATCCCCGGTTCAATCGGTTGTATGACCGCATTTCTGCTGGCACTGGCGTTGATTGGTCTCGCGGTGGCCTATTTCTACAGCTTGGCCGATTACACGACCTCGCTGAACGTTGACGGCACCTATCGCTTTTCCGGTACGCTGGCCGGGGTGAAAAAAGTGCTTTTTGTCGAGCGTTACAAGCTGGTCATCGCCGCGCCCGACGGCGACCGCGTCACCTTGCCACCTGTCCCGAGCCCGATCGTCGACGGCAAACCATTGTTCAAGACGATCAAGCTCGGCCTTTGCGTGGACGGCGATGTCACTTCGAAAGAGGGCTTTCTGCACGATTTAGCGATCAAAATCGGCGAGCAGTCGTACCATTACGACACTGCCGCCGGTTGGCTTGTGGTTGCGCCGACACCGCCGCCCCCCGCGGCCGCTCCCGCGCTACCCACGGCGCCCACACCGTTGCCTTCGCCCACGGCAACTCCAGCGCAGTAGTCTCTGAACGCCGAGGACGACCTATAGCAACTCTTAATCATTTCTAGCGATAGGTCTTTTAATCCTGCCTAAGGCAT
>CAZEDX010000093.1:0-15857 GCA_964511015.1 uncultured bacterium | reverse complement strand
CGAAAAACCGCTCGGTGCGGCGGATGAGGCCGGGCACCATGCTTTTGATCGCCGTGCCGAACTCGCTGATCGGCAGCGAATCGAAGAAGCTGTCGCTGCTCTCGCCCTCTTTCGAGCCCGAACCGACCAGCACCGTGTCCAGTTCGTCGTACAGCCGCATCGCCGCCGGCCGCAGTTCGTTCTGCATCATCAACCGCATCGCCTCGACGCCGGTTTCCGGGTCGGGAAATACGAACGATGCGAATTCGCGCGAAGGCGGATACGGCCGGATGCGGCAGGTGGCCGAGGTGATGATGCCCAGCGTGCCCTCGGAGCCGATGAACACCTGGTTCCAGTCCGGACCCAACGCGGCGCGCGGCGCGACCGGCGTGCGCATGATCTCGCCGGTGCCCAGCACCACCTCCATGCCCAGCGCCATGTCTTCGATCTTGCCGTACTTCGAGGAAAGCTGGCCGGCGCTGCGGGCGGCGAGATAGCCGCCGAGCGTCGAGGTGTACACCGAGCTGGGGAAATGGCCCATGGTGTAGCCGAACCGGTTCAGCTCCATTTCCAGATGCTGGCCGATGATGCCCGCCTCGGCCGTGACGGTCAGCGACTTCTCGTCGAGCAGGAGAATGCGCCGCATCTTTTTCAGGTCGACGATCACGCCGCCGCGCAACGGCACCGTGCCGCCGCACACGCCGCTGCCGGCGCCGTAAGGAATCAGCGGCACGCGGCGTTCGTTGGCCAGGCGCACCAACTGCACCACCTGATCGGTGCTGGTCGGCCAGACGATCACGTCGGGCATCGGTCCGAACTTGCCGTCGTTGGTGGCCAGGTTGGCCATCGGATTGAGGTCACGGCAATAGGACAGCCGGTCCAGATTGGTGATCGAGAGATTGGCGCCGCCGACAATGCGGGCCAGCGCCTCGCGTAGATCGGTCGAAGCTTGACTCGGCGTGATTCTCATCGCTCTCCTTCCGGCATCTGCGCCGCCGATCCCGCAGGTTATTGCCGCAGCGCGTCAGAGTCAAGCGTCAAGTAGGGCGGGCGAACCGGACAGTCAGTCGTAGAAAAGTCCGTCATAGAAGCCGACTTGCAAGCGCCACAGGTTGGCCGACTCCCAGCCCGGCACCTTCTTCGCGATGGCCAGGATCTTCTCGGCTTCGGCCTTGGTGCGCCCACCGAACACGGCCAGGAAGTTGTGGCGCGGATCGGTGTTGGTGCAGCCGTTGCGGTCGCCGAAGCACCGCTCGCACGAGGCAAAGACCTTGTTTTTCGGGAACCGCTTCTGGGCCGCCAGCCGGTCTTCCTCGGTGAAGTAGCCGCCGCAATCGCCGCCGGGCACGAAGTGTTCAGGGGCGGTTTCGGCGTTCTCGTGATGAATCGCCGGCTGGCTGGCGAGCATGACGGCGCAGAACGGCTCGCTGTAGGAATAACATTCGGGCGAGCGGTTGATGTCGCTGGAGAAGTCGAATTGCTGTTCGTCGTGGATCTCAAACGCCAGATCGAAGCTGAACACGTCTTTCTGCTGCACGCCGGGCAGGGAGTCGACGGTCCAGACCGACGACCGTTGCGCGCAAGCCGCCGCCGGGTCGCCACAGACCTTTTCGGGTGATAGGGTTTGAGCGCGCCATCGCTCGCTCGACTTCGGTCGGGACGACAAAACCTATACAGCCTAACAACCTAGCGCCACACCACCACCATCTTGGTCGCGCGGGTGATCGTCTGCCCTTCCACCGTGCGCGGAATGATCACCACGCTGTAGGGCTGCGTCAGGGCCTGGGTTACGGCAGTGCCGGGGGCCGGCTCGGTCGCGTGCGCCACCACCAGCAGCATGTTGTCGGCCCAGCGCACGTCGAGGATGCGCACGGCATGGTCGCCGGTCGGTTTCAGGCCCAGGAACACGCCGACTACAACCTGCTTGGAAAAGTCGATGTACGGCGCCGGCGGCGCGCCGAGCCGGGTGGCGTTCAGTTCGCCCCACAAGTCGGCCCAGACATCGGGCGCGTCGACCAGCACTTGCCGCGGTTTGGTCACGCCGCAACGGCGGTCTTCCCAGCGGTGGATGATCGGCACAGCGTGCGATTCGGCGAGCACGTCGTCGACGTCGGCATAGCGCACGCCGCCCGTGGCCATCGGCGCGGGCGGTTCGGCCGGTTGCTGCGCCGGCCGTTCGTTCGCGCGCGTCGCGGCCCGGCTGCGCGCGGCCGTTTCGCCGGGCGCCTGTTCGCGGCGGTACGACTGCTCTTCGTCGGCTATCTCCTGCCGTCCCACATCGGGCCGGGTCGGCGCTGTCGCGGCGGGGGGCGGCGGAGGCGGACCCGCGGCGTTGCGGTCTTCGCTCGCCTCGCTTTCGGTCGCGACGGCGCCCAGGCCGGCCATGCCGCCACCACCGGCGCCGGCCGCGAAGCCGTCGGCGTCACCGGCGGAGCCGCCGTAGCGGCCGGTGCCTCCGACGCTGCCGGTTTCGACCGTGCCGGTGGACAGCGCGGGTTTGATCAGCTTCTTCTCGGCGTGCTTGTCGGCTTCGGCCGCGGCGGCGGTCTGGTCGACGGTGCTGCCCTGGTCGGCATTCGCCAGAGCCTTCGGCGTCACGGTCGACGCCGCCGGCATGTCCGCCGGCACCGGCGCGTTCTGCTGGGCGGTTTCGAACAGCCCTTTGTCCATCGACGGCAGGCGGTCGGCCATTTCGGAATTGCGGTACATGGTCGCCAACGCAACCACCAGCACCAGCACGACGGCCGCGGCGGACACCGGCGCCAGGCGGCGCGGCAACAGACGGCGCAGCCAGCCGTGGCGGCGGGTGGTTTTGGCGAAGACGGCGTCGGCCAGTCCGTGCGGCGGCGGGGCGTCGGGCAGCGTGTGCAAGACCGGCGTCAGGCGCTGCACGGCCGCCACTTCGGCGGCGCAGGCCGGGCACGCGGCCAAATGCGCGTTGACGCGCGCCCGTTCGTCGGGCGGCAGCGTCCCGTCCACATATTCGGCCAGCAGGTGTTCCCACTCCCGGCAGCTCATGAGCGCCCCTCGTTTTCCATCCAGGGCTGCAGCAGGCTCGCCAATTCGGCCCGCGCGCGATGGATCCGGCTCTTCACCGTGCCGACCACCTGTCCGGTGATCTCGGCGATCTCCTCGTATGACAATCCTTGCAGATCCCGCAGAATGATCGCCTCCCGGTGTTCTTCGGGCAGCTTGTCGATCGCCTGCCGCACCAGCGCCTGTATCTCCTTCGTCTGCACCTGCTCGCGCGGATCGGGCGCGTCGGCGGCATACTGCCGCTGGGTTTCGCCGTCCTCGCCTTCCCGCGGTTCGTCCATCGACTCGGCCTGGTAGTAGTGGCGCCGCTGCAGGTACTTCAGCCGGTTCTTGCAGTGGTTGATCGCCACCTGGTACAGCCACGTCGAAAAGCGGGCGTCACCGCGGAAATGGGGCAACGAACGGTACACCTTGATGAAGATCTCCTGCGTTGCCTCCCGCGCTTCCTCCTCGCCGCGCAAATAGCGCAAGGTCAAGTTGAAAATCCGCCGTTGATAACGGACGACCAGTTCCTCGTAGGCCTGCTCATCACCGGACAAAAAGCGTCCGATGCAGCCCACGTCGGCTTGTTCACCGTGCTCGATCATCCGCCCTACGACCACGTTCGGTTCGACCACGAACGTGAGAAAAAGTTGCATTGATCATATAACACGGAAGTCGGCGGAAGTAGAGGGGTTTGGGGCGGGGGGATGTTTGTCTTTTGCGTTTCTCCCCGTCCCCGCCTGTGTTAGCCTACCTGTCGGGAGGGACGATCATGCGCAGGCTTATGGTGGTCGTTGCCTTGGTATGTGCCGCAGCCCTCGCGGCTGCCTGTGCCAACGACCAGAACAATCAAACCGACGACGACGATCTTTGTGACGTCAGCGACGACGACGCGGCATCGGACGACGATGCGGACGACGACACCGCCGCCACCCATCCGCCACGGATCACCAATGCCTATTTCCACCCGGAAACCATGGACTACGTGGACGCGCAGTGGCACTCGATGCTGTTCGTGGTGGTGTGCGACCTGGGCAACGATCTGACGCCGGACGGCCAGGTCTGCTTCGACGACGCGGTGGCCAAAGCGACCACTTGCGAGGATTGGCGTGACTGGGCGGTCGAGCCCGGCGACGACATCGCGCAGGCGGGCGACTGCGGCTCGCCGGTGGTCGTGTACCGCGACTTCTGGTTCGGCGACGACGACCCGCCCCCGCCGTTTTCGTATTGCGTCACGGTCGACGGCACCGACAACGCCGGCAATCGGGCGAAGACCTACGGCCCGGTCTGCGTGGTGTGGGACCCGGGGTAAATAACAGGGGCATTCTTTTCCGTTACCTCACCCGTTCCCAACATAAGAACCGCCCCGGCCCCGCTCCCCGGTGCTTGCTCTGCTCGGAGCGTGCCCGCCCCTCGCGCCCCTTCCCCCTCTGTCCCGTTGACACTCTCCGGACCGCCGATTAGTCTCTTTTTTCTCCCGGATTCCGGGGTATTTCGACCAGCGAGCGAGGTTCGACGATGAGGGTTCTGGAGCTAGGCGGCGCGTGGGAACTCGCGCCGATTCCGTATGCCGGCATTCGGGCGGAGCAGGCGCAGCAGTGGTACACCATGGACGTGCCGTCGCACTGGCAGCAGCACGAGGCATTGCGCGACTACGCCGGCTACATGCTGTACCGCAAGCGATTCGCCTTCAAAGCCAAGAAGGAAGAGCGCTATCACCTGCTGCTGCCCGGCGTATTTTACTGGTCGACCGTGTTCGTCAACGGCCGGCGGCTGGGCAACCACGAAGGTTACTTCACGGCGCAGCGTTACGACGTGACCGACCTGCTGGCCGAGGAGAACGAGCTGCTGGTCGAGGTGCACTGCCCGAACGAAAAGGTCCGCAACAACAAGCGGATGATCACCGGCGTGTTCTCGCATTGGGACTGCCTCGACCCGACCACCAACCCGGGCGGCATCTGGCTGGCGCCGGAGCTGCACGCGACCGGCGCGGCGTATATCGACTCGTGCCTGTTCCACACCGACGAGATCGAAAAAGACGCCGCCACCGTTTCGGTGCGGCTGGAGATTCTCGCGCGCGAGGCGGTGCACCAGAACTGCATCATCGAGTTGGAGCCGGCCAACTTCGAGGGCCAGAAGTACAGTTTCGAACGCGAGCTCGACCTCGATGAGGGCCGCAACAAGCTGACCTTCCAGTACCACCTCGACGCGCCCGCGCTATGGTGGACGCACGACCGCGGCCTGCCGAACCTCTACCGCCTCACAGTGAGCCTGCGCGACGGCCGGCGGGTGGTCGACGAGTTCGTCGATGAGGTCGGCGTGCGGCTGGTGCGCTTCGACAACTGGCTCTGCTTCCTGAACAACCAGCGCCTGTACCTCAAGGGCAACAACCATCCGCCCACCGACACGCGCCTGGCGACGGTGACGTACGAAAACTGCGAGCGCGACGTCGAGCTGTACCGCCAGTGCCACATGAACATCATTCGCGTGCACGCGCACGTCGATCATCCGCACTTCTACCGCGCCGCCGACCGCCTCGGCGTGCTGATCTGGCAGGATTTCCCGCTGCAGTGGAGCTACAGCCGCGAGATCAAGACGGTGGCCGAGCGGATGATCCGCGAGATGGTCAAGCTGCTGTACAACCACCCTTCGATCGCGCTGTGGTGTTGTCACAACGAGCCGATCTACCTGCTCGACACCGACAGCACGAGCTGGAAAGAGCGCGCCAAGACGTTCTTCTCGTTGTTCTTCTGGTCGTGGGACCGCAACGTGCTCGACCCCGCGCTCCAGGCGGCCGCGCGGGAAGTCGACCGCACGCGCTTCGTCAACAAGTGCTCGGGCGAGGTGGAACTGCCGTGGCAGAAGGGCGGCGACACGCACTTCTACTTCGGCTGGTACCGCGAGCAGGGCAAGAGCTACTGGGGCTTCGACCGGGTGATCTGCCGCCTGCTGCCGAAGAACCTGCGCTTCGTCACCGAGTTCGGTTCGCAGAGCTTCCCCAACCTGGAAAGCTGCCGCAAGTTCATGCACGAGGATATCCGCCAGATCGACTGGCGCGAGCTCGACCGGCGGCACAGCCTGCAGACCGAATTGATGGACCATTGGATCGGCCTGCAGCAGCCCGACCTGGCCACGCTGATCGATAAGAGCCAGCGCTATCAGGCCGAGCTCAACCGCTTCTACGTCGACCGCATCCGGCGCGTGAAGTATCACCCCGGCGGCGGCGTGGTGCCGTTCATGTTCACCGACCCCAACCCGGCCATTCAGTGGTCGGTGGTCGACTACTGGCGCGTGCCCAAGAGCAGCTATTACGCGTTGCGCGACGCGCTACAGCCGGTGTATCCGTTCGTCGTGCTCGACCGCGACCGCCGCAAGCCCCTGGGCGCGCCGGTGAAGATGGAAGCATATTTGGTGAACGACTCGCTGGTCGACCTGGGCGAGGTGCCGCTCACCTTGACCGTCACCGACGAGGCGGGCAAGCTGGTGGCCGAACATCACGGCAAACGGGCGGTGGGTCCGGACAGTCCGGCGGTGCATTACTTCACGGTGTTCGAGTCGCCGGCGATGCCGGGCGTCTATACTGTGAAACTGCGCCTGGACCATGCCGGCCGCCAGTTCGAAAACGTGTACACCTTCCGCGTGGAGCAGTAGTTGACCGAGAAGCGCCGCCGTTGGACCTGGGTCGCCGTACTGGTGGCGATTCCGTTCGTCCCGACGCTGCTGTTCGCGCTGGCCAGTTGGACCAAGCCGCAACAGACCGGCATGATCACGATGGCGGTGTTTCAGGCGCTGCCGCCGTCGCTGCGCCTGCAGCCCGCCGCGTGGAACCTGATGAACGCCTACCTCCGCGCCACCATCCCCAACGACCAGCCGCGGGAGGTGAAGCTAGAGACCAAGCGCCGCAAGCGCGCCGACTACCTGGTGGTCGCGCTCGGCGATTCGATTACCGCCGGCCAGAACGTCGATCCGGACAAGCGCTGGACGTTCCGGCTGCAGAAGCTGATGCACCACCGCCTGCGCACGAACGTGAACGTGGTCAACGCCGGCATCCCCGGCGAGATCGCGCCGCTCGGCGCCAAACGCGTGGCTCGCGACGTACTCGCGCTCAAGCCGAACCTGGCGATCATCGGCTACCTGATCAACGACGGCCGCATCTTCGGCCCTGGGCTCGACGGCCAGGGACAGACAATGGTCACCTACGACGAATACATCGGCGCCATGCGCGCCATGGTTGGCCAAGTGCGCAGCGCGGGCATTCCGGTGCTGGTCTATACTTGCCAGCCGATCCTGCCCAACTTCTTCGGCTTCGAGCACGCGAATTGGGCCACGCTACAGGAGGTCGTGCTGACCGCGCGGGTGATGGAACTGCAGAAGCTGGCCAAGGAGAACGACATTCCGCTGGCCGACTCATTCACCAAGATCGCCGAGTTGTCCGACCCGTCGGCGCTTTACGATCCGGACCATATGCACCTGAACGCCGAAGGCAACAAACTGGTCGCCCAGATCATCTTCCAGACCTGGGCGGAGGCCATCTATCCCAGTCTCATCGCGCAACCCGCAGCGCAGTAGAGGCTATCGCCCGCTCCGGCGCATTGGCCGGGGCAGCTCGTTGGAGGAGATCATGATCCGCCGTGTCGTAGCCTTGCTGGCCCTGCTGTCTCTGCTCATCGTGCCCGTGCCGAAGAAAGCCCAGGCCCAAGACCTGGGTAACGAGGAGGACTGGCTGCAGCTCGCGCGCAGCACCCCCGGCCCGATCCTGTGGCACATCAGTGACCCGGAACTGCGACAGCGCATGGAAAACGACCTCGAGCTGATGCGGCTGTGGAACGAAGCCGAATCGGCCAAGCGCAAACGCAAGTCGCTCGGCATGGCGCTGTTCACCCCCGGCGCGATCCTCATGGGCCTGGGCATCGGCGCCGCGCTGTTCCAGAACGCGATGGGCTTCTACGACGAAGACACCGGCGACTACATCATGATCGCCGGCCTGGGCATCGGCGTGGGGCTGGTCGTGCCCGGCGTGTACTTCACGCTGCACCGCAGCACGGCCGAGCGCACGTACGAGAAATACATGCAAGACACCTACGGCGTGAAGCCGATCATGCAGCTCAATCCCGCGCGCAATGAATTCCTGGCCGGATTGCGGTTGACTGTCTGACCGCCGGCTAGCGCCCGGCCGCGAAACGCAGCGTCGCCTCGCCGGCGAGATCGCCGGGTTCCGTCATGAGATGAAACAGGTCGATGTGCGCCCGGCCGGGCACCTCGAGCAGTTCTCCCTGCCCGCCGGCGGCGCGGATCGCGGCCAGCATGTCGGTCGCCTGCGTTTTCGGCAACAGGCGGTCGCCCCGGCCGACGATCAGCAGAAACGGCGGCAGGCCCGCGCGCACAAAAGCGATCGGCGAGCAGGCCGCGCGCAACGCCGCGTCGTCGCCGAAGGTGGAATCGACCATCCGCCGCGCCAGCGGGTGCGCGCCGATGCGGTCGCCGCGCACGTCGCAAGGGCACGCCACCGCAACCACGCCCGCCGGCACGGAAGCCGGCACACCGAGCGCGTTGAGATACTGCCGGTCGCAGGCGATCAGGCTGGCGAGTTGCGCGCCGGCGCTATGGCCGACCAGCACGATCCGCCGCGGATCGAAACCGAACTCCGCCGCGTGTGCGTGCAACCAGGCCACACCGCGGGCCGCGTCGCGCGCCTGCTCGCGCACGTCGATCGGTCCGGCCAGCCGGTAGCCCATCGCCGCCGCCGCGACGCCGCGCTCGGCCAACCATTGCGCCAGGCGCTGCACGCCTTCGTTCGAACGCTCGCCCTGTGACCAGCCGCCGCCGTGCCAGATCGCCGCGAGCGGCGGATTCTTCGTGCCGACTGGCAAGAACAGGTCGAGCCGCTGGCGCGGGTCGGCGAATTCATCGACATAGGGCAGATTCAGCCGCGCGTCGATCGGGTATTTCGCCGGCGAGGCTGCGACGTGCCGTGCCGAACCGCCGGTCCACCAGTAGCCGAACGCGACGACACCGGCCGCCAACACGGCCAGGACGATCAAAACGACATAGCGTTTCTTCATGACGCGGGCTGGTCGGGCGGGTCTTTCTTTTCGGGCGCGTCTTCTTTCGGCGCCGGCTCTTTGGTCAGCGCGTCGACCCACGTGGCCGGGTTCTTGATCTTGTTGATCTCGCCGGTCGCCTGGCGATAGGTGTGGAACGCCTGGCCGGCCTTGCGCGCGACGTCGGGCAGCTTGCCCGCGCCGAAGATCAGCAAACCCAGAACCAGAATCAGCAGGATCTCGGTGGTGCCGATGCCCATGGTTTCTCCTCACGGCGACTCTACCACTTTTCCCCTGGCGATGCATGTCCGGTTTGTATAGATTGGCCCTGATGAGACTCGCGCGCCTGTTTTTACTGCTGCTGACGGTGTTGCTCGTGCATTCCGCCACGGCGCAGGACTACGCGCCGCTGACCGACGACGGCGACGTCCGCACCTTGCTGCTCGCGCTCGACCGGCAAGAGAAATACGTGCAAAAGAACCTCAGCCGCAGCTTCCGCCTCGGCAATCAGCGGGTGCCGGCGACGCGCGTGCTGGCGACGATCCGCGAGCTGCGCAAGCTGACGCTCACCGCCCACGGCACGCCGCGTTTCGCCGCCGAGTTGAGCCAGCGTTTCCAGATCGTGGCCGCCAGCAACCAGGCCACGGTGACCGCCTACCACACGCCACTGCTCGCCGTGCGCGACCGGCCCGATGCGCAGTACCGCGTGCCGATTCTCGGCCGGCCGTCCGATCTGGTCGAACGCGGTGGCCGCGTCTTTCGCCGGATGAACGGGGAGCTGGTAACCCCGCCGACCCGCGCACAGATCATGGACGGCGCGTACGATACGAGCCGCCTCGCGCTGGCCTGGACCAACGACCCGGTCGAGTTGTACTACGCACAGATTCAAGGCCACGCGGTTATGGTCTACGCCGACGGCCGGCGCAAGACGCTGATGTTCGGCGGCACCAACGGCCACCGCTTCCTCTCGGGCGAGGCGGAGGTGCTGAACCGCATTCCGCCCAGCCAGCGGCCCGGCGGCTACCTGGGCCTGCGCGACTACCTGCGCGCGCACCCCGACGAAGCCGACCGCTTCTTCCGCGCCAACCCGCGCTACATCTTCTTCAAGCCGAGCAACGATCCGCCTTACGGCATGGCGGGCCTGCCGCTGACCGCGGGCCGGTCCATCGCCACCGACAAGGACTACTACAGCGCGGGTCTGGTCGCGTATGTGTCTTACGCCGAGCCGACCCGCAACGGCGCGCGCCAGGTGCACCGGGTGATGTTCGACGCCGACACCGGCAGCGCGATCAACGGCCCGGCGCGCGTCGATGTGTACTACGGCGAGGGCGAGCCGCAAGACCTCTTCGTCGGCGGCCTCAAGGTGAAGGGGACGCTAGCGTTTCTGCTGTTGCGGGAATAAGGGGCGGCGGTGCCGCCCCTAGGTGTGCGCGAATCTACCACTCGTCGGCCGGGCAATCCTCCGGGCAGTTGCAAGGGTTCTCACCCACCGTGCAATCGCCGTCGCCGCAGTCGAACACGCAGACTACCGCAAAGTCCACTCCCCGCTACGATTGCCGGCTAGTTATAATCGTTCGGACAGTCCTCTGGGCAACCGCAGTAGCTTTCGCCCTCTGTGCATTCACCGTCGCCACAATCCCGTACGCAGACAATATCGGTTTCGGTCGACAGCGGCGCACATTCCTCAGCTTCGACGTCCCACCCGATGATGCGAAGTTCCTCGAGACCCGGACAACAACCTTTCACACCAGACAACGGATACCCATCGGCCTCTGCCGACCAACATATATCTCCCTCGCCGCAGCATGTTTCGGAGAAGCCCGCCGGCGGTTCGCAATCGATTGGTTCGGTGCAAAAATTTTCTCCGTTGTTGCATACACCGTCAAGCGTAGTACAGACGAATTGTAGAGGATCCAAGGCCACACACTCGTCGGACGTCATCTCCTCGGCAATCCCCAGACTGCCGTGATCACAACAGTAAACGCTCGAGTCCAGTTCTCCGGTACGCGTTACCCCTTCTGGCGGCTCAAACGGAACACCTAGTTCGTGGCATTCGACGGAATTGTCGGTGTCCGTGTCGTCGGGGTCTTCGCAAGCGAAAAGGAATAGGCCCGTCGCCACAACCAATGCCGATACCAGCACCATCAGATGATTCCTCATTTCCCACGCTCCTCTCTCAAGGACAATCCAACTCCTTGGTAACTAATCGGTCGCCGAGATGCTGTGGCGCATTACCGGTGACTCTTCATCGTAGACATAGGTAAGCACATAGTGCAACGTAAACTCTGCCTGTTCTTCCTCGCATCCCTCATGGTAGTTGATGAGCCAAATTCCACTGGCTGTAAAAATATCCCCCCCCACTTTGTCAAGAATTTTTTTGTATTGGTTGTGTATCTAGCTTGGCCGTTCGAGCATTTCTATGTTGGGAGCGGCTGTCGGCATTCGTTTTCGACGCCGACACCGGCAACGCGATCAACGGCCCGGCGCGGCGCCATGGGCGGCGAATCACTGGGTAACCGTGTGAACGATCAAGTATCGAATTCTTCCCAGCACTCGTTAATCGCGTCACAATCCGGATAGTGCTCATTGATACATTCCCGCACGCGTACATAGTAGTCGTCGCCACTGGAGCAGAGCGTGATCACCTGGTCGGTCGTCAACGCGTTCGGATTCTAATCGAACCAGATCAGGCCGCAATTCTCGGCCATGAAAATGAAGCCGGCGTTGCAGTCGAGCGAAGTGTTGTCGGAGGAGTCGTCGTCGTCATCGTCGCCCGAATCACAGGCCGGAAACAAACCAGGCTAAGACCGACGAGCAACAGCACCACCCGGCCCTTTTTTAAGCTGGTCATCATGGCCTTCTTAATAATGAATGGCTACCAGTTACGAATTGCCGATGTTACCCGCGAAAACCGATATCGAATCCGTTCGGCCGCTTCCTGCCAAGCGGCTCACTGCAAACTCAACATAACAAAATCAGCGGAGAAGGGTGTGGTGCGTCGAGCGCTGCCTCAATGCGTGATCTGGTACGTATCGAATTCGGCGCCCCATTCGTCGATGGCGGTGAAGGTCATGGTCGTGCCGTCGACCTCGGCCTTCACGAAATGGTGGACCGAGGCGTAGGCCACGATGTGCTCGAAATCGCGGTATTGGGTGTCGAGCGCGCCGCCACCGCCGCCCACGATGAACCAGGTCACGCCGTTGAGCGTGCCGCGCTCGTAGTCGTGCGTATGGCCGTTGAACACGGCATCGACGCCGAGGTCTTCGAACAACGGCGCGATGTAGTTGCGCACCTGCGCATTGCCTTCCCACGTGTCCCACCCTTCGCTGTAGGGCGGCTGGTGGAAGAAGGCCACGCGGAACTCGGCGTTTTGCGCCGCGTCAGACAAGAGCTGATCCTCCAGCCACTGGTACTGTTCCGACCAGGGGAACATCAGCAACTGCGAATCGATGGCCACGAAGAAGGTATTGCCGTAGGTGAACGAGTAGCGGCCGTTGAAGTCGCCGAAGTCGAAGGTCGTGTAGTAGAAGATGGACTCGCCTTCGTGGTTGCCGATGGCAATGTAAATCGGCGTTTCCGGCAGCACTTCCTGCAACGGCTCGAAGAATTTGATGTCAAATTCCGACGGCGTCCAGCCGGTGGATACCGAGTCGCCGGAATGGATCATCACATCCGGCCCGATCGCCTTCACCAGCGCGGCGATGCGGCCGTGGATGTCGGGGTTGTCCTGGCTGTCGGAATAGGCGGTGAAGGTGAACGGCGTGTCGAACTCGGGCGCGGTGTGGAACTGGTAGATGTCGCTGACCGCTTCGCACGAACGCACGCGGTAGTAGTAGGTCGCGCCGGTGTCGAGCCCGGTCAACTCGATCTTGTGTCCCATGCGCAGGCCGTCCATGGTCGCGGTCTGGCCCAGCGCTTCGGTCGGACCCCACTCGACCACCGAGTTGCCCTTGGGCAAGGTGTTCCACAAGATCTTGATGCTGTTTTGGGTAACACGCTGCAGGTACGGCTTGCGCACGATCTCGCACTCGCAAAGCACGGTGTCGTCGTCAACCGAAGTGTCGTCATCGATCGTCGTGTCGTCGTCGACCGTCGTGTCGTCGTCGACCGACGTATCGTCATCGACCGACGTATCGTCGTCGACGGACGTATCGTCGTCGACCGAAGTGTCATCGTCGACGGACGTGTCGTCATCGATGGAAGTATCGTCGTCGGTTTCGTCATCGTCGAGCGTGGTATCGTCATCGTCCGCATCGTCGTCGGCACTGTCGTCGTCATCGTCGGACGACTTGTTGCAACCGAGAGACAGAGCAAACAAGGAAATCAGCAACAGCACCAACAAGCGGAACAACGCGGTCTTCATCTTCGTATCCTCCGCAACTTCAGGCAGACCAATCTAGCACCGGCCGCCGCCCTTGGCCAGCTTCACAACACTTCGTATTCGCCCTGACGCCCCTCGATGAAGGCGCGCACGAACGGGTTGGCCGATTCCCGGATCTGCTCGGGCGTGCCCTCTTCCAAAATCTTGCCCTCGTAGAGCACTGCGATCTTGTCGGCAATGCGCAGGGCGGCGTTGACGTCATGGCTGATGATGAAATTGGTCAAATTGAATTTCTGCTGCGTTTGCAGAATCAATTCGTTAATGTTGTCGGTCAGCAGCGGGTCGAGGCCGGAGGTGGGCTCGTCGTAGAGAATGATCGACGGCTTGAGCACGATCGCGCGGGCCAGGCCGACGCGCTTGCGCATGCCGCCGGACAGCTCGGACGGCATCTTCGCTTCCATGTGGTGCAGGCTGACCGCCTCCAACGCCTCCTCGACCCGCGCGCGCACCTCGGCCGGCTTCAACGTCGTGTGCTCGACCAGCGGAAAGGCGATGTTTTCGAAAACGTTCATCGAATCGAACAGCGCGCCGTCTTGAAACAGCACGCCGAACTTGCGCCGCACGCGGTTGAGCGCGGCGGCATCGAGCGAGGTGATGTCCTCACCGTCGACCAGCACGCGGCCGGCATCGGGTTTGACCAGTCCGATGATGTGCTTGAGCGTGACCGACTTGCCGCTGCCGCTGCGGCCGAGCAGCACGGTGATCTGCCCGCCGGGGATCTCGAGCGACAGGCCGTCGAGCACCCGCTGCGAACGAAACGACTTATGAATGTCCTCCAGCACAATCATGGCGGCGAGTCTACAACGCCGGCGCGGGGGGCTCAACGTCGGGGTCAGGCCGGCCAGTGGAAGTCGCGGCGGCCCGGGTCGTAGAAGCGGTAGCGGATCAGCACGTACATCGAGGAAAAAAAGTCGTGCCACCGGATCTTCTTGCCCTGCTCCTTGAACCGTGGACGGTAGGAGATCGGCACTTCGATCACCGGCACGCCACGGTTGACCAGCCGCACCGCCACCTCGGGGTCGAAGTCGAAGCGCGGCCGTTCGAGACGCAACGCGCGCAGTAAGTCGGTGCGGAACGCCTTGTAGCAAGTGGCCATATCGCCAAACAGGCGGCCGTAGAGCACGAGCGTGACCGCGCGCGCGATGGTCAGGCCGATGCGATAGATGCGCCGCCGGCGCTGGTCGGGTCCCAGCGGCAGCAAGCGCGAACCGAAAACCGCCGGCGCGTCGCCGCGCACCAGGGGCGCCAACAACGCCGGCCAGTCGCGCGGATCGTATTCCAGATCGGCGTCTTGGATGATTGTGTAGCGGCCGGTCGCCACCTCGAGCGCGCGTTGAATGGCGCGGCCCTTGCCGCCGTTGATCGGCACGCTCACCAGATGCGCGTCGAAGTCGGTATGCGCGCGGAGGTAGCTGCGAATCACCGCGGCGCTGCGATCGGTGCTGCCGTCGTCGACGATGACCGCCTGCACCGTCAGGCCGAGCGCGGACAAATCGACGGCGCGCACACGATCAAGCAATTCCGCCACCGTCGCTTCTTCGTTGTAGACGGGAATCAATACCGATAGCTGGTTGGCGGATTGGGTGGCCATGTGCCCGGCAGTGTAACACGCGACCTCCACCAAGGGGAGAGCAACCGACCGCGTGTTTCGCCGCCGGCGGTTGGGTATAATGAGCCATGCGTCAGCAGCCCATCACCGCCGCACTCGCGGCTCTGGCCGTCGTTTCGACGGCGGTCCATCTCGTTTGGGGCTGGCCGAGCGGCGACGAAGGTTGGTATCTCTACGCGGC
This sequence comes from uncultured bacterium, assembly GCA_964511015.1. Taxonomy (GTDB): domain Bacteria; phylum Lernaellota; class Lernaellaia; order Lernaellales; family Lernaellaceae; genus FEN-1099. Next base: position 648 of record CAZEDX010000093.1, on the reverse strand, counting down.
GCGTGAGCTGCTGCACGGGCAATGGCCGTATCTCGACTACTTCTTCACGCAAGGTCCGCTCACGCCGGTCGTGATGGCCCCGTCCATGGCGGTGGCCGGCACATTGTGGACCGGGCGGTTCGTTTCGGCCGTCTGTTTCCTGGCCGCGCTCGCGCTCGGCGGCGCGTGGCTGTGCCGCACATCCGCACCCGATGCCAACGCCGTGGAACCGCGAGTGGTCTGGCTGCTGACCTTCGGCGCTTCGTCGTTCTCCGTCTACCTGTGCACGTTGGCGCTCACTACGGTGTACGAACTGCTCGCGGTCACCGTGACGCTGTTCCTGCTCGCGCGCGGGCGGGCCGCGTGGGCGGTGGCGGTGGCGGCGCTGATCTGCGCAGTGCGAATCAGCCTCGCACCGTGGGCGTTGGCGGTGTGGGCGTTTGCGGCGTGGTCCGAACCGGCGCCGCGGGCTCGGCGCGCGGTTTGGTTGGCGCTGCTCGGCGCCGGGATCGCGGGCCTTGCTTTCCTGCCCTTCGCCCTCGCCGTTCCCGAACGGTTGTGGGAAGGGCTGGTGGGCTATCACCTCGCCGGCGGCCGCACCGCGCTTTCGGCGGAGCGGGCGTGGGAGTTCCGGCTGTACTTTTGGCGCAGTTGGGCGTTGTTCTGCTG
>CAZEDX010000092.1:0-15911 GCA_964511015.1 uncultured bacterium | reverse complement strand
CAGCAGGGCGGCGACGACGACGACGATGACAACAACGACGACAACGGGTGCGGGTGCTGAGGTAGAGTGAAGAGTGAAAAGTGCGGCGGCAGGAGCCGCTACTACCAATCTGCTGCGATTTGTTGGGATAAATTCCGGATCCGATGAATTCTTCCGATTCTGTTCATTCCACCCAAGGTTGGGCTCAGCACCGACAGCCTGCGGTCGAAAACCAACAGACTCCTCCGGCGCCTGGGAGATGTTTCCGTTTTCTGTTACGATTCCCCAACTGCAGGGAAGAATCAAAACCGGGGGTTGAGGGAGGAATGATGAGCAATCCGGCTCGCCATTTTGTGTGGCTCGCTATCGCCGTCGCATTACTGATCACCGCTTCGTTTCTGTCGCTGTATGCCGCAACGCCGACGCCGCCGCAGGACGATCCGATCGCCCGGGCGAAGAAGGCCTACAGCGTGGTGAAGTCGTACGACGCCGAATGCTGGACCGTGGAACGCGTCAACGGCAAGCTGAAGGCGGAAGAGCGCGTGCGCGCGGTGCTGATCAAACAGCCGTGGAAGATGTATTTCCGCTGGCTACCCGGCGGTCCGCACGAAGGCATGCAGTGCTCGTATGTGCCGTCGCGCGATGGGGCGAACAATTACATGGGCCTCGAGGCTGGCGCCCGCGGGCTGATCGGCGCGCAGCGCTATTCGTTCGACAACGCGCTGATCAACCGCCTGTACCCGCACCAGCAGGCGATCAAGAACTACCACATGGGTTTCCTGCTCGAACGCATCGAAATGCGCACGCGGCAGGCGCTGAAGCTCGGCAAGCTCACCGTCACCGACGACGGCATCAAGACCAACCTCATTCCCGGCCGCCAACTGCACGTGTTCACCGGCGTGCTGGCCAAAGACTACCCGCCCGATCCGATCGACGGCGCGCGCTATTGGCGCACCATCGTCGGCTACGAGGTCGCCAGCGGACTACCGCTCTACATCGAAACCTACACCGTCGACGGCCAGCTTTACTCGCGCTACAAGTACATGAAGTTCACCGCCAACCCCGCGATCGACCCGAACATTTTCGAGTTGAAGTAGAACCGCGCCCGCCTCGTTTTTGGACCAGCTCGACGGGATCATGTTTCGGATCCCGGGTTCCCGGTCCGCTGCCTCCCGCGCACGAAACGCCGTGCGCAACGCCTCGTCATGCTGCTCCGGTATCGAACGAGGTCACAAGTGGGTGTAGCCCATCCGCCGCAGGAGGTAAAAGACCTAGGAATAGCTGAAGGTCAGGTCGTGTATTTTTAGATACCCGTGCATCAGCTTGGCCGTCACGATCCGTCCATCGATCTCTTGCTGGATCTCAATCACCCCGCGGATGTTCAGTTCGACCTCTGTCGTCAGTCGCGACCGAGAACCTTGATGGCGGGGTCATCGGCCTTCGAACCCGGCCTGGTTCCAATGTGCCGTCCACGCCCGGACCGTAGCGATGTTTACATTTAACACTCATGCCGTATCGCTCTGCGACTCACCACTCATCAACAAGCGAATCACGTGAAGATGCTCCGACAAGCGAGCGTCTCGTTCCCGATGGCACAGCCGGGTCACCTCCTCCAGGTCGCCAAAATGTGTATCCGGCTTGACCAATTTCGACATGAACCATGCCTTAACACACCTGCGGCAGGATAAGAAAACCCATCGCTAGAAATGATTTAGAGTTGCTATATAGGCAAGCATTGTGCATGTATGCAAATGTGGAATGATGCCTTTTGATGTCGATGATCGTCAGCGGCAACAAAAGCCCGATGGCACCACAGTCGACCGGCAACGGAAATCAGGACGAATTCAAGGACCGTCTTCCCAGAAATCGGAATCCCGTGACTTGCCCTTCCCCGTCCCCAACCCATGTCCTTCCCGAGCTTGTGTATAGCACCCGAAAAATGGTTCGATGAGGAAAGACCGGACAACGAGGTGAAACCATGAAGACCCGATGGCTGATCGCGGTTCTGGTGTTTTTTCTCAGCGGCAGTTTGGCCGTCGTCGGTTGCAGCGACGACGATGACGATGATGCAACCGATGACGACGCGACCGACGACGATGATGTGGCGGACAACGACACGGTCGACGACGACAGCGCCGACGACGATACCGTTGACGACGACAGTATCGACGACGATTTCGACGACGACGACAGCGCCGATGACGATACGGCGGATGACGACACACCTTATCCGTCGGACTACTGCGCGTACTTCCTGACCGGGGAGATCGATCTGGAGGGCGTCGATGCGGACGGCGACGCCTCGCCAAACGGTTGGGATCATTGTCCGAACAACCCCGCGAACTGGATCGACAGTGACCGCGACGGCATCGGCAACCTGTCCGACCCCGATCTGGATGGCGACGGCACCCCCAACGTGGATGACCTCGATCAAGACGGAGATGGCTTCGACGACGTGGACGAGGAAGCCGCCGGTACGGACCCGGCCGACCCCTCTTCGATCCCCGCTTTGCAGCGGTTCGACCTCGACCTCGGGGTGTTCGATGCCAACCCGGGTTGGTATCTGGGCGACCTGCACATCCACACCGAATACAGCCACGACAGCCGCGCGGCGCTCGCGTGGTACCTGCCGGCGGCGCTCGACGTCGGGTTCGATTTCATGGCCGTCACCGATCACGACGTATTCGAGGCGCCATTTGATCCCGACTGGGACCAGGACGATGTGTTGCTCATTCCCGGCATCGAATGGGGTGGCGCCGGCGGGCATGCGAACATGTGGGGCATCCGTACGCTCAACGATGCCGCTTCCAACGATCCGGACGACATCCGCCAGTCCTGGAATCTGGCCAAGCTTCAGGGCGGCGTACAATCCATCAATCACTACGGATCCGACCAGGAAGACTGGGATGCGTTGTTCGCGGCGGCCCCCGATCTGTTCGGGATGCTGGATGCGATTGAGGTCTGGAACATCTTCTGGCTGTTCAATACCCAGACCAACGAGCCGTCGATCGCCCTGTGGGAGCAACTGTTGAACGAAGGCTACCGCATCGCCGCCGTCGGCGGCGGCGACTCGCATTACGTGCCGGCTCTGCGGCTTGGCCTGGCCACCATGGTGTGGGCCGAATCCCTCTCGGTGCCGGGCATTCTCGACGGCATCCGCCGGGGCCGCACCTACGTCACCCAGGCGGATCTGTTGACGTTGGCCAATCGCCCGGAACTCGATTTCCGCGTGGATGCCGACGGCGACGGCGTGTTCGAGGCGATGTTGGGCGACGAGGTGGCCCCCGGCCCGATCACCCTGCAGATCGCCGTCCGCAGCGCAAAGGGACCGGTGGTGCTGATCCGCAACGGCGAGGAGATCAAACGTTTCGCGAACCACGCCCCGAATACAGACGTGGTGTACGAGACCACCGACAACGCGCCGCCGGGAGCGTGGTATCGCGTCCAGATGCGCGAGAATGCCATGTCGTTCTCCGCGATGCGCCTGTTTTCCTCCGCGATCTACGTGGGGCAATAGGCCGAGCTGCTTCTAATCACTCCGAATCGATGCCCCGCTTTCCCTTTCCGCTGCTCACCGGCAGGCTGCCGGTGCCACACCCCCTTTCAGAGGAAGGGCCGGGCCGAGGGTATTGCAGTCCCGCGGCTTGCATGCCACACTGGCGAACCACATATCTGGGGGTCCGTCATGCGCATGTTGCGGATAGTGGTATTGGTAGCGGCGGCCGTGGGATTGGCCGCGCTGACATTCGCTGATGAACCGTTCTATCTCTACCAGCGCGGCACTTTTGGCGCACAAGGCGACATCAGTTTCGAGAGCGAAACCGCCTACGGCAACCGCGAGACGCGGCTGCTGGGCGAGGATGCGATCGAACAGGCGATGCGGCTGCGCATTGCCGGCGCCGATTGGCTGTCGTTTGAAGGCTGGGGCGGCATCGCCATGCGCACCGGCGCCGACACCGGCGAAGACGGCAACAACTACTCCGTGGCCGGCGATGTTTTCGCGCGCGTGCTCAACCAGGAAGCGCATTACCTCAACCTCAGCCTCGGGCTGGGCTATCTTTACGACTATGGCGAGACCTCGATCCCCCGCGCGCGGCTGACCCTGGCGCGTCAGTGGGGCCGCTTCGACCTGAGCTTCGCCACGCTGGCCGAGATGCCGCTGTCGGGCGAAGAAGAGGAAGAAGAGGCTGAGGCCGAAGGCGAGGCCGAGGAAGAAGAAGAGGAAGAGGAAGCGGCCTACGACGAGGTCGACCTGATGTTCACGCTGGCCGCGTCGTACGCCATCGCCGACTGGGCGCGCCTCGGCGTCGAATCGGTGCTGGAAGACACCGAAGGCTTCTGGGAAGAAGAAGAAGCCGAAGGCGGCGCGAAGCTGCTGCTCGGCCCGACCGCTTCTTTCGCCGTGGCGCCGAACTTCTACGTCCGCGCCAACACCGCGGCGGTTATCCCGGTGACCACCAACCAGCAAACGCGCGTCCCCGGTGGCACAACGCAGAATGACACCGGCTTCCTCGGCCGAGTCGCGCTGGGGTACACGTTCAAGTAGGGTCTCGGGTCTGGACAGTGTGAAGAGTGAAAGGTGAAGAGTTGTGCTATAGGTGAGCGATTCTGCCGCTTCAGTGCGATGGAAAAAGAATTCCGAATCCGGCGAAGCCTATGCGCCGCGCACACTATATAACAAAGCAGTTGGGACAATTCACGAATGCCCATGTGTCGCTAGAATCCGGAAGCGCCTATACCACCGACCTGCGCACCACCAGGCACGAGTTCGTGCCGCCGAAGCCGAAGGAGTTCTTGAGCAGCACATCGGTGCGCGCCGGGCGGCCCTGGTTGGCCACGTAGTCGAGGTCGCATTCCGGATCGCGGACGGTGAGATTGATCGTCGGCACCAGTTTGTCTTCGTTCATCGCTTTGAGAGCGAGGATCATTTCGATCGCGCCGGTAGCGCCAAAGGCGTGGCCATGCATCGACTTGGTCGACACAGTGGGAATCTCGTACGCGCGCTCGCCGAAAACGAGTTTGATCGCGCGCGTCTCGACTAGATCGCCCAGCGGCGTCGAGGCCGCATGCGCGGAAATGTAGTCGACGTCGTCCGGGCCGATGCCGGCATTCTCGAGCGCCAGGCGAATCGTACGCGCCCAGCTCTCGCCGCTCGGCTCCGGGTTGATGATGTGGTGCGCGTCGTTGGTCTGCGCGTCGCCAAGGATTTCGCCGTAAATGTGTGCGCCGCGGGCTTGCGCACTTTCCAGCGTCTCGAGAATAACGATACCGGCGCCCTCGCCTTTGATCAGGCCCGCGCGGTCGGCCGAGAATGGCTTGCTGGCGCGGATCGGATCGGCGGTGGGGTTGATTGCCTTCAAGCCCATCAGGCAGGCGTACATGGCCGGGCTGATCGCCGCTTCCACCGCGCCGGCCACGGCCACGTCGACGCGGCCGTAGCGCACGTAGTCGGCGGCGACGCTGAGCATCGAACCGCTGGTGGCGCAGGCGTTGACCACGGCGTAGTTCGGTCCGCGGAAGCCGTGGGTGAGTGCAACCAAACCGGCCGGCATGTTGCCCGACATCTGCATCAGCAGGTAGCCTGGGATCTCGTCGGCGCGTTTGTCGATAAACAGGTACTGGAAGCACTTGTGCCAGCTCGTCGAGCCGGTAACCGCCGTGCCGATCAGCACCGCAGTGCGGTTGCGCAATTCGTCGTCGAAGACGATTTTCGCATCGGCCAGCGCTTCATGCGTCGCCGCCAAGCTGAAGCTGACGCACGGGTCGTAACGGTCGACGAATTTCGCCGGCACGAACTTCTCGGCGTGAAAATTCTGCACCGTCCCGCCCACGCGAATGGTGATTTTTTCACCGTATTCACCCATCAGGCGTTCGTCGCACTTGCGAATACCCGATTCGCCGGCATACGCGCGTGGAAAAGCCTCCGCCACCGTATTGCCCAGGGCACAAACCAAGCCCATACCCGTGATCACAACTCTGCGCTTCATCTTGACTTCCAGAATGGTTGTGAATGTATCTGCGTTCTCAATGACCCAGTCTTGTATCAAACACGGGTAGCGTAACACACGCGCCGCAAGTTTGACAGCGTGTGGTATTTCAACAATACTTTTCTGGCAACCATCCCCGTCATCAAACCAATACGAGCGGGAGAAAACCATGGACTTGAAGTTTCTGGCGCTATCGGACACCCATTTGGGTGAACCAACCTCGTTGCTCACCTACGGGCCGGGCGTGTTGCGATTTGGACAGGCATTGATGGATCATTTCGGCGACGGGCAGAAATTTACGGTCGATGAGCTGGTGTTGATCGGCGACATCCCCGACCGCTGTCTGGCCGCGACGGACCAGATCAAGGTCGCCACGCCGGCGTTCATCGACCGCCTGATGTATGTGTGCCAGCCGAGGAAAATTGTCTATTTGCCGGGCAATCACGACCATACTCTATGGCAGAGTTTCTACGCCGGCCATGCTGGCACCGACGCCGACGAACTGCCGCTCATTCCAAAAGACCCCTCCGCCAGCTCGTCCGCCGAGGTAATCGATCTGTTTTTTCACCATAAAGACGGACACGTCGCTGTCCGGCCGGAGCAAATGACCTACGCCAACCCGATCTATGTCCGCGAATTCGCCGGCCGGATCTACGTTTTCACCCACGGCACGCTGTTTAAAAAGACCGTGGTAGACCGCGAAAACCGAACGTGCCTGGCGGCTGCCGCCCGGGCGATCTCCCTCCACGTCGATGCCAGTCATGATCTGGCCGGCAACATGAAGATCAGTGAACTCGAGAAAGCCGCGTCCTACTTTGTCGATTCCCTCTGGGTCAGCGCGGGCAACGATCCGACGCCGCCGGAAGACCATGTCTGGCATATAGTCGAGTGCTTCGAGGGCTGGCGGGATCGCGCCGCGCCCACCAACAATGGAACAGGTGTGCTCCATCGTTTGGTAAACAACAAACTCGTGGCTGTCGGCGGACAAAACACAGTAGCCAAAATAGAAGCCAAAGACGACAGTTACCGACTGTGGAATAAATACTTCGCCGCCCCATTGGCCCGCTACCTCCAGGCGCCCGGACAGGTCGTGCCGAACAATGTCACGTTTGTCTTCGGGGATACTCACAACGGCGGCTTTGGCAATCTGGCGGTTCGTTTCTACAACACCGGTTCTTGGACCACCCGGCACCACAATCATCATCCCGAATGCCACGTTTTTGCCGTTGATCAGGCCGGACAAGAGATGATGCTCGATGTTTCCTTTGCCAACGTCAAAGTTGACCAAATCGACTTAGTCACATTGGCCGCGAAGGATGCGGAAGCGCGTATGGAGCGAGCGAAGTCTCTGAAGTGGTACGTGGATCCCTCAAAATGACTAACCGGGGTGCGGTCCGCCGCACCCCGATAAAACCGTTCGACACAAACCTAACTCACACCGGCGCGAAGTGGGCAATGTCGCGCAGCGAGCCGATGCGTTCGGCCGCGAAGACCGCTTTTACCTTCATGCCAACCTTTACTTGGTCCGGCGCGATGCCGCCAAGCAGGTGCGCGAACGGCACGTCGGCCCCGTCGAGCTTGATCAACGCCAGCACGTACGGCGACGGCAGCGGGTAATGCGGTTCCTGGTGGTGCACCACCGTGAAGCCGGTCACCACGCCGGTCGTGCCGAGCTCGACCCACGCGTCGGAAAGATCCGCGAAGCAACGTTCGCACGTGCCGCGCGGCGGAATGAACACCTTGTTGCAGGTCGGGCAGCGCTGGCCCAGGATCTTCTGCTCGTCGCGCAACGCGCCCAGGAATTTGCTGCCGACCGCGCCGGCGAAGTATTGGTAAGGCAGCGCGAGCTTGCCTTCGACCACCCAGCAGTTTTCGTGTTTGTCACTCATGGCCGCTCCTCCTAGATCAACTCGAAGTACTTGATGTCGTGAATCGACCCGGTGCGGTGCTCGTTGAACACCGCGCGCACGCGGCGGCCGCGCTTGACCTTCGCCGGGTCGGTTTCGTTAAGCAGGTGCCACAATGTGTCGGTGCCTTCCACGCCGTCGAGCAACACATTGACCGTAGTATACGGCGCTTGGCGCGCCAGGCCGGTCAGTGGGTCGGGACTGGCGTAGTAAACGATGTCGAAGGTTTCGATCACACCTTCGGGTCCGACCTCGACGAAATCGGTTACTGGCACGCGGCAACGCGCGCACACTTCGCGCGGCGGCAGCTGAAAACGGCCGCAAACGCTGCACCGGTTGGCCATGATGCGTTGGTTGTCGCGCAGTTCGCGCAAAAAGCGTCCCATCACCGGGCCGGTGGCGAACCGCATGGGGATTTCCAACACCTGCCGCAAGACGATGAGATTCTGTTTGACTTCGCTCATGAGCGTCCCTCCTCGAGCTGCGGCTCGTCTTTCGCCAACAACACCAGAACTGTCCACATCGTGCCGCCGAAGCCAGAGGCGAGCGCGCGTTTGACGGGCTTCTTCACCTGGTGGGCGCCGGCCTGGCCGCGAATCTGTAGCGCGGCTTCCGCGACACGGATCATCGCCGTCGCACCGATCGGGTTGGTCGCAACCACGCCGCCCGACGGGTTGAGCGGCGAATCGCCATCAAGCCGGATGTCGCCGTTCTCCACCATCTTCAGGTGCTCGTCCCCCTGGAGCAGAAAGAATTCCCGCAGCCAGTCCAACCCCCACCAGCTCGACGGATCGTACATCTCGAACACGTCGATTTGCCGGCGCGGATCGGTGATGCCGTTGCGCGCGAAGAGTTTCTGCGCCGCATAGCGGTGGGTGCTTGGTTCGATCACGCGGGTGGAAAGGTTGAACGTTTCCTCGCGGTGGACGGTGATATGGTCGACCATCCAGGCCGGGTTCTTCAAGCCGTGCTTCTTGATCGCCGCAGCGGAGGCGAAGATCATCGCGCAGGCGCCGTCGCTCTGTGAGCACATGTGCACGATGCGCAACTCGCCGACGAGCTGGGGCGTATTGGCCACCATCGCCGGAATCATTGCTTCCTGGAAATCGAAACGGCGATGCGCGTACGGATTCTTCATCGCGTGCTGATCCATGATAACGCGCATCTTCATCGCCGCGTGCTTGGCCCGCTCGTCGCCGAATTCCTCCATCACCGCCGCGGCGGTAATGCCGGTCAGCGCGCCGGTCTGCAACTCGCGGCCCCACAGCGGATCGGCCATGTTGGTGATGCCGCCGGTCGTGTGGCCTTCCTGAAGTTTTTCGAAACCGATCGCCAACACAATTTCATGCAGGCCGCTGCACACCAGCGCATCGGCGGCGCAGACCAGCGTGGCGCCGGTGGTGCCGCCGGTGGTGATGCGCAGGCCCGGCTTGCCGTAAGCGCCGTCGCCCAGAACGTGCCACATGTCGGGCTGATGGATCATCTCGAAAAGTTCCATGTTGCCATGCACAATGCAATCAATATCGGCCATGGTCAGGCCCGCATCCGTTAGCGCCAGCTTGACGGCTTCGTGGATCATTTCAGGCTGGTTCACCTCTTCGCGGTGACTCGAATGCACAGTCTGGCCGATGCCGACGATGCCGACGTTTCTGTTTCGTTTCATGTGGTGCCCCCTAGCCTTCCAAGACCACGACAGTGTGGTGTTGCCCCGCCGCGCCGGTGGTGCCGTGAGCGACGGCGCGCTTGGCGCCTTGGACCTGCTTGGCGCCGGCCTCGCCGCGCAACTGCCGTGTCGCCTCGGCCACACGCGCCAACCCGCTTATCATCATTGGCACGCCCGCCAGGGTACCGCCGGTCAGGTTGACGTGCGCCTGGTCCGGACCGCCGGCCGCGAGCCACTTCGCGCCCTGGCCGTCGCCGCACAGGCCGAGGCCTTCGGCCCACAGCGGCAATTCGTAGGCGTAACGGTCGCTGATCTCGAACAGGTCGACCTGCTTGGCCGGATCCTTCACGCCGGCCATGCGATAGGCCTGCTCAGCCGCTCGTTCCAGCGACATCTTCGCCGCCAGATCGCGGTCACCCAAAAAGTAGCTGTCGTAGCAGCAGCCAACGCCGGTGATCCACACCGGCTTGTCGGTCAGCTTCTTCGCCCGCTCTTCCGACGCGATAATCATGCCGACCGCACCGTCGGTCACCGGATACGCCATGAGTTGGCGAATCGGCGTGGCGAGGTATGGCGAAGCCAGCACCTCGGCGGCGGTGAGGGCAGGTAAACCCTGCTGGTACGGATTCGCCGCGGCGTTCTTCCGCGCGCGTACCACCAGATCGGCCAACTGCGCTTCGGTCACGCCCGATTTGCGCGCATAGGCCTCGGCCTGTAGGCCGGCCGCAGTCAGGTAGTCGAGTCCGACCGGCCGGGTGAAGAACGGATCGAAAGCCATGTGGGTGACGATGTTCCTGCTGCCCGGCTGGCTTTCCTTGCAGTGGCCAACGATCAACACGACGTCGGCCTGGCCCGACAACACCAGCGACAAGCCGTAGTACACGGCCTGCGCGCCGTCCTGCGACACCTTTTCCTCAGCGCGGTAGTGCGCGCCGACAACGTCGGTCATCGCGGAGTCGGAGATTGTACGGCCGTCGAACAGGTCGTCGGACACAGTCACGATCTGATTGATGCCGGTCTCCTCGGCGAAATCGAGGCCGGTCGCCTTGAGCAGCGGTTCGACCACCTCCCAACCGAGGCCCTGTTGGCGTTGGTACCATTTGTCGCGTTCGTAGCTGGTTTGAGCTACGGCGCATATCGCAACACGCTTGGTCATGGATAACACCTCCCGTTTCGCCTGGTGTTGGCAATCATGTCCCCTCCTCACGTCCAGCGGGCCAGACAGTCCTGGGCGATCAGGCCGCGCTGAATCTCGTTGGTTCCTTCCCCGATCTCGCCAAGCTTGGCGTCGCGGTACAACCGCTCGACCAGATACTCAGCGAGGTAGCCATGGCCGCCGTGAATCTGCACAGCCCACGAGCTGATTTTCGTTGCGGCTTCGGTGGCGAACACCTTGGCGCAACGGCCGACCGGATCGGCATCATCGGCGCCGGTGTCGGCCAGCCATGCCGCGCGCCGCACCAGCAGGCTCGCGGTGTCGATCAGCATCTTCATGTCGGCAATTTTGAAGCCGACTTCCTGGAACTTCATAATTTTCTGGCCGGCGATTTTGCGCTGGTGGGCGTATTTCACTGCTTCGTCGAAGCAGGCACGAGCGAGGCCGACCGACGCCGCGGCCAGACCGATCCGCCCGACAGCCAGCACGCGTTGCGCCTGTTTGAGACCCGAGCCTACTTCGCCTACGAGCGCCGTCACCGGCAAGACACAATCGGTGAAGGTCAGATCGCCGGTCGGCGAACCACGGTAACCCATCGTCGCCCGTGCCGCCCCAGCCGCAAAACCTGGCGTGCCGCGCTCGACCAGGAACAGGCCGGTACCCTCATCGGCCGCGCCGTTGCGGATCTTGGTCAGCACAACGGCGACATCGGCCAGCGGTCCGTTGGTGACGAACATCTTGCGACCGTTGAGCACCCAACCGCCGTCACGTTTGTCGGCACGCGTGGCGAGCTGGTTTAGGTCGCTGCCGCCGTCGGGCTCGGTCAGCGCAAAACAACCGATGAGCTCCGCCTTGGCCAGCGCCGGCAACAGCCGGGCGCGCTGCTCGGGCGAACCAAACAGGTGGATCGCGCAGCCACACCACGTCGTCGAGGCCGCCGCCGACCAGTAAGTCGCCGCGCACGCGCGGCCCAGTTCCTCATCGAAGGGCGCGGCGTCTACCGCTGACCGCGCCGCTCCGCCGTAGTCCGTCGGGAATCGCTGGGCTAGGTAGCCAGCTTCTGCCAGCACTCTCAAATTTTCGCGCAACAACGCGGCCGCGGCATCGGGAACCACGCGGTCGAGGTCACCGGCGCGCGGCGCAATGCGTTCGCGGCACAAGTCGGCAAAGGATTTCAGGGCCGTGTTCAATTCCGCCGAGTATTCGTAGTTCATGACGCACCTCCCGGCAGGCTGCGCGAAATGACCATACGCTGGATCTCGCTGGTGCCGCCGCCAATCGACGCCAGTCTCATATCGCGGAAGTAACGTTCGACGGTGTACTCGTGCATCAAGCCATAGCCGCCGAAGATCTGCACCGCGTCGTGAGCCACCGGCGCACCACACTCGCCCATGAACAATTTGGCAATCGATGCCTCGAGGTGGTTGAGCGGCTGACCCTGATCTTTTTTCCAGGCCACGCGATAGACCAACGCCTGCGCCGCCTCGACGAAGATGCGCATGTCGGCCAGCTTGTGCTGAATCGCCTGGAACTGCGCGATCGGTTTGCCGAACTGCTGGCGTTCGGCCGCATAGCGGGTCGATTCCTTCAGGATCCGCCGCGTCATGCCAATCGCCGGCGCCAGCAGCGCGGAGCGGTCCCATTCCAGCGCACCGAGCGCCGCGACAAAGCCGTAGCCTTCCTGGCCGAGGATGTTCTCGGCCGGAATGGTCGCATTTTCGAAGATCAGCTCGGAGGTCAGGCTGGCGCGAACACACATCTTGTGCAGCACCTTGCCGACCGAGTACCCGGGCGTGTTTTTGTCCACGATAAAGCCGGTGATGCCCATCGGGCCGGCGTCTTTGTTGGTGACCGCAAACACCACAATCACATCGGCGATCGGCCCGTTGGTGATGAACATCTTGCTGCCGTTGAGCACCCACATCCCGTCGCGCTTCTCGGCGCGGGTGCGGATCGCGGCGGCGTCGGAACCGGCGTCGGGCTCGGTCAGCCCCATTGCGCCAACCAGCTTGCCGCTGGCCAATCCGGGCAGGTACTTTTGCTTCTGTTCCGGCGTACCGTGGCGCAGAATGGTGTCGCTGCAGAGGAACGAGTGCGCGCCGTAGGCTAGGCCCAGGCCGGCGTCGATGCCGCCCTCGCCGAGCGCTTCGGCCGCCAGACAGGTCGTGACCACATCCGCGCCCGCGCCGCCGTATTCCTCGGGGAAATGTAGACCGAGCAGGCCGAACTCGCCCAGCTTACGCCAGGCCTCCCAACTCCATTCCGACTTGAGGTCGGCCTCTTCCGCCAGCGGCGCCAGTTCCTTCGTGGCGAACTTCAGCACCTGGTCGCGGAACGCCAGTTGTTCCGGGGTAAACGCAAAATCCATCGACATCTCCCGTCCGGGTCAACACTTACTACGCAAACCGCGGGATCGCTTTCCCGGCGCGAATCGCACGGATGATCTCGTCGGGTTCGCGCGGACAATCGAGTTCGATCCAGGCCCGCCCGCAGCCAGCCTCCGTATGGCTGTCGTCGGCCGCGACCTTGGGGTACGCGATCCTTTCGTCGTTCCAGACCGGCGTGTAGAAACCCTTGCTACTGATCTCCACCGCGTCGATCGGAAATTTCTGCGCAACGGCGTCGAGCACGCGGCACAGGTCATCAAAGGGCAAGTCGTATTCCGCCGGGTGGTTGAACACATGCAGTGTTTCGCGTTCGCCCTCGATGCGGTTGACGTGGACGTACCCGCGTTCATGGATGGTCAATTCCACCCCCGGCAGAATCAGCAGGCTGTCGGTCGACGGCGGCAACAGCGAACGCCAGTCGGGCCGCTGCAGATAGTCGTGATCGGTAAAGGCCACCACCGCGAAACCGAGTTCGGCATAGCGCGCCGCGATCTCGGCCGGCTTGAGTCGCCCGTCAGATAGGGTGGAGTGCGTGTGCAGGGCGATTTTCAACGGCGGCATGTCAGCCCTCTCCCTGCAGCACGCTGCCGAGACCAGCCCGAATGAACGCCCGCGCCTCTTCGGCGGCCTTGCGCTGGCCGCCCGAGTCCGGTGCCCAGATGTAGTAGTGATAGGCCACGCGCTCCAGCATGCCGAGCAGGCAGATCGCGACCACCTGCGCCCGCCGCGCGGCTGCCCGCCCTTTGGCGCCGGTCACGCGCGTGATCGCGCCGACGATGTCGCCGATTACCAGCTCGAAGATCTCCATGCGTTGCTGTTCGATCGCGGCGTTCACCCCCACCGACTCGCGCAGCACGATGACCACCAGGTCGCGGTGGCGTTCGCAGAATTTTTCGAAAAAGGCCCGGCCGGCGCTTTCGAAACGCGCCAGCGGCGTGTCCCCCTGCTCAAAGGCATCGGCCAACGTGTGGCGCAACACGTGACCTGCCTCGGCCAACAACTGGCGTAGCAGTTCTTCCTTGTCGGGGAAATAGCGATAGAAGGTGCCGACCGAAACGCCGGCGGCGGCGGTGATGTCGGCAATCGAAACAGCCGACATGCCGCGGTCCGCGAACAACTGGCCAGCGGCAGCCATGATCTGACCGCGCCGTTCGCCTTTCAGACGCTTGAACTTGACCGCCATCGTTGCTGATTGTTGAAAGTGAATTTAGATTCAGTTACCGCACAGGGTCGTGTACCACCCGCCGACAAGGCTGTCAAGTAAATAGAAGAGTTCGGACGGGGATCCGTTGCGATTCGGAAAGTCGGGTAGCTTTTCCCTTGACGCGCCGCGGCAGAGCATGTATAAGAATACACTAATGCTGCATAATTATGCAGTTTGGTATGAACGGAGAGCTATGAAAACACAACGAATTCATCTAGATCGCATTTCCTCGGCGACCCGCAATGCTGGCTTGGCGTGGGACGTAACTGTAGGCAACACGGTGGTGGCCAAGGAGGGTTACGTTGTCGCCGTGCGCATTCGCAACAATAAGTACACCTACAACACCATCGAAGACGTCACCGGGCGCATGTTGCCGCTGCACCAGGGGGACATTCTGGCCGGCGTGCTCGGTTCGCGGCGAGCGTTGCGTGGCTACGCCGGCGAAGTGCCGCGACGGGTCAAGGTAGGTGACGTGCTGCACGTGCTGAATCTCGGTGGCGTGCTCGGCCACTGCACGGCTATCAACCCCGAACTCGGGCCGCCGTTCGATGCGGAAGTGCTCGGCGCCATTCTGACCTTCCCACACTTCGGCGACCGGGTCGGCGAACCGGCACACATCCGCCATGGTGCGATCCCCCACAGCACGAAACTGACCTGCGACTGCCCGGTCGTTTACGTGGCCGGTACGTGCATGAACAGCGGCAAAACATTGGCCGCGACGGAAATCATCCGCTATCTGACGCACAAAGGAATTAAGGTCGCCGCTTGCAAGATGACCGGCGTTTCACTAATGCGCGATACGCTCGGCATGCAAGACGGCGGCGCGTTTGCCATCGCCAGCTTCAACGATGCCGGTCTGGCCAGCACCCGTGGCGAGGAAGTGGTGAGCGTCGCCAAGGGTTTGCTCAATTACCTGGCCGCGCAGGAACCCGACGTCATCATCGCCGAACTGGGCGACGGCATTCTGGGTGAGTACGGTGTGGCCGACCTATTACAAGATCGCGAGCTGATGGGCGTCGCTTGCTGCCATGTGGTCTGTGCGCCGGATCCCGTCGCGGTGTTCGGTGCCCACCATTACTATACACACCATTTTCACCTGCCGATCCACGTCGTGACTGGACCGGTGACCGACAACTCCGTCGGCCGCGATTACATTGAAGGCGCACTGAAGTTGCCGGCGCACAACGCACGTTACAACATCAAGGGATTGGCGGAGATTGTGCGGCGGCGTATCGGCCATCACGACCCGGAGGAGGCATGACCGCAGCTCCGTTGCGCGTGGCGGTGTTCGGCGCGGCCGGGTTGGTCGGCGGCGAATTGTTGCGGCTGTTGTCGCTGCATCCGCGCGTCGGCGCACTGACGGCTGTATCCAAGAGCCATGCCGGCAAAACCGCGAGCGACGTGCACAAGGCGATGCTGCACCTGCCGGCCGTTTCGCTGGTCGACCTGGCGCCGGTGGAAGCCGCCGCCGGAGCCGATGTCGTCTTCTGCGCCATGGCACACGGGGAAAGCCAGGCCGTGATGCCGGCGTTGCTTGCGTCAGGCGCACGTTGCGTCATCGACCTCGGCGCCGATTTTCGGCTGAACGACGCGGCCGTCTTCGCGAAGCATTACGGCGAACACGCCTG
>CAZEDX010000091.1:0-15925 GCA_964511015.1 uncultured bacterium | reverse complement strand
ACAAGGAGGGAACTAACGCACCCCTACTCCTGACACAAAACTCTTGACGCTACCCTGCCATTCTGCTGACCACTCGGAAGGGTTTGGGAATCTCTTGATCCTGTCGCGGCCCGGTCGTGCGAAGAGCTTGTTCATTCCGCAAAGTGTAAAGGAAACCGACCGCTGCTTTTACGGTCGCATCGGTTGATCGCCTATTTACGTTTGGACCACCTGCCGGGAAGAAAGGGATCAGTGAAAGAAAGGGATCTGTGATGATCAGACAAAGCCCCGGCGGCTGGTTGTTGTTGAGTTTTATACCGGCCATATTGTTGTTGGCGGTCGCGACCACTTCGGCAGAGCAGGATCTGCCGCCCACACCGATGCCGCGTCCGGGCACAAATATCGATGATGTATTGGCCACATCCTACCAAGTGACGGTCGCTGCCGGATCGTTCACTCAGGGCGCCGCCGATGCCGAAATCACCGTGGTTGCGTTCATGGAATTGCTCTGTCCGTTTTGTAACCGAGTGACGCCTGAACTGGAGCGGTTGATGCGGAAATACGATGGACGAATCCGGCTGGTTTTTCAGTCGCAGATTGTCCATGGCGAACAGGCGAAGCGGCTGCACCGCCTAGCTTGCGCGGCCGGACGTCAAGGTAAATTCTGGAAAGTCGAGCGCACGATGATGGGCAACATGGCGCAATGGAATACCGATGATGCCGCGCATGTCGACCGATGATCACCCGCCTGGTGCCGGAACTCGGTTTGAATGGCGACCGTCTGCGGCGTGACATGACCAGTCCGGAGGTGACCAGCCAGATCGAACGGGAAATTGCGCTGGCCAAGCAACTCGGGGTTACCGGGGTGCCGACGTTTTTCATCAATGGGCACAAGACAGTCGGGTCCCGCGACCTTGATTTTTGCGACAAGATCGTCAGACGGCTGTTGTCTGGCGGCAAGCGATAGACGCCGGTTCGTTTTTGCCCGCCAAATCAGGATATAATGCGGCCGGAATAAATTCGGGGGGTCACCATGCACGCCAACTTCCAGCGGTTGGTATGGCTGCTGTCGATCGCACTACTGGCCACCGTGGTCGGTTGTGGCGATGATGACGATGTCGAAAGCGCGAGCGATGACGACACGACGGACGACGATGCCGGCGACGACGACAATGTTGACGACGACAGTGTTGACGACGACACGATCGACGATGACACGACGTTGGAGTCGTTGCAGCCCAACACGATCTTTCAGATCGAAGGCAGCGATTCGGTGAATGGCGACTACACCGGTACGGTGGAGATTCGCGGCGCCGACGACGAACCGAATTTCATTCGGCTGATCCGCTTCAACGATTTGTCCTTCGCTGATCCGCGCCTGGAGATCGACTACGAAGTTCACGCGGCGTGGACCGGTCAGATCGATCTGACGACAGGCGCGATCGATGTCGAGTTGCAGGTCGCCGATTTCGCCGTGGAGTACGGCGGCGTCACGCGCACGGAAGAGGATGGTGATCCGGTAATCATCGAAGGCGAGGCAACCTCGGCACGCGGCGACTTTCAAGCGCAGTTCGCCACTGTCGGCGGCGTGCACGAGCTGACCGCCACAGAAACCTGGTCAGAGCCGGCGCCGGCTGGCGCCAAGCCTACCTTCATCAGCGACGACTTTTTCGTAGTCTCCCACGAAGAGCCGCCGGGCTGGTTGAAGACGACGGTCAATCTGATTTTGAACTCGTACCACCAGCTGGAGTTTTTCGATTCCTATCGCGATCGGCCGGAGTTCGCGGCGATGATCCATTACTTCCCGCATTACCGTACCGACTTCGACTGGTACCGCGCGCATCCAGGCGCGATTCGCGTGGTGAACAAATGGGTAGACCAGGTCAGCATGCTCGAGACAATGCTGCGTGCCCGCGGTTTTGCGCCAACGCTGGCGGAAAAGGCCGCTGCGTTTGACGCCGACATGCCCGAGTTGTTTCTCAATCCGCTCGGCTTTGTCAGCTTGGCGCTTGTTCCCTCTGACCCGCTTCAACAGTCGGAATCGGGGGATGCACTGTTGTGGAACGGCTGCTATCTGGCCAGCCAGGTCTTCCGCTGGCTGGTGACCGGTGAGCAGGAAGCGTTCGACAACTGGTTGCGCATTCTCGACGCGCAGTTCCTGGCGCATGACATTCCGCAAGATCCGACGACCTTTGCCCGCGCGGTGCGCCCGCACGTCGCCGACGGCAGCAAGGAATGGATCCCCGGCGTGGCGCCCTATGAGGCTTACGACTGGCTGTCACCCGGAAACAACGACATGATCCAAGGGCTTTACTATGCCTATACCCTATCGTGGATCTACCTGCCGGACGATGCGGCGTACGACGAGTATCGCGCCAAAATCGCCGATCATGCGCGACTGCTGGCTGACTACTGCTCGGTTGCCAACGATGGCGGCTTCAACGAGATCAAGGCAAACTGGCTGGCCTGGATGACCACGGGCGAAGGCGCTTACCGGACCCGCTATCAGGAGCTGTGGAATAAGTTCACCAATCAGATCTGGGCCGGCGGCGGCGATGGCATGTTCTACATCTACGGCATCTCCGATTGGTCGGGCCAGCATCTCGATACGATCGGCCATCTGATTCTGCAGTTCCTTGCCGAAGGAACTGGTGAGCCGGGGCTGACGACCATTGCCAACGGCTGGCAAAATGGGATGTTGTTCAACGGAGTCTCGCGGCAAGTGTTGTGGCCGATCGCTGCTTACGCGTTTACCGATCCGCCGGCACGTTACGACGAAGTGCTTGCGGAAGCCCGGTGGAGCCTGCGCGAGTTCCCATATCCGAAACAGAGTTTCCCGCTCGATCAGCGTCTCGATCCGAAATGGTGTGCTTCGCCACTGCCCAGTCTGCCCTGGAAGCTCGACTGGATGCAGGGCGGGCGGTTCCAGGGCTTGTATGCAACCCCGCTGTGGGAGCGTGATGTATCCACCAACAACTATGTGGCCGGACCGTTCCATTGGAATTCGCCGGCGACCGACTGGACCGACGGCGGCGGTCCCGATTATTTGCACGCGTACTGGCTGGGCCGCTACTACGGCGTAATCACGCCCGAGGAATAGACAGGTTCGTCAGCCCTCACGGAGGTTGTTGCACGCTACTCGATTGGAAAACGAAACACATGGGGAGTCGCTACGATGAGTACGCCAAGAAATGCTCGCGCCCTCGGGGTGCGGCGAAATCAACGGTTGTTTTGGATGTTGCTGGCAGCACTACTGGCCGGGTGCAATTCGGCGCCCGGCTTGTCGCATCTGACCGCCGTCTCCGCCACTGGGCCGACCGGTGCGCTAATGGTGAGTGGCGAGTGTGATGCACCGGATGGCACGATGCTATTGGTGCGCGCCCAAGGAGCGCCGTCGTTTGGCGCGCAAGTCGATTCGGCCGCGCTGTCTACCATACGCCAAAGCAGATACGTGGTGGATCTGGCTTTACACGAAACGCTGTCGTACCGCGTTACGGTGATACTGTCGCCGGCGTGGAATACGGACGGACAACTCCCGACTTCTCCGCCGCGACCACGCGACCCGGCATTGGTTGTCCGCCAGACCCCAAGCGGTTGGCAGTTGCGACGACAATTCGAAACCCGCCTCGGCACACTGGCCCAGGAACAAGATCTGCTGCGCGAACACCTGAGATTGGCGCGCGACGCGCTGCAGGCGCTGGAGCGGTCGGCCACCACACTGCGCGAGATCGAATCGCGGCATGATCGGCCTGAATTGGCTCGTTGGCTGCGGCTGCATCTGGAACGGCCGCGCGGGTCCATGTTGTCAGACGAAGGACTTGATCCGATATTCCCCTCGGTTCATAGCGATTTGCGTGACTATGACGATGCGTTGTTGAAGCGGTATCACGCCGTGTTGGCGCAACTAACCGGGGCGCCGGAGGACGAAGCGATCCGGCTGGCTAAGTCATGGCAAGTCGTCGATCGCGCCGGCGAGAAGGCGCGGTTGTCGATCCATGAGATCGCCAACAAGTTGACAAAAGCGTCGCCGCCGGAGCGAGCCGGCAACTGAACCCGGTTACGGCACGATGGTGGTGCCGTCCTGGCCATCGAGAGCGGCGGAGAGACGGTCGGCACTGGTGATGATCGCCTGACGGCCGCCGCGCTGCACGAATTGAATAGCGGCATCGACCTTGGGGCCGACCGACGACGCGGGAAAATGCCCTTCGGCGAGGTGATCGGTGATCTCCGAAAGCGTCACGCGATCGAGCGCCCGTTGTCGGGGCGTCTTGAAGTTGATGAAGATCTTCGGCTCTTCCATCAGGATGATCAGTGTGTCGGCCTTGATCTCCGCGGCTAGCATGGAACTAGTTAGGTCTTTGTCGATAACCGCTTCGACGCCCTCGTACAGACCGTCCTTGCCGACCTTGATGGGCACCCCACCGCCGCCGGCGGCGATGACGATATGCCCTTCTTGCGCGCTGTGCCGGATCATGTGACGTTGCACGATCTTGAGCGGGCGGGGGCTGGGGACTACCCGGCGGAAGCCGCGTTCGCCGTCGAGAATCATCTTCCAGTCGTATTGCTCTTCGAGCATCTTGGCTTCTTCGGCGTTGTAGTACATGCCGATCGGTTTGCTCGGCCGGGCAAAGGCCGGGTCTTCGGGGCTGACGACTACCTGTGTAATGACCGTTACTACGTAGCGCCGGGCCTCGGCCTGGCGCAGGTGATTCAAGAACGCCTGCTGCAACAGGTAGCCCATGGAACCTTCGGTCTCGGCGACCAGCAAATCGAGCGGCATGCGTGGTAGGTGATCGCGGGCGCATTCGTTGCGGAGCAACAGGTTGCCTACTTGCGGACCATTGCCGTGAGTCACAACCAGATTGAAATCGCGCTCAACCAGCGTCATGAGCTTGCTGACGATTTCGTCGGCATTCCGTTCCTGGGTGCTGATGTCGGGCGTGTCGCCCGCCTTGATCAAGGCGTTGCCGCCCAAGGCCACCAACACCATGCGACGATCGCTACGATAGATGTCCATGTCCGAGTCTCCCTAAGCAGCTTCCTTGGCGCGCCGTTGTCTCCGTTGTAGCCATCGATATCCAACCGCCGTCAGGCCGATGAGAGCGGCCGGCCACGGGCCGCCGTCCGGCGCGGTCGGCGCCACCGTGCAACCGCAACCGCGGTCATCGTCGTCGTCATCGGCGGCCGGCTCGTTGCCGTCGTCGTCATACAACGAACCCTCGGCGCCCGGGTCGACCTGGCTTAGGGTCACGGAATAGGTTTCGGCCTGCACATGATGATTGTCGTAGTCACCGGTCACGCGCAGCCAAACGGTCCGTTCTTCGCCGGCCTCACCCAACGCCTGTGCGCATTCGCCGTCGCAACGTTGCTGGTCCACCATGGCGCCGGTTTCGTCGTACAGTTCGAGCGACTTGTATCGCGTGGCGTCCTGATCTTGTACCTTGAGCTTCAGGCGCTTGCCGGCCGCCAGTGTTAACCGCCACCAATCGTCGTCGAAGAGACGCAGGTCATTCAATTCGGTGCGGTCCGCCAGCACACGCGCCAGAGTGTACGAATCGTTTTCTTCCTGCCAGTCATCCGCCGGCAGTTCGTCTTCGCAGAAGGCCACTGCGGCGGCCAGAATGTCGTCGCGGTTGAGATCCTCCGCCGCCGATTTGTTCTCGTTGTAGTACGGATACATCGTTGCTAGGTAGACGGAAGAATGGGCCAAGCCCCAGAAATGGCCGATCTCGTGAGTCAGTGTCGCGCGCAGCCCGGCGCGGGTTCCGTTGTCGGCAAGAGCCCAATCGTAGTCCACCGCGTTGATCGAAATATCGCAGTCGACGAATTCGCTGGTGCCTTCCGCGTAGGAACAAGTGGTGATCGCCAGCGCTTCCGAGCCATAAAGCCAATTCTCGGTTTCAAACGAAACCACGTTTTTGTAGTTGCGGCCGATGGGATTGGCTAGATCGATGGTTCCCGCGTAATGGAAAGCCAGTGGCGCGCAAAATGTCTGGTGTTCGTAATCCCATCGCTGGAAGGAAGCCTGGATTTCGGCCAGGACCGTTTCTTCGTCGAGGTCGATGCCCAATGGCGTACGCACATAGTAGCTGACGGGGTAACGGTCCCAATGACAGGCGGCACCGCTGCAGTCGGCAAATTCGTAGGCTCCCGCGGCTGTGGCCGCGAAGAGCACGAGCCAGACACCGGCCAATGCGCGTTTCATGGGTCGCCTTGCGCCAGCGCCTCGCGAATGTGGATTTTCAAGGCGCTCAGTTCTTCGCCGTTGGCACGAGCCTGCGCGAGACAGTTGTCTGGCGTGTCAGCGCATGCCGCGAACAAACGTGGCGCCTCGGTGGCCGCTTGCACGGCGTAGACGCGGCCGGCCTTGCGGATCACGGCAAACAGGCCTTCGCCGAGGTTGAACGGGCGCCACGCAGCCTGAGAAAAAGCCGGGTTGTCGTCGCGCACCAGAAAAGCAACGTATTCTTCGCCGGCCCGCAGAGTGGGCGCGCCGGGCACCACCATGATGAACTCGCCCACCCGGCCGCCGGGCACGCGCAAATAGAGTTGGGTTTCCCGTGGTCCTTTCAGCGTATCGAGCACTTTGGCCGAGGCGCGGGTGAATGGCTGACCCGCCGCCGTCTCGACGGTCAGGGAGTCGACGCGCACGTGCACGATGCGTTCCGTGCTGCGGACCAGCAGAACGAGAGGCGATGGGCAGACCGCGGCCGCTGCCAGGGTCGCGGCGCACATTAAACAAACCGCGATGGCCGCGCCACGGGGCATCAAATTAGTCCCTTGGACCGCAGGGCATCGGCCAAGTCGGGTTTGCCGATTTCTTGCAGCTCATAGCTTACGCGTACGGCCGGTTTTTTGCCGAAATTGACTAGTCGGCGCAAGTCAATTGGCGTGCCGATCACAATTGCATCGCAGTCGACGGCATCGATAGTCGCCTGCAGGTCGCGTATCTGCTGCTCGCCGTAGCCCATTGCCGGCAGCAGTCCCTGGATGTGCGCATATTTAGCGAAGATTTCGCGGTATTCGCCGCGCAGGAACGGGCGAGGGTCAACCAATTCGGCCGCCCCGTGGTGTTTGGCGGCAAGCACGGCGGCGCCGAACAACATGCCACCGTGGGTGAGCGTCGGGCCGTCTTCGATACACAGCACCCGTTTGTCGCGCAGCATCTCGCCGTTTTCCACAACTACCGGGCTGGCCGCTTCGATCACCATCGCTTTCGGGTTCAGCGCATGCAGGCTTTCCCGAAGCGCCTGCAAGTCGGCAAGATTGGCGGTGTCGACTTTGTTGATCACGATCACATGGGCGCGCAACACGTTGGTCAAGCCGGGGTGATAAAGCCGTTCGTGGCCGACGCGGTGCGGGTCGGCGACAACGATTTCCAAATCGGGCTGGTAGAACGACGTATCGTTGTTGCCACCGTCCCAGACAATGATGTCGGCTTCCCGTTGGGCTTGGTCGAGAATGGCGCCGTAATCAACGCCGGCATAGACCACCACGCCGGTGGCGATATGCGGCTCGTATTCCTCGCGTTCTTCGATCGTGCATTCATGTAGATCGAGATCTTCTATCGAGGCAAAGCGTTGTACTTTCTGGCGGGCCAGGTCGCCATATGGCATCGGGTGACGGATCGCCACCACACGTTTACCCGCTGCCTGTAACAGGCTGACCACGCGGCGCGTGCTTTGGCTCTTGCCGCTGCCCGTGCGCACCGCGCAGATCGACACGACCGGTACGTTCGCCTTCAACGTGGTGTGCCGACGGCCCTGCAAGACGAAATCGGCGCCCCAGGAATTGACCTTGGCCGCCATCTCCATCACGTATTGGTTGCTGACATCGGAATACGCGAAAACGACCTCGTCCACCTCGTGTTGGGCGATCAGGGCCGGCAATTCGGACTCGCTGACAATGGGAATACCGTCGGGATAGTAGCGGCCGGCCAATTCAGCCGGGTAGCAGCGGTCGTCGATATGTGGAATTTGCGTAGCCGTAAAAGCCACCACCCGGGTATCGGGATTGTCACGATAGAACGTGTTGAAATTGTGAAAGTCACGACCACCCGCTCCGGCGATCACCACTTTCCTGACCGACATGATGCAGCTCCCTTGTACCACAGCCGATGATTCGCCTAGCTCACGCCGCTGTTGGTTCGTTTGGCGCGAGCCATGCACAAAATGTCCGCCGATTCTAGCTTTCTAAACGGGCCTGTCAAGGACTGTTCTGATAGTTCCTTTTATGACAGCATACTGACAGAGGTGGTAGCAACGACCATTCCTCGCGGTGTCGAAATCAATTTGCCAACCAACCTGCAAATCAATACAATGTTAAGACTTGGTTGCAGCGGCAAACTATCTTGAGAAGGAGTCCCTCATGTTGAGCAGCAGATCATTGCGCTTTCTTCCTGTCCTGGTGGCGCTGCTGGCGCTGGCCGTTGCCGTGAGCTGGGCGACCAATGCGCAGGCGGTTTGGGTGAAGGAAACGGTCGCCTCTGCCGGCGACCAGGGTCAATACGCGACCATCGCGTTGGATTCGTCCAATACGCCGCACATTGCGTGGTACGACGCTTCGAACGCCCAACTCTATTATGCTTCCCGCGATTGGGACGGGTGGGATATCACCCTGATTGAGTCGGGCCAGGTCGGCCAATGGGCCAGCATCGATATCAACCCTGTTACCGACTACCCAGCCATCGCCTATTTTGACGCCAACAACGAAGCGGCAAAGTACGCTTGGTACGACGGCTCCGATTGGCACACCGAGTTCATTTCCAACGGCGGCACCTTGCGCGGCGATTACATCCGGCTGCGGTTCCGCGTCGACGGCGTGCCGTTCGTTTCTTATCACTACGACAACGAGGCGTTCGCCTACATGGGCGTGACCGTCTCCTGGCGGACCGGTGATGCAACTTGGGAAGGCCACAACGTAGACGAAGCGATTTGGCCGTTCGACATGGGTGCCCATACGGCGCTCGCGTTCGACAGCGCGAACTACCCGCAGGTGGCCTATCGTGATCAGACACTGGGCTACCAGAAGTTCGGTTACCAGAACGGCAGCGGCTGGTTCTTCGAAACCGCGGTCGATTTCGATCAGGCCGGCGAATGGGCCAGCATCGCCGTCGACTCGGGCGACAACATCTACATCAGCTCCTTCAACACCGAGACGATCGGTGACGAATGCGTGTGCATCATTTCCAAGGTGGCGGGCGACTGGAGTATGGACGACGTGGACTGCGGCAGCGGTGACTACGGCATGTACAGCAGCCTCGTCGTGGACGACAACGACTACCTGCACCTTACCTACTACGCCGCCGGTGTGTTGAACTACGCCGTGGAGACCGCCGACCTAGATGGTTGGGACATTCAGACCCTCGATGACACGGGCGACACCGGCAAATTCACCGGCTTGGCGTTGGACACTTATGGCTCGCCGTTCATTGTGTACTACAACGCCACGGCGAAAGACCTGCAGTTCATCTATGACCAGCCTCTGCCCACCGTGGCGTCGATCACCCCGAACACCGGTTTGAATGACGCGGCGCTGACCGGGGTGGTGGTGGCTGGCAATTTCTTCCTCATCGGTTCCACGGTCAAATTGGTCAGCGAGGCCGGTGATGCGGAGATCGTCGCCACCAACGTGACCGTCGACTCGCAGGAACAGATCACCTGCGACATCGACCTCACCGGCGCGGCGGTTGGTCTGTACGACGTGGTGGTCACGACCTCCGCCGGCTCGGGAACGCTCGCGGACGGCTTCACTGTGACGACCAATCCACCGGAACTGACTGCCATCGATCCGGATAGCGGCCCGAACGACGACGCCAGCTTTACGATTTCGCTCGACGGCGCGAACTTCACCCCGTCCATGACGGCGACGCTCACCCGCACCGGCCATACCTCGCGGGAAGCGGAGTCCGTGACCGTGAGTTCGGCGACCGCCGCGAACGCCGTGTTCGATCTGAAGAACCTCGATCCGGGACTGTGGACCGTGAAGATTTCCACCGAGTTCGGCGAAGCTGAACTCGCCGACGCGTTCGAAGTCGTCTGTGGCGCGCCGATCGCCGCGTTCGCCGGCCTGCCCCGTTCGGGCGAGGCGCCGCTCACCGTGAATTTCACCAGCACTTCGGTCGATTACACCGGCTGCGATATCACCGCGTATGAGTGGGATTTCGGCGACGGTGGCACGTCGACCGAAGAATCGCCGACCTATGTCTATCAGACCGCCGGCACCTACGCGGTCAGCTTAACCGTGACCTCGCCGGGCGGCTCGGATACTGAGAACAAGGCGGCCTACATCGAAGTGACGGTCACCGTGGATGACGATACGACCGACGACGATACCACCATCGACGACGATATCACCGACGACGACGAAACCGACGACGACAGCGACGATGACATCGTCCTGCCCGACGACGACACTTCTTCCTCGGGCGACGATGACGACGACAGCGGCGGCTGCGGCTGCTAAGGCTCATCAAGAGCCGGTGTCTTGGGGCTAGGGTTTCGGGATCTCCGGCAAGACAATGCCAAGGGGCGGACCGACGGGTTCGCCCCTCTTATTTAGTGCAGAAGCAAAGGTCAGGTTGGAAGCGCTACTTCGTTTTAATGAGGTCTTTAAGGACGAGTTTGCTTAAAGTGCGCAATGTTTCGATAACGCCTTCGCCGGTCTGCGCATTGGCGGCGAACTGCGGCCGGCTGGAGGGATTGAGTACCAGCGCCAGATCGGACACCGACATCACAGTCGGAAAGTCGCGCATGTTGTACTGCACAACCATCGGAATGCGTTCCATATCGTAGCCGTGAGCGGCCAGGTTCCGGCGCAGGTTGTCCATGCTTTCCAGATTTTCATCGAGCCGTTCACGACGGGAGTCAGCCACGAAAACGATACCGTCGACGCCTTTGAGAATCATGCGACGATTCGAATCGAACACCGCATTTCCTGGTACACTGTACAGATGCAAGCGGGTGGTGAACCCCTGAATCTGGCCTAGGAACAGCGGCAGGAAATCGAAGTAGCAGGTGCGCTCGTCGTCGTGCTGCAAACAAATCAGTTCACCACGGTTGGCCGACGGCGTGCGTTCGAAGATGGTTTTGAGATTGCGCGTCTTGCCCGAGAGCGGCGGCCCATAGTAGACGATCTTACAGTTGATCTCTTTGGTAGTGTAGTTGACGATCGTCATCGCGCTATCCTGCCTGGTCGAGTGCGCCAATCATAGCACCGGGATTCCCAGTGGCGCAAATCTTCACCAACGATGAGGCCGGTCAGACTCTGCGCCGCCCTTCGAGGCTGAGCTTCAGCGTCACGCTGTCGGCGTATTCGAGATCGGAGCCGACCGCCACGCCGCGGGCGATGCGCGTGACTTCCACCGGACGGCCGGCGAGCAGATCGGCCAAATAGGCGGCCGTTGCTTCGCCCTCGCGGTTCGGGTTGGTGGCGAGAATCACCTCGCGCACGCCGCCGGCGTCGACGCGGGCCAAGAGCTGATCGATGTGTAGCTGCTCGGGCCCTACGTTGTCCAATGGCGAGAGCGCGCCATGTAACACGTGGTAGCGGCCGCGGAACGCCTTGGTCTTTTCCAGCACCATCACATCTTGCGGCTGTTCGACGACACACAGCACACTCGTGTCACGCGATTCGTCACGGCAGATGCGGCAGGGGCTGGCGTCGGTCAGGTTGAAGCAGGTCGTGCACAGGCCCATGCGTTCTTTGACTACCAGCATCGCCGCGGCCAGCGCTTGCACTTCTTCGCCGGGCGCGCGCAGTAGATGCATCGCCAGCCGCTCGGCTGACTTGCGGCCGACGCCGGGCAGGCGGGTGAGCTGCGCAACCAGCTCCTGAAGTGGACCTTCGTCGAAGAACATGGCCGCGGTCTAGAACAGGCCGGGGATATTCAGCCCGCCGGTGACTTTGCTCATCTCCGCAGTCATCATTTCCTGCGCCTTGCGCAGGGCTTCGTTCACCGCGGCGACGATCAGATCCTGCAGCATTTCGACGTCGTTCGGGTCGACGGCGTCTTTCTCGATTTTCACCGAGAGCAGTTCCTGCTTGCCGTTGACCACGGCCTTGACCATGCCGCCGCCACTAGTGGCTTCGACGGTCTTGGTCGCTAGGCCTTCCTGGATCTCCAGCATCTGTTGCTGCGCGCGCTGCGCCATTTTCATGATGTTGCCCATACCTTTGGACATCACTCCTCCTTCGTCTCTGTCGGTTTCAGCGGACGCACGGTGACCTCCGCCTCCGGGAATAGCTCTTTGGTCCATTGTACCGCCGGATGGGTCAGCGATTCACGCTGGACCGCGCGCCGCCGTTCTTCCTCGGCCTTCTGCGCTTCCATCTTCGCCCGCGGGGAAGTGTCGGACTTGGTCGCGCCCTGTTCGAGGGCGACCGTGACATGCGCGCCAAACGCTTCTTGCGCCGCTTCGGTCACCACCGCCAGGTCGCGCTCGAACTGGTTGTAGTTGATGCCCCGGGGTACCTGCAGGACCACGCGGTCGCCGTCGCGCACGACCTCCGCGGTCGGCAGCAGGGCCGCCAGCGAGCGCCGCTTCGGGCGCAACGCCGCGGCCAGCGCGCCGCGCGGATTGGTGAATGGGTCAAGATCTTCGGCTGGCGCCTCGGGCTCAGCCGACGGTGAAGCGGCGGACCAGCTACTTGCCCTAGCCCCCTCTGTCTCGCGAAGGGAAGGCGCCGCGGTCACCCCCCGCGAGACGGGGGGCGCTGGAGGGGGGCTGCCGGTGGCTAAGCCCTCCTTGATTGCCTGCAGCCGGTCAAGTACTTCGTCGAGCGAGCGGATCTTCGCCGCGCCGGCGAGGCGCACCAGCGTCATTTCCAGCACCAGCCGCGGCTGACCGCTGCGCAAGATCAGCTCTTCGCTTTCCGCCAGCAGCAGGAACAGGTGTTCCAGCGCTTCCGGCGCAACTTTTTCGACCTGTTTGGACAGTGCGGCCAGTTCGGCGTCGCCGGCATCGATGAGCGTGCCGGGCTGCCGCGCGAGTTTCGCCGCGACCAGATTGCGGAAATGCTCGAGTAGATCGGCCAGTAGATCCTTCACGTCCCAATTGGAAGTGCCGAGCCGTTCGAGCACATCGAGCACGGCCACCGGGTCGCCGGCCAGCGCCGCGGCCGAGACATCGAGCAGCGCCTGGCGGTCAACCACGCCCAGGACGTCGGCGATTTCCGTCAGCGGCCGGTCGGGCCCGTAAGAGAGTACCTGATCCATGTACGACAGCGCATCGCGCACGCTGCCGGCGGCCTTGCGCGCCACCACCGCCAACACGTCGGACGGGACGGTGAGTTGCTCGGCCTTCATCAGCTTGTCGAGGTAGTTCCGGATCGCCTGCTGCGAAACCATTTTGAATTCGTACTGCTGCGTGCGCGAGAGCACCGTATCCGGAATCTTGTGCGGCTCGGTCGTGGCGAAGATGAACACCACGTGCGGCGGCGGCTCTTCCAGCGTCTTGAGCAACGCATTGAACGCGCTGCGCGAAAGCATGTGGACTTCGTCGATGATGTAGATTTTGAACCGCCCGCGCGAAGGCAGGTACTTCACGTTCTCGCGCAGTTCGCGAATGTCATCGACGCCGGTATTCGACGCGGCGTCGATTTCGAACACGTCGTTGCTGGTCGAGGCGGCGATCTCGCGGCACGAGGTGCAGGTGCCGCACGGCTCGGGCGTCGGGCCCTGCGCCGACTCGCAATTGAGTGCCTTGGCGAAGATGCGCGCGACGGTCGTCTTGCCGACCCCGCGCGTGCCGGTGAACAGGTAGCCGTGCGCGATGCGGCCGAGCCTGATCGCGTTGGTCAGCGTGCGCGTGACGTGTTCCTGGCCGACCAGATCGGCAAACGTCTGCGGCCGGTACTTGCGCGCCAAAACCAGATACGGCATGACCCTACACCTGTGGTGGGTGTTCGCCCGGCCTCATGGTCCGGGACGTCAACAGGCCGCGCACCCTTCGTCGTCCCGCCTCAGCACCGACGTTCTTCCCCAGGGGCAATGTCAGGTGACCCACGGCACCCAGGCTCTCCTCCTTAGTGCTGCTACCTTCCGGTCCTGACACGGTTCGGAGGCACCTGCCGCGTGAGGCCCGACCTGCTGGCCTGGGGCAACTGCCCGATGAAGAGGCTAAAGCCTCGGTCGGGAATTCAGCCCCTCTAGAGCGGATCGAGGGTACAGGGCACCGCTGGCTCCCCGCCTAGCGCGGCCTGTTCACGTTCCGGACACCGACGCGCCACCGGACGCCGAACGCCCAGATTCCATCACGAGCAAAAGATGCTATGCGGGCGGGGCGGAGGCGTCAAGGGAGAGGGGGATACGGTGGGTTCCGGATTCAGAATGTGCCGACCTTTCCTGGCATGTGGAATGTACTTGTGCCATAAGGGCACGGACCGCAATCCACGCCAAACCGGTCGCGATGATTACACTGCCGACGACAGCATTTGCCAGGTCTTCACCGAAATGCAAAACCATTAGTCCTTTCGCGCGGTCTGCTCTCTAACGCCCCGCATCGTTGACACCCATCTGTAGCAACAGTATTTTCCAAAACATCAGATTCGCGGAATGGGGAGTCACAGATGAAATGGGGTTTGTCTTGCCATGCGGTTGTCGCTCCGACCCTTGTGGGGATGCTGCTTGCGGCATTGGTTTTGGCCTTTGGCGTGGAGTTCAACGATGTGGCGGCCCAGGAGCCGCAGACGGTCAGCGGCAAGGAACTGGAGATCCGGCTGCATCGCCAGCAGACCGTCGCCGGCGTTTGAGCGGCGACCATCGCCATGGTAACGGAATACGTCCAACGGATCGAACTGACGGATTGCACGGTCCAGTCCGAATACGACATGAAATTCTATTTCGGCCGCGGCCTGTGCTGCCAGAACGCTCCTGAGTGTCAGCGTTATGCCGATCTAACCGAGATGCCGGTGATAATGAACCGTATTTCGAACATCCGCGGCCGTTACCAGATGGGCCCGTTGCCTTTCAACCGGATCGTGAAGTTAATCGATGACGACAAGCCGGTGATTGCTGCCCTGGCCGGGCCCGGCGGTCGTGGTGGGCACCTGGTGGTGATTGCCGGCTACGAAATGCCGGGGACGGTCGTGGTTCTCGACCCTTCGGCGGGCCGCAGCAAGATGTCGTATTCGTTGCTGACCTACAACATGCGCACGGGTTTGAGCTGGACGGCGACGTATGAAGTCCAAAGCAAGCGCATGCCCCAGGCCAACTGCACGGTTGAACCGGAAACGATCAGCGTACTCGGTCCGTGTCCGAACGGAGCGTTCGGTTGCCCCCAGGTTTTCCAACGGAATCGGCTGGTCTGCCGACAGACGAACTAGCCTCGCGCCGGCTCGGCCTCGTGCGCCTTGCGACCGTAGACCTTTTCGTAGGCTTTGCAGTAGGGGCAGAGTCCGCCTTCGATAGATTTGACGAACCAGTAAGCGACGCCGCGCTGCATCTTGCGCGCGTGACGGCAGACGGGGCACTCGACGCATTTCTGCGCCATTTGACGGTCTTTGTCGGTGATGGTTTGTCCGTTCATTCGGAGCTCCTGACATTTGGTCTATGGGCTGAGAATCTGAACCCGATATCGCCGCTTCGCAAGGGGCTTTACCTCCGCCCTTGATCACTTAGTGGCGGCGGCGGGTGTGCATAGTGCCGTCACGGTTGACGCACATGCCGTGATGGTGTTGGTCACACGGCGGCACCGGTTGTACCAGATTCCGGGACCTGGGCAGCGGGTTGGCTCGCGTGTCGGCACGTTCCAGGTCGGCCATGACGGATAGTAGCCATATAGTAGATAGCTATCATTTCTCGCCACCGCAGATCGACTGACATGCGTCTTGATGGTCCATGTAGTAGCGAAAGGCAAACGAGAGATGGTCGGTCAGTTCCTCCTGAGAGTGGGTGGCGAAGTAGTTGGTCTTCAGATCGAGCCAGAGTCGTTCGATGGGATTGAAG
>CAZEDX010000090.1:0-16524 GCA_964511015.1 uncultured bacterium | reverse complement strand
TTCTCTTGGCGCTTCCATTTTGCTTGTCGCTCGACCGAGGCGCGCAAGTTCGATGAGCGAGCCAAGCGAAGGAATCCCTTTCTTGATTTGCGCGCCAGCCACCCAGCGGACGGGATCAGGTCGAGGAAGGGATCCCTTCGCTCGCCCGTCGCGTTCGCTCCGGGCTTCGGTTGGGATGTCGGGGCCCCGCTGTGAAATTCAGCGTCCTGTGAAAACTTTCACAGCAATTCGAACGCCTGTTCCAGCCCAGCCGACCCGGCATTCAAAACGTGTATTTCTCTCTCCTACTGCCGAAGGCCTCCGCGCGTTCGAGATCGGCAAAAACCACGGGCGAAAAACGGCCGTTTAACGGGAAAACGGCCCCAGCAAAATCAAGCACTTGTACGCTGAAAAGGGATCGTTTGCACGGTTGTTTTCCGGTGAAAGGTAAAAATATTTTCCCACGCAATCAACATGTTGTGCGCCGGTGGTCGGCCAAAAACCGGTAAAATTGCGCATAATACGTTGCCGGGTCGATTTTTCCGGGCGGACTTGGTCTGATCGTATCGCGACCCGTCTCAGTCGGTTACACGAAAACGATTATCTCACTCAAGCCGGTTACGCGACGCGCGAGCGGATCTTCTCCAGCGCTTCCCGCGCATTCTTGCGGTGGTGGCCGGTGTCCGAAAGCTTGGTGTCGACCGACATCTCGATCAGGAAGTCGATCACCTTGGGGTCGTCCTTGAGGGCCAGTTCGCCCAGCAAGTAGACGGCCCACCGGCTGACTTCGTACTCCGGCGTGCGCACCGACTGTGCCGAACGCTGGGTTTCGATCTTCGAGCGATAATCGGTAATGAAGCTCATCAGCAACGGGATCGCCTGTTTACCGACGCCCTTGATGCGCTCGACCATCTGTTCGCTGCAGCCGGGCACGGCGGTATTTTTCAGCCACTGGTTCAGCAGGAACTTGGCCATGCGCTCCGGAAACGCCCGCGTCATCGCGTCGAGCAGCAGCGCGTGCAGCTTCGGATTGTCGGCCATGGTGTTGCTTTCCAGCAGCGCCATGGTCTTCTCCGCGATATCCGCTTGGTCCCACAGGCCGAACAGCTCGACAAACCGGTAAGCGCGCTGCACCCGGGGGTCTTTCAACGTCAGCTTGTCGGCGGTGAGGTCTTGCAAGATCAGCGCCATGATCGACTCGTTGGCGGTCAGACGGCTGCGCAGCATTTCGGGGTCACGCTCGCGCACGTCGTCGAAGTAGCCCATCGCCAGCTTAGTCACCGGACCGTTCGGATCGTCGGTCAGGCACTGGCCGACGTCTTCCAGGTATTGCGGATCGCCGCCGCGAAGCAGCGCCCGCCAGGCCTGTACGCGCAGATCTCCCTGGCCCTGGTTGGCCAGCTTGCGCAATTCTTCGGTCGCCA
Organism: uncultured bacterium; assembly: GCA_964511015.1. Classification (GTDB taxonomy): domain Bacteria; phylum Lernaellota; class Lernaellaia; order Lernaellales; family Lernaellaceae; genus FEN-1099. Next base: position 15,121 of record CAZEDX010000090.1, on the reverse strand, counting down.
GCAGCGAGCGTTTCGACACCGCTCCGGCCACCCGCACGAACGCCTCGCGCGCCTTGGCGGCGGTGTCCGGCGCGCTTTCCTTGGACAAAGACAACAGTTCATCCAAATCCATGTTTTCTTCAGCTTTTTTGATTTTGCGGTCGCTAAAGAAGCCCATTATTTTCCTCCGGTTGCACCAGCTACAAAACGAGTGACATTCCACACCTTCCAACCGGGCAATCGGATGGCCGTTCGATCTTCTGTAGTATCTTTGTATCTGCGCTTTAGGGTTGTATTTTGATTGACAGTATCCGGTCTCCCGGCACCAAGCTTTCAAGCGTTTCGATATGCTTGGTGAAGCCAAAAGCGGTGTATAGACCGTCGAGATGCGGGGTCGGCAAAACTGTAAAAAAGAACTGGCTGCCGGCGGTATCGTGGCCGGCCGAAGCCATGCCGATCATGCCCTGGTGGAAGGGCATGCCGCCCTCTTCGTCGCGAATGGAATAGCCCGGTCCGCCCCAGCCCAATCCCTGCGGGTCGCCGCCTTGCACGACAAAGCCCGGCACCACGCGGTGGAAGCGCAGGCCGTCGTAGAACCCGGCCCCGGTCAGACGCAGGAAATTGTCCGCCGCCAGCGGCGCCGCCGCATGCGAGATTTCAAACGGGATATCCCCCTTGTTCGTCTCTAGAATGAAGCGGGTTGAGAACTCCTCCACCACGCGTTTGGCGATGATGGTGTAGTCGGCCAGCGATCGGCCGGGGTCCACACCATATAGCGCGGCAACATGAGTTTCGCCGGTCATCTCGAACAGCACGGCAACCGCCTTCCGGCGTACGGCCAGACGGGGGTCGGCCACCCCCTTTTTTGCCAGCTCGATCAGTAGTGCGCGATAGGCCGGTTGGGGGTTGTCTTTGGCGAGGCTTTCCAGCGCTTCGAACACCGCCACCGCCGCGTCGGGAAGGCGGTCGGATTCGGCCTTTTTCCACGCCGAGCGCAGGGCGTTGACCCAGTCGTGTTTGCGGTTGGCGCCGAGCGCGGACAACGCGGCGGAACGGATGATCGGATCACCGTCTTTCAGCCAGTGTTCGTGGCCCTCAATTGCCTCGCCGGAAGGCTGATCGCCACTGGCATAAACCAGGTTGATGATCACCGCTTGGCGCACGATCAGACTGCGTCCGAAAATCTCCGAGACCCCCTCGCCCGCAGCCAGCCAAGCCAGCTTGTCGACCGCGCCGGCAGCAGCCAGCAAATCGACGTAAAACAGGGCGTATTCGTCATCGGCGACATAGCGGTCAATCGGCTCCGCCAGCACCTGCGCCTTAGCCCCCGCCCGGGCCGCGGCAACCCGCGCCATCCGCCAGTATGGCGCCTTGCGCAAACCACGGTCCCAGAGGAACTCGGCCACCGCCGGTTCGGCCTTGGTCGCCAACGCTTCGAGGATGGCCTGATGGACCGTCGTCGCGCGCGCCGTACCGGCCTGGTCGAGCGCCGTCGCCATGAGAGGGAGACTCTCCGCTGCGGGCAGGAATTTCACCAGGGCATTCGCCGCCGCGATTTTCTCTTGCGTGGAGCCATTGGCAAGCAAGGATTTCGCCTTGTCGACCACGCCCGCCGGGGCATCATTTTCGCGATTGGTGATCGAACGTAAAGCCGCCGCGCGGACGAAGGCATTCGGCCGGTCGAGAGCCGCGACCAACGCACTGGTTAGCGGCAGTTCACGTACGGCGGACCGGCCCGCGTAGTAGGCGGCCATGTAGGCGACAGGCCAGTGTTTTTGAGTTAGCGCCAAAGTGAAGATGGGGGTGCGGAACTCAGGCTTGCCCGCCGTCGCGGCGACACGAATCAGTGCGCAAAAAAGCTCCGCAGAATTGTTGTCGAAAGGGATATTGGCCAATTGTTGTGCTGCCGTCGCGGCCAGATCTTGGCCCTCGCCGGGGAACGCAAGCGCCAGCGCCTCGAACGCCGCCGTGCGGACGGTCATTTCGGGGTCGCTTTTCGCCCGTTCGAGCAGCGTCGCAAGCACTGCGGCGGGGGGGTCTCTCCGCAACGGACGTTCCGGCGAATTGAGCCACAACCAACCCAGCGCGCGGCAGGCGGCGGCGCGGTCTGGACGATCGGCCGTGGCAGCCCGCAACAAAGGCTCCACCCCCCGCAAATCGCCGAGGTGACCGATCGCCCGAGCGGCCAGTTGGCGCTCACGCGGCGAGGCGGTGGCATCCAGCAGCACCTCCCCTAAAAACGGCTCGTAGCGCAGCGCATCTTCGGCTTGCAACAGACGAGCGACGACGTCCACCCGCGGCCCCGGCGCAGCCTGATCGGCGGCGCAGACAACGGCCAGCGCGAACAGCGACAGCAGCACGGGAATCAGACTACGCATCGGCCACCTCCGGTGGACAGTCAGTACACTTTTCTTTCGATTACCGGATCATGATACAATCAGAACATGCTCAAAAAGGAAAGAGTCTCGTTGACCGGCAAGCGCAGTCTCATCGTCGCGCTGACCGCGTTGTTGATCATGTTGGCGCTATACTTCTCGGCGCCCGACGTATTCGAAGCAGTCGAGTTGCGGCTGCTCGAATGGCGCTTCCGGTTGCGCGGTCCGCAAAACCCGGGTGCGTTGGTCAAGCTGATTCTCGTCGACACCGCCGAGCGCCGCCGTTATGGTCTGGACGGCGAGTTTCGCGCCCGCCTGGCCGACGTGCTGGACAAGCTCTGCGCCGGGGGAGCGCGCGTAGTCGGCATCGACCTGTTCTTCACCGGCAATTCAACCCCGGGCAACGACGGCGCGACTCAAGCCTTGAGCGAAGCGGTGCAGCGTTGCGGCAACGTGGTGATGGGCTACAACTGGGACTACGTGGCGCAGCCCTCGCGCTTGGGTAGCGCGGAAGCGATCGGCCGCCGGCGTTTGCTTGACGCCACACGCAACCCGGATGAACCGGGCTTCACGCCGGAGATAATTCCGGGCCAGGCGCGCGTGGCCGATCCCGCCCTGATACGCCGGGCGGTCGCCGTCGGCTATTTCACCACCATTGCCGACGGGAAGCGGCGGGCCTACAAGGTGCCCGCCACGCAAGCGTTCCAACGCTCGTTGCTTTTCCCTTTCTCATTGGCGGTGGTGCGCACCTATTTACGCCAACGGGGATATGGCCTGGTGTCCGAACCGGGCGCGGGCACGCTATCCGGCCCGACTCTCGGCAACCTTAAGTTGCGCCCCGACCCCCGGGGTTACCTCTGGCTCAATTTCTACGGCCCCGCCTCGGTTTTCCCTCATCTTTCTTTCACCGAGGCGATGGAAGAAGGCGTGCCGACCGACTTCGCCCGCGGCGCGATCGTGCTGATCGGCGTGTCCGGCGACGATTCCGGCGACCTGTTCGATACACCGTACGACAGCAATACGCCGGGGCTGGTGCTGCATGCGACGGCAGTCGCCAACGCCTTGTCGAACCGCTTTCTCACACGCGATCTGACCGTGCGCGGCATCGAGTTAAGCTTGTTGGTGGCCATTGCCTTGCTGCTCGGCGTGCTCGTGCCGCGCCTGCCGCCGTGGATGGCCATTCTGCTCGGCCCGGCAATCATGTTGGGGGTGGCGCTGCTTTCCGGACTATTGCTGTACCGCAGCAATATCTGGCTGCAACTGATCTGCCCATTGCTCGAAGCCTTCACCCTGCATCTGGGTCTGCTCAGCGTGCGCATCAGCCGCGCCGAGTACTGCTGCCGGATCAATGAGAACAAGTAACCTCTCAATCGATACGGTCTTGCCGCCTAGCGACCATCGGTTTTTCCGAGAACTGCATTTTCGGCTATTCAAAATGGGTTAGAGTCCATCAGATTGAACTACTGGTCAGACATCGAGCGGTCATTGGCCTGCCCTTGCGAGTGAAAACATATAGATGGCGGTTACTTTTCTTTAGGTCTAATCTTCGTGGTCATGTCGTCACGGCCCGCGGGCCGGCTGGGCGGAAACATCGCCGATCCCCGGTTGAAGGCCGACCTAGATGCGCACCTGCTGGCGTCCAGCGCGTGTATCTACGCGGGCGCAGACCCGTCTACCTGGTTATGAAGGCTATGAGATTGCCTTCGACTTCGAAGGCGATGCACAAGTCGGCGCAGGAATCTTTCCTCCCCGGCAGAAAAGGGCATTGATTGTGTTTTCAGGGTGGACGTAGGATTGATCGGCGAACAGGTTCTATATATAAAATTTGGCAGATTTTCCCAGGGCACGCCCTGGGAAAAAATCGTCTTTTCGGCGCGTCCAGCGGAGCCGTAAGACTCCGATAAAGCCTGAATAGGGAGGTAAGATGAAAAAGATTTTTATGTTGGCCATGTTTCTTTTCGCCGCCACCCCCGCTTACGCCGCTTTCTGCGAACTGAGTTGGGGCACGGCCACCGCCATCAGCCAGGATCGCGTCGGCAGCGGTGGCGGAGTGTACGACAACCATTTGATTGTATACGGAGGCTACGATAACACCGGCACGGGCTCTCTGGACGACACTTGGGTATACGACCCGGCAACAGATACCTGGACCGCAAAAGCAGCCATGCCGGTCAAAACCGCGAACCTCGGCTATTGCATCGCGCCGGAAGGGTACGCCTATGCCGTCGGCGGCAGCACCATCTACCTTCCCTTCTCCAACGAGGTGCAAGAATACGATATCGATGCCGACACCTGGACCACGTTGACCAACCCCTTTCCGCACGCTTGCTGGGGCCCCCTTTGCGCCGCCCCTGGCGACGGGTACGTCTATTGCTTCGGCGGCACCGAAGACGGCAACACCGCCATTACTGATGCTGAGAAGTATCAAATAGGTTCCGATGGCGCCTGGACCGGCATCTCCCCGCTGCCGGTCGGCAAAGTGTTCGGCGCCGCCGCGGTGTTGGACGGGAAAATCTACCTCACCGGAGGTTGGCCTGCCGATGACGTGACTTACGTATACGATCCGAGCGCCGACAGCTACACCACCTTGGACAACCTGAACTACGGCCGGCAACGTCTGTCGCTGATCGCCGCGGGCGGCCAATTCTGGTTGGCCGGCGGGGCCGACAATTGGATCCCCGTTGACACCGATGAGTACTTCGATCTCACCACTTGGACCGAAACCGGCACCACGATCGGCATTCCGGTGTTGGGCGCCACGGCCGGGTATCTAGCGGGCTACGGCATCTACTTCGTCGGCGGCCGCGACGGTTCCCTTGCCGACCGGAGCGAAAACCAGGTCTGGCAGGTCTGCATTCCGGAATTAGAATCGGTGACCCCCGACAGCGGTGCCGCCGGCACCAGCATTACCATTGCGGGCTATACGTTCGAAGAAAACGTAGTGCCGACCTTGTTCGATGCAACCAGAGCCGAGTATCCGCTAGAAAACATCGTGGTGGTTGACGACACGACGATCACCGCCAACATCCCCGCTACACTGACCGCTGGTTCCTACGGTTTGATGTTCGACGGCACCCTTGGTCAACACACGGAATTTCCCGATGTGTTTGAAGTGACCAGTGTCGATGACGACACCACCGACGATGACGTGACCGACGACGACACCACCGACGATGACGTGACCGACGACGATGCGGGCGACGATGACGACGACGTCGTCGATGACGACGCGGCCGATGATGATGACGACGACGATTCGGGTTGCGGCTGCTGAAAATCTGTTGAGTTCTTGGGACTCGGGCCAAAGACCGCAGCAGGGCAATTGGTGAACGAAACAAACCGCGGGGGTGGATCACGTATCCGCCCCCCTTTTGTTTGTTAGGGCGTGACGGGTTCGATCAGCAGGTTCATCACCACCGAACGCACGCTGGGGGTGAACTCAATCGCATGCCTGACCTGTGCGGCCAATTCCGCGGACGGAATCGAACCGCTTAGAATCACCACTCCATAGTAGACTTCCACCTTGAGACGGGTTACCGGCACACCTGGAATGCGCGCCAGGCGGTGCAGTATTCGTTCCCGCAGTTGCTCGTCTTCGGCGATCTGACCCAATTGGCGCGAGTCGTCGGGTAGCGCCGGAGCACGGTAGGTTTGCGCCAGCTTCAGGCGGCTGTCGACCCGTCGCACACCGGGCAGCGTGCGGGCCACAGCCTCGACCAGGGCGCGCTCATGGAGGTCTTCCACCACCCCTTCGAGGCGCACGACGCCTTGTGTGACCTGCACCTGCACGGCGGCGACCCGCGGCCGTTTGGTGGCGCGCAAACCGTCATTGATCTGCCGGAGCAGCACCGGGTCGGCCACTTCCACCGGCTGTCCGGCTGCGTTGGGGTTCGGTTTGGGTGTGTCCGCCACGGCTGCCGGAGTAACGGCCGGCGTCGGCGACGGCGTGGGCGTCGGGGTGGCCGTTGGGCGCGGGGGATCGGGCTGCTCATCGGTCTGAGCCATCAGCAAGAGCATGGCGACGGCCGCGAGCACGGCCAACAAGAAAGCGCGAGCCAGCAATGGCGATTGGCGTGGCATGACGCGAGCGTGCCACGAAGCGGCCGCCGGTAGCAAGCGCCCTGATTGCCAAGCGTGTTTCGCTGTGTAGAATACGCAGCCGGTTTCGCCGGTTTTTTTGCGGAGGAAGCATGATTCTCACGGCCACCAACATTCGCGTCGGCAACGTCATTGTTTACAACAACGAGTTATACAAAGTGCTCGCCGCCACCCATATCACACCCGGCAAGGGCAACGCAGTGATGCAGATCAAGATGCGCCACCTTAAGCGCGGCACGCAAACCGAAGTGCGCTTCCGTTCCGTCGAGCCGGTCACCTTCATCGAGCTCGACTACATCAAGATGGAGTACCTCTACGACGACGGCGAGATGGTTCACTTCATGAACCAGGAAAACTACGAGCAGGTCGCCTTTCCGCATGAGGAACTGTCCGACATGCTCCAATACGTGTTGCCCAACACCATCGTGCAGATGCAGATCCACGAAGGCGATATCGTCGGCGTACTCTTGCCCAAAGCGGTGGAACTGACCGTCACCGAATGCGCGCCCTGGATGAAGGGCCAGGCGCAGGTCAGCCAGACCAAGACCGCCACGCTCGAAACCGGGCTGCAGTTGCAGGTGCCCGGCTTCATCGAGGCGGGTGAAAAAATCCGGGTCGACACCGAAACCGGCACGTATATCGAACGGGCGAAATAAGAATCCTTTTCGGCCGGATGGGGCAAGATCGCCGGCGGGGACGAACCAAAGCAGTCTCATCACCGGAATACGATCGACCGTCGCTATTCCACGTACCCGTGCGGGTGCTTCTGGTGCCAATCCCACGCCGAACGAACGATCGATTCCAGGTCGGGATACTGCGGCTGCCAGCCGAGCTCGCGTTTGATTTTCGCCGCCGAGCCGATGAGTTCCGGCGGGTCGCCGGGGCGCCGCGGACCGATCTTGGCCGGAATCGGGTGGCCGGTCACGCGCCGCGCGGTTTCGATGACTTCCTTTACGCTGTAGCCGGCGCCGTTGCCCAGGTTGTAGTGCGACACGGTGTCGCGCTTCTTCTCCATCGCCAGAATATGCGCCTGGGCCAGATCGACAATATGAATGTAGTCGCGCACGCAGGTGCCGTCGGGTGTCGGGTAGTCCTCGCCGAAGATGCTTACGTGCGGCCGCTGACCCAAGGCCACCTGCAACACGATCGGGATGATGTGCGATTCGGGGTCGTGGTCCTCGCCTAGGCCGTGTGCCGCTCCCGCGGCGTTGAAGTAACGCAGCACCGTGTAGTTCAGGCCATGCACCTGATGGTACCAGTGCAGCATCCGCTCGAACGCCAGCTTGGTTTCGCCGTAGGGGTTGGTCGGCAACTGCGGCAGCTCTTCCGTGATCGGCAACGTCGCCGGCTCGCCGAAGGTCGCGCACGTGCTGGAGAAGACGATGTAGTTGACCTCCGCGGCCCGCATCGCGTCGAGTATCCGTTTGCCAACGACGACGTTGTTTTCGTAGTACAGTTCCGGATGCTCCATGCTCTCGCCGACCAGGCTGTGCGCGGCGAAGTGCATGACGGCATCGATGTGGTGTTTCTTCAGCGTGACGACCAGCGTGCGGTAGTCACCCAGGTCGGCCTCGACGAATTCCGCGCCCGCCGGCACCGCCGCGCGGTGGCCGCGATCGAGGTTGTCGTAAACCACGACTGAGTGTTTCTGCTGCAGCAGTTGCGCCGCCGTGACGCTGCCGATGTAGCCAGCTCCGCCCGCGACCAGTACCCGCATGGTCCTATTCCTTCCCGATTACTTCGCGGAAATGCGCGATTGTTTTCTGCAAGCCTTCGCGCAGCGACACTTTTGGCTCCCAACCGAGCACCCGGCGCGCTTTGCCGATGTCGGGCTGGCGCACCTTCGGGTCGTCGACCGGCAGATCGCGGTAGACGATCTCACTGCGGCTGCCGGTCAGCTCGCGAATCTGCCGGGCGAAATCGAGAATGGTCATTTCGGCCGGGTTACCGATGTTGGTCGGATCGGTTTCGTTGCTCATCAACAGGCGATGGATGCCTTCGACCAGGTCGGACACATAGCAGAAGCTGCGCGTCTGCTTGCCGTCGCCGAACACGGTCAGCGGCTCGCCCTTGAGCGCCTGGCCGATGAACGACGGCACCACGCGGCCGTCGATCAGCCGCATGCGCGGGCCGTAGGTGTTGAAGATGCGCACGATACGCGTGTCCACCCCGTGAAACCGGTGATAGGCCATGGTCAGCGCCTCGGCGAAGCGCTTGGCTTCATCGTATACGCCGCGCGGGCCGATCGGATTCACGTTGCCCCAGTAGTCTTCCCGCTGCGGGTGCACCAGCGGATCGCCATAGACTTCGGAAGTCGAGGCGAGCAGGAAACGCGCCTTCTTTTCCTTGGCCAGGCCCAGCGCCTTGTGCGTGCCGAGCGCGCCGACCTTGAGGGTCTGGATCGGCAGTTCGAGGTAGTCGATCGGACTGGCCGGGCTGGCGAAGTGCAAAATGTAGTCCAGCGGGCCGTCGAAGTAGATGTAGTTGGTGACATCGTGTTTGACGAACCGGAAGTTCTCGCTGGTGATGTGCGCGATGTTGGCGATGTTGCCCGTCAGCAGGTTGTCCATCGCGATCACCTCGTAGCCCTGGGCCACGTAGAAATCGCTCAGGTGCGACCCGATAAACCCCGCTCCGCCGGTGATCAGAATGCGCGGCATCCGACTCCCCGTCTATTTCCGCATCAGCGCGTCACGGCCGATGCTATAGTACACGAAGCCCTGTTTCTTGAGCGCGTCGGGCGAATAGATGTTGCGCCCGTCGAACAACACCGGCTCGGCCAACAATTCCTTGATCTTAGCGAACTGCGGCTGCCGGAATTCGTTCCATTCGGTGACCACGATCAGCGCCGCCGCGCCGGGCAGCGCCTCGTAGGCCGACGCCGCCAGTTCGACCTGGCCCATGTCGATCAGGTCTTTCAGGTTGTACGTCTCGCGCGCCTGCTCCATCGCCGCCGGGTCGAACGCGCGCACTTTCACGCCGGCATCGACCAGGTGGCGGATCAGCACCTTTGCCGGCGCCTCGCGCATGTCATCGGTCTGCGGCTTGAAGCTGAGACCCCAAACGGCGATGGTCAAACCTTTCAGCCGTTTGCCGAAATGCGCCTTCACCTTGTCGAACAGCACGTGTTTCTGCGCTTCGTTTACGCGGTCGACGCTACGCAGGATCGCCATTTCCTGGCCGAACTCCTCGCCGGTCTTGATCAGCGCTTTCACGTCTTTCGGGAAGCACGAGCCGCCGTAGCCCACGCCGGGGAACAGAAAGTGCTTGCCGATGCGGTGGTCGGTGGCGATGCCGTTGCGCACGGCCATGACGTCGGCCCCGACGCGGTCGCAAAAATTGGCGATCTCGTTCATGAAGCTGATCTTGGTCGCCAGCATCGCGTTGGCGGCGTACTTGGTCACCTCGGCCGACTTGATGTCCATGTAAATGATCGGGTTGCCGGTGCGCACGAACGGCGCGTACAATTCGCCCATCGTCTTGGCCACCTCGGGGTTGTCGGTGCCGATCACCACGCGGCGCCTTCCTTCATGAACTCGGGATTGGAAACCATACAGAAGTCCAACTTGGTCTGGGCCGCGATGGCCTCGCGCACCTTCTCGGCGGTGCCGACGGGGACGGTTGACTTGTCGACGATGATCTTGAACCCGTTCATCGCCTTGCCGATGGCCTCGGCCACTCCGAGCACGTGGCTCAGGTCGGCCGACCCGTCCTCGTCCTGCGGCGTGCCAACGGCGACAAAGATGACATTGCTGCGGCGCACGCCGTCCGGCAGATCGGTGGTAAAGTGCAGCCGCCCCTCGCGCATGTTGCGTTTGACCAGTTCGTCAAGTTCGGGCTCGAAAATGGGGATCTCGCCCTGCTGCAACTTCGCGATCTTGGCTTCGTCCTTGTCGACGCAGATCACGTCGTTGCCGGTTTCGGCAAAGCAGGTGCCCGCCACCAAACCCACATACCCGGTCCCGATCACGCAAATGTTCATGCCTGGTCCTCGTCAGTTAGTAAGCATTTTTGCGTCCGCCGGAGAACACGGTCATCCAGATGATGCGCAAATCGAGCCAGAAACTCCAGTTCTCGATGTAGAACAGGTCGCACTCGATGCGCTGCCGAAGATCCGTGTCCCCGCGCCAACCATTTACCTGAGCCCAGCCGGTAAGTCCAGCCTTGGCCTTGTGCCGCAGCATGTACTTCGGAATCTGGGTGCGAAACTGCGCGATGAAAACCGGCCGTTCAGGACGCGGACCGACTATGCTCATCTCGCCACGCAGTACGTTGTAAAACTGCGGCAACTCGTCGAGGTTCGTCCGGCGCAGAAACGCGCCGACGGTGGTACGCCGCGGGTCGCCCTCCTTCGCCCACACCGCGCCGGTTTCCGCTTCGGCGTCGACGCGCATCGAGCGAAACTTGTAGAGCCTGAAGACACGGCCGTCGAGGCCCATGCGCTCCTGCAAATAGAAAACCGGGCCGCGGCTGTTGAGCTTGATCGCCAGCGCGATGATCGCGAACACCGGCGCGCCCAGCACCAACACGCCGGCGGAGAAGACGATGTCGAACAGGCGCTTGGCCACCGCGCCCCAGCCGGCCAACGGCACCTGTTTGAGGCTGATCACCGGCAGGCCGTCGAAATCCTCCGCGCTCGACTGTAAGACGACGAAGTCCAGCAGATCGGGCACGACCTTCACGTCGACCATTTCGTCTTCGAGGTTATTCAGAACGTCCTTCAGGCGCTGATGCGCTTCCAGAGGCAACGCCACGTAGACCAGATGAATGGCCTCGCGTTCGACCACCGCCTGCACCTGCTCGACCGTACCCAGCACTGGCAACCCCGCCACCGTCTGACCAACCTCCGTAGCGTCGTCGGCCAGAAAGCCGATCACCGCCTGCCCTGCGCCTGGGTGATCCTGAATGCGCTGCCGCAACGCGCGCGCCACGTCACCGGTGCCGACGATCAGCGCGCGGGTCAGCCCCTCGCCTTGCTGGAAGCGCGTCATCCGCCACCGGTAGACTGCGCCGCGCACGACCACCAATCCGGCGGTGGAAAGAAGCAGGAAGATCAGCAACACCACGCGACTGGGCTTGTACGCCGCAACGAAGACAATCAACAGCACGAATACCACGAAGGCCAGGAAGTGCGCGCGCAGGCCGGCCCACAGTGCCCCTTGGAAGGAGTCGGCGGTGCTCGCCTGGTACAGCGGCCGCATACGCAACACCATCGCCCAGACCACTACGCCGAGCACACCCAGCCAGGCGTAGGTGGCGAACGGCGGCACGTGCGGAATGCGTAGTGGGATGAGCTGGAATCGAATCGGATAGGCGATCAGCCACGCCGCCAACACAACCGCCAGGTCGGCCACGTACTGCACGCTGCGGGTGAACTGCTCGCGTTGGCGAATCATCTCGTCGCCTCCCGCGCCTCGCGGTAGACCGCCAGGGTTTCGCGCGCGAATTGTTCGGCGGAATAACGGCGCACGCGCTCGTGTCCCGCGGCCACCAGTCTCTTTCGCAACGCCTCGTCACGGTCGATGACCGCCAGCGAATCGGCCAGGCAATCGAGATCGTCGTGCGGAAACATCAGCGCCGCCGACCCCGCCACCTCGGCCAACGCGGCGTTGTTCGCCGCCAAGAGCGGCGTGCCGCAGGCCATTGCCTCAATCGCCGGCAGACCGAAGCCCTCGTAGACGCTCGGCATCACCACCGCTCGCGCCAGGGTGTAGAGCGGCGGCAGTTCATGCTGCCGGATGTAGCCCAGAAAGCGCACGCGGTCGCCCAGCTTGAGTTCGCGGTGCCGGGCATGCACCTCGCGCGCACCCCAGCCGGCCTCGCCGGCCAGCACCAAATGGAGCTCGCTGTCCGTCCGCTGCCGGAACCGGGCGAAGGCCTCGAGCAAACGCGGCAGGTTCTTCCGCGGCTCCAGGGTGCCGACGAACAGCACATACCGCGCCGGTAGGCCGTGCCGTTCGCGCGCTGCGCGCAACACAGCCTCGTCCGTGACCGGCGCGAAGCCGGGCGCCAGGGCGTTGGGGACCACGCGGATCTTCTCGGCCGGCACGTGCAGTACTTCGAGCAGATCGTTCTTGGTCCGTTCGCTGATGGCAATCACCCGCGCCGCTCGCCGAATCGCCGCCGGCAGCAGGCGCTGGACCAAGTTGTTGCGCCGCGTGTGCATACGCGGGAACAGGAAGCACGACAGGTCGTGCACAGTCAGGACCATCGGGCACGGCGGGCGCAGCGGACCCAGGAAATTGGTGCCGTGGAAGATGTCGGCGTGCCGACGCCGCAACAGCCGAGGACAGCGCAATTGCAACCAGAGATTGCCCACCGGATACGTCTCGTTTGCCACCGCCATGTTTGCCGGCAGTCGGGAATCAAGCGACACCGGGCGGTTTGAAAGCAGAACGTATTCGTTGGCGCCGTCGTGAGCCGCCAGCGAAGAGATGAGCGTTTGCGTGTAGATGCCGACGCCGGACGGACGAGCGGTCGCCGCACGCGCGTCGATGGCTACTCTCACTGCAACGCCCTCCGGTGGAAGGTTCTGGCCGCGCCGGCCGTCCAAAGAGCCAGCACAACGGTGCCGATGACGGCGGACCATAGCGGATTCACCGCCTTGATCGCCCACAGCAGTCCGAGGTAAACCGCGCCATAGTGTAGCGGAAAGACGAGGTTTTGCAATCGAAGCGGGGCGTTTTGCGCCCGCAAGTCGCGCCACGCCAAGAGCAACAGCACCGTCTCGGTAACCAGCGTCGCGAAAGCCGCCCCCGCCATTTGCCAGCGAGGAATGAGGAGCAGATTGAGCGCGACATTCAGCCCCGCGCACAACGCCGCCATGCGCGCAAACGCGATCTGTCGCCGGTACGCCAGCAGCAGATTGGTCAGCAAGTAGTTGGTGAAGATGATCCACAGCGCGACCATCAGAATACGGAGCGTCGTCGCCGCCGGCGCGAAGGACAAACCGAAGCCGATCTGCAACGCTTCCGGCGCGAACACGATGCCGTACGCGCAGCCGGCCGTCGCCAGTGAAACCAGCAACCGTGCCAACGGTTCGGGCGCCAGACCGTCCTCGAAGGCATCGGCGAACTTCGCCAACCGGGGAAACAACGCGGTCAGAATCGCGGCGGGAATCATCATCGCCGCTTCCATCAGCCGATAGGCCGCATTGTACAAACCCGCCTGTTCCGATCCGATCAACCCCTGCAACATCACCGTGTCGACGCGAAAATAGACGACGGTGAAGAAATTTACCGCAGCCAGCGGCAGCGCCAGGCGCAGCAGGCTTTGCGGCGTCGGATCGGGCCGACTCGGCCTGCCGCCGCGGAACGTCACAAGCCGCCGCGACAGCACGATCGCCGCGAGGTTGCCGGCCAAATAGGCGACACCGATACCGACCAGCCCCGCCCCGATTGCGGTCATGAACAAGCCCAGGGCAACAAACGCGCCGCGGCCGATCAGCAGCACCGCCGCCTCGGCGCCCAGACGTTCCCGCGAGCGCAAGATCGACTGATCGAGGTTGGTGACCGCGTCGATGCCGGTGCCGATGCCGATCAGCACGACCAGGATCTGCGCCTCGGGGGGCAGCTTGAACCAGCCGAGGCCGGCCAGCACCAGCGCCAGACCGATGATCTCGGTATACGGGCGCAGCAGATGCGCCGAGAGGTAGACGCGCCGGCCGCTGTCTTCCGCCGTACTCGCCTCGCGCCACAGGGCGGTACTCACGCCGGAGTCGATCAGCACGAATGCGAACTGTGCATACGCTAGCGCGAACGACACATAGCCGAAATCGGAAAGCGACAACCAACGCGCCAAAAACAGCGAAAAGCCGAAGATGATCAGCTTCGCGCCGGCCAGCGAAAACAGCTTGTAAGCCGTGTTGATCCAGACCCTAGTCACACCATTCCTCCGAAACGAGCAGTGCCAATACCAGATTGACCGTCAGTAGGTGCGGGTAGCTGTCATACATCATGGCATCATACAGGTTGGCCGCGCCAACGCTCGCCAGCAACCCGGTGACCACCGCGAAGCGCGCATCGGTCAGCGCGCCGCGCCGGCGCCACCAGGTACGGCCGATGGCGTACAAACAGAACGCCAGCGCCGCTAGCCCGACCACACCCTGCCACGCCAGCGCCGTCAGCGCCAGGTTGTGCGGTTGATAGAGACCCTGCCCAACGAACAGATCATAGTCGCCGCTGGGCAGAAAGCAGTGATACTCGTGCCGGAACCGGTCGACGCCGGCGCCAAACAGCGGCGCGGTCAGCCACATCCGGCCCGCGGCGCGCCAGAGCTGCAACCGCGTGGTCATGGTGTCGGCGGGCGTGACCGACTCGCGCAGCGCCTCGGCGCCCCACACCCGCGCATCCGGCCGCGGCGGCGGTTGCGGCCGCCGGAACGCACCCAACACCACCGGCACGGCACAGCAGACCAACACGGCGGCGACCACCCACAGTCGCCAGCGGTGCTGCCGCCAGGAGGCCAGGCCCCACCCGGCCGCGCCAGTCGCAACGCCAACCAGCAGTGCCAGCCACGCGCCGCGGCTGTAGGTCAACCACAACGCCCACAGATTCACCGGCAACGATAGCGCCGCCGTCTCACGCCAATAGCGGTCGCGGTCGTGCAGCAGCAACAGCAGCCCACCGCCCAGGGCGACAACCAGGAAGTACGAAAACGTATTGCAGTAA
>CAZEDX010000089.1:3757-16567 GCA_964511015.1 uncultured bacterium | reverse complement strand
CCACATCACCGCCGGCATGGCGATCTACGACACCATGCAGTACATCAACCCCGATGTGGTGACGGTGTGCATCGGTCAGGCGGCGAGCATGGGCGCATTGTTGCTGGCGGCCGGTTCGCCCAAGAAGCGCTACTCGTTGCCCAATTCGCGGATCATGATTCATCAGCCGCTGGGCGGCGCGTCCGGCCCGGCCACCGAGGTGGAAATCCAGACGCAGGAAATTTTGCGCCTGAAGAAGCGGCTGAACGAGATTTTAGTCCACCATACCGGGCAGCCGTTCGAGCGCGTGGCGCGCGATACCGAACGCGATTTCTACCTGAGCGCGGTCGAGGCCAAGAGCTACGGTCTGATCGACAAGGTGATTACGCAGCGGCCGCAAAGGGGCAAGTGAGCGGCCGGCGAAACGCCACCGAACATACTGACAAGGAATCCGCATGATTTCGTTTGCTGACGCGCGGCGCGTGGTGTTGTCCGTCGACCAGATCACGGAAACCGAGGAACTGCCTTTGCATCTGGTGCTTGACCGGGCCGCGGCGGCAGGAACGCCGGTGGCTGCCGGCGTGACCTTGCGCCCGGCGCACCTGGCGCTGTTGGCAGCGCAGGGAGCGAACCACCCGGCGGTGCATGCTCCGGCGATCGTCGGTCTGGTTGTCGTGCGCCAACAGGCGCCGGACGAGGATGACGAAAACGCGGTTGCCGACCCGACCACGGCGATGCTGGCGGCCAGCGCCCAACAGGCCGGCGCCATTCCGCTCGACATGGGAATCGCGCCGCCGAACCACGAACTGCAAGGCGCCGCCATCATCCGCGCCCTGGAGACGGCGCACGTGGTGTGTCTGGCCGGTCTCGGCTCCGACCAGGAATACGCCAAGTTGCAGGAGTCGATCCGCGCGTTGGAAGGCGAGGTCGTGTTCGACGCCGTGGCCCAGGAACCGGGCGGCCGGCTGCTGTTCGCGCGTTTCGAAGACGGTTGGGCGTTCGCGATGCCCGACGATCCACCGGCGGCGTTGGCCTGCTTCCATCTGTACATTCGGCCGCTGGTTCGCACGCTAGCCGGTCATGCCGCGGTCGATTGGCCGAGCCTGGTAGTCGACCTGCCGGCCGGCATCACGCCAACCGCAGCCACGACGCGGCTGGATTGGGTGAAGGCCGCATGGCGGAAAAATGGTGAGCCGGAATTGACGCCCGTGGGTGCACATTTGGTTGAGGCCAACGGGTTGCTGATAACGCCGCCCGACGCGGCGACGGCCGGGGCGACCCTGTTTCTCGTGGAGCCTTGAGTGGGCCGTGTATGGATCATCGGCATCGACGGCGCCGAACCGTCGCTGCTCTATCGCTGGGCGGGCGAGGGCTGGCTGCCGAACTTTCGCGCATTGATGGACCGCGGCGCGTGGGGCCGCCTGCGTAGCACTATTCATCCGCTCACGCCGCAGGCCTGGACGAGCATAATCACCGGCGTCAATCCGGGACGTCACGGCATCTTCGACTTCGGCAAACGCGAAGCGGGTGGTTACAACATCGAACTGGTCACCAGCCGCGACCGCGCCGCTCCGGCCTTCTGGCAGTTTATGCCGCCCGGCGCTCGCGCCGGCGTGGCCAACATTCCGCTGACCTGGCCGCCGGAGCCGCTGCCCGGCTTCATGGTGACCGGCATGCACACGCCGTGCGTGGCCGACGGCGTCTGGCCGCCCGAGCTGGTTGCCGAGTTGGGCGACGGCTACCGCATCGACGTCATGGTGCACTGGTACGACCAGACGGCGAAGTTCCTCGCCGATCTATTCGCCATGCACCAAGCGCGTCACGCCGCTTTTCTGCGCCTGATGGATCACCATCAGCCGGATGTAGCGTTGTTGGTGTACGTCGCCGCCGACCGGGTACAGCACGCGCTGTGGGGGCGCCTGACCGCGGCGCATCTGGCGCAGCCGGGCCGGCAGGGCGACGAGGGGGATGCAATTTTCGTCACCTACGCGGCACTCGATGGCGCCCTGGGTGATTGGCTGCAGCGCATCGGCCCGGACGATCATCTGTTAATTGTCAGCGACCACGGCTTCGGCGATTTGCGGCGCGATGTCTACTTGAACCGGGTGCTGATCGACGCCGGGCTGTTGCGTTTCGATCCGGCCAAGGTGCGGGCCTTCGTGCCGCCGCTGCTGCCGCCCGACGGCGATATCCAGCACACCTGGATGCACCGGACGGCGCCGGCCGCCGAGGAGTTGCCGGCGGACGACGAGCTGATCGCGCAAGGCCGCTGCGACGTGCGCCGGCTGACGTTCGATACCGTCGACTGGTCGCGAACGCTGGCCTATTCGCGCGGGTTGTGCGGCAACGTATGGCTGAACCGGCAGGGGCGGGAGCCGCAGGGGATCGTGGCCGCGGCGCAAGAGGGTGAGGTGCGCCGGCGCGTGCGCAAGGCGCTCGCCGCGGTGCGCGATCCAGACGACGGGCAGCCGTTGGTCGAACGCATCATCGACAAAGAGGAGATCTACCGCGGCGCCTGCCTGGACGAGGCACCCGATCTGTTGGTCGTCATGCGCGATTACGCCTACACCACGCGCGGGGCGACCGAGTTCTGGGGCCGCGAGCCGGTGGGGCCGGTGGTGGTGGGCCATACGGGTAACCACCGCTTGCACGGCGTGTTCGTCGCCGCCGGGCCGAAGGTCAAACCCGGACCGGCGCCGGATGCGGATCTGCTGGACGTATTGCCGACCACCTTCCATCTCGCCGGTTGGCCGGTGCCGGCCGACCTCGACGGCAAGGTGTTGACCCATCTGCTGCGCCCCGCCTGGCAGAACGTGCAACCCGGGCCGCCCACGCCCGCCGTGACCCGCGATCCGCGCGATTTCGCCACCGCCGAACGCGAGGCCATTCTGCGCCAACTCCGGGCGCTGGGGTATTTTGGTTAAACGAAAAGGGCGGGTCGAAACCCGCCCTGGGTCATGCTATCGCGCGGGTTCAGGCGCAACCGCCGCTGTCGTCATCGTCATCGTCGTCATCCGCCGCGTCGTCGTCTGTTGCGTCGTCATCGCCGGCCGCGTCATCGTCGCCGGTGGCGTCGTCGTCGGTCGCATCGTCGTCGGCGTCGTCGTCACTGGCGGTCGAGACGGTGACGGTGCCGTTGAACGGAGCCAAGTTCTGGCCGGTGATGGTCAGCGTCAGCGAGTCGCCGTTGGCCAGCGAGCCTTCGATGGCCAATACGGCCTGGCCGCTGGCATCGGCGAAGGCGGTGCCCAACAGCTCGCCGCCGCGGGTCAGACCGATCATCGCGTGCGCGACGCCGGTGTCGACGGAAAGCTGCGAGGTTTCTGGCGTGATCTGGCTTGCGTACTGGGCGTTCACGGTGGCCGGCGGCGCGCTATAGAGCTGCACTTCCGGTTCACCGAAGAGGTTGTACATTTCAAAGTAGTGCTTGGTATAACCGCCGGTCGGCTGCACTTCGTACAGCTTCATCAGCGAGAAGTCGAGCATCGCCTTGACCCACGGCAGCGCCGGCACAGTGCCGTTACCCTTGAACCAGCCGCGGAACATAGCGCGTTCAATGATGTCGTCCTGATCCCAGTAGGTGCTGGCCGACGCACCCCAGAAGGCCAGGGCACCGGTGGGCGAACGTTGCCAGGTTTCGGCGAAGCATTCCGGCAGGTTGTAGCTGCCGGTCAGGCAAGCATGCGACAGCACGAGCGGATAGGTGGTGTTGGTCAAGTTGCGCACCTGCGTTTGGTTCATCGGGGGGCCGTCGGCCCAGCTGGTTTCGGAGCCGTGGCCGGAGTATGCGTGAATGGTCGGGCCCGTGTTCAGCGCGGCGATGGCCTGCTGCACGGTGCCGCCGTGGGCCGAATACACCTTGGTGCAGGTGAAGCCGGCCGGTTCGAGGAAGTTGGCGCACACGGCGTTGTGGGTGCCTTCGGAGACGTTCCAGTTGTCGGTGCTGGCCATGAAGGTCGCGTGCTGCGTCCAGTTGTTCCCGCCGGTCCATTCGTTCTTCTCATAGGACAACAGCTTGTTGAGCATATTGTTCAGGTGCTCGATCGTGCGGGCTGACAGACGACCGATACTTAGATCGGGGAAGTAGTCGGCTCCGTCCACTGCGGCATAGTACAGATCGGTCGCACAGCCGGTCGGCCCGTCGATCGACGGCACGATGTTGGTGTCGCCCACCAGTAGCACGTAAGACGGCGGCAGGTCCCAATTCTTGTAAGCATCGATGATGTAATTGCGAATCGCCGTGGCGGTCTGACCGATTTCTTGCACCGTCGCGGTCACAACCGTGAAGCCACGCTGGGTTTGCCACTGGACAAACTCGTCGAAGACGGCGGAGTTGAACAGGCCGGCGCCGCCGATGATCAGGTAGGTGCCCGGAACGTAGAATTCCGCCTTGGTGCCGAAGCTGTCACCGTTGACCAGCAACTGGCTGGCCAGGGCCGCGGTCGCCAGGTCGGCGTACCGCTCTTCGCGGGCGACGGTTTCTTCCAGGTCGGGGTGCACGAACTCGACTTTTACGCGCATCCACGAGGCCACACGCAGCAGCTCTTCGGCTGGCACGTAGTTCACCGGGCGGATCTGGATCAGCGCTAGGCGATAGCCGCGCATCACGCCGCCTTCGAGCACCGCAGCCGCAGTGGAGAAGAAGGGGGTGTCGCTGGCATAGGCGTCGGGGTTGATGGTGAACACGGCGTTCTCTTCCGCGCCCGGGATTTTGGGCAGCGGTTCCTGGACCGGCATCAAAAGCGGCGCGCCGTTGATAATCGCCACCGGCATTTCTTCCCAGTCGGCGTCGACCGTCACGCGCACTTCGGCGCCGAACGGGACGCGGACCAAACGGTTGATGACCGGCAGAGCGGGTTCGCCCACCTGGCCGGCGAACGTTTCCTCGGGCAGGGTCAGGCTGACGAAGCCTTCCCGCGGCTCGGTGTATTCGAAGCCGGAGAGGTCGACGTCAAAGGTCAGGCCT
This sequence comes from uncultured bacterium, assembly GCA_964511015.1. Lineage (GTDB taxonomy): Bacteria > Lernaellota > Lernaellaia > Lernaellales > Lernaellaceae > FEN-1099. The sequence continues at coordinate 11,622 of CAZEDX010000089.1, read as the reverse complement.
TCCGCAGAGGCCGCTTCGACCGCCACCACGGGCGGCGCGTTTTCGGTGGTGTTCAGGCCGTACCATTCCGCCTGGGCGGTACCGAGCCCGACAACCAGCAAGAGGGTCAGGAACAACACTGCGCGCTTCATGAACGAAACTCCTTCTCTGTAGGCCTGCCGCTGTTCTTGCTCATCGAACCACAAAGGTTCGCGACAATCTCCATCAAAATCCGGGCGTCATTATAGAGAGCCCAGGGGAGTGCATCAAGGACGTTGGCGACTCACGCCAGCTTGCCGTCGGCGGCGTGCTTTCGCTCCCGCAGATAACCGATCACCGCCGGCATGATCGAAATCAGAACGATCGAAACCAGCACCAGTTCGAAATGCTCTTGCACGAAAGGAAGACCGCCAAAGAGCACGCCGGAGGTGGTGCAGAGCGTGACCCACGTCAGCACGCCGGTAACATTGAAAATGGCAAAACGCCGATAGGCCATCTTTCCGATGCCGCCAACAAAAGGTGAAAACGTGCGGATGATGGGCACGAAGTGCGCCAGGAATATTGTTTTTCCGCCGTATTTTTCGTAGAACCGCTGGGCGCGCAGCAGGTGTTTCTTGTTCAACCAGAACGAGTCTTCCCGCGTGAAGACTGCCGGTCCAACCCGGCGCCCAATCATAAAGTTGGTTGCATCGCCCAGTGAGGCTGCCAAGCCCAGCAACAGGATCAGCCAGTGCAATTTGAGTGGAGAATTCGGGATACTGGTTACCAACGTTCCGGCGGCGAACAAGAGTGAGTCGCCGGGCAGGAAGGGGGTTACGACCAGACCGGTTTCGCAGAAGATAATAACGAACAATATCGCATAGATACCGTACTGATAGTTGACCACCCACTCCGACAAAACGCCTTGCAGGTCGGTGAAAAGGCGAAGAAACTCGTGCACCAACTCCATTCCAACTCCTTTTGCCCCCGGCGCGGTCCACGGGTCCAAGGGGTGAACGATTATCCATAAAACCCGGCGATGCGCAATAGTCGGCACGAAAACTGGGACTTGGGGCCCAATGTTGTCTTGACAATCCATGGCCATATGCCTACCATTCGCGCGCTAACTTACCGACCGGTAAGTACACGCTGGCGCAGATGCGTCGAAGGAGTGGCGAGATGAAGGTTTCCCGCAAGATGGTATTTTCCAAAGTCGCATGGAAGACAGCGGTTGTTATGCTTCTCATGGCCGTGCTGGTGTTGTTCACCGCATGTGGGAAGAAAAACGAGGCCGCACAGGCGGAGTCCGTCGTGGCTGAGATCGCCATTCCGGTTAGCGTGATTGTGGCTGGTCAGGGGCAGAGTGCGGGCGAGTTTGTCGCCACCGGTACGCTTGAGCCGGTCAACACCGCGCAGGTGGCGGCCACCCAGGGTGGCGTGATCCGCGCGATGCTCGTTGAGGTTGGCGATCGGGTACGTCAGGGGCAGGTCCTGGCGCGCATCGACGATACGGACTACCGTCTGGGTGTGAACCAGGCCGAAGCGGCCTATCAGTCGGCACTGATCGCTTTCCAAACCACTGAACGCGACTATCAGCGTCTCTCGTCGCTGGTCGAGGCGGGTGCGATTTCCAATTCCGAATACGACCGCGCGACGATGGGCTACAAGTCGGCGCGGTACGGTCTGGACCAAGCCAAAGCCATGCTCGACATGGCTCGCAAGCGTCTGGCGGAAACCTCCGTGCGGGCCCCTTTCAGCGGCCAGATCGTCAATCGCCTGGCAAGCGTTGGCAACCGCGTCGATCCGATGACCAATCCGCTCATTTTCGTGATGGTCGACAACTCGCGGTTGCGCGCGACCTTGAAACTTCCCGAGAACCGCGCCGCGTTGGTCAAGCCGGGCGACGCAGTGAAGATCGTGCTGCCGACCGACGGCCGCACGTTCGAAACGAAGATCGACGTGATCACCGATTCGGTTGATCCGATGACCCACACGCGCACGGCGGTTACCTGGATCCGCAATACGGCGGACAACCCGGTGCCCGGCGGTGTGTTCTTCGAGGCCCACATTCAATCGGCGGCATTGGCCGGCAAGATGCTGCTGCCCAATTCCGCGGTTCGCGCCGAAGCCGACGGCAAGTACACGGTTTTTGTCGTCGAGCAGGGCAAGACGGTGCCGCGAACGGTGACCGGCCGCTTCCTGGCCGATGGCAGCGAGTTCATCGTGGAAAGCGGCATCGCCGCCGGAGAACAGGTGGTTCTCGAAGCGACGATGGTTCGCGCGGGCCAGACGGTGACGGTTTCCGGCGAGAACGCCGCGCCCGCGCCCCCTCCCCCGGCCGCCCAGCCGGTTCCCGCTGCCGCGCCGGCGGCCCAGGAGTAGCGCCCATGAAACTGGCTGATGTTTCGATAGCCCGGCCGGTCTTCGCCACCATGATGATCTTGGTCATCGTGGTGTTCGGCTTGAATTCGATGCCCAAGGTTGGCATCGATCTGATGCCCGACATCGAATTCCCGGTCTGCGCAATCACGACCGTCTATCCGGGCGCCGATCCGACCGCGGTTGAGGAAAAGGTGTCGCGGAAGATCGAAGAAGTCATCAATACGCTGCCTGACATTGAAAAGCTGATCTCCTATTCGAACGAAAACGTCAGCACCGTCGTCATTCAGTTCGCGATGGAAGTAAAGCTCGACAATGTAATGCAGGACGTGCGTGACAAGCTGTCGTTGGTCCGGGGCGATCTGCCGCTCGATATCGAGGAGCCGATCATTCAGAAGTTCGATATGTCGACTGCCGTTCCCATTCTGACGTTGTCGGTGTCGGGACCGCCCGACATGAGCCCGGTGGCGCTCAGCAAGTTTGCCGACAAAGTGCTCAAGCAGGGCATTCAGAAAGCCGGCGGCGTCGGCCAGGTCAATCTGATCGGTGACCGGCCGCGCGAAGTGCATCTATTGCTCGACCAAGTGGCGATGTCCGCCGCGAATCTGACCGTCGATGACATCATCAATGTCTTGGGGGCGGAAAACATCGAGCTGCCGGGCGGCCGTATCGACCGCAACAGCCGCGAGCTTTCGTTGCGCGTCGACAACCAGGTGCGCGAACCGCGGGAGCTATCGAATATCGAAGTGGCGCGCATTAATGGTGCGCCGATCTTCATCCGCGATCTGGCGCGAGTGGTGGACACCGAGAAAGAAGCCCGTTCTTACGCCTCGGTCAACGGCAAGCCGGCGGTGTTGGTGCAGGTGCTCAAGCAGTCTGGTCAGAACGTCGTGGCCACGGCCGACAAGATTCATGAAATTCTGAAGGAACTGCAGCCGATGATCCCCCGCGGGGTCAAGGTCGAGGTCATTTCCGACAACTCGAAATTCATTCGCGAGGCGGTACACGATGCAACGATGGACCTAGTCTACGGCGCCTTGCTCGCCGTGATCATCATCTACGTCTTCCTTCGTAACCGGCAGATGACCATGATCTCGGCGATCGCCATTCCGGTTTCGATGGTCGGCGTCTTTACCGTTTTTCGGGCGCTGAACTTTACCATCAACTACATGACGATGTTGGGGATGTCGCTCGCCGTAGGCATTGTTGTCGATGACGCGATCGTCGTCATCGAAAACATCTTCCGCCACGTGGAAAAGGGCGAGAAGCCAATGGTAGCCGCCAAGGTCGCCACGCAGGAGATCGGCCTGGCGGTCTTGGCCACGACCTCGACCATCGTCGCGGTGTTTTTGCCCGTGGCTTTCATGAGCGGTATCATCGGCCGCATCATGTATCCGTTCGCGGTTACCGTAGCGGCGACGGTCATCATTTCGCTATTCGTCAGCTTCACCATCACGCCGATGCTCGCCTCGCGCTTTGTGCGGCATAAGCCGAGCCACAACGCGTTCTACCGGACCATTGAAAAGGCGCTGACGGGACTCGATCACAACTACATGCGTATGATCACCTGGGCCCTAAAACACAGGGTTAAAGTCACCTTGACTGCGATCGGGTTATTGATCCTGTCAATTTTTGCCGCCGGTCTGGTGCCGGTCAACTTCATGTCCGAAGAAGACCAGGAACGCTTCCAGGTGACGATCGAAACGCCGTCGGGCAGCTCGTTGGAGCGTACGCGTGATGTCTGTGAGGTGATTGAAGGCATTGTTGCCAAAATGCCGGGCGTCAAGTTGACGTCCCTCAGTGTGGGCGGCGGATCACAGGAAAAGGTCAACGTCGGCACGCTGTTGGTGACCCTGGTTCCGGCGGACGAGCGCAAGTACTCCCAGAAGCAACTGGGTGAAATCGTGCGCGCGAAGTTGAAGGACTTCCCCGGCGCGATCATCACAGTGGGCGAAGCTGACGAGATGAGCGGCGGCGGAAAGCAAACAGCAATCCAATTCTGCTTGCGCGGGCAAGATCTGCCGGCGCTGGAAAAGGCCGCGACGAAAATCCTAGGGAAACTGGCCAAGAACCCCGGCTTCGTCGATCTTGACACGTCCGTGCGTGAAGGCAAAGACGAACTGCGCATTCGCGTCGACCGCGACAAGGCGGCGCAATTGGGCGTCAAACCGGCGCAAGTCGCTTTGGCTGTGCGCAACCTCTTTTCGTCGGCCAAGGTCGGTGAAATGGCCCAAGGCGAGGACCGCTACGATATTCGCGTATGGCTGGACAAGGCCGACCGCATGAACACCTCGGATCTCGATCTGGTTAAGGTCCGCAATGTGATGGGTGAATTGGTCAGTCTGACCGATGTCGTTACGGTGATGCCGGGCAAAGGCCCGACGGAAATCCAACGTCAAGACCGTCAGCGACAGGTGGTGGTATACGCCAACCTGGAGGGTATCGCCCTGGCCGACGCGGTGCAACTGGTGACCGAAGCGGCCAAAGACGAGGTGCCTCCAGGAGCGACGACGGCGTTTGAAGGACAGGCGGAGTGGATGGAGAAGTCTTTCCGCGACATGTTCTCCGCGCTTTTTCTGGCGGTCATTCTGGTGTACGTGATTTTGGCTAGCCAGTTCGAGAGCTTTATTCACCCCTTCACGATCATGATTTCTTTGCCCTTCTCGATCATCGGCGCGTTCGGCGGACTGCTGGTCAGCGGTTATTCGCTGAGCATCATCTCCATGATCGGGATTATCATGCTGATGGGGTTGGTGACCAAAAACGCCATTCTACTGGTCGACCGCGCCAACCAGAACATCGAAGCGGGGCAGGAGCGCAATGTTGCACTGGCCAACGCGGGCGGAGTGCGTCTTCGTCCGATTCTGATGACGACCTTCGCGATGATCTTCGGCATGCTGCCGGTCGCATTGGCTTTGTCCAAGGGTTCGGAAATCCGTGCCCCGATGGCCACTGCGGTAATCGGCGGCTTGATCACCTCGACCTTGTTGACGCTCGTCGTGATCCCAGTCGTCTACACGTTCATGGATGACTTGCGGCACGTCTTCCGACGCAAGCCGAGGAAGGCGGATTCGGAGGTGGTGGCGTGAGCAGCAACGCGCCGAGCAGCACTCGGGACGAAATCGCCCGGGCCGCTTTGCGCCTTTTTGCCGAACGCGGTTATCGCGAAACGAGCATGGAGGAGATCGCCAGGGAAGTAGGCATTTCCAAACCGGCGATCTACCATTATTTCGGCAGCAAAGAAGATCTGTTTCGCTCGCTGCTGCGACACATCCAAGAGCTGCATCACCGCGCGCACGACGAACTGCGCGCCAAGCACCTGCCGTTGCCTGAGTTGCTTGCGGAAAACGTGCGCCAGATGCTGCGGGCGGTGCGCGAGGAGCACGATATCATTCGCATTATGGTGCGCGTCGTGTTCGAGCCAACCGAGATCGAAGGCATCGTGGACCCGGCTGCTCTTCATCGGGAGGTTCATGCCGAGGAAGTGGCTCTGTTACGCGAGGCCCCGACCAATTTGCGGATGCGGCCCAGCCTGACATTGGATGACTTCGTGCATTTTTACCATGGCGTCGTGTTCTCGTTCGTGGCGCAGTGCTTGTGTTCCGGAGCGCCGGTCGACGAGGAAGAAGCGCTGATCAAGATCCGCGACTTTATCTTGAACGGCGCGTTCGAGTCGTAGCGCACTGACGTCCGTCGCTTGCCATTTCGGCTGTCTTTGCGAAGAAAGCTTGCTGCTCGAGGTGAAGTCGGGTTATCTTGGCGCTGTCTGATGGAAGGATGGCGACCCGGTGACGGAGACCAAACCCCACGAAGCTCTCGCTCGTGAACGAGCCCATTACGAAGAACATCGGCGCTATCTGCTGTCGTTCCTCGATCGCGACGAAACCCCCGCCCAACGCTGGCTGATTCGGCAAACGTTGCGCACGTGGGATCGGCAGTGGGCTTACCTTGACCACTCACTGATTGCCGGCAAAACGGTTCTCGAAGCCGGGTGCGGCAACCCGCGCATGCTGTTTTATTGCCGGGATCTGGGGGCGCGGGAGGCCATCGGCGTCGATTTGTCCCCGGCCTTCACCAGCCGCGGGCTGCGCGGGACGCGTTGCTACGTGTATGACCGGCAAATGGAGGTGCGACCCGATTCGATCCGTCTGCTGCATGGCGATGTGAACGGTCCGGTCACCGCTGGCCTGCAGGTCGACACGGTGCTCTGCTTCCAATCACTGCACCACATCGATCTGCCGGCGTTCGTTGCGACGTGTGCACGGCTGCTGCCGATGGGCGGGCACGTGGCGATTTCCGATCCGATGGGCGACCACCCATTGCGCGGCATGGCCGACCGCGTCGCGCGTTGGTGGGGTCTGCTCAGTCCGGACGAACAGGCGCTCACCCCGGGCGCCGTCACCACGGCCTTCGCGCGGGGCGGGTTCGCATTGCGCGCTTTCCACGCCTTGAATCCGGTGAGCGAACTCTACTTCCTGGCGACGGCCATGTTGGACGGCTGGTCACCCAGGCTGGCTTTCTGGTCGCGCTTGCCTCTGGTGCTGTGGCGTCCGATCGAAGACCTGTTGGAACACACGCTCGTTCGCACGTTCCCGCGGTTGGGGTGGCGTTATCTGTTGGTATTCGAGAAAGTGAGCGATCAGGCCTCGACCTGACCCAGCGTGCCGCGCAAAGCCTCGTTGGCCTCCCGCACAATGCGTTGAATCAACTCGGCAACGGTCGGGATGTCGTGGATGCGGCCGATCGACTGCCCCACCGTCAGCATGGCGTTTTCGGCATCGCCCGACTGCCACACCTCGCGCGCCCGTTGGCCGGAGATGAGCGGGAACAACTCGGAAAAGTCGCCGCCCGTTTCTTCGATTTCCTCGATCCGCTTCATGATGCTGTTGCGCAGGGCGCGCACTTGCAGGCCGAAGTTGCCCAGCAGCTTACGCAGGGCGAGGGAGGTGTCCATCTCGCCGCGGTCCAGAATCATCTGGTGAATCGCCGGGTGCACGGTGCAGTCCTTGGTGGCCAGGAACCGGGTGGCCATCATCATGCCGTCGGCGCCCAATACCAGCGCCGCGGCCAGGCTCTTGCCGTCAACCATGCCGCCGGCCGCCAAGATCGGCAGGTCGACCGCTTCGGCGGTTTTAGGCAGCAGCACCATGGTGGATACGTTGTCTTTGTGCGGGAAACCGCCTTCTTCGTAGCCGGCGATGGTCACCGCGTCGTAGCCGACCTTCTGCGCGTGCACCGCGTGCTTCACCGTGCCAACCTTGTGCACGACCTTGACCCCGGCTTCCTTGGCCAGGGGCAGGAATTCGGGGCCCAGGAACTTGTCGACCGGCGCGCCGGCGATCTCAATGGCACACACTTTCCGCTCGCAGCAGACTCGGAAAAACTCGCGCAACAAATCCACCGGCAGGCGAATTGACGGCATCGTCGTGATGTTCACAATGAACGGCTTGGTCGTCAGGGCGCGGGTTTCGTCGATGGCGGCGCGCAGCTCGTCGCCGGAGTTGTAATTGCCGGAGGTTAGATTGCCC
>CAZEDX010000089.1:0-3747 GCA_964511015.1 uncultured bacterium | reverse complement strand
GCGTTGCTGATGGCCGCCGCGAGTTGCGGGGTAGCCAACCATAGCATGCCGCCGCAGGTGATGGGATATTGAATACCGAACAGCGTGGTGATCTTGGTCTTCATGCGGAGGTCTCCGTGGGCTATCCGGTCAGTCGACCCGTAGTCGATAGCCGACGCCCGGTTCGGTGATAAGGTAGCGCGGACGCGCGGGGTCTTTTTCGAGTTTGCGCCGCAGCTGAGCCATGAATACGCGCAGGTAGTGCGTCTCCATAATGTTCGTCGGGCCCCAGATCTCTTTCATCAACTGCCGGTGGGTAATGACTTTGCCGGCGTGGCGAACGAGCACGAGCAGAATCGAGTATTCGTTCGGCGTTAGGGGCAGTTCGCGCCCACCCACGGTGACGAGACGGCGCACCTGGTCAATCTGGATGTCGCCGACGTTCAACACCGATTCAGCCGCCGCTTCGCCGCCGGAGCGCGCGCCATGACGCAAGGCCACACGAATGCGGGCCAACAGCTCCGGCATCGAGAATGGTTTGGTCAGGTAGTCGTCGGCGCCGACGTCAAGCGCATTGACCTTGTCCTGGTCCTGTCCGCGCGCCGAGAGCACCAGAATGGGCACGGCACTGGTTTCGCGCACCCGGCGTACAACCTCGATTCCATCGATGTCGGGCAGGCCGAGGTCGAGGATGATCACGTCGGGCGTGTGTTCGAGAGCTTGCGCCACACCGTCCTCCCCGCGCTCGGCCTCCAGTAGCGTGAAGCCTTCCGCCGGCAAGGTGACGCGCAGCAGGCGCCTGATTTGCGGGTCGTCTTCGACCAGCAGTACTTTCGGTGTCATATTCCGACCGCGCTTCCCGGCGTCGGCTAGTTCGCCGCGCCGCTTGATCTTTCGGAGAAATCCAGATCTATCTTCGGTGATTTCCCGCCGCTGGGCAAGACGATTTCAAACACCGCGCCGCCGCCGTCGCGGTTGAAGGCGCGCAACGTGCCGCCATGCGCCTCGACGAAGCCGCGGCAGACGGTCAGGCCGAGCCCGGCGCCCTTGGCGGCGTTGGCACGCCCGCCCTGGAAAAACTTTTCGAACACCCGTTCGGCCTCGCCGGGGCCGAAACCTGGCCCGCGGTCGGCGATGGTAATCACCGTATGTTCGTCCTCGGCGCGCGCTTCGATGTCGATCGGACTGCCAGCGGGCGTGTATTTGATCGCGTTGTCCAGCAGGTTGAACAGCACTTGCTCCAGGAGAATGCCGTCGACCGATACCAACGGTAGCTCGAGCGGAATCTGCAGATTGACCTGCCGTTGCGCCAACGACTTGTCAAGGCGGTTGAGGGCGGCACCGACAAGTTCCTCGACCGACTGCCAGTCCTTGTTGGGCTTCAAGGCGCCCGATTCCAACCGCGTAACGTGCAGCAGGTTGGTCACGAGGCGGTTTAGCCGGTCGGCCTCATCGTGGATCGTCGCCAGCAATTCCGTCTGCTTGGGGCCGGTGAGCTTGCTGCCCGAATCCAATAAACTCGAAGCCGCGCCGGTGATCGACGCCAGCGGCGTGCGCAAGTCGTGCGAGACGGAACTGAGCAGAATGTTCTGCAGGCGTTCGGCTTCGGCGGCCATACGCGCGTTCTGCGATTCGTGGACCAGCGCGTCGTGCTCGATGGCCAGCGCGGCATGGCGGCAGAGCGTCTCGAGCAACAGCATCTGCTCCGGGTTCTGCACCAGGTCGCGGTCGCGCGGCCGGATCGCCAGCACGCCCACGGTCGCGCGGTCGGCCTTGAGCGGCAGGAAAAACAGATCGGTCGAGGAAAGCACGTCGGTGCCCAACCCGGCCATGCGCCCGTTCTCGAGCACCCACTGCGCCGTCGACAGCGCGCTTTCGGTCAGCGCGGAAGAGATGAGACGGCCGTCGTCATTGGGCAGCAGCACCGACGCATCACCGCCGAACGACGCGGTGATGTTGCGGATAATGGCATCGACCATCGCCGGACGCTGATCGGCATCCGCAAGATCGCGCGTGAGCTGGTACATCGCAGTGACCCGCTCCTCGTGGCGGCGGGCGATGTTGGCCTGGCTCTTGATGCGCAAGGCGAGCGACCCGATAACGTTGCCGACCACGACCATGACGAAGAACGTAAACAACAAGAACGAGTCGTTAAGGTGAAGCTGAAAACGCGGTGTGGTGAACAAGAAATCGAAGGCCAGCAAGCCGAGCAGCGACGCGGCTAGGCTCGGCCCGATGCCGCGCCACATAGCGACCAGCGCCACGCCGAGCAGATACAACATAGCCACGCCCGGCGAACCGAACCATAGGGCCAACGGCCAGGCCAGCAACGTGCACAACGCGACGACGCCGAGCCCTTCCAGATAGCTGAGGGCTCGGCCGGGGCGGCGCCAGCGCGGCGTCGATTCGCGGCCGGTTTCTTCGAGCTGACCGCGGATGATGGTCACATCGATGCCGGCTTCGTTGCGGATCAGTTCGTCCACCATCGAGCCGAAGAAACGGTCGCGCCATGGTGCTCGGCCCGGCTTGCCCACCACGATGCGAGTGGCATTGCGCCGCACGGCGTATTCGATCAGCGCTTGCGCTACGTTGTCGCCGGTGACGGTGACGGTCTCGGCGCCCAGCCGCTCGGCCAGGCGTAGCGTTTGGTAGACGCGGTTGCGGTCGGCCGCCGACAGCGCGCTGGATTCCGGCGTTTCCACATACGCCGCGATCCATTGGGCGTGCGAGCGGACTGCCATCCGCCGTGCCGCGCGCACCACCCGGCGGGCGTACGGACTGGGGCTGATGGCTACCACGAGCCGCTCGACCACCGGCCAGCTTTCGCCGGGCGCGTGTTCCTGGCGGAAGCTTTCCATCTGCGATTCGACGCGTTCGGCCATGCGGCGTAAGGTCAATTCACGCAGTGCGATGAGACTGCCTTTGCGGAACATACTGGACAACGTTTTTGGCGCGCCCTCGGTGATGTGAATGCGGCCCTCGCGCCAGCGCTGCAGCAAGTCATCCGGCGTCATGTCCACTAGTTCGACTTCGTCGGCTTCGTCAAAGAGCGAATCGGGCACCGGATCGGGAACAGTAACTCCGGTGATGCGTGATACGATATCGTTCACGCTTTCGAGCTGGGTCACGTTCAGGGTGGTGTAGACGTCGATTCCCGCCAGCAGCAGTTCTTGCACGTCCTGCCAGCGGCGGGCGTTTCGCTGGCCCGGGGCATTGGTGTGCGCCAGATCGTCGAGTACGATAATATGGGGATGCCGCTGCAAAGCGGCATCAAGATCGAACTCGGTGCGAGTGCCGCCGCGGCCGGTCAGCGTGCGCGTCGGCAGCCGTTCGAGTACGGCCAACAACAACTCGATTTCCGGACGCCGCCGCGTGTCGAGCGAACCGACCACCACGTCGCTGCCCTCGGTCGAGCGTTTACGCGCGGCGTCGACCATAGCGTAGGTCTTGCCCACCCCCGGGGCTGCACCGAAAAACACCTTGAGCTTGCCGGACGTTCGCTTGCCGTCGGGCGGGGGTGGGGTAGGGGTGGCGCGGTTTGGCTCGTCCATCGTTTCCTGCCGTTCGTGCCCCGGCACTGTAGCACAACGGCCGCGACCGGTCAGCCGCCGGGAACCGGGCGAGGCTTTTCTTGCCGCCTGGAACTAGCTACAATCGGTTCATCCAAAAATGAACAAAACAAGAATTCGGGGCGCGGCTCTTGAAACCAGACGAACATGTTCTGCACTCCGAGTGACTTACGCGGCGGAAGGTGATCGACCCGCCGCT
>CAZEDX010000088.1:0-17450 GCA_964511015.1 uncultured bacterium | reverse complement strand
CATGAAACCAACAACCGCCTTCCCTAACTTTCAACTGAGTTCGGGACAGGCTCTCTTTCAACTAAAATAAATAGATAAAAACCTTTGTACTGTAGATTAAGAACAACAATATCAGCCATATTATGCCAACAGTCAGACGAGAAAATATACAACATAGCGTGAAATAAAGAAAAAGTGAAAACATGTTCCCGACTGCCTGCCCTCGTTCCGCCCCAGATTCACGCACATGCTTCCGATCTTTTTGCCGCTCCGCGTCAAATAACACGGCGCAAGATGTTGCGCTTTCCAACCTTGTGAAGTGCTTTATCAGGTAGTTTCCATAACTTCTTGAAAAGTAATGCTTTTGCTATTTTCTGGAGCATGCGTATTTTTTGTCATTATTCAACAATATCAAAGAGTTACATCAATCTAACTTTTTACTTTAACTTTTTTTCGTAACTTACCGAAAAAAAGCTTGATTTCGATTTTTTGCTGTGATAGCGTCCACCACGAAATAAGAGACGGTGTTTTGACGGGGGAAGTTGAGATGGGCGAGCGAATCGATCTGTGCTGCAAGGAAACGAAGAAGCTGATCGTGGCTCACCTTGCTGGCACCCTGGGCCGAGAAGGCCGGGCCGTGTTGCTCCGTCACATGCGCGCTTGTCCCCAGTGCTGGCAACTAGTCGGCCACCTGGCCAAGGGCGCGGAACTGCCGTACACCCGTACGCTCACCTTGAGCAGAAAGGCAGCGAGTATCTAAGCCCCCAAGCCCGGCTCCCGCCGGGACCCCATATCCGCCGGCGTCGCTTGTGCCGCACACTCCAAGGCGACGCCGGTCCTTTCTTTTAAAAGCATGGTTAGGCTAGACTCATTCATCGTGAAAAGGGGGCAAATCATGCGCGCGATGGTGCTGGAGGCGATCGGCCAACCGCTGCGGATGACGGATCTGCCCGTGCCCGCGGTGTCGGCGGGGCAGGTGCTGGTGCGGGTCGCGGCGTGCGGGGTCTGCCGCACCGATCTGCACGTAATCGATGGGGAATTGCGCCAGCCCAAACTGCCGCTGGTGCCGGGGCATCAGATCGTCGGCCGGGTCGAGGCCCTTGGCGCGGGCGTGGCCGGGTTCGCTCCTGGCGACCGCGTCGGCGTGCCGTGGCTCGGCGGCAGTTGCGGCGAGTGCCGGTATTGCCGATCGGGCCGCGAGAACCTCTGCGACCAGGCCCGCTACACCGGCTATCAGATCGACGGCGGTTTCGCCGAATTTGCCTTGGCTGACGCGCATTTCTGCTTCCCGATCCCCCAAGGCTACCCCGACCTCCAGGCCGCGCCGCTGCTTTGCGCGGGGCTGATCGGCTACCGGGCGCTGCGCATGGCCGGCGACGGAAAAACCGTTGGATTATACGGCTTTGGCGCGGCGGCACATATCCTGATTCAGGTGCTGCGCCGGCAAGGGCGCGAGGTCTATGCCTTCACCCGCGCCGGGGACTTGGCGGCTCAGGATTTCGCCCGGCATCTGGGCGCGAGCTGGGTGGGCGACGCCGGTGCCACACCGCCGCAACTGCTTGATGCTGCTATTATTTTCGCGCCGGTGGGCGACCTGGTCCCGGCCGCGTTGCGCGCCACGGACAAAGGCGGCGTGGTGGTCTGCGCCGGCATTCACATGAGCGATATTCCCTCGTTTCCGTACGAGATCCTGTGGGGCGAACGGGTGGTGCGCTCGGTCGCCAACCTCACCCGCCGCGACGGCGAGGAGTTCCTCGCCCTGGCGCCGGATGTGCCGGTAACTACAGAGGTTACTGTCTACCCGCTCGAGCGGGTGAACGAGGCCCTCGACGACCTCCACAACGGCCGTTTCAACGGCGCGGCGGTGATCGCGGTTGATGCCGAGTTCTGACCCCCGCCGGTCAACATTTTCTTGGAAAAGCCCTTTGATTGTGCTATCTTGCCGTCCACTTTTTTCTGGGGCGAGTCGGCGAAACAGATGAGCAACCAGCGCGTTGAATGGGTCGACACCCTGCGGGGACTCGGCATTTTCGTGGTCGTTTATGGCCACCAGCAGATCGAGCCCGAGCCCAGCAAATACCTTCAATTGGTGATGGTGCCCCTCTTCTATTTCGCCTCGGGGCTGGTCTTTCACCCCGGCAAATACCCCAATTACTGGACGTTCTTCAAGCGGCGGTTCCGCGCGCTGATTCTGCCCTATCTGATCTACTCCGTGATCGCCTGGGCGTTCTGGGCCGCGGTCTTCGCCTGGCTGACCTTCTACCATGGACAGTCCAAACCGGGCCTGCTGCTGACCATCTTTCTGCCCCTGCTCGGCATCCCGGCCGGTATCGCCAAGCTCATGCCCTACAACCTGCCGCTGTGGTTTTTGACCTGTCTGTTCGTCACCGACAGCCTGTTTTTTTTGCTGCAGCGCAAGGCCAAATCCGACGGCCAACTCCTGGTCTGGATGATCCTCCTCTCGCTGCTCGGCTTCGTGCTGGGGTTGATGAAGGGCAAGCAGCTTCCCCTGCCCTGGAACGCCGACACCGCGCTGACGGTGATGGTCTACTACGGCGCGGGCTTCCTGATCCGCAAACGGTGGGGGCTGATCTACCCGTTCAAGTGGTGGCTCAAGGTCATTCTCTGCGTGGCGGGGCTGGTGGGCTCGATCTACCTCAGCACCCTGAATCCGCAGACCCACCTGATGAACAACAACATCGGCAAGTGGGCGCCGTTCCACCTGACCTCGGTGGCGAGCCTGGTGTTCTTCGTCATGCTGGCGCAGCTCATCGCGCCGACCCGCATCTTCGGTCTGCTCGGCCGCAATACGCTGCCGCTGCTCGGCCTGCACGTGGTGATGATGACCGTCTGGCGCTACTTCTCGGCCCAACTCTTCGGCATCGACTTCATGAAGCTGCCTCACACCACCCCCTGGGCGCTGTGGTGGGGTACCGGCACCGTGCTGCTGATCGCGCCGTTCATCTGGCTCTTCAACCGCTACGTGCCCTGGGCCGTCGGCCGGCCGCCGAGGGCCAAGAAAGGGACGGGACAGCAGGGGCCGGAGGCCTAGCGAAGAGCGAAAAGTCGAGCTGCGACGAAACGGCAAGCATAGACTGTGCTAGCGGATGACATTCGTCCTGCCAATCCGATGCGACCAGAAAATGAATACCGGATCCCGTCAAGAAAACGGACTTGCCCTGAACCGACGTTCACACCAGCGGCGCGAGACGTTCGGCGATCGGCAGCAGCGCGCGGAAGGTCCGTTGCGGCAACAGCAGCGCGCACGAGGCGAGCAGGCGCGGCGGTAGCGGCAGCGAGCAGACGCGGCATTCGGGGATTTCGTTCACCCGCCCGGCGCCGTGCATTGCGCGCAGGCGCTGCAGACGCACGTGGTTCCAGAGCTCGGCCGGGTCGTCCTGCGGCAGGCGGCCTAGGGGTTCGGACCCGATCATGTGACAGCACGGCAACACGCCGCCGTCGGCCCGCACGTAGAGCGCCCCGGCGTAGAGTACGGGGCAGACGCGGCGCGGCCGGTCGGCCGGACCGCCCTGGCGGCGGGGCAACGTTTCGTCGGCCTTGATACGCACCGCCGCGCCCAGGCCGCCGAAGTGTTGCCGGAACCGCTCGATCTGCGCCCGGTTTTCCGGCAGCGCGACCAGTTGCGCCACGCACTGCACGCGGCCGGCGGCTTCGCGGACGAACGCTTCGACCTGGCGCACCACCTGATCGAAATCGCCGTCGCCCCGGACCGTGCGGTAAGTGTCGGCGTCGGCGGCGTCGAGCGAGAAGATCACCACGTCGGGCGCGGCGGCCAGTAGCTCCGCGCGCCGTTCGGGCGAAAGCAGCGTCGCGTTGGTGGAAAGCTGCACCAGCAGGCCGCGCGCCTTGGCGGCCCGGATGCGGGCGTGGATCTTGGCGTCGAGCAGCGGCTCGCCCAGGCCGTAGAGCAACACGCCCTCGAGCCCGGGGCAGGCCAGCGCCGCGGCGAAGACGTCGTCGGCCATGTCCTGCGCCGGCGCGTTGTCCCACCGCCGCAGACAACCGAGGCATTGCAGGTTGCAACGGGTGGTGGTTTCGATCGCCAGTGTTGCCGGCGGGGCGTCGACCACCGCCGCGCCACGCCACAACGCCAACGCACGCGCCCGGCGGCTCATGGCGTGCGCTCCAGCGCCAGGCGCACGATACGCTCCTGCCGCTCCTGCGGCGACAGGCGGCGGCGCGAGGCGATCCAGGCGGCCTTCAGGCGCGTGGGCGTGACCGAGAACACGTCCTTGATTAACCCCGCGTAAACGCGGCGCAGGAACGTGCGCTCGACGTAAGTGCCGTGCAGCATCTTGAGGAAGTTGCGCGGCTTGAGCAGGTCGTAGACCAGCGCGCCGACGAAGCGGTTTTCCTGCACGCGCCCTTCGCGGGTGAAGCTGGGCCAGAAGCGGTCGTGATAGAACATGTCCTTCACAGTGTACCCTTGCTCGCGCAGCTTTTCCGCGCCGGGCACGCCGTTCATCGGAATGAACCGCGACTGGGCGGAGATATCGCAGACCTCGGCGATGCGCCGGGCGGGCCAGGCGTCGTCGCCGGAGAAATCGAAGTCGCGCACGAACAGGCCATAGACGAACGAGCCGCCGGCCTTCAGGCGGCGGTAGACCTCGCGGTATTCGGCGAAGCCCAAGTCGCCCTGCTGGTGCTTCTGGTAGCGGTGCAGCAGGTTGGTGCTGAGGTTCTCGAAGCCGATCAACGCCATGCGCAGACCGGCGTCGGTCGCCGCGCGCGCCCAGTCGGGATCGCGATAGACGGTGTCGGCGCGCACAAACGCCCAGAGCGTCAGATTCAGCGGCTTCAGGCGTGCGAACAGCTCGCGGTCGCGCTCGGCATGCACGCCGAAGTTGTCGTCGGCGATCAGCAACTGCCGCACGCCGCGATCGTGCAGCGCCTGCACCTCGGCCATGACGCGGTCGACGCTCTTGAAGCGTTGGCGGTTGCGCCACATCGCCGTCGTCGCGCAAAAGACGCAGCGGTGCGGGCAGCCGCGCGCGGTCTCGACCGTGGCCGTGCGGCCGTGCGGCGACAAGCCCAGGTCGTACAGGTCGAGGTCGACGATCGACCAGTCGGGCGGCGGCAGGGCGTCGAGGGCGCGCACCAGCGGGCGGTCGGTTTCGACCACCGCGCTCTCTCCGTCGCGCCAGGTGACGCCGGCCACACCCGCCGGGCTCTGGCCCGCCAGCAACCGGGACAGCAACTCGGGGAATGTCTGCTCGCCCTCGCTGCGCACGACGGCGTCGACGCCGCGGGCGATCCAGGGCTCGGCGTAGAACGTCGGGTGATGCCCGCCGAGCACGATCTTGGTTTGCGGGGCGATCTGCCGCAGGGCGCGGATCTGCACTTCCAGGTCGAGCGCGAGCAGCGGCGAAACCAGCCCCAGGCCGATCACCGGGTAGTCGCGCGCCAGCTCAGCCAGCCGCCGCACCGACGACCCGCGCTCGAACACGCCGTCGTAGAAGGCCAGCCCGTCACCGCCGACTGCCGCCGCCAGCGCCGGATACGCCACCGACGGCGCGCGATAGATGTGCCGCATGAAGTCGTTGGAAAACGGCCACGACCGGAAACCGATCGCCGGTTTGGCGAACAGCACGCGGGGCTGGCCGCGGGGCGCGATCACGCGCAACCCCCGGGCCGCAGCAGCGTGTTGTACACGCAGAACGGATACGCACCCTGGCCGGTCAGGTAGATGTGGTGGCACATGCGCGCGCCGACAAGGTCGAGCGCCTGCCCTTCGTAGAACTTCTCAATGTTGACCAACAGCACGTCGAGGCCCCAGCCCCCCTCGTCCACCCGCCGCGAGCCGAACACCGCGCGGACGAAGCGGAAGAACGCGCCGGGTTCGCGCAGCGGACCGGTCGGGCGTAGCAGTCGGCCCGCCGGAATCAAGCGCTCGCCCTGCCGCACCAGCACGAACGGCGTGATGCACACCCGGCGGCGGAACATCGGGTGGCCGGTCAGCCGGAACAGCCGCCGGCCGAGCGTGCCCGCGGCGAGCAGATCGGCGCGCGTCACCTCGCCGTGCGTGCCGTTTTCGATGGCGAAATAGAGGTCGGCCAGTTGCGTCGATTCGCGCCCGCGGTCTTCGATGCGGCCGATGTGCGAACGCGGGTAGAAGCTGACCCGCCGGATCTGCGGCGTGCGCGCGGCGAAGCGCAGGATCTCGCCCACCTCGCCGTCGTTGACGCCGCGGTCGACCATCACCGCCAGGTGGACCAGCAACCCGGCCGCGCCGAGCTTGTCGATCACCTCGAGCTTGAGGCGGCTGTAATCCTGCCCGCGGAAGGCGATCGACGGTTCGGGCCGGAAGCCGTCGAACTGCAGAATCACCCAGCGCAGCCCGGCTTCGCGCAGCGCGCGCAGATAGGCTTCGTCGGTCAGGCGCAGGCCGTTCGAATTCAGCCGCGGCTCGACACCCTTGGCGCGAATGGCGCGGATGATTTCAGGCAGGTCTTCGCGCAAGGTGGATTCGCCGCCGACCAGCGCCAGGTTGGGCGGGAAACGGTCGCCGCGGTGGTCGGGCACCCGCGCGAGCAGTTCGGCCTGCGGCGGGTCGGGCGGCACACTGCCGCCGGCCGCGCTGACGCAGGTCGGACAGCGCATGTTGCAGCGCAGCGTCACGTCGAGCGCGTAGGTGGTGACGAAGCCCGCCGCGTCGCCGCGCGCGAGGTCGAGCCGGCCGGCGGGCAACACCCCCGGCGTGCGGTCGCGGTAGAGCCGGGCGTAGAGCTTCGCGTCACGCCAGAAGAACACCTCGCTCTCGCCGTGCTGCGGACAGGTGCGGCGCAGGTGGACATCGCCCGCCTGCTCGACCAGCAACGCGGGCACCTCGGCGCCGCAGTCGGGGCAGGTACTGCGGGTCGGAATTGGGAACGGCGAGCCGCCGATCGCCCGGCGGACCTCGCGGTGCCGCCGCAGCCGGAAGCGGTAGTACTTCACATACAGCCAGTAGCGGTAGTCGCGGTGTTTCAGCGCCAGCAACACCTGCAGCAGAATCACCAGCGGCCCGGGCAGCCGGCCGAACCAGCGGTTCCAGCCCCGCCGCGCAAAGGCGTGCGCCAGCCGGCCGCCGAGCAGCGGCTGCAGCTTGTAGAAATTCTTCCACTGCTTGATGAACGCCAGCGCTTCGTCGCGCCGCACCGAGCTTTCGCGGAAAAAGTCGCCGGTTTCGCCCTCGGCCGCGCGGCGTTCGTCTTCCTCGTCGGCCAGCCCCATCTGCTTGGCCGCGGCGATGATCGGCGTGCCGGGGAAATACGCCAGCAGATGCACCTTCACCCGGTTCAGCCGTCGGGCGTCGGCATATAGGTGCGCGGCGGCGGGGAAATCGTCGGCCTGCTCGCCCGGCAGGCCGAAGATGTGGTCGACGTCATACCGCAGCCCGAAGTGGTCGCAAATCGCGAACGCGCGGCGCACCTCGGCGTTGGTTTCCGGCCGGCCGAGAACGTCGCGGCGCAGCGTCTCGTTCGCCGTCTGCAGGCCGAATTCGATGGCGTAGCAACCCGCGTCGCGCAACGCCCCGGCGACGGCCTCGTCGAGGTACTTCACCTGGCCGAAACAGCGGAACGGCACCCCCACCCGCGCGCGATAGCCGGCGAGCAGTTCGAACAGCCATTCTTTGTGCGTGAAGAAGATGGGGTCGTTGAACATCACCTCGCGGTAGTGATACCGCTCGCGCATGCCCGCCAGCTCGGCGAGAATCGGCTCGACTTTCCGCCGCCGGAAGTAGCGTCCGCCGTACAGCCGGCGCATCACGCTTTCGCCGCAATAGGTGCATGAACAGGGGCAGCCGCGGCTGGTCAGCGCGACGTAGTCGTCGGCCAGGTTGACCTCCGCCGCGAACAGCTCTTTGTCGGGCCACGGCAGCGTGTCCAGATCGTCAATCAGCGGCCGCATGCCGGTGGACAGCACGGTGCCGTTTTCGCGGTAGTAGATGCCGCGCACGGACGCCGGTTTCCGCTCGCCGGCGATGGCCGCCAACAGCTCGGGAAACGTCTGCTCGGCCTCGCCGATGACGGCGTAATCCACCTCGGGGTGACCCATCACCGCGTGCGGCGCGAGCGTGGGGTGCCAACCGCCGAAAACGATCGCCGGCCGCGCGTGTTCGCGCACGCGCCGCGCGACCTCCAGCGACCACTGAAACGTGCTGGTGTAAACCGAGAACGCGAGCACGTCCGGCGGGTGCGCCACCAGCTCATTAACCAACCAGTTAATACGCGTGAAACGGCGTTCCAGCGGCGGGATATGAAAGACGTTGTCCTCGGCGGAAAACAGGCCCGGATCGTAAGCCAAACGCACGTCATGACCGGCGGCCTTGGTCACCGCCGAGAGGTATTCCACCCCCAGGTTTTCCCGGCCCAGACAAGCGAACGTTACGCGCACTGGCCGACTCTCCTTCCCGTCTCACAGGGCTTACCCCGTCAGGTGCTAGGCGTCAACCGGCGAGGAGAAGAGTGAGGGAAGAGCGACGGCATAAAGCGCCATTCGTGTTTTGACCGGATCGCAAGGATCGACGGAATCCCTTTCCTGCCTGACTGACTTTCAGGATTTCAGAATCGGCTGCAAGGATCCACAGGACCTGGACTTTTCTTGTGATCGTATCGGATCGGCAGGATGAATGTCATCGGGAGCACAATGGTTGTTTGCCGTCCCGTCGCAGCTCGACTCTTCACTCTTCATTTGCCCCCAGACCCTGTTCCTAACTCTCAACGCTCTCCACGCTCGCGCCGTCGCCGGGGGTGACGACGTAGAAGCCGCCGGACAGGCCGGTGCGCCGGCGGTAGGTCACGGCAGTGGCACCAATGATGCTGGCACAGCGCTGCGGGTCGGCCAGGGCGATGGCGCTGCCGCCGAAGCCGCCGCCGACCATCCGCGCGCCATAGACGCCTTCCGCGGCCTGGAACGACTCGACCATCGCGTCGAGCTCGGGGCACGAAACGGCGTAGTCGTCGCGCAGGCTGGCGTGGCTCTGGTCGGCCAGCTCGCCGGCGCGGGCCAGGTCGCCCTGTTCGAGCGCGGCGGCGAAGGCATGCACGCGTTCGTTTTCGGTCAGCACGTGGCGGCAGCGGTGATAGACCGTCATTGGCAACTGGCCGCGCATTTCCTCGAGGCGGGCCGGGGTGACTTCGCGCAGGCTCCGCACGCCGCAGAACTGCGCGCCGGTATCGCATTCGGCGCGGCGCTCGTTGTACTTGCTGGCGGCGAGCTGGCGCTTCACGCCGGTGGCGCCGACGATGACCGCCAAGCGCTCGCGGTCGAGCGGGATCATGCGGCGCGACAGGTCACGGCAATCGAGCAGCATCGCGCTGCCGGCGCGGCAAGCGGCGCTGGCCAGTTTGCCGGCCTCTCCGGCGAGGCTGGAGATCTGGTCGAGCAGGCCGCACTGCACGCCGAGGCGGTGTTCGGCCGCCTGGCAGAGGCGGGCGAGCGCAACCGGGTCGGGCCACGACCGGCCCACCAGCGCCGAAACCAGCAGCGTAGTGACCACGGAGAACGCGGCCGAGCTCGACAGTCCCGCGCCGTCGGGCACGTCACCGGCGAAGTACAATTGCAGGCCGCGCACCTGCACGCCCGCCGCGGCCAGCTCGGCCAACACGGCGCGCAGGTAATGCGACCAGGAAGAGCCTTGCGGCGGTTCGCCAAGCGCGAAATCGGCCGGCTCGGCCGGGAAGTTGGCGCTGTGCGCCTGCACGCGGCCGGAGGCGGTCAGGCGACCGGCGCAACGCACGCCGAACTGAATGGCCAGCGGCAGCACAAAGCCCTCGTTGTAGTCGGTGTGTTCGCCGATCAGATTGACGCGCCCGGGCGCAAAGGCGATGGCCTGCGGCCCATGGCCGAAGTGTCGCTGGAACGACGCGGCTGGTTCAGCGGGCCGGCTCATGTTCAGACTCAATGACCTCCAAGAACGCCGCGACGACGCGCGGATCGAGCTGCGTGCCGGACACGCGGCGGATCTCCGCCAGCGCCCGCTCGCGGTCGAAGGCCGAGCGGTAGGGCCGGTGCGAGGTCATCGCGTCG
This sequence comes from uncultured bacterium, assembly GCA_964511015.1. GTDB lineage: Bacteria > Lernaellota > Lernaellaia > Lernaellales > Lernaellaceae > FEN-1099. The sequence goes on along the minus strand of CAZEDX010000088.1, from coordinate 7,439 downwards.
TAGGTGTCGGCGACGGCGATGATACGCGCACCCAGTGGAATGTCTTCGCCGGCCAGGCCGCTCGGGTAGCCCTGCCCGTCCCACCGTTCGTGGTGGTGCAGAATCAGCGGCAGCGCGCGGGCCAGGTGGCGCACCGGCGCGATGATGCGGCTGCCCATCTCGGGGTGCTGCTGCAGGATGCGCCATTCGCTTTCGTCCAGCGAGCCGGGCTTGAGCAACACCGCGTCGCGCACGCCGATCTTGCCGATGTCGTGCAGCGTCGAGGCGTTGCGGATATCGTCGATTTCCTTCGGCGACAGGTTCATGTGGTGGGCGATGCGGAACGACCAGTCGGCCACATGCGAGGAATGGCCCGACAGGTAGTTGTCGCGGGCTTCCAGCGCGTTGGCCAGGCTGACGATGGTGTTCAGGTAGCTGGTCTGCAAGTTGTCGTAGAGGTTGGCGTTCTGAATCGCCACCGCAGCCTGCGCCGCCAGTAACGACAGCAGCTTCACGTCGGAGTCGAAGAAGCGGTCGCGGCCGACGAAGTTGGTGACATTGAGCACGCCGATCACCTTGTGGCGCACTTTCAGCGGCAGGCACACGGCGCTGGCGATGTCGGCGTTCTTCAGATGGTCGCGGAACTTCGGGTGCTCGCTGCCGCGGTGCAGAATCAGCGTCTCGCCCGTAATGGCCGTATGGCCGGCGATGCCGACGCCGAGCTGGCCGACCCAATTGCGGATGTACTCGACCGGCAGGCCGACCGCGGCGCGGATGTGCAGCCCGTCAGTCTCGACCAGCATCAGACTGACACGATCGCAGCGGGCCTCGCGCTGGGCCGTCTCGACGATGCACTGCAGCAGCATGTCCAGATCGAGCGTGAGCAGAAATTCCTCGCTGATCGCGTGCAACGGCGTCAACGTGCCGCCGCGAATCATCTCGCGAATGCGCAAGGCGCGACCGACAGCCTGGGTCACCCGCTCGACCACGTGGTTCGCGGACGACCCCGGCGCGATCACGTCGGTCCAGCCGCGGCGCAACTGCTCGTCCACCATGTCGGCACCGGAGTCGGCCGGCAACAGCAGGATGCCCATCGACGCCGGCTGGCGGTCGAGCAGCGCCTCGAGCGAGCCTTCAGCGGGCGGCAGCACAGTCAGCTCCAGCACATGGGCGTCGTAGCGCGAACGGCTCAATTCGTCGGCCGCGGCGGCCAAATCGGTCACCGTGCTGACCTGGTGGCCCGCGGCGGTCAACGCACTCACCAAATGGGTGGCGGTCGAAGGCGTAGCGCCGGCCAGTAGTACGCGAGCTCCCGTCATACGATGTCAGTCCTCAGGTGGTGGTACGTGGGTGCGCAACTCGGCAGCCTTCTCTTCCGGATAGCTGTCGTTGATGAACAATCCCGCGCCGGTTTCGCAACCGGCCCGGAACTTGAGTTTGGTCGGGCTGCGCCGGATCGGATAGAACTCGACGTGCAGATGCGTGCCCTTTCCGACGCGGCCGCGCGGCGGCGCCTGGTGGAAGCCCATGATGTAGGGGTAGGGCTTGCCGTAATAATTGCGGTATGCGGCCAGGATGCGCTTGATCGCCGCCATCATCGCGCGCAACTCGTCATCGCGGAGCTGGCCCAGGTGGCGCACGCAGCGGGTCGGGTACAGATGTACCTCGTAAGGCCAGCGCGCGTAGAACGGAATGAACGCGAACCAGCCCGCATGTTCGAACAGCACGCGGCGACCGTCGGCCCGATCCGACTTCAGCAGCTCGCAGTGTAGGCACTTGCCGTGCTTCCGGCGGTAGGCGTCGGCCCGCTTCATCTCGCGCGCCGGAATCGGCGGCACCAGCGGGAAGGCGTAGATCTGCCCGTGCGGGTGCGGCATGGTCACGCCGATTTCCTCGCCGTGGTTCTCGAAGATGTAGGCGTATTTGACGCGCGGGTTTTTGAACAGCTCAAGATAGCGCTGCTGCCAGAGCTTGCCGAGCTTGAACAGGTGATCCAGGTCGATGCCTAACAGATCGCGGTGGTGGTCGGGGTGGTACAGCACCACGTCGCAGGCACCCCACGATTCGCCGGTCCGCCATTCTTTGGTTGCGGCGATGCCGGGCTCGGGTGCCGGCGAGGCAAAACTGGGGAAGTCGTTCGGGTACAGATGGACATCGTACTTGTCGGGCACTTTCCCCGAACCGGGACAGAACGGGCACCAATCACGCGGCATTTGCGGCCGATCCATGCGGTGCGTGGCGGTCACCACCCACTCGCCAAGGATCGGATCCCAACGCAATTCGCTCATCTTTTTTTCCTTCGCCAAAATTCGGCGCAGTCTAGACCAAGCTGCCCCGGGACAAAAGACCGCGCTAGCCCGGATCTATTTCATCGGCAGATTTCCGCCATTGGATGAGGCTTTTCTCTGTGTGAACGGGCGGTTAGGGCGTGCGGCGGAAGGCAAGTAGAAACGTCGTCGAGCAGTCCCGGTCGTAGGCGTAGTGCGCGTCGAGCAGGTCCTGCAGTTCGCGGAACGGCGGGGCGGCTTTCTGGTTGTACACATCGTAGAGTTCGGGCCGGATCTTCGGGTTGAGCGTTACCACGTACGCCGGCGGGCGGCGGGCGAAATCATCCAGCAGTTCGGCGCGCGAGGCCTGCACGCGTTCGTTGACGCGGCTGTGCCAGCGGCCGGAATACGGCGGCAGCTCGACCGCGACATCGAAGTACATGAAGTGGCGTGTCGGCGCGCGGCGGTGCGCGTACCAATAGACGCCCGGCTCGTAGTCCCACACGTAGATCGGGTCCGTCGGCGCGGTGCGTGCGGCGATGCACGAACCGACGTGGTTCATCTCCTGGCTCCAACTCGCGAAGCGCGGCAGGCTCGAGTAGAACCAGAAATTGTCGCAGCCGACGTACCAGCGCAGGTGGCCGAGCTGCACGCGATCGCGCAGGGCCTGGGTCGCCAGCCGGGTTTCAAGCCGCAGGTCGTAGCCCGTGCCGTAGAGCAGGCCCGCCAGCAACACGACGCCCAGCACCTTCGGCAGCCGCGAGGCAAAGCCCAGGCGCACCGTCGCCACGCCGGCGGCGAGCGCCAGCGGCGGCAGCAGCATCATGAAGTAGTGCGGAAAAAACTTCGTACCGGCCTCTACGGCGATCAGCGCGCCGATGAGGTAAACGAAGATGAACTGCCGGCCCAGGAAGATGCGCACGTCTTCCGTTTCTTCGCGCCGCAGTGGTTTCCACGGCAGCAGCGCCAGTAGCGCGGCGAACAGCAGCAGGAACTTGAAGTGCCACAGGAAGCTGCCGCCGAACATTGCCAGCATGTCCCAGGTGAACAGAATATTCTCCGACGCGGCGTAGGCCGCTACGCTCAGCGGATTGAGGCGGCGGAGCATCGCGCCCAGATCGCCAAGCGCGGCAAAGTAGATCATGACCGGTACCAGCGGCAGCACGAAGCCCAGGGCAAAGGCGCCGAGGTCGCGCGCGAGCGTGCCGGCCGGCACCTTGACCATGCGGTGGTTCTCGCCCCGCATCCACAACAGCGGCAGCGACAGCAGCGGGAAGATCAGCACCGTCTGCTTAAACAGCGCCGCGGTCACCGCCCACGCGCCGGCGGCGGCCAGCGACCGGCGGCGGCCGTGTTGCAGGAAGCGCCAGAGACTGATGTACATCAACGCGGTCGGCAGCAGCGTCCAGGTTTCGAAGTTCGGGCACGGTCCGTTGGCGGCGGACCCGGCCTGGTAGAACGCGTAGACGAACGCCGCGGCCAATCCGGCCCCGTGGCCGGCCATCGCGCGGCCCAGCCAGAACAGCGCCAGCAACACGCCGAGGTGCATGACGATCGCGGCGACGAAGACCGCGGTCATCGTCCGGCCGCAGGTGGCGAACAGGGCGGCGAACAACAGGTAAGCTGCCGGCGGTTTGGTTTCCACCGTGCGCGAATACAGGCCGTGGCCCTCGAGCAGTTCCTGTGCGCTGTAGGCGACGCCGGCCACGTCGGGGTCGCAGAAGATGTCGTCGGCCGCCGGTTGGCGCAGGAAGACCGTCAGGGCGGCCAGAAAAACCAACGCGACAACGGTGAACACGGCGTTTTTCATAATGCGACATGACTAACACGACCATGCCCGGCGCAGCAACGCGGCTTTCGCCCCCGCCGACCCCATGTTAAGATGCCGCCTTGTCCGCTGCACAACCAGACGGGAGGCAACGATGGAACTCGAGGGCTTGCTGCCGCGCGAGTCGACGGCGTTGGTGGTGGTCGACATCCAGGAAAAGCTGTTCCCCCGGACGAACGATCATGTGGCCGTGCTCGAACGTTGTTTGAAGGTGATCGAGTTCTGCAAGCGGCTCGGCATTCCGATCGTGGTCACCGAGCAGTACCCAAAAGGGTTGGGCACAACGCTGCCGGCGGTGCGCGAGGCCCTGGGCGAGCTCTATCGCCCGATCAGCAAGACCGCCTTCTCGTGTTTCGGCGAGGAGCGGTTCGTCGACAAGATCGAGGAACTCGACGTTGACTCGCTGGCGCTGATTGGCATCGAGACGCATGTCTGCATCGCCCAGACCGCGCTGGTCGGCATGGCGTACGAATACGACATGGCGGTACTCAGCGATTGCGTGAGCAGCCGCAATCCGAGCGATCATCAGATCGGCTTGCAGCGGTTGACCAACGATGGCGCGGTGATCACCGGCAGCGAAATGTTTTTCTACGAAATGCTGGTCGAAGCCAAGACGAAAGACCACGAAGCGGTGTTCGACCTGTTGAAGTGAGGAGGCCCGTGTTGCGCGCAATAGGGTTGATGATCATGGCCGCCCTGGCCTTGCTGGCGGCGGCTTGCAGCAGCGAGCAAACGGCGGCGACGCCGGCCGAACCGGCCTTGCCCCCGGTGGAACAGATGACGCGTGAGGCGCTGTTGACGTATCTGCACCAGCAGCTTGCGATGGACAAACCCGACCGGAAGCCGAACGAGGATTTCCGCGAGAAGAACCGGCGCTCGTACTTCGGCTGCCTCGAGCAATTCAAGAACGACGAGTGCCGCTTCATGCGCTGCAGTCCGTACGCCTTGTACGCCGCCGACGAGTTCTACCTGGGCGGCGCATGGGACGACGCGTTCAAGTACTACACGGCGGCCTTCGATCTGATCAAAGAGGAAGTCGCCAGCACGATTGAGAAGCAGAACAAGTGGCGCGCCGAATACGAGCCGAAGGAAAAGACCGGCCAGGCCACCGAGCAGGATACTCGTCATTACCTGTTCCGCATCTGCACGACCTCGCAGCGGCTGTACCACAACCACGCCGAGATCGCGCGCATTCTGTTGCGCTACGCGCTGGTGTTCGAGCGCCAGCAGAAATCCGCCGAGGCCGCCAACGCCAAGGCGCAGGCTGAGGAATTCATCAAGGCCGCCGCCGACGCGTACGTGCAATACTTCGCCGCGCGCGGCAAGCTGACGCCGCTGCTGAACCCGAACGACCCGAAGCAGGTGTCGTTCTACTTCGCCGCGCTGAAAGAGACCGACCAGCTGCTTCCGATCCGGCATTTGTGAGGCCCCATGCCCGAGGTGGTGCCAGCGCCGTCCCCCCCGACTCCCCCGCCGGATGCGCTGCGCGCGGTATTCGGGGAACTGCGGCGCCGGTTGCTGCGTTCGCTGGCGGTGCTGATCGCCGCCTCGGTAGCCGGCTGGTACTTTTCCGGCGACCTGCTGCGTATCCTGCAGGTGCCGTTCCTCGACGTGATGGGGCCGCACCGGGCGCTGTACTACACCGCGCCGGCCGAGGCGTTCATGTCGCTGATGTGGATCGGCCTGATCGCCGGGGTGCTGCTGTCCGCGCCGTACTTGGCGCTGCAGGTGTGGGGCATCTTCGCCCCCGTCTTCCGCCGGCAGCGGCCGTGGCGCTTCCTGTTCTTCGCCATGCTGACCGCGGTGACTTTCGTGCTGGGCGCGCTGTTCGGCTACTTCGGCATCCTGCCGGCGGTGATCCGCATGCTGGTGGAGGGCTTCGAGCAGAAGGCGCAGATGGAAGCGATGCTGCGCGTGCAGGCATTCATGGGCTTTTCGCTCAAGCTGCTGTTCGGCTTCGGGCTGGCCTTTGAGCTGCCGGTGGTGATGTTCATTCTCGGCCGGCTCGGCATCGTGAACGCCCGCTCTCTGTGGGGCGGGTTCCGCTACGCGGTGGTGCTGATCGTCGTGGCCGCGGCGATTTTCACCCCGCCCGACGTGCTCTGGCAGATCCTGCTCGCGCTGCCGCTAGTGCTGCTCTATCTGCTTGGCGTGGGCGCAGTGGCGATCACCGGCAAACGGGCTTTGTCCGACCGGACGGCTTGACACCGGCCGTCCCCTCGTTCACAACAGGCACGCCCAAAACGGAGGATCGCGTGGAAGTTATGGTGCTCGGCCTGGGCGGCATGATGCCGATGCCCGGTCGCTTTCTCACCGCCGTGGCCTTGCGCCATCGCGGCGAGACGACGCTTTTCGACTGCGGCGAAGGCACCCAGGTGCCGCTGAAGGCGAGCGGCTTCGGCATCGGGCGGATCATGCGCTTCGTGCTTTCGCACCTCCACGCCGACCACCTGACCGGCGTGCCCGGCATGCTGATGCTGCTGGCGCAGGCGGAGCCCGACCACGGCCTGCAGATCGCCGGCCTGCCCGAGGTGAACCGCTACGTGCGGTCCACCCGCCGGATCCTGAACTTCTACCTGTCCTACCAGTTGCACTACACCAACCTCGACCCCGCCGGCGGCGTCGTGCCCGGCGACGGGTACACCTTGCGCTACCTGCCGCTCGACCACACCGCGCCGACGCTCGGCTTCGCCTACGAGGAAGAAGAACGGCCGGGCCGATTCCGCGTCGAACGCGCGCGGGAACTGGAGATTCCGGAAGGGCCGCTGTGGGGCAAGCTGCAGCGCGGCGAAGCGGTCAAGGTGGGCGAGCGGGAGATCCGGCCCGAGCAGGTGCTGGAAGCGCCGCGCCGCGGCCGCAAGTTCGCCTACGTCACCGACACCGCGCCGTGCGACAACGCGGTCAAGCTACTGCGTGGCGCCGACCTGGCGGTGATCGAAGGCATGTTCGCCGAGGAGCACGCCAACGAAGCCGCCGAGAAGCGGCACCTCACCGCGCGGCAGGCGGCCGAGATCGTTCGCGCCAGCGGCTGCGCCCGCGCGCTGCTGGGGCACGTCAGCCCGCGCTACAAGAACAACGACCTGATCGTGCTGGAAGAAGAAGCGCGCGCCGTCTGCGACCGCGTCAGCCTGGCCGTGCCGCTGCAACGCTACGAGATTCCGCTGCCCGATTGATTCCCGCTCCGCCCCCCATTCGGCCGAGCTCGCGCGGCTATCTTGAGCTGTGCCGGCGGCTATTTGGGCGCGGCTTTGCGCACAGCGCATAAAACCGTGATACGCGTTCGAGTAGAGCCATCGGGCCGAGCTTCGGCTGTACGGTATCATGACATCCGTTACACCCGTTATCAGGACATGCGTTACAGGTTG
>CAZEDX010000087.1:0-17637 GCA_964511015.1 uncultured bacterium | reverse complement strand
ACATGGACCCGGCAAAAATGCGTTTTCAGAAGAACGTCCCTCAATCAGACCGCTTGTCCGGAAGACAAGGAAGGGGCTTTGGTCCGGCCGGACCCTGTCTGCCTTCGCGGCGGAAGGCGTGCTATACTTTGACAACGTCGCGGGCCAATGACGATGTAGGAGAAGCCGTTAATGAAGATGACCGCGTGGACTGTCTTGCTGGTATTTTCTTTATTTTTCAGCCTGTTGGCTTGCGCGACGTCCGACGAATCGGACAGCGGCGACAAAGTTGACGATGATACCGGCACCGGTGATGAAGACTCGGTCGGTGAAGGCTGGATGGGGGTCATCGTCGAAAAAATTTCCGCTCCCACGCAGTATTCGGTCGCAGTGGTACTGAACCAGAATGTCGGCGAGTCCTACGCCACCGATCCGCAGTACTACTCGTTCGCCTCGTCCAACGGCGATTTGACCATCGAAGAAATCGCATACGACGCGAATACCAATACGGTAACCTTCACCACCAGCAAGCAAGCGCTGGGGGTGACCTACACCCTGACCATCAACCGCCAAACAGTCGGCGTCGACGATATCGTTGTGGATTTCCTCGCGGCCGACACCGCGCTGTTCTATGCCGAGGATTTCGAAACCGGCTTGCAGTATCAACTGACCGCCTATCGGGCCGGCGTCGGCGAGACCTGCGTGCTGTATGTCGAGGAAGGCCAGACGATGTCCGACGTCGAGGAAACGGTCGACGCGTTTGACAACCAGATCTACCCGATCGAAACCGCCACCTTCACCGAACCGACCGATATCGACCAGAACGGCCGGATCGTGCTGCTTGGGCTCTACGGCGGCGAGTGGTACGGCGGCTACTTCTCGGCGGTCAACCAGTTCAGCGACGCCGAAACGATGGACTGGTGGGATTTGCATTCGAACGAAGCCGAGATGATCTACATCAACACCATCGACAAAACGTTCTACCCGGTCATCATCGTGCCGCACGAGTTCGCGCACCTGCTCTATCACGTGCAGCATGGCTTGAACGAGGAATACTGGGCCTACCACGACGAAGGCCTGGCCGAGTGCGCGGTCCATGCCGTGTTCGGCGCGAACGAGTACGCGGTGAATTACTACCTAGCCGACATCAACGGCATTATCGCCGGCGGCCTGTCGATGGTCGACTGGGTTTACGCCCAATACGAAAACTACGTGCTGGCGTATTTATGGTGGACCTACCTCGCCTCGCGGCTGAACGGCGCCGGCACCTACAGCGACATCTTCGCTTTCCCGACCGGCAACCCGACAGAGGCCAACACCTTCACCGAAACCTACCTGGCGTCGGATTTCAACACCGTGCACTTCGAAAGCCTGCTCGCCTCGTGGGTGCAGGCGCCAACCGGGCCGTACGGCTTCGCCGCAATGATGTCGTTCCCGGCCGCGTCGTGCCCCACGGTGGCCTCGGGCACCAGCTCGCTCGACCTCGAACCGTTCGGCGGCGCCTTCTTCGCGCTGGCCCAGTCGCAGGTCAGCTACCCGGGCACCCAGGGTGCGAACATCGTCTATGCCGGCATCGACGCCGACGGCAACGTCGACCTCGACGAGCCGTTTGACATCGCGGGCGGCGCGCTGGTCGTCTACAACCGCAATTTCGAGTACACCAGCTTCCCGGCCGAGCACTCCGGGCCCGACATCGCGGCGCCGAAGTTGACGCGCGGCAAGCATGGCGCGCCGATTTCGCCGGCCTGGAACGATCCGCCGCCACTCAATCCGGAACGGCCGGATTTGATTCGCGCCTGGCGCGATGCGCGGATCATCCAGATGGTCGACGAGCGCTTGCGGTAGGCTTCAACGGCTCCGTGTATGATGCGCTAACAACGGAGGTGCCGACCGCCGATGCAGGTCAAAGCAATTCTTCTGACCAGATCGGGGATCGCGGCATGCCAATCGACAGATGAACCACATCCAAAAATTGTCATTTGTGTCGTTTATCTTGGCCGGCGTCCTGGCCGCAGTCGTCGCTGCCGTTTCCTGCCTTAATATTTCATCTCTTTGTCCCGCAGACATGGCACTGATTCCGGCCGGACAGGTAGCTGCCCGTTATCCTGCGTGGTGGTACGCCGCGCCGCCGCCGCAAGACCGCCCGCGCGCAGTCGCCGCCTTCTGCATGGACCGCTACGAGTACCCCAATCGCCAGGGCGAACGCCCGCTGGTGCACGTCAGTTGGGCCGACGCCGCGCGCCACTGCGCCGCCGCCGGCAAACGGTTGTGCCGCGAAGACGAGTGGGAACTGGCCTGCACCGCCGGCCGCGGCCAGGCCTACAGCTACGGCGCCGCGCGCGTCGACGGGCGCTGCAACGCCGACCAGACACGACAAGCCGAGAACGCCATCGCCCCGGCCGGCAGCTTTCCCGATTGTCGCAACGCGGCGGGCGTCTATGACCTCAACGGCAATGTCAGTGAATGGGTGGCCACCACGAATGCGAGCTTCGGCGGCACGATCGGCGTGATCCGCGGCGACACCGCCTGGCCGTCGGCCGACTACGGCGGTTCATGCTGGAGCCGTCACGCGCACCCGGTCACCGACCGGCAATACGGCGACGACGGCTTCCGTTGCTGCGCCGACGCGGGAGCGGGCGAACCATGAACCGCCGCAACCGGATCACGTTGATGATGCTCGCATTCTGCGTTCTCTTCGGCGTCGCGTGCCACGCCACCTCCCCCACGCCGCTTGAGATCGACAGCAACGGAGATCACCGCATTGATACGTGGGTCTTCTACGGCGAGGCGGGGAGATTGACGCGATTGGAAAAAGACCAGAACGGCGACGGCCGTGCGGATTGGCGCGACGACTACGCATTCGACCCGGCGCTGAAGCACGAGCGGCTCGTGCGCAGCCAGACCGATCTCGATAACGACGACTTTTTTGAAACGACGGTCTACCACGATCATCCGGGCAACGCGGCGCGGATCGAGCGCGACCGCAATGGTGACGGGAAGATCGATCTGACGGCTTTCGAGGATTGGGATCATCCGGAACGGCGCGTCGTCCGGCGCGACGACGACTACGACGGCGTTTTCGAGCAGACCGGCCCGGGGCTCAGCCTGCTGTAGTGCGCGCTGTCAGGTCTTGGCCGGGCGCGGCGAGGCGCCTTTCTTGATCAGCTTGAGTCGCCCTTCGATTTTGATGTCGGCGCCCGGTTCGACCTTCACCCCGCCATGGATTTCCACCTGCGCGTTCTTGCCGATCACCACGTGCGCGTTTTTGCCCACAATGACCCGGGGCGGTTCCGGCGGCGGCAGATCCAGCACTTCGTAGACGCTATTGCAGTATGTGCACCGGACAAAACGTCCGTCTTCCTTCAACTCGTTGGCGCCGCATTGCGGACAGCCCGCGTACTTGTCGTTCTTGTCCATACCCTGTCCTCTCGGACCGATGCCCGGCGATCGGCGGCCAAAAAACAGGGTGCGAGGGCCTTGCGGCTTCTCGCACCCGGCAACGCTTGTTTTAATCGGGAATCGGCTTCCCGCCTGGCTCAGCAGCCGCAGCCGCTGTCATCGTCATCGTCGTCGCCACCGCCACCACTGGTGGTATCGTCATCATCGTAATCATCGTCACCGGCGTCGTCATCACTGATGTCGTCGTCGCTGACATCGTCGTCGGTGATATCGTCGTCGGTGATGTCATCGTCGGTCGTATCGTCGTCGGTGGTATCGTCATCGGTGGTGTCATCGTCAATCGTGTCGTCGTCGATGGTGTCGTCATCGGCGCCGGGCGTGATGGTGAACGCACCGAGCAGCGTATCGGTGCCGTTGTCGGTTTCGACCACCACGTCGTAGGTGCCGGCGGCGGCGCCGGTCAGATCGAAGTCGGCGGTCAGGCTATCCCACGTCGCGGCCACCACCACGTTGGTCGCGGTAATCGTCGCCTCGGTCGGCCCTTCCAGCGTGACCGTCGGCGGACCGAACAAATGGTTGCCGTCGACCGTCACATTGACGGTCTCGCCCGAAACGCCGGTGTCCGGCGTGATCGAATCGACGATCGGCAACGGCGCGTAAACGGTCACCGCCCCTGGGCTGGTTTTGCCGGTAAAAGCATACGAGTAGATCATATTGTTGACCATCACCAGATCATAAACACCGACCGGCGTGCCCGCCGGCACAGTCGCGGTGATGTTCTCGCTGTCGACGACAACCAGGTTGTCGAAATCGACTCGCGCCTTGGTGGAGCTTTCCAAATAGTACTCGCTGCCAATCGCATCGTCGTAATTCAGACCATGGAACGAAATGTCGGTGTCGCTATAGTTGGTGACGGTGTAAACATCCTCGACCGACGTGTAGGGCATGCAGTAATTGAAGATCTGGGTCGCCGCCGTAAACCCGTAGGCATCGGCACCGTCGGAGGAACCGGTGCAGCCGCCGGCGAGAATAAACAGCGCGTCATGGAAATTGCCGGCCGCCGCGGCGATCACCGGAGTGGGCACGTCGCCCCATAAGGATGCTTCGTACCAGCCGCTGCCGCTGGTTTCGTAGCCCAAGATGTTGCCGTCCGCCACCCACTGGTTGCCGTAACCGAACGACCAGAAGTAGTACGAATCCGAATACTCCGGCGCGATGATGTTGGCATTGTTGGCGTCCTCGTCCATCGCGTCGCCCGTGCTCCAGGTGTTCGTGTCGGGATCGTAAGCGTACACGGAGTTGTCGTTCCAACCGCCCACCGTCCAGAACTTGCCCTGGTACGCAAAACCGGTGCCCCAGTATTTGCCAGTGGGCATGTCGGCAATAGCGGTCCAGGTGCCGGCCCCCGGATCGTAGACGTAGCCGGCCTTCAACTCAGTGTCATCGGGCTGTCTGCCGCCGGCGACATAGAGCATGCCGTCGATCGCGGCGGCCATGCATCCGTGCTGCATGAGCGGGTAATCGGTGGTGGTTGACCACGAATCGTTGACGGTGTCATAGACGTACACATCGGTCGAAGAGGTTCCGCCTACGTAGTAGATGTACTGGTCGATCGCCGCACCGCACGCACCATTGTGAGCAACCGGAATCGAAGTGCCCGAGGTCCAGGCGTCTTCTAACGGGGAGTAAATGTAGACCTCGGTCTCGACGGCCTTGCCGCTTTCCCCGCCGATCATGTAGAGGTAGTCACCAACCACGGCGCTAACCCCGCGGAAATGGGCTTCCGGCATATCGGCCGCAGTGTCGAAACCCTGGGCGCAGGGCGACACGGCCTCGGCGGAAGTAGCCGCCATTACGAGCGCGAGGAGAAGCAGAAACACGCTAGTTCGTTTCATCGCTATTCCTTTCTCGTTGCCGGTCGGCTCGCCGGCCCGTGCGAGAATAAATCGGCCTATCGTTCTCCACGGCCGAGCGATCCAATCCCGGGAATGAAATGAGCTTCACGATATGTAGAACCAAGTTGCCGATATATTTTACTAGATGGGAAAACGTTTCGCCAGATGCTAGCCAACGCGCCGGCGGTAGACCTCATACAGCGCCACGGCGCAGGCCTGCGCCACGTTCAGGCTCTCGATCGGCCCATGCGCCGACAGATGCGCCACATGGTCGCAGGCTTCGCGCACCAGACGCCGCATTCCCTCGCCTTCGCTGCCCAACACCAGCACCACGTTTCCCGCTAGGTCGCATTCACCCAGTGCCTGTGGGGATTCGCCATCGAGACCGAACACCCAGAACCCGGCTTTTTTGAGCACGTCCAACGCTTGCACGAGGTTGGTTTCGCGGGCCAGCGGCACGACCTCGGTAGCCCCCGCCGCGGCCTTGGTCACCACCGGCGTAACCTGCGCGCTACGGTCCTTGGTGATGATCACCAGATCGGCCCCGAAAGCCCCCGCCGCGCGCAAGCATGCGCCGAGGTTCTGTGGATCGGTGACGCTGTCCAACGCCACCACCACCCGGGGTGTGTCGGACGACCGGGCGGCGAAATCGCGTACCGAGACATAGCCGAAATCCGGCGCCATTGCGACTGCGCCCTGGTGGTGCGGGCTATGGGACACCCGTTCCAACTCGTCCTTGTTGACCCACGCGACCTGAACGTGTGCTTCGCGAGCCAACAACGCTAAATGCTCAAGTCCCGATCGGTTTTTTCCGTCGAGCATCAGCCGCGAAACGTGGCCGCGCCCTTGGCGCAATGCCTCTTCCACAGGGTGCTTGCCGTACACGATGCGGGGCATCTCGACCCTTTCTCTTCACCGGTAATTTTGTAATGTCCCGGTAGTTGCGTAGTGGTCAGTCGATCTTAGGAATCAGTATCATCGGCAAACCTGCAAAATCAAGCTTTGTTTCAAGTCCATCTGGGGCACGCATCTTGCTAGTTTTTGACATTGGGTGACTTTTGCGTGCATTATGTGCACGCGAGGAAGATTGATGTTGATAAGCCAGAAAAAAAAACAAGGCGGCTTCTCCCTGCTGGAACTCATGATTGTCATGTGTATTTCAGCCATCTTGGTCGCCATGGGCGCTTTTACTACCAAACACCTGCGTGATCGGGCATTGCTCGCCGTGCTGCAAAGCGACATCTCACGCGTACGCCAAGCGGCAATTCGGTACCAACAAGACTGCGGATTTTTTCCCCCCGACGTCGAGCGCGGCGTCGATCCTGGCCTGGTTTCCGAATACGGTTGGCAAACCGGTTCCCACAGCCCCGACTGGGAAGCGATGACCTGCGACCATTGGCGCGGCCCCTACCTCCGCGAGTGGCCTAAGAACCCCTGGGGCGGCGTCTATGATTGGGATAATTTTCACAGTCAATACGCTCCCTATGGTATCGCCGGCGCCGGCGTCTATCTATCGCTGAAGCCGTCCGATTGGGGCGGCCGCAACGGCATGCCGGACACCGATTTCGAGATCATGGTCGAGCAAATGGGGCTCGACCGCGCCATGGTCAAAGGTACGATCGCCTTCTGGGTGGGCCAAACCACCCCCGTGACTACCCCTGCCGATTGAACTCCCCAACAGACAGATAATTGTGTTCGCCATTTCAAATTTCTTGACTTTTTGGCACTCATATTGCTATGTTATTTTTGTAGGTAGGTGATGTTGCTTGGAGAGGTCGCCCATGAAAAAGGGCAATGACAATCGCGGGTTCACTTTTATTGAATTGCTCATAGCCCTTTCCATCATTTTTCTTGTCGGCTCAATGGGGGTATTAACCACCCGTCACGTCCGCAATCGGGCAATGCTAGCTCGCTTCAAAGGAGATATTCGAATCATCAAACAGGCTGCCGTCCGCTACGAAGGCGATTGCGGCTTTTTCCCACCCGACGTTTACCGCGGTGTAGACCCCGGGCTGCACGAAGAGTATGGCTGGAAAAAGGGTAGCCACAGCGTCATCTGGGAAACGCTCAAATGCGACGTCTGGCGCGGGCCCTACATTCGCAGTTGGCCCCGCAACCCCTGGGGCGGTCTGTACGATTGGGACAACTACCCATCGAACTATACGGCGTGGGGCATTCCCGGGGGAGGAGTCTATCTCACGCTCAAACCCAGCACGTGGGGCGGCAAAGACGGCCTGCCACCACGCGACTTCGAGGAGCTCGTCGAATCGCTCGGCATCGACCGCTCCCGCGACGACTATGTCATCGCGGTCTGGATGGGTCGTGAACCCACCTGGAGCGTGCCCGGGCAGCCGTAGTAGTACTTGGTTTTGAAGAGTACCTTGGGCCCCAGTTTTCGGGTCGGGAAGATAGAGTCTTGGATCCAGGGTCTTGGTTTTGGGGTTCCGTGATTTTCGCTGGAGCGGAACCGCGTGTTCAAAATTAGATGATTACTGAACTTTTTTCTCTGATCCCGTCCATCCGGTTGATCCCGTGCAACTTACCGTCGTTTTAGTCGTACAAGGTATATACTTCTCCGCCCACGCATTTTACCGATTTTGTCCATGCGGAAGCCTGCGGCTGTTGTTGGAGCAAAGAGGAAGGAAATGTGTTTGTGGATCAGAACAACAGGCTCTCGCAAGTGGAGTCGTGTCTATTTTTTTTGCGACTTCGAAGCTTTGTAGATTCGTTTGGTAAATGGCATGCTGGGGCAACAGCCAACGACTTAAATTAAACGGGCTGCGAGACGCTCTGGTTCATGACCACGTTTGTCAGCGCAAACGCCAATGCGGCAAGAGTGAACTTGGCTCGCGCACAGCGGTTTTCCCCCGCCGGCTGCCCCTTTTCCTCCTCCCGGCGGCGTGTCTAAGATAAGCACCTGCCATCGAGTGATAGCTTCATGTCATGTTGCTGACGGCGATTGGTGTGGCTTGAAAAGAAGGCCGGCTCGACCGGCTCCAGACGGGAGACAATCTCATGCTCACGCAGCGTTTGTTCCGCATCGTGGTCCTGTTGTTGATGTGGCTCGCGATGCCTTTCCTGGCCGGGTGCGGTGACGACGGTCAAGCGACTGGCTTGAAGAACATTTCGCCGGATACTTTACGCTCCCTCGCCGGCGGCCAGGTGATTGGCGGTGAAGGACGCTACGGCGCCTACAACTGGCTCGGCATCCGCTACGCCGAGCCGCCGGTCGGCGATCTGCGCTGGCGCGACCCCGTGCCGGCCAAACCCTGGACCGGCATTTACAAAGCAACGAAGTTCGGCCCGGCCTGCCCGCAGTTCCCTAGCATCGTCGGCGGTGTATCTGGCCCCGAAGGCCAGGCCGTCGGCAATGAGGACTGTCTATCGCTGAATGTCTTCTCCCCCAAGATCGCGGCCAATCGGATTCCGCAAGGCGCCGACCGCTTGCCGGTGATGGTGTGGATCCACGGTGGCGGCAACGCCGTCGGCACCACCAGAATCTACGACGGCGGAAACCTCGCCGTGACCGAAAATGTGATTGTGGTCAGCATGCAGTACCGCCTCGGCCCGCTGGGCTGGTTCCGCCACGCGGCGCTGCGCGAGGGCGCGAGCACCGACACCGAACGCTCAGGCAACTTCGGCACGCTCGACATCGAACTGGCATTGCGCTGGGTGCGTGAGAACATCGCGGCCTTCGGCGGCAACCCCGATCTGGTCACCGTGTTCGGCGAATCCGCCGGCGCGCGCAACGTGTACTCGCTGCTGTTGTCGCCCACGGCCAAGGGCCTGTTCCACCGGGCCGTCGCCGAAAGCGGCGGCGTGTATTGTTCGTCGGCCGCGGAAGCGGAAAACTACAAGGAAGCGTCGCCGGCCGGCAACAAACGCAGTTCGGCGGAGCTGTTGCTGGCGCTGGTACAGAAGGAATTCCGCTTGCATCGCGAGGCGGCGAAACAACGCGTCGCCGCTATGACCGCGGGCGAAATCGCAGCCTATTTGCGGGGCAAGACCGCCGAGGAGATTCTCGAATCGATTCCGCCCGAATCGCGTCTGGCGCTCTATCCGCAGCTCTTCGACGACGGCGTGGTCATTGCCGCCGGCGGCTGGCGCAACTTCACGCGCGAGGACGGCTGGAACAACGTGCCGTTCATCGCCGGGACAACGCGCGATGAAGCGCGGCTGTTCCTGTTCGGCAATCCGCGTTTCATCAAGATGGATGGCGGCATTCTGCCTCGCTTTGTCGACGAAAAGCTGTTCATGACCTGCTCGCGCTATCTGACGCGCTTCGCCAAACTCGGCGGCGTCGACCAGCCGGTGGCGGCAATCGGCGCGCAGCAGCCGCGGACGTTCGTCTACCGTTTCGATTGGGACGAAGAGCCGACCATTCTCGGCGCCGACCTGTCCAAGATGCTAGGCGCGGCGCACGGGATGGAGATCCCGTTCGTGTTCGGCCATTTCAACCTCGGCAACCGCACAAGCAACTTCGTCTTCAGCCGCGAAACCGAAGTCAGTCGCCGAGCGCTTGCGCGCACCATGATGGGCTACTGGGCCGCATTCGCACGACAGGGCGACCCCGGCCAGGGCGCCGGCGGCGCGCCGTGGTTGCCGTACGGCGAAAACCGGCAACAGCTCGTGTTCGACACTCCGGCCGGCGGCGGCGTGCGGATGATGACCAACGACGACACCGAAGAGAAGATCATGAGCGAGTTCTTTGCCGACCCGGACCTGTCCTCCGCCATTCGTTGCGAGCTGCTGCAATCGCGGGTCTTCATGGGCTGGGACTACACGCCGGAGCAATACCGGCAGGTCGAGGAATGTAAACCGTATCCGTTCGACTATCGCTCGGAGCTGTAGCCGCGGGTCACACCGAACCTGGCGTCAGTTCCGCACGCACCGCGCGCTGAGGTGATAACCGAGGCTGTTGGTGCCGATCAGGCCGTTGTCGAATTGCACTTCCCAAACCGCTTTGTTGTCCGGCGTGACCTCCGACTTGGACCAATAGAAGCAATATTGCCCGGCGATCTGGTCCGGCCAATACATGCCGTCCGCGCCTGGGCCGTCGGAATCCGAGCAGCCGTTGCACCAGTCGTTCCAGCAGCCGTCGTGATTCAGGCAGTAGTCGTGCACCGGGCACTGGCCGCCGCTGACCGTGGCGTCACATCCGTGAAGCAGGGTCCGCAGTTTGGACACGCTCGGCAGCCGCCAGTCGGTGTAGCCGCCCCAATCCAGCTTGTCGCAGTAGTCGACCGCCTGTTGCCAGGTGAACGACTTGGCGCCGGCGTCGCCGCCGTTCTGCCAGGTCAGCCGATTTCGCTGTCGAGCCAGACTGCGCCCAAGCCATACGCATCGCCTGCGTCGTCGTCGCCGGCATCGTCGTCGCTGGCGTTGTTGTCATCATTGTCACCGCAGGCCACGTACAGCGCTAAAAGGAATACGGTCATCAACAGCGACAATAAGAGAAACCGTGATTGCATGAATACTCCCATTCTGTAAACGCGTTGTTGGAATGGTAATAGACGAGCGTTTTTCCCAGGCAAAAGGCCGGCACTACCGCACTCCGGCCGATGACGGCTTGCCTGTTGCTTTCTTCCACGGGGGCATTACGTTTTGGCCAGCAAAGGGCCGTCTTTTCAGGAGGTGCCCCATGCTGGCCGGTGACTTTCGTTGGTACGAATTGATGACCCGCGACGGCGCGCGCGCCGAAGCGTTCTATACCCAGTTGTTCAGTTGGACGTTCCAGAACATGCCGGTGGGCGATGGGGTCTATCGCCTGGTGCTGGTCGGCGTCACACCCGAAGGCGGCATTGCCGAGAAGAAGGATCTGCCGCTAGAAGTGCCCGCGCATTGGGTGCCCTATATCTCGGTCACCCACGTCGACACAACGGTGTCGATCGCGCTCAGCTACGGTGCCGCTGCGATTGTGCCGCCGCAGGACATTCCTCCCTACGGCGGCCGCTTCGCCATTCTGCGCGACCCGCTGGGCGCGGTGTTCGGCGTGCATCAGCCGGCGCCGAATCAGCCCCCGATGCCGCCGTTCCAACCCAAGCCGGGCGGCTTTGCCTGGACCGAGTTGTCCACCACCGATGTCGAACGCGCCAAGGATTTCTACCGCGCTATCGCCGGCTGGCGCTGGACGTCGATGGACATGGGCGACGGTAGCAAGTACTGGATCGCGTCCATCAACGAGGTCCGGATCGCCGGCTTGATGGCCATCCCGCCCGGGGCGCCGCCGGCGTCGGCATGGCTGCCCTACGTGTTCGTGGCCGAAGTCGACGCTGACGCGACCAAGGCCGCCGAACTCGGCGCGCAAATCGTGATGCCGCCGACCGACATCCCCGGCGTCGGCCGCTTCGCGGTCATTCTCGACCCGACCGGCGCCGCGCTGGCGCTGTTCAAGGCGAAGATGCCGGCGAAGTAACGCGCTCCGGATTTGTTGTTCGCAAACGGTTCGTGCTATTCTTTGACGCGGTCAGACAACCAAACCAAATCCAACATCGTGAAAGGGGCAACCAGTGAGCGCGTGGGGCTCCGGCAGTTTCGAGAACGACGATGCGATGGACTGGCTCGACGTGTTGACTGACAGCGGCGACGACGAACCGATCATTGGAGCGTTGGAGGAAGTGGTCGCGATGGCGGAAGCCGGCGACTACATCGAGGCCTCTTTCGCCTGCAACGCCCTGGCGGCGGCGGAAATCGTGGCGGCGTTGCACGGCAAGCCGAGCGCCGATCTGCCGAAAGAAGCCACGGCCTGGCTCGCCGGCAAGGCGGCTCCGCCAACGTCGCTGTTGGCAACAGCCATAAAAGCCGTGCGGGCGATCCGTGCCGGCGAAAACTCGGAATTGAAAGCCCTCTGGCAGGAATCGGGCGAGATGTCTGCGTGGTCGAAGGTGGTTGAGGATCTGGAGAACCGCCTGGCGTAGACGACGTTCTTCGACGGCACGAATCCGCTTTCCGGCCGAGCCGCGAATCCCTGCTTTTCATTTGCCCTGGCCGCGCTACAATCGGGCGGAACAGCGCAGGAGCATCGCGATGAGTTTGCGGATCGCGTTGGGGCAGATCAATCCGGTGGTCGGTGATATCGACCGCAATGTCGCCCGGATGATCGCGGTGATCGACGAGGCCAAGGCGGTGGGCGCCGATCTGGTGGCGTTTCCGGAACTGGCCGTGTCGGGCTATCCGCCCGAAGACCTCGTGCTGCGCCCGCACTTCCTCGCCCGCAACCGCGCCGGCCTCGAAACCCTCGCCCGCGCGGCGCGAGGCATCGTGGTGGTGGCCGGGTTCGTCGACTTCGCCGACGACGCCTTCAACGCCGCGGCTGTCTGTGCCGAGGGCCAGGTGCGCGCGGTCTACCATAAAATGCGCCTGCCGAACTACGGCGTGTTCGACGAGTACCGCTACTTCCAGGCCGGCGTGCAGCCGCTGGTTGTGCAGATCGGCCGCTACCGGCTGGGCATCACCATCTGCGAAGACGTGTGGGTGCCGGGCGGACCGGCGGAAGAAGAAGTCATCGCCGGCAACGCGATGGCCGTTCTCAACATCAGCGCCAGCCCGTTCCACCGCGGCAAGATCGCGCAGCGCGAATGTATGCTCGCCACGCGCGCGTCGGACACCGGCGTCTACCTCGCCTACTGCAACCTGGTCGGCGGACAGGACGAACTGGTCTTCGACGGCACCAGCGTGGTGTTCGACAACGACGGCAAGGTCATCGCGCGCGGCCGCAGCTTCGCCGAAGACCTGGTGGTGTGCGACCTCGAATTGGGCGCGGTGCAGCGCGACCACCTGCGCGATCCGCGCGTGCGGGCCGACCGCCGCCGGGCACGCGAGGAAGGCCGGCTGCTGACGGCGGTCGAACTGCCGATGGCCGAAGGCAAGCGGCCGGCGATCGAAACGCCGCTGCCGCCGCTGCCCGAAGCCGACGAAGAGATGCTCCGGGCGCTGGTGCTCGGCACGCACGACTACGTGCGCAAGAACGGCTTCGAAAAGGTGGTGCTCGGCATGTCGGGCGGGGTCGACTCGGCGCTGGTCGCAGCGATCGCCGTCGAGGCGCTCGGGCCGGCGAATGTGCTGGCGGTGTTCATGCCCAGCCGTTTCTCGAGCCGCGAAAGCCGCGAAGACGCCGAAGCCGTGACGCGCAATCTCGGCATACAGATGCACGAGCTGACCATCGAGCCGGCGTTCCAGGCCTACGAGCAGACCCTGCGCGAGATCTTCAGCGGCCGCGCGCCGGACATCACCGAGGAAAATCTGCAGGCCCGCATCCGCGGCAACCTGCTGATGGCGATTTCCAACAAGTTCGGCCACCTGGTGCTCTCGACCGGCAACAAGTCGGAAAACGCGGTCGGCTACGCCACGCTGTACGGCGACATGGCCGGCGGTTTCGCGGTCATCAAGGATTGCACCAAGCACTGGGTCTACCGCATCTGCCGGCGCCTCAACCACAACGCCGGGCGCGAAGTCATTCCGCAGCGCGTGCTGACCAAGGAACCAACCGCCGAGCTGCGGCCCGATCAAAAAGACTCGGATTCACTGCCACCGTATGAGGTACTCGACCAGGTGCTTGAAATGCTGGTCGAGCAGGATCGTAGCGTCGACGAGGTGGTCGCCGCTGGCTTCGACACCGCGCTGGTCGACCGTGTGGCGGCGATGATCGACCGGGCGGAATACAAACGGCGCCAGGCCGCTCCCGGCGTGCGCCTGACGGCCAAGGCGTTCGGCAAGGACCGCCGGCTACCGATTACGAACCGGTTTCGGGAGAAGTGAGATTTTTTGGATCAGGATGGACGGGATTGGAGAGGATCAACTGGATCGGGCAGACAGGATATACGCACAGGATCGAAACGGATTGACAGGATGTCGGTTTTGTTACGACGCTGAATAGGGACCGTAAGGTCGGTCACGCTAGTAGGAGTTCTGCACGTGGAATATGCAGCTTTGACGGAGAAGATCATCGGATGCGCGTTTCGGGTATACAACTCAATGGGCTTTGGCTATCTCGAATCGGTTTATGAAAACAGCCTATTGCTCGAACTGCAACGAGAAGGAGTCAGAGCCGAGCCTCAGACCGCGATCCCGGTACAGTATGACGGCCGATTCGTGGGACACTTCGTGGCCGATCTGGTCGTGGAAGACACCATCATTGTCGAGGTAAAATCGGTTCGCCAATTGACCAAGGTTCACGAAATACAACTGGTCAACTACCTCGCGGCGACCGGCCGGGAGATCGGACTGCTCATCAATTTTGGCGAGCATCGAGTCGAGATCAAACGTAAGCACCGCACTGCCAAGCGGTCTTTGAAAGCAAATCAGCCAATGAGAAATTCGTTTTCGTCCAATGTTCCTGTACATCCGTGCGATCCTGTATCTCCCGTCGCTCGGTCGAATCCAGTCGATCCGTGCGATCCTGTCCATCCTGTCAATTCGTTGCGGTCCAAGGGTCCTGTCCATCCGTGCGATCCTGTATCTCCTGTCGCTCGGTCGAATCCAGTCGATCCGTGCGATCCTGTCCATCCTGTCAAATCAAATGCCTCGCCCCAGAACTCGCGTCCGTCCAAAGAGTGGGACTTCTTTCTGGCCGGGGTGATTCAGGGGTCGCACGAGGGCGCGCACACACATAGCCAGGACTACCGCGACGAGATCAAGGCCATTCTGGCCAAGAAAGCGCCGGGGCGTAAAGTTTTCTGTCCGGTCGAGAACCACCGTCATTCGGTGACCTATACCGATGACGAGGCGCGAAAGGTATTCTTCGGTCATATCGAGATCTTACGACGCAGCCGGGTGATGATCGCCTACCTGCCGACCGCCTCGATGGGCACTGCGGTCGAAATGGCCGTCTGCAAAGAAGAAGGCATTCCGATCATCACCATCACCCCGATGGCGCTGAACTGGGTGGTGCGGCTGTACTCCCACGCCGTCGTCCCCGATTTCAAAGCCTTCGCCAGGTGGATGACAAAGAAAAATCTAAAGAAATTAGGTGTTTAGAGAGATGGACTCTTTCTCTAGTGATCCACTTTTTTCATTATGTCACTGCTTTTCTCAAGCGTAACGTGTCCGATTTGTGATAGTCTAGAATCTATTGAAAGGCTTCTGATGCGTTTTGGCATTCGCCATATTTTGTTCTTACTTTTCGCCCTTATGGCGATTGCCCTACCCTCCATCGCGCAGAACGATTCCCTCGCCGTGACTCACAACGCCACCGACTATTTGTGGGAGTTCAACCGCATCAACCAGCCGTTGATTTACGCGCCGCGCGAGTACGTCGAAGGCGATCTGGCGGCCTGGCCGATCATGTGGTCGTACTACGAGCGCGAATGGCGCTACGGCGCGAATTCGATCACGGTGGACGGCGGCGCATCCAGCATGACCGGGGCGCTGATGATCGGCGATCCGTTCTATGAGGGCGCGGCGTTTGGCGCGGTGACCTATCGCTTCATGGATCTATTCGGCGGTTTCGTGCGGCCGGTCGCGCGTCTGACCGTGGGCGTGAACCAGTATTGGAATCCGCTCGGGCCGGCGGGCATGCAAGGCTTTTCGACCGGCGCCTACGCCTACGCCGTACCGGAGGCGGGCCTCGAATTCGTGTATGAGGGTTACGGCGTCGGTTTGACGGCCTCGTACCCCGTTCCGCTCGGCGCTTTCGACCAGGCCAACGACATCACCGGTCCGCCGATTTTCGATCCGCGCCAGCAGCAAGATTTCGGCTGGGACCAGATCATGAAGAACATCTATCTGATTTTCCCGCACTGACGAACTAATCATATATTATCAACTACTTGCACTTTTCTTGGGCGAAAAAACTATCCAGGAATGGAGAATTTTTGTTTCGATTTGCATGAATGCTTGATTTTCGACGCGTCACGGATAAACTCGGTCGGTCGGTCTGCTCCTGAGGAAGGTTCACGCTGATGAAACGCCTGCTGCTGATTCTGCTGTTCACGTTTGTTTTCGCGTCTGTTGCCCTCGCCGCCGAGGTGGGCGGGTTGGTCTACCACGACGTCAACGACACCGCCGCTTCGGCCTATTGGCAGTGGTTTGATTGGCACGACGAAGCGCTGCCCGGGGTGCGGGTGGAGTTGATGGGCGCGGAATCGGGCCAGCTTACGCGCACCGGCGCCGATGGGCGATTCTCTTTTTTGGGCGTGGAACCGGGGTCGTATCTGGTCGATATCACTTTTCCCGCCGGCGAGGATCCGGACTGCGTGAGCCATAATCGCGCTATACGCCTTCCGGAGGCGATTCGTGAGGGACACATCAAGTTGGTGGCGTTCGGCGATTCCAACGGGGTTTACGGCTCGAACAAGCCCTATCCCACCTGGCTCGCGGAATACCTGACGCCCTTGGCGGAGACCGAGTTGTTCAATCTATCGGTGGAAGGCACGACTTCGTGGGATTGGCAGCCCGGCGGATCGCTCTTCGAAAACACGTTGTCGCCCGAATTGGCCGATGCCGACGTGATCACCTTCACCTTGGGCGGCAACGACTATCTCAACTATTTCGGCTATCCGCCGTACACGCCGGAACAGATCTGGCAGCTTTTGCAAGGCCTGCCAACGGTATACAAAACGATGCGCACCAATCTGGAAAGCATCATTGCCGAGGTGCATGCCCGAGCGCCACAGGCCGATCTGGTCTATGTCATTTACCCCTGTTTTTCCAATAGCGAGATCTGGCACGAAATGCTTGGCGAGATGTGGCCGTGGATAAGACTGGGCAATTTCGCCATGTTTTCGACCATGCGGCATCAGATGGGCGAGCAGTCTTTCCTGCTGTTGGCCGATATTTTGGGCTCCTTTGAGCCATTCGAGATGATCGACGCGTATCTTTCCGACCAGATTCACCCCAATGATCTTGGGCACGAATGGTACGCCCGCCAGGTTTTTTATACGCTGGGCGGCGTGCTGGTCGATGTGGACAGTACAGGATTGGAACGACGGATAGCGCTCGCGGACGACGGCGCCGCAGGGCCGCTCGCGTGGTGAATACAAGTTATCGCATGTTTACTTCGATAGTTTTTGCAAGGGGCTGGAC
The DNA here is from genome assembly GCA_964511015.1 of uncultured bacterium. Classification (GTDB taxonomy): domain Bacteria; phylum Lernaellota; class Lernaellaia; order Lernaellales; family Lernaellaceae; genus FEN-1099. The sequence continues at coordinate 343 of CAZEDX010000087.1, read as the reverse complement.
TATCCAGGAAAGGCGCCCGGCGAAAAAAAAACACACGGGCGAAAAAAATAGTTGACATTGAAAGCTGGTTCGGGTATAAACCGCGCCCGTTGCTCTTGGACAACTTGAAATCCGAAAGTCCTCAGGCACAGATCCTGAAAAGCTGGTTGACAGATTCCAAAAAATTTGTCACAGTAGAAAGTCCCGGCAAGAGAGACTTCGGGCTTCTTGTCCCTGGTCTTTGAAAACCGAATAGTGAAGCAGTGCAGCGTGCGAGCCCGCGATCATGACCGCATAAGTCATGAAGCCAAGCGGGGGAGCTCATCCCCGGCCTTCAGTTTAAACTGGAGAGTTTGATCCTGGC
>CAZEDX010000086.1:0-17900 GCA_964511015.1 uncultured bacterium | reverse complement strand
CGAATGGGCGATCGCCTGGGGCGGCCCGAGTGCGCGGCGCTACCCGTGGGGCGACGACCCCAAAGCGGTGCCGGTGGCGACCGAAGAGAGCGGCGCGCTATCCACCGCGCCGGTCGGCTCGCAGCCCGGCGACGCGGGGGTTTTCGGACACCTCGACCTGGTCGGCAACGTGCGCCAGTGGGTGTTTGATCCGGACCCCGAAGCCATGCCGCCGCTGCCGGGCGAACTGCCCGCTGGCAAGTGCGGTTTTGCCGGCGCCAGCTATGTCGATCCGCTCTGGATCGCCCTCGGCGGCCGGGTCGATTTCATCACCGATCCGAAATTCTTCTGCCACTTCGTCGGCTTCCGGTGCGCGGCCGACGCTTGAGCGAATCCCGGCCCGGCAGGGGGCCGCATCGTAGACGGGAGGAAGTCATGAAGCGCGTGGCTTTGGCGGCGGTGGTGTTGCTCGTGGTCAGCCTGTTCGTGCTGCCCGCGGCGGCGCAGTATTTCCAGTTGCGGACGGTGCTCGACGAGCCGGGCATCGACCAGAACACCCTGGCCCGGCTGATGAGCGGCGGACAGGTGGTGGTGGTGCGCGAGAACGCCGCCGGCCGCATGTCGATGATCACCGCCGGTGTGCTGATCAACCGCCCGCCGGCCACTGTCTGGCAGACGGTCACCGACTTCGCCAACTACCCCAAGTTCATGCCCAGTGTGGCCGAGTGCCAGATCATGGCCGACAGCGGCAACGTGAAGGACATCCGCTACAAGCTGCGCTTCAAGTTCCTGATCTTCAGCTTCTCGGCGAACTACGTGCTGCGCACCTACTTCAAGCCCGCCGACGAGATGACCTGGAACCTGCTCTCGTGCGAAGACAACAAGATCCGCCAGACCTACGGCTCGTGGCGCTTCTTCCCCATCGGCGGCGGCAAGCAGACCGCGGCGTTCTACTCGGTCTATTCCGACATCACCAACGTCGTGCCGGGCCTGGGCTCGTTCATCAAGAAAGACCCGTCGATGGAAGTGGCGATCAATTCCAGCTCGTGCCTAATGGTCGTCAAAGCGTTGAAGAGCCGCAGCGAAAACCCCAGCTGGGTGCAGGCGCAGTAGCCGCACCGGAGAGAGACCAGCATGCGTGAAGAAAACCTGATCATTGTTGGCGCCGGCCCGGCCGGCCTCACCGCCGCGATCTACGCCGCGCGCGCCGGACTGTCCCCCGTGGTGTTCGAGAAGTTGCAGCCCGGCGGCATGGTGGCCAACACCGATTGGGTCGAAAACTATCCGGGCTTCGAGGCCGGCGTTAACGGCATGGAGCTGGCGGGCAAGATGCACCAGCAGGCCGAGCGCTTCGGCGCGCGGTTCGAGTTTGCGGAAGTCCATGCCGTCGCCCCGGCGCCCGGCCGCAACGTGCTGCAAACCGACACCGGCGAGATCGCCGCGCGCACGCTCATTGCCGCCTCGGGCACCGGCCACCGCCTGCTCGGCATCCCCGGCGAACACGAGTACTTCGGCCGCGGGGTGTCGATCTGCGGCACCTGCGACGGGCCGCTCTACCGCGGCAAGACCGCGGGCGTGGTCGGCGGCGGCAACAGCGCGGTGCAGGAGGCGATGTTCGTCGCCCGCTTCGCCAAGAAGGTCTATCTCTTCCATCGCCGCGACAAGCTGCGCGCCGACAAGGTGCTGGCCGACCGCATCCTCGCCACGCCCAACGTCGAGGTGGTGTGGGACACGGTGCCGGTGGTGATCGTCGGCGACGAGCACGGCGTGCACGCGGTGCGGGTGCACAACAAGAAGACCGGCGCCGAGAGCACCTACGAGGTCGACGGCTTCTTCGTCTTCATCGGCCTGATCGCCAACACGCGCTGGCTCGGCGGCGCGGTGAAGCTCAACGACGAAGGCTTCATCGAGGTCGACCACGAGCTGCGCACCAGCGCCCCCGGCATCTTCGGCGCGGGCGACGTGGTGGCGAAAGACTTCCGCCAGATCACCACCGCGGTCAGCGACGGCGCGCGGGCGGCCCGGATGGCCGAGCTGTATCTGGACGAGATCGGCAGCGGGCCGGGGAGATAGGGTCTGTGGTTTGGTTATTTTCGTAGGGGCGGACCCGCGTGTCCGCCCAGTATGATGATAACCAATATTACTTCCGATCCTGTCCATCCTGTCCCAAAAAATCGTTGTTGCCGCCAACAGCCGTGTTTTCGAGCAACCCATCCTCGCGCAAGTGTTTGATTTTGAAAGAGTAATTTTTCCGCCCATCGCCGTAAAAACACCGCGCAAACGTGCCGTTTTCGGCGGGCAAGTGCTTGATTTTGCTAGGGGAGATTTTCCGTTAAGAGGCCTTTTTTCGCCCGTGCATTTGGCCGATTTCGCACGCGCGGAGGCCTGCGGCTGTAGGAGTGACAAATGCACGTTTTGAATGCCGAACCGGAAGGGGATGGAACGAGCGTTCGAAATGCTGTGAATGTTTTCACAAGGCGATATATTTCACAGCGGTGGGAGAGATCGTCATTCGATCCGGAAGAAGACACGGTCTAGGGTGGCTGTGCCAGATTAATGTGGTAGGAGCACGGCGTGCCGTGCCCTCCGAATAGAGCAATGGGCATGACGCGTCATGCCCCTACCCGGAGGTGGCAGACACATCGAGTGTACAGATTCTTCGCTTCGAGCTTCTTCTTGTGACCACTATCGAGAGACCACGCCCTGATTTTTTAAATATCGGTAGGAGGTGTTGCATTGGGGACACGAGTAGACACCGTCCTTGTCTTCGAAGGCAAAGTGTCGGCCGCAGCTTTCGCAATCCAAATTGACACGTTCTCTCTCGACAGCGACGTTTTTTTTCTTTCTGATTGCATAGGCCGGGCGACATTTTTTCGTAGAGTTCCGCAATTGCCTGGCGCATGGCTGGCGGCAATCCCGTATCAGTCACAATTTGGTGAAACCATCGGGATAACGTGCCGCGAACCAATTCGTGAGCTTGGCAATTCACATCCAACTTGGCCGGAGTAATGATTTCGAAAAGCTTTTCCAAGACCGAGGTGTACAAACTGATCAGTCGTTCCGCCTGGCGCAAGGAATTCTCGTCGGGCCGCTTCTCGAATTCGTTCCAAGCTTTTTCGTATTCGCCCCAGCTCTGTGTCATTCGTTCGTCGAAGTAGCTTACTTCGTACCACAGGAGTGAGGTGCGCACCATGTTCTCCAGCTGGTACCGCGGATCGTCGACATACTCGCGCAGAAAGCTCTCGTAATAGTAGTTGTAGTACAGCCGATAGTACTCCTCTGCCTTGTCGTGCCAAATCTGCCGTTGGTGCTGCAGACGGGCTTCCTCCATTTCGCAATAGAAAAGCTGTCGTAGACGATAGGCTGTGGTGCCGGGCGAGGCGACATCGGTCTGCATCTTAGATAGCAAATTTTGGTAGTGGTCGGAACGCGCGAAGCCGAAATCGTCGAATCCAAACAGTCCACCGCAATAGTCGCAAAGAAGCATAAAGTGTAGTTTGTTTGTCGCCTTGCTCGCCCCGCAGTGCGAGCATTTATAAACCAGGAGTGACCCCATGGTGTCCCCGTTCTTCAAAGGTTCGTCCGGGATTTCCGAAGCGTGTCCCATCCGTAGTTGAAAGTTGAAAAAAGGAAGGCGGTTCATTAGCGTCTCTGGTGACAAAACTAGGGGCGCCAAATAAGGAGAACCGCCTTGAAGAAATCATATCAGGCCTTGGAGAAAACGGATAGCGGGAAGATGTCCGAGAGGCTGGCCCCTCTTGCCGATGCTCGAGCTGATCGAGCAATCGCGGATGGCCGTGGACGAGGTGATCGATGTGGTCGGTCGTCGCGTGGTGGAGGCGATCCTGCTCTTGTCGGCTGAGGGGGTAGCCGGGCCGCGGCAGCGGGGCACGACGGGGGGCGAGGTCCGGCGGCACGGGACACAGCGCGGCCTGGTGCCGTTGTCGGACCGAAAGCGAGTTTTTTTGTAGCCGCGTCCACATAATTCTTCGCCGTTCGACAAGAAGTTGGTTCGCTAGTTGCCTTACTCTTTCTCGCTCGGCGGACCGAAATTGAAAACAACGCCAGGGCGCGGCATCTTCTTCCTACGCTCGGTGTCGTATCGCTTGAATCCTCTACTCTCGAAAAAGATCACAGTGCCATCCTCCAGGCCGATATGGCCGACCTTCATCGCCTCCCTGTACCGCTCAAGCCATTCCGCGCCTTCTTCGAGCGGCACCGGCTCATCGAACTCCTGCGCCTTTCCCGCCACAAAGGCGGGACCCGCGCCAAAGCCGACAACCACAACCTTTTTTCCTTCGATAGCGGCTTTGACTTCAGGCGGAATTGTGTCGATCAATTTCCTCATCGCGCTCTCCTTTCCCGTTCGCCTAATCTCGGCAGATGACTTTGATGCCTGTTTGCTTGTCGGTATACGACCGCCGTTTGCCACCGAAGCGAACGGCCACTCCTGCCTCGTATCTCGCCCACCGGATGATCCCGAAACGTGCCAAAGGACGGGTTTCGACTCTCAGGAATCCTGGCGTCCAAGAAAGACGTCTCAACAGAACGTCGATGAGTTTCTTCGGCAACTCCTTGGACACACCGACGACGAACTTCCCGTTCGACATCAAGTCATCCCCGGCGTACACATCGAACTCCGCCTTCTTCAGTTCTTCGTCTTTCGACCTTGCCAAGTCCATGAACGCTTCGAAAAGGCATTCTTCAACTGGCTGGCTGTACTGCGCCGACTCTGCCGCTCGTTCCAAGTCGTCGGCGTCGAAAACGAAACCGTAGAACTCCGCTTGACCATTGATCTCGATCTGCTTTTTGTTGCTCATTGTCTGATTCCTTTCTCGTTGTTATTGACCACAAACAAAATGCCCGCCGCTCCGAAGAACGGCGGGCTGACTCCCTCGGCTTGCTTTCAACTCAAGCAATCGCACTTGTACTTGAATGGGCAATCCGCGCACGCCCACGAGCGATTGCGCCAGAAGTGGCCTGCTTCGATGGACCGCAAAACCTTCGTGAACGTGTCCATCATTTTTTTGATGTGCGCTTCGCCTCTTTGGATTGGGCACTGTGGCAGAGAGGGTGTCCTGGTTTTGACCAGAAGTTGATAGCGAACATCCGCCTCACCGATCCCGATCTCTCTCGCCGCGTGTGCGTACACGGTAGGCTGCGTATCCGTTTCCCATTGCCACGCCGCATACTTTTTGCCGGTCGTTTTGTGCTCCACAATCTCCGGCTGTTTACTTCCCTGGATCACGAGGACCCTCGCGCCAAACTGCTTGCTGGTCAGGCGCGACCTGTTCTCTAGCTTGTCGGCTTTCTCTTTGGCCTTTGACGGTGCGTTCTTGCCGTACTCCTTGCCCGTCGCACTTTGGCCATAGAGATGCAGTCCGGCGGCAAGTAGGCTCGCTGTTTTCCTCAGCGCGTCGGTGCCAGCCGCTTTCAGGTCGTCGGCCAGACAGACGATCTTGCTGCTCTCCTTCCGGCGTTTGATCTCCGCGCCGCCGAACGCCATCTTCACGATTTCGTCCGCGATGAGCTTCCCGACGATGATGACCTCGTTATCACCGATCTCGTGCTTGACGATTTCGAACGACCAATTTCCGCTCAATGCTTCGTTCAGTCGCCGGATGTTTTCACACCCTTCGACATAGTTGAGAATCCCACCGAAACTCGCTGTCCGCTAGTTGACCAAATGGCTTTTTAGAGTCTCTCGCACGTTGTTCTGGCTTTGACTAGTCATCGTAGATTCTCCTTTTCTGAAATGATTTGTTTATCTCCCTCTGGCTCTCAGTAGAGGATTGGCGGACGGACAGTTAGCGTGTCCGGATCGGCGGATTTCGGGGAATGGTCGCTATTTGCGAGGAGCCGGATTCGATATGTTAGATGCTCACGACTTACCGACGCCGAACACGAATTTTGTAGCCTTTAGGCGGGTGAGTAGCGGAAGGAGGCGTTGGAAATGAAAACCACAACGCTTGAGACAATCAGGTTTATTCTGACCATGCTCGGGGTTGCTTTGCCGTCGTTCTTGGCGCTCCTGTTCTTCGTTTGTTGACCAGGCCGCAGCTTGGCCACTGACGCTGGTCGCTGATCGTGGCTTCCCGTTCATCGCCGCTTCTCTAGCAAGCGGTATTTGTTTTTCCTCGTTTTTCGCGGGGTTGCGGCAACCCCGCATCAAAACGGCGCCTCAACCATGAGACGCGCAGGGGGTTTCTCAACACCCTGCGCGGCTTACGATAGCGATCCCAACTGATGCCATTCGCGGGAACACGAGTGATTGGCGCCAGAACGATGTTTGAATCTCTCCACCCTGATCTACCGTTTTTTTCGCCAGAATAGGAGGACGAGTTCGACTCACCCGCCGCATCCACCATCTTGCCAGTCGTCCGGCTCCGCGCCGTTTGCTTCGTCGGCCTCGCCCCCGTTGGCGTTAGGCAAGGCGTCGTAGAGCGACGACATCGACAGGATGCGTTGGTAGGCGGCGAAGACGGCCGCCTGCTGGGTGTCGGTCAACGAAGCGGCGGTCAGCTGGTCGGGAGTGATGTCTTTCTCGTCGAACCAGCCGGGGATGCCACCGGGCCCATCGTAGTCGAAGCCGTCGCCGTCGGCGTCGTAGCCGTCTGTATCGACCCAGACCGGATTGGTCACGACGAAGGGGTAGATTTCGTGATTGCGCTCAAAGGCCGAATCCATCGGAATCAGGTTCCCTAGCCCCAACCATTCCTTGAGCAATGAATTCACTCCAAGAATCAACGTATCCGTCAACTCGAAGGCGGGGCCGTCGGTGCGGTTGCTGACGGGCGTCATGCCGTTGTAACCGATGCCGATGGCCATGATAAACGTGTCCCCGTCGACGTGGCATTTCACGGTGTCGTCGAAACGAATCACCTGGTCGGCGTCGTTGATCGAAGTGTTCGACGTATCGCAGGCAAGGGCGATGTCCGAACGGTCTTGGCCGATTTCACCGATCAGGATGCCGTTGCCGTAGAGTTCGATACGGTCGAACGACATCCAGGGCGGCGCTTGAGCGCGGATACGGACATTAATTGTGCCGGTCGGATTGTACACGTCGGAAGCAATCGGATAGCCGTCCACCCATAGTTCCATGAACGGCCCAGTGCTGACGATCGCGCGGCCGGCCTTCATGTTGGTGATCAGCTCATTGACGTCCAGGAAGCGCGGATCGTCGGCGCTGGACATCACATACACACGCACCTTGCCGTTTTCTTCCTTCTTGGCGTTGTGGCTGTCCGATCCGCCCAATCCGGCGACACGATGACCCATCGCCTGCAGGGTCATGAAATCATCGATCATGCCCCGGTTGTTGTCATCCAGCAGCAAATCGCCGCTTAGTATGCGCTTTTGTTCACTTGCGGTGCGAATGTAGGTCGGCAGTAGCGGCATGTCCGCCGGCGTGGGTTGACCAAACACCCCTTCCCGCGACTCCTCAACCGTGGCGGTGCGGAAATCATCCCATCGCTTGCCGTTGAGCAGTTCCATGGCGTCGAAGTCCCAGGAGAAAGTCGTGTTTTCCCCGTTGAGGGAATACAACCGGCCATTGTGCACAACCGGATCACCGAAGGTCATGAAGTCCGGCGCGCCGAACGTGCCGTAGTATTGTTCGAAGCCAAACGAGCGCAGATAGCCGGTCATCGATTCCTGGCTGTGGTTCATGATGACAATGGGATCCTGACCGACAACACCACGATCGCCCCGCGCGCGCAACGAGTCGAAACAATCCTGTGGGGCGTATAGCGGCAACGGTGAACCGTCGGCAAACGAGGCGGTCGGGCTGGGATCGCGCCAATTGGGCGCACCGCCGGAAGCCTGCGTCTGATCGTAGCTCAGGGGGAAAGCGTTGAAATGGCCATAGTGCAGTTGGGACAGCTCATCGCCAGCCAGTGTGACCAACCAATCGCTCATGCCGAGACTTTCCAGTGCCGGAACGTAATTCGTAACAAAGTCGTGGTCGGTTGAAGCGACCACGTCGAGTCCCTCCACTAGCGCGGAAGTAACCCGCGCTTCGATCGACATTCCGGAATCGGGACTGCGCTGGGAATGCATATGGAAATCTCCGGCGATCCAACCGCTGGAGTCGACGACGCGCTCGATGGTCAGATCGACTTTCCTGGTTTCCATCGGGCCGATGGTCACGAGTTGCTCGTCGGTCGTGTATTCGGGACCGCGGCTGGCGACGACGCGGTAGGTCCCGGCGGGCAGCACGGCCTCGCCCCTCCCGTTGAGCGCGGAAACGATTTTCGCTTCTTCCGCCGGCAAAAAGCCCTCGCCGAGATATGGGTTCGGCCGGCCTTCGCCGTTTTCGCCAATGAAGGTCACCTTCACGGGTTCCTGCGGGCCACGCTCGCTGAAGCTTCGCACGCTAGCCATGATCTTGCCGGCGGCGGGCAGCACAAGCATCACCGACTTGGTGCCACCCCGGTTCAGGTGCACCGGTACGAGATCGGTATGCACATTGCCCGGTCCGCTGGCCATCAGCAAATAGTATTCATCACCGGCTTCGGCTACCGGCAAGTTGCCACCGAAGTCACCGTCTTTGGCGGCGTCCAGTCGGTGTGAATCGGTAGTGAAACGGCTGTAAGGAATCAATCGCCGAGCATTGACCGCATCGGCTTCGAACGAAGTCAGGTATTGATTCATCTCTTCATAATTCGGCTTCAAAGGCACTAGGTCGCCGTTGGCCAGACGGGGATGCTTGAACACCAACACCTGCACCCCGCTCATTGCCTGACCTTGGCCTTCGGAGATCACCCGGCCTTCGATACGCCCGTGCGCCCATTGGCGGATCTTGATTACCTCGTCCAGGACGCCGGCTGCATCGCCCTCCGCGACAACGAAGTACCGCTTGTGGGAATAGGTTGATCCGGGACCGGGAAAAAGCTTCGGATCGACCGTGACCATTTGCAACGCCAGAGTGAGAAAGCTTTCCATCAGTGGGAAGGACAGCGGCGCGTCGGGCGCCACCAGGCCGTAGCCGATGTCGGACGACACGCCGGCGGTCCAATCGACCAGCGGCGGATTGGTGAATGTCGAGCGGCCGAGTTCCGCCTGATCGCTGATATAGAAACTGGAAGAAAACCCGAATACGCCTGGGCCGATCATGTCGAGCGAATCGCCGAAGAACACGGCATCGCCGAACTCCGCGCCGACCACCAGCGAACTAATCACGTTGTCCTGTGCGGTGATCGGCCGCAGCGGCACTTCGTGGGTTTGGGCAGGCTGGGAACCGTCTTTGTTGAGCAGCGTGTACTTGCTGTTGATCTCCACATACGCCTTGCCAGGCGCGAGGCGGTAGGTGACCTCGGCTTTCACCGGCAGCATCGACAACGGCACGGGCAGGAACTTCAGCAACGAAATGATGTTGGTTAGCACACCCTCGACGCGAATCTCGGCCGCGCCGCCGTCCGAGCCGTCGTTTAGAACCTTGATCGCATTCGCTTCGACGCGCGCGACGGGCCCACTGCCGGGAATTGTTTCGATGCCGAACAGCTTGACGTCGAAGACCGGAATCAACTCGACGAATCTGTCGTTGCCCCCGCGCGCCGGAGAAAAGGCGTCTTCCTGACGCACGATATCGGCGTCGATAATCGCGCCGCCCCGCAGCGATGTGTTGACATCCGTGGCGTGACCATTGATGAGCACGCGGATCCTTTCATTCTCCAGGATGTAGTCGCCGACGGAGCCGGCCGCTTTCGGTCCGCCGATCAGCTGCGCGCGCGACGTGACCTGGTATGCACGCGCGTTCCGATAAGAGTCGTCACCTTGCTGACAGGCGCAGGCCACGAACGCCAGCACCAGAGCGACAAACCAGGCCAAGAAACGCTTCATGGACGTCCTCCGTTTGTGTATATCCGAGCGCGCACGCGCTCTGCCGCACGCCTGGTCTATACGACGAAAGTTTGCGTTCGCTTACGGTTCGGCAAGGAGTTCGTTAGCGCACCGAAGCCGACTTCGACCAATCACAAAATTCGAACGGAACCTTAGTCAACACCAAACAAGACCGTTCTAGGGTTTCCGCCGTAACGCGGTGTGGCGGCGGTTTTGGGGGGTTCTGAATTTCCTGTTGGGGGAAGACATGAATGGGTGGCGCGAAGTGATGCGAGTCGTTTTGTTGTTGGTCGTTGTGACGTTCGTGGCTGCATGTGGGCGCACGGAAGAACCGAACCCCTGGGATCGATCGAGCCACGGCCCTGGAATGCCGACGACCGCGGTGTCATTTGTCGGGTTCTCGGGCGATCACGGCGACATTCAAGTGAGCTTTCGTCTTTCGCCGGCGGACCATCAGGCACGCAGCGTGCTCCTGGAATACTCCGGCGCATGTGCCGGCAACAGGTGGCAGCGAGCACGCCTCAATGACGAAACGAATACACTCGCGCCAGGCAACTACACCTTCACCTGGTGGAGCTGGGACCAGGAAGCCGGCTGCAAAGGCGAGATTGTCTTTCGCCTGATCACCAGTCGAGGTGAAACAGCCGAGTCGGCTCCTCTGCTGCTCGACAATTCGCGGGAGGGGGCGAATGGATTTCTGGACCTGCCGCTGATCGACCAGGGCATCCAGGCGGAAGAAATCGAAGCGTACGAGCGAGCGCGGGACGCGTTGATTGCCGATCCCCATGTCGATTTCGTTGCCACGCGCCGTGGCGACGACTACGAGGTGACAGCCGCACGCGGATCAGTCGTGTTTCATCGCGAACGCACCAATCGCGGGTATGAATACGTGGTCGATTATGTTGAAGGCGACAATCCCATATTGAACCAGGAGCCATATTGGTTCTCCTCGTTGTTGGAAGAACTTGGCGCCGGCGCAAATCCCAACAACGTCAGCATCCCGAAGCAAGGCTACAAGAAAGGCGATCCGCGTCTGTCGTTCATTGAGCCGGAAGACGATGCCTACCCATATGGCTATGAGCGTATTGCCGCTTATTTCGACCATCCGCTGTCCGCCGACCTGTACATCAACCCCAAAGGTTACAGCCATGCTTACGGCGACGATATCGGCAACCACGGCAGTCTCAATATGCAACAAAGCCGATCGCCACTCATCTTCTGGGGTGCGGGAATTCAGCAGGGTCAGTTCGATCGGCCCGTTCGCCAGGTAGATATTGCGCCAACCATTGCCAAGTTGCTTGGACTGCCCGCGATCTTTGGCGTCGACCACCGCGGCATCTATTCGCATGACGTGTACCTTGGGTGGCAAGACGGCGAAGTTGTCCCTGAAGTACTCAACGGCGGGCGGTCGCGACACGTGCTGCTGCTCGTGCTCGATGGAATGACGAACAGTGGTCTGCAATTTGCCTTATCGACGAAGCCGGAGGACTACCCCAACCTGATGCGACTGGCTGTTGAAGGCAACTTCTCCGTTTGCGGCTCGATCGCCAATTATCCAAGCGTGACATTTCCTAGCCACAATGTAGTCGGCTCGGGTATCTATAGCGGTCACCACGGCCTGGTCGACAACGACTTCTATCGCCGCGACACCATGAAAACCGAACACCCGATCAGCACGATGTTTTTCCAAGAAGACTTGTTTGACCCGATCGGCCCCGGCGAGACATTGCACCAGGCGATTCAACGCGTGTACGGCGGCTACGATGCGACGCCGCTGTTCGGCAATCCCAACGGCGTGGTCACCGTCAGCCTAATGGACCCCAGTGTCGCCGGTGCAACCCACGCCGATTTGGAAATCCGCGACTTGACCAAGCAGTCGCCGTTCCCGCCGCTGGGGGTTGCCTGGCCGCCGGAAATTCCGTTTCCGGATTTCCAGGTCGGCAGCAGCAATGCCTATTTCGAAGAATGGACGACCATGCTCGCGATGGTCGAGTTGTACTACCTGTTCAGCAACGGGGTGTCGCCCGTGCCGACCTACACCATCTTCAACTTTATCGCTACCGACGGCAGCGGGCACGCCAACGGACCTTATGGCGACGACATGTGGCGCGTGCTTAAGTTCCTCGACGACAACCTCGGCGTGCTGTTCGGCTGGCTGGATCAATGGGGACTGACTGATCAAATTACCATCGTGGTGACGTCCGACCACGGGATGGAACTCGGCGACCCCAGTCGGTCCGGTCGCCCGCAGGACGCGCTCGATGATGCCCGCGTCGGCTATGTGCCGGACACAGGGAACGGCGTGTATCTCCGCGTACCCGTGGCGATGTTCGATCCGGGGGCGTTGACCGTCGACGAAGAAGCCATGGTCAACGTGGTGGTCACCGACGAGGACAACGGCCGACCCATCGCCGGCGCCCTGGTGTGGGCCAGCGACGGCGCCGTCGAACGCCAAGCCGTTACCGACGAAACCGGCTGGGCCGAATTCGGCATTCAGCCGGTCGACACGGTGCACGTGAAAATCACCCATCCGGATTACACGTTGCGCAACTATTACCTTGACGTGCAATGAGCGAGGTCCATTTGTGATGGTCAATCTACGAGGTCATCTTGTCCTGCTGCTACCCGTCCTCCTGCTGGTTGCCTGTGCCCGGGGAGAAAAGGAAGGCGCACCAACCTCTAGCGACCCGTTCGGCGTTGCGGTCGATCGTGTAATCAGTCAGCCCAACTTGAAAGATCAGGTGGACGTGTTGATCGACAAATGGGGCATCCCACACATCTACGCACGGAACAATCACGACGCGTGGTACGTGCAGGGCTACATGGCCGCGACCGATCGCTTCTTCCAAATGGACATGGCGCGCCGCTTGGCGACCGGTCGGTTGGCCGAGGTGATCGGCGAGATTCCGCTGTTGGGTTCGTTGCTGGCCAAAGATGTGGCGCAGGATATCGACCTCTATTATCGCACCATCTTCATGGGCGCCGACGCGCGGCCCATCGCCGATGCGCTGCTCGAAACCATCACCCCCGAAACCAACGACGTTTTGCAGTCGTTTGCCGACGGCATCAACGCGTTCATGTACGACATGATCACCCAGCGCAACGGCGCTTACCTGCCGCCGGTATACGGCGGCATCGTCAGCCTCGCGCCCTATCAACTCGATCCGTGGACGGTGCGCGACACGCTGGCGGTGCTGGTGGTCAGCATGTGGAGCGCGTCGAATTCCGTCGATCAGGAACTGGCGCTGGCCGACTACCTGATCGGTCTCGGCCCCGACAAATTCGCCGATTTCTTCCGCGCCCAACCGGACGACCCCACCACGATTCTCCCCACCGGCGTCAATGAAGTTTCCTCCTCGTCGGCTCCCACGACGACCAATTTGGCCCAGGTGGCTGCCACGCTCGCCCCCGCGTTGGCGGCCATCCGGGCCGCCCGCGAAGCCGGCGACGCGGCCAACAACGATCTCTTTGTCCAGGGTCAGCACTCGAACTGTTGGGGCGTCGACGCCGCGCATAGCGCGACCGGCAATACTCTGTTGGCCAATGACCCGCATCTGGGCATGTTGAACCCGACCTACTTCTGGATGGTTCACGTCGATTCAAAAACGCTGGGCGACGGCACGCTCGCTTACGCGGGCCTTGGTATTCCGGCGGCCCCCGGTGTGCAGATCGGTCACAACGACGCCATCGGCTGGACGGGTACAAGCGCCGGTTACGACACTTACGACGCCTATGTCGAGACCGTCGATCCCAACGACGAGCAGGCTGTCATGTTCGACGGCGAATCGACCAAATTCCGGCGCCCGGCAGCACGGTGGGAAGAATTCGCGATCGACCTGACCGGCACGCATGAAAAGCTCCGTCTGCCAATTAAAATCGTGCCGCAACACGGGCCCGTCGTGCCCGGTTCGTGCCGCGACGGTCATTGCGTCAGCCTGCGTTGGACGGGCGCGACGCCAGGCCGGGAGATCGATGCGTTCCTCAGCATCTTGATCGCCACGAACCTGGATGAGGGTTTGGCGGCGTTAGGCAAGTACCGACGTGGTCCGTACAACTGGGTGGTCGGCGACTCGACGGGACGCGTAGGCTACCTCGCCGCCGCCGATGTGCCGTTACGCATCGACTGGCGCAACCACCCGCCTTACCTGCCTTTGCCCGGCGGCGGTGGCGTGGAGTGGAGCGGCTTCGTGCCCGACGCCGCGCTCGCCAAGCTCGTCGATCCAGAGAACGGCTTCATCGTTACCGCCAACAACGACATCTACGGCACAGTGCGGGACAACAATGTCGCCAATGACCCGTACTACTTCTATTGGTACGCGGACATCGGCTACCGCGCGGGACGCGTTACCGACTTGCTCTCCGGCGCCGATGGAGAGGCCGACCCCGACTCGCTGGACTTGGAAGACATGCGCCGCATTCAGTTCGACAACGTCAGTTGTCTGGCACGCCGGGTGTTACCGCACCTGTTCGCGGCGGCGGATGCACGATCCGATCTGGTAGATTATGTGCTGCAAGGCGCACTCGATCATCTGTTCGCTTGGGACTTCACCACGCCGGCCGCCGTTCCCGATCGCTATCGCCCGGCAGTTCCCGACGAACAAACACGCGCGATGAGCGTCGCCGCGACGCTGTTTCATGTTTGGTTCGGCTTTGCCGCGCTCGACACATTCGGCGACGACTTCGCGAAAGCTCGTCTGACGCTCCCCGGCGAAGGCACCGAGAGCGGCCCGCAGTTCGAGGCGCGGGCGCTGCTGTGGCTGCTGGAGCACGACGACGAGGCGGCATTCGGCAATCAATGGTGGGACGACCTGAACACGACTCCGGTCGAAAGCAAAGATGAGATCCTGATTGGTGCGTTGCGCAATGCCGTCGATTATCTTTCGCAGAGCCTCGGCCCGGTGATGAACGACTGGCATTGGGGCCGGCTGCACCAAGGCTCATTCGGCCTGTCGTTTGAGGGCTTCACCATTCCCGAAGAAATCTCACCCATCATCGGTCCGTCGCCGATGGACGGCGGCGACTTCACCGTCAACGTCGCCAACACCTACGGCCTCGGCGACGAGGAAGACGCCTTTACCGTCGCGCACGCGCCGGCCGGCCGAATGGTGATGAACCTCGACGGCGACCGCTTCGAGTCGTGGGCGGTTTTGCCCGGCGGGCAGAGCGAACGCTACGACTCGACCCACTTCAACGACCTGTTCGGCAATTACCTTGCCGGCGAACTCGTGCCGGTTTTATTCACCATCGACGAAATCGTGCCGGTGACCGTTGAACGCATTCAGTTCACCCCTCGGCGATAGCTGTAAGGAGGAACGATGACCCTTCGTCGCTTGCTGATCGTTTCCGTGATGCTCGCCGTGCTGGTCCCGCTTAGCGCGTGGGCCGAGCAGACCCAGGACCCCAACGACCCGTGGTACGAAGCCGATCCGGACACGGCCGGCAACGGGCTTTTGGAGTTGCTCTACAACATGGGACTGGTGCCGGCCGATCTTTACGGCGGCATGATGGATACCCACTCTCGGCAAATCTATTTCGGCATCCGGCCGACCGGGTCGATTTTGGTCGACTACACGCCGTGGAACCAAATGAAGTACGACGAGGTCATGGCGTACCCCGGCTCGCCGCAAGACGAGCGCGGGTTCCGCATCCGTAAGGCCGAGTTCGGCTTCGCCGGCCGCGCCTTCTACAACTGGCTAAGCTTCAAGGTGACCGGTTACGGCGCGCCCGACAGTACCGGCCGCTACGCGTTAGGGCTCGAAGAAGCCTGGGCCCGCGTGGCTTGGACGCCAATGGCGCTACGCGGCAGTGCCTACCAACCGACGATCGGTGGCACGATCGGCGCGATGAAGATCCCCTTCTCGCGGCAAAACCAAACCAGCACCTACGCGTTGCAGCTCATCAACCGGGCCATGGTCATCGACCAGATGCCGATTCAATACGACATTGGTGCAACCTTCGACGCCGGCTTCAACTACGACTTCGACATGGTCAACCTGACTTTGCGTGGGGGCGCGTTCAACGGGCGCGGCAATCGCGTTTACGCGACCGACAACAACGACAACCTGATGTACACCGGACGCGTGCAGCTCGACCTGCTTAACCCGATGCGGCCCGGCGAAGGCGATTTGCAGCCCGAGTTCTACCCAAACCGCTATCTCGCGCGATACCCTGAAACCAACGGCCCGCAGCTTTCGCTCGGCGGTTCGTATCTGCAGAACAACGACCTGTCTCAAGTGGTTAAAGCCTGGGGCGCCGACGCGGAGTTTCGCTTCTACGGTTTCTCGCTACTCGGCGAAGTGATCTCCACGCGCTACGAACCGATTCTGTCGGAGAACATGTCGGCCGACCAGTTCGTGGACAATTGGGAAACCTTCGGCTGGTACGTGCAGGGCGGCTACTACATCAAGTGGGTCGGGCTCGAATTGGTCGGGCGCTACGAAGAATACAAGATGGATCTGCTCACCGACGTGATGCCCAAACGCCGCCTGGCCGCGACGACCGTCGGCCTGAACTGGCACATCGCCAGCCGGCATCGCGCGAAGCTTATGCTCGACTACACCCGCCGCACCGAACTCGAAGGAATGCCCGAAATCGACAACGACAGCGTTACGGCCCAGTTCGGCTTGGCGTTCTGAGGAACAAAGGAGACGGCGATTCATGAAACGTTTTGGTTTTCTTGCTTGCCTACTGGTGTTGTCGGCCTGTCTGTCGTTGATCGTTTCCTGCTCGAACGGGCAAGGAGATGACGACTCGAATTCATCCCAGGACGATGATGCGACGGATTGGAACAACGACGACTCGATTGACGAAGACGTTGACGACGACACCACGAATGATCCCTACGAGATCGACTGGCAGCCGGTCGTGCACGGCTATTTTCGCATGGGCTGTGTTCCAGGTGATGCACTCTGTCAAGACGACGAGAAGCCGCAACATTGGGTTCTGGTACCCTCGCGCTATATCGCCCGCACGCCGACGACGCAACACCAATTCGAATCCGTCATGGGATACAACCCGAGCTATTTTGTTCCCGAGAATGGTTACCCAGATTGCCCAAACTGCCCGGTGGAATCGGTCGATTGGTCGGAAGCCGAGACGTTTTGCGAGGCGCTAGGTGGTAGCTTGCCGACCGAGGCTCAGTGGGAATACGCCGTGCGAGGGTTTTCCAAGACAGCATATTTCTGCGGCCCCGATTCCTCTTGTTTGGCGGACGTGGCTTGGTACGCGGCCAACTCCGACGGACGGACCCACCCGGTTCTCGAAAAGCGCGCCAATCACTTCGCCCTCTACGATGCGGTCGGCAACGTGAATGAGTGGGTGTATGACTGGTACGCTCCCGATTCCTACCCCAACCACCCGATCGGCGACCCGCAGGGACCAGAAACCGGCGAACTTCGCGTCGTGCGTGGCGGCGGCTGGGATTCCGAAGCGCCGGATTTGCGCTCGTCGGCTCGCTTCGCCGTGGCGCCTGATCAGAAGCGCGACAACCTAGGTTTCCGCTGTACGAATTGGTAGGTATCCACGGGCGGAGGGAAACCAGCCTCGATTCGCGCGTACCCCCCGGTCGTTTGCCAGGCCAAAAGGAAGAAGTTGGATTGCGATCCTGGATACGAGGTAACCCCAGCCGGGCGGCGTGGCCGGATCTCCAAGCCGAGGCCGGAACGCCGACAACCTTGCGACGCCCAACCACACCCATGAATTTCACTCAAACGCAAGCACTCCGCACGGGGTACACCCCGACCCATGCGCATCACTGCGGCTTTCCGGCCGCTATTTGACGCACCGGGACAGCTGCCGAAGCGCCTAATCCGGCCGGGGCATCCGTGGCCCTCGCAAGGGCAACGGGCCGGGGTTCGCCCTATGCCACTTGCCTACGCCGGGTTCTTTACCCCCAAGCCGCCGGGGATGCCAGCCCATATTGCCTACCTTACTAACATGAGGTTATTACTGTCCAAAACGATTTCAAAAACGGCTTTTGGACAAGATAAGTCGTTGATTTCATGAGGGCGGAACTCAGATAAAAAAGCACTCTTGTCCAAAACGACTCTTTAAAATAGTTGACCTCTGGACAGGATGTACAT
>CAZEDX010000085.1:0-17937 GCA_964511015.1 uncultured bacterium | reverse complement strand
TATAGCAACTCTTAATCATTTCTAGCGATAGGTCTTTTAATCCTGCCTAAGGCATGAGTCATACCGAAATCCGGATACGCGTTTTGGCGACCTGGAGGAGGTGACCCGGTTGTGCCGTCGGGAACGTGACGCCCGCATGGCCGAACGTCTACAGGCCATTCGCTTGTTGATGAGTGGCGAGTCGCAAAGCGAGACGGCACGGGTGTTGAGTGTGAGCATCGCCACGATCCGGACGTGGACGGCTCGTTGGAACCAGGCCGGACTCGAAGGGTAGGGTAACGGCCCGTTATTGGCACACACCGGAGCCCATCGTTCGGAGAGCGATTTAGGCGCGGTGCGTCCGGCAGACGGTCGGCTCGTCTGCCTGATCATGCCGCAGGCCAACACGGAGAACTTCCAGATCTTCCTGGACCACTTGCCGTCCCATCTTGCACCGCGGCGGTTGGTGATGGTGATAGACAACGCGTCCTGGCTGCGGAATTGGGGTCGGATCGATCTGCTTTGCCTACCGCCCTACTCGCCCGACTTCAATCCCATCGAACGACTCTGGCTCGATCTGAAGACCAACTACTTCGCCACTCACTCTCAGGAGGAACTGACCGACCATCTCTCGTTTGCCCTTCGCTACTACAAGGACCATCAAGACGTATGTCAGTCGATCTGCGGCGGCTAGAAATGATTGCTATCTACTATAAACCCTTGTCCAAGTTCCTCTTCAATCCCAACCGGTCGAGCGGCGTTTGGCCCGCAGTAGCAACCCGACGAAAAACGGGCCACCCAGGGCGGCAGTAAAGACGCCGACCGGAATCTCAGCCGGCGCGAGTATCGTGCGCGCGAGGGTGTCACACAACACCAGGAAACCGGCACCGGCGAAGAGCGAAGCCGGGAGCAACACACGATGATCGGGCCCGATCAGCAGCCGCACCGTGTGGGGCACGATAAGGCCGACGAAGGCAATCGGTCCGGCGAGAGAAACCACCGCGCCGGTGGCTAGTGAAGCGGCCAAATAGGCCCACCGCTGTACGCGCCGCACCGGCACCCCGCGACTCGCTGCAATCTCGGGGCCAAGACTTAGCTGGTTAAGGCTGCCCGACAACGCCAACAGGACGACCAACCCGGCCAAGACGAAGGGCGTGATACGCGCGAGCTGTGCATAGCCGGTCAGACTGAAACCGCCCATCATCCAATGCAACATGCCGCGGGTTTCGGTGAAGTCGGAAAAGTAGAAGACCAGCAGAATCAAGGCCGCGAAACAGTAACTTACCGTTACACCGGCCAGCAACAGAAGCGAAGTCGACAACATTCCGCGTGTGCGGGCCAGCGCGTATACCAGCGCCACCGTGACTGCCGAGCCGGCTAGCCCGGCGAGCATGACCGGTGACAAGCCGAACAGCGAAACGTCGAGTCCGAGCTTAATCGCTACCACGGCACCGAGGGCGCCGCCACTCGAGACGCCAAGTGTAAAGGGTTCGGCCAAGGGATTGCGCAACAAGGCCTGGAACGCCACACCGGCGGCGGCCAGCGCCGCGCCGGCCAACGCCGCCAGCAGCGCGCGCGGCAGGCGGGTTAGGAAAAACACGCTGGCGTCGAGGCTGCCGGCGAGGTTGCCGCGTTGCGCCCAGGCCTCGTGGAGGTCAATGCGCACCGGGCCGATCGCCGGTCCGGCCGCCAAGGCCACTAGGCAGAACAGCACAAACGGCACGACCAGCAAGCTCCAGCGCAGTGGCGTCAGACGCTTCATGGCTACACCTTTTCGCCCGTCGCCAACAGAAACGGCGTGACACCATCGGCGCGGCGGCCGACTTCCACCGCCACGTGGTAGTGCTGTTCGATCAACGCCGGATCGAGAACGGCCGCCGGCGGTCCATCCGCCACCACGTGTCCGCCGGACAACAACACCAATCGCGGACAGTAGCGCGCTGCGAGATTGAGATCGTGCGTGACGACGATCACCGTCAGTGCCTGTTCGCCGTTAAGCCGTGAAAGCAGGCGGAAGATCTCGACTTGAAAGCGCAGATCCAGCGAAGCGGTCGGTTCGTCAAGCAAGAGCAATTCCGGTTTCTGCGCCAGCGCGGCGGCCAGCACCACCCGTTGCCGTTCGCCGCCTGACAATTCCATAACACTGCGCTCGACGAGATGGGCGGACTCGGTCTGCTCCAGCGCCTGCCGGGCGGCCGTGAGGTCATTCTTGCTCTCGAATGGCGACCAACCGCGGTGTGGGTGCCGCGCAAGCAAAACATATTGTCCAACAGTGAACGGGAAGTGGGAAGCCGCGGTCTGCGGGACCAGGGCGAGCCTTTTGGCGAGATCGGCCGGCGGCCAGTCCGCCAGCTCGCGGCCGTCGAAGTGCACATGGCCGCGGGTTGGGCGCGCGAGGTTGCCCAACAACCGCAACAAGGTGGACTTCCCCGCGCCGTTGGGCCCGACCAGCGCCACCATCTCGCCGCGCGCGAACGACAAGCTGACGTTGGCCACGACCTCGTCGGTGTGGTAGGCAAAGTGCAGTTGTTCGGTGACGAGGTAGCTCACCGCATCGCCTCCGGATGCAACACCATCGCCAGTCGCCGTGCGATGTCGGCCAGGCCCGGACCGGGATTGAGGATGTCATCGTCGGGCAGCAAATAGACGCGACCGTTCTTGACCGCGGCCAGATACGCCACGGACGACCACACTAGCCTTTCGCGCTCCTGCGCCGCCGGCGTGTTTTCTTCATCTGGCGCGAGCACCAGCACCGCGTCAGGGTTGAGATCCAGAATCTTCTCCACGCCGACAGTGGGGTAGGGTACCGGCGTGTCGGTCAGCACATTGTTGCCCCCCGCGGCGATGAGCAGGCGGCCGAGGAACGTTTGCGGACCGGCCAGTACGATCTGGCGCAGCGCGCCGGGCTCGTGGCCGACCACCAGCAATGTACGCACCGGCGGTTCGCTGTTCACTCGCGCTGCCAAGGCGGCTAGGTCGGCCCGAATCTGTCCAGTTAATACTGTCGCGCGATCAGATAGTCCAAGCAACTGGCCGATGCGGCCGATTGCGCCGAGCACTTCGTCGAACCCGATCAGTGAAATCTCCTCGGCGCGCAATCCCATCGCACGTAAACGGTCACGCTCGTTGCGCTGCGTTGTTTGAAGTAGAACCAAATCGGGCCGTAGCGCGGCGATGCGCTCGAAGCTCGGGCTGACCGGCGCCCCGACATCCACCACCTCGGCGGGCAAGCCGGCACGTGGACAGTAGCTGGTGCAACCAACAATGCGACCGCCGCCACCGAGCGCGACTGCGATTTCAGTCAGGCTCGGCAACAATGTCACCACGCGCTGCGGAACGGTGCGCCGTGGCGTGGTCGTCCCAGTCGGTGAGCAGGCCGCCGCTAGAATTCCGAGCAGACATAACAGTCGCCGGATCATCAAAGCCCCTAGTTGCGCGGAGTTAGCGCCGGATTTGACCGTGCCAGTCATCATTGGTCCGGTGACATGGGGTGTCAAGCGAGAAGGTTGTGTCAGGTAAAGGCACCTCGTGACACTTTGTTTTCCCTTGAATGGTATAACCTGCTGTGGTATGAATAAAAGGGACAGAAAAAAAGACGCCTTATTGAAGTCAGACTTTTGAATTGGCATCCCGCGGTCGATCTGTCCGGTCACCGGTGGGGGTAATGATTCATGCGACGGGGGGGAGCGAAATGCTCACCGCAAGGAAACTACAACGCCTTTTCACTTGGTGTATTGTCGCCGGGCTGGTGTTCGGGGTGTGCATTTTCTCGATCAATTACTCCCTGCTGCAACGCCCTCTCAATCGAGTCATTGAGCAAGACGCGCGCAATCACGGTGTGCGGGTCAGCGTCTACTATGATTCCTACGTCGACACCGACACCATCGTCTTCGACGTGCGGGCGGTAAATCCGCCGGGTGGTTACTCCGGTCTGTTCCGTACATTCTTCCAATTCGCCAAGGAATTGCAGGGCAGTGATGTGGACGAAGTGATTCTTGCCTATCACGGCAACCGCAAACTCAAGCTAAAAGGCGAGGACTTTCTAGCCCTGGGCGCAAGCTTCGGCTCGATGCCGCCGAAAGAATTGCTGTGGCAGCTCGCCCGCAACCTGCGCATGCCCGACAACCGTCTGGTGCTCTCCCGCATTCCGGGAACGTACGTGGCCGCCCTAAAGAAGAAACTCGGTGAAGAAGCCGAGGAAGGTCAGGCGGCGTCTACTCTATTTGCCACCATCACGCAGTAGCTCCGGTTTTTTGATGTTGGTTGACGGCAAGGGAGACGACTGTTTGATTGCCTGCGCCCTCAGACACTCGGCGGACAAACGAAGGGCGGACCACTCGGTCCGCCCCAATGCCATTTCTTCTTAGCAGCCGCAGCCGCTGTCGTCATCATCATCGTCGCCGCCGCCGTTGTCGTCGTCGGTGTCGTCATCGTCATCATCGTCGTCGCTATCATCATCGCTATCGTCGTCATCGTCGGTGTCGTCATCGGCGTCGTCGTCGGTTTCGGTTGTGCATTCGTCTTCGTTTTCGTCGCAGACTTCTGGAGCTTCACACGGGTCGCCCGAATGGGCGCACTCGTCGTTTTCCTCATCGCACGATTCGTCGCCGTTACAGAACTGGCCGTCGTCACCGCAGTTCGGCACGTTCACGGTAATGCACACGGAGTTGACTTCGTCGCAGAACTCTTCGCCGTTGCACCAGCTTCCGTCGTCGGGGCAGGGGTTGCCACTGCTGTCACACTCGTCGTTGGTTTCGTCGCAGGTCTCTTCGCCGTCACAGAAAATGCCGTTGTCTTCGCACGGATCGCCGCTGCTGACACATTCGTCGCTGGTTTCGTCGCAGGTTTCTTCGCCGTCACAGAAGATGCCGTTGTCTTCGCACGGGTCGCCGCTATGCTCGCTGCAAGCGCCATCCTGGCAGGTGTCATCTCCATTGCAAAATTCGCCGTCGTCACAGGTTGCTCCGTCATTGGCGGACCAATTGTGGGTATCCTCGTCGATGTTGCATACTTCGCAGCTATTGCTGGGGTTGGAATCGCCGTCGTCGTAGCAAGTGCCGGCGATCCAGCAACCGTCGCATTCGGTGTAACGGATGGTGGTCATGTCGTAGAAGGCGCCCATCGAGGGGCCGGTGACGTAAACCTCGTTATCGTCGAGCACCACCCCAATGGCTTGGTCGTCGCCACTCATCGGGCCATCGTAGGTGGTGGCCCAAAGTTGCGTGCCGGCGTCATCATACTTGATGGTCAGGAAGTCGTAGTTGGTCAGCAGCCCCATCGAGTAGCCGGTCACCACGACGTTGTCGTCACCGTCGATCGCGACATCGACGCCGCCGTCGTCGGCATTGTCGGCGCTATCGTACTGAGCGCTCCACACGACGGAGCCTTCGTCGTCGAATTCGACGGCAAACAGATCGTAGAGCTGGTCGGTGTTGGCCACGCTACCGGCGGCGACCGCGTGCCCTGCCGAGTTGATCGCCAATGTGTAGGCGTCGTCGAAGCCCGCTTCGTTGCCGGTGAATGTGGCCAAATAGACCAGATCGCCGGCGGCATCGAGGTTCAGGACGGCCGCATCGGTATCGTTGCACGTCCCGGCGTCCACGCCGACGCAGACCGAACCCGCGATGAACGTTGCGCCGGCATTGGTCACGGCCAGATCCCAAACATAATCTGTACTATTGACGCCGCCTTCGAGTTGGTAGCTCCACGCTTGCGAACCATCGTTGCTGTGGAGCTTCACGATGTACCAGTCATCGCTCGAGGCCGACGTGTCCATCGTTCCGGCAACGTACACGTCACCGTTGCTGTCCAGTCCGATCGCTATACCCTCGTCTTGCAGGTCGTCAGTGCCGACGATCTCCACGTCCCAGCCGATGGTGCCGTCCGTGTTGTATTTGAGCACCACGATGTTGCCAGAGTCGGTGGTACTTGCGTCGGTGTAGGTGGTGCCGATCACAAACGCTTCGCCGTCGTCGTTGACCGCGATGTCGCTCGGCTGGTCGTCGCCGTCGCCGGTGCCGTCCCACAATGTTGCCCACTGCTGCACGCCGGCGGCGTTGTACTTGACCGTGACAATGTCGTAGTCCCAATCGGAATTGATCACATGCCCCGTGACGTACACGTTGCCGTTGCTATCTACCGCCACAGCCTCCGCGCCGTCATCGTCTTCCGGCCCGGAATATTTCTTTACCCAGACTTCGGTGCCGAGTGGATCATACTTGGCAGTGATGTAGTCGAAGTTGAACACCAGGCCGGACAAAGTGACGCCAGTCACGATCACGTTGCCGCTTGGATCGAGTGCGATGTCATAGGAAGCATCCCACAACGTAGCCGTGCCATTGTAACGCGCGACCCACGCTTCCATCACGTCGGCGGAAGCAGTGGCAGCCAAGCCGATCACGACCAACATGATCGCTATGAACATACGCAAACGAACGATGTAGACTCCCGAATTCATATGGCCTCCTCCCAACCAAAGGTCAAAGCGATAGGCTGTTGTTGCTCGATTTTTTCTTTTATCGATCGGATAGACTCCTGCCCTAAGGATTTTTTGCATGATCGAAGGTGCTTTGGCAAGCCAAAACAATTCAGTTTTCGTCTCCGAGTGCCGAAAAGGAAACTGAGGCAACCGACAGGTACGTCGGCGGCGTCCTTTCGTCTGCGCGAGCCAAGGAGGGTTTCGTGAAGATCGCCGCGTCACAAGTCCAGCTTTCCGGCCATGGCGTGCACCGGTTCGAGCAAACACGGCGCGAAGCCCTCAGCGCCTGGAATCAGTCGCAACGTTTGAATTTCTTTAGCGAATCTTCCGCGAGTAGCACGTCGGCGACCTTCTCTGCCGACCGCGCGACCCTCTCCGACCAGGCACGTGCGCTGGCGGCGGACCAAGCCCAATCATCGTTGGACGACGCGGCCGAAGCGGCCAACGTGAACGTGCAAGATCTGTTGGGTTCGACAGCGGCTCTAGCCAAGGCCAAGCAAGCCAAGTCGTCCTCTTCGGCAGTGTCCTACGACCCAATCTACGAACTCAAGGTTTTGTTGATCGAGGCTTTGACTGGCCGCAAGGTAATCTTGTTCGACCCATCACATTTTGCCAAGAATCGCGAGGAAGCCGAGCAGAATGCAGCCGCGACCGCCGACCGGGTGAGCGCCGGCCAACAGGCCGCGCAGAACGGCGAGCCGCAACGCGTGGGCTGGGGCGTGAACTACCAGTACCACGAGGAAACACGTGAGGTGGAAGAGGCCTCGTTCAAAGCGAAGGGCGTGGTCCGCACGGCCGACGGCAAGGAGATCACGTTCTCCGCCTCGGTGGAGATGTCACGCGAGAGCGTTTCGGTAGTTGATTTCACTTTGCGCGCGGGCGATGCACTGACCGACCCGCTGGTGCTCAACTTCAACGGCAACGCCGCCGAACTGACCGACGAGAAGATGAGTTTCGATCTTAACGGCGACGGCTCGTCAGAACGCGTGTCGTTTCTCAAATCAGGCAGCGGCTTCCTGGTGCTCGACCGCAACGGCGATGGCCAGGTGAACAACGGACTGGAACTTTTCGGGCCGAAGACCGGCAACGGCTTTGCCGAACTGGCGGCATATGACGAAGACCAAAACGGTTGGATCGACGAATCCGATTCGGTCTTCAGCAACCTGCGTGTCTGGACGAAGGACGAGCAGAACACCGATCTGCTCTCAACCTTGGCCGAAAAGAACGTCGGCGCGATCTACCTCAGGAGCGCGTCCACCCCGTTTAACCTGAATGACACTCAAGGCGACACTGCCGGCAAGCTACGTTCGACCGGTGTCTATCTCACCGAAGACGGTCAGGCCCAGACCATTCAGCAGGTTGACCTGGTTACCTGAGCGCCCGCCATCTACCCACGCGCGTTGCTTGACACAAACCGCGCCGCCGTGGAACCATTCCGCCATGAGCCTCGCGACCGCGGGGCGCCGCCGTGCGCTCCAGAAAGGCGGGACTATCATGACTCGACGAATGATTCTGTGCGCGGTGGTGTTCCTGACGCTGTTGGCCGGTTTGTCGCTCGGGTGCGATTGCGGCGGCGACGAAGACGATGACGACAGCGGCAACCCGTTTGAAGACGATGATATCGACAACAATGACGATGATGGTAGCCCGCCCGATGACGATACGATTGTCGATGACGATGTGGCAGACGACGACACAGAAGACCTGCCGCGATGGTTGCTTGATCGCCCGTATTTGCAAGACCGCAGCGCGTGGGCGGAAGACATCGACCTGGCCAAACCGCCATTGGTCCGACAACTCGGTCCGGTTGGGGTCGGCAACGGGCGCGTGTTCGGCCTGATCGGCAACCAGTACCCGCTGGGTTCCTGGCACAACCTCGGCGGGCCGACCTACCAGAAAGACTACAAGTGGTTCACCGACAAGGTGCCGTATCTCTGGGGTGGCGGCTGGCCGCGCAATGCCACGCACACGGCGCTCAGTTACGTGCGCCATACGCCGATCGCGATTACCACGTCGACCGACGGCGCTCTGGAATGGACCAGCGTCAACTTCGCGCCGCGCGGCGATGGTGTGGGTCTGGCGGCGGACGCGCTGATCAGTGTGTGGATTGTGCGCAATATGTCCGACCACCCGATCAAGAACATCGTTTTGATGATAAACGGCTGGCTGGCCAGGTTCCGTGACGGAGCGTTGATGGAAAGCGACATGAACGGTCGCTTCCTGTATATGCAATCGCTGAATACCGAAGCGCTGGCGGGCAACGCTCCCAACAACATGATGATTCCCTTCGGCGAATTGGCACCCAACCAGGAACACGTGGTGATCGTGCCGTTGGTGTTCGTCGAGGGTAACGGCGGGCCTTACGACGTGCTTACGGCGATCGACACGGCCGGTATCGATGCCTTGCTCGAGGCTACGGTAGCCTGGTGGACCGACTGGGCCGGCCAGATCGCGCAGATCGACACGCCCGACGAGAAAATCAACGACTTGCTCGACGCGTTGGCGTTGTCGATCAAGGTTAATCAAGCCGAAACCGGTGCGCTGTCGCAGATGAGCCAGTACTCGAACACGTGGCTGCGCGACACACATGGGCCGTCGTTGTTTTATCCACCGATCGGTCTGGCCGACGACTATCGCGACATGTTGGACTACCTGTACGGCGTGTCGGTATTGCACGGCAATATCAGCAATGCGCTGCCGGTTGATGAGGATTTGTCCAATCTGCCGGCGCCGCCCGACTGGCGCAATCTCGGCACATTCTCAGGCCGCGAGCGCGCTGAAGGTCCGAGCTTCCTGGTGTTGGAATACGAGAACTACTATCGCGCCACCGGCGACCGTACGCGGCTCGAAGAGCGCTACGACATGTTCTGGCACGCGCTCTTCCACCAACAACTTGTCGATGGCTGCCTGGAATACTACTCCAGTGATGAGACATTCGAAGACGTGAAAGAAGCGGCTTTCGGCGAGTGGATTCTCAACGAGCCCGACGAATCGCTGCTGTCGTCGTACTCGTCATTTGTCATGATCCGCGCCGCGCGCTTCCTGGCCCAGTTGGCGACAGAGCTTGGCGAAACCGCAGATGCGGCGGCCTACACGCAGCTCGCCGACAACTTTACCGCCTGTCTGGACGATGTGTTCTGGCTGGACGATCACGGCCATTACGCGATCCAGGCCGATACCGCTACCCGCGAGCCTGATGTGCGTCCGTATGAGGACATCAACACAATGCCGCTGTGGCTCGATCTCTTTGATCGCGACGCGCCGCATGTGGTCGACAATTTCGAAGCCATCATGGCGGAACTGGGCCGCGACAACGGCACGCTCTATTCCGAACTCGACCCGATGTATCAATGGTTGTTTTCCTGGGTGAAAATCGGGGTGCAGACCGGTATGGCGCACGGCTACTGGCTGGTCAATCTCGACAAGATGTTTCACCCGGCGGCCGACGAAGCCTTCCTGCGCATTGCGGACATCGTGACACCCACCGGCTTCACCGACGAAGCGCTGATCATCGACGACTACAGCCACCTCTCGCTGTTCCGCGAGCCACTGGGCATTGTTGGCGACACCTCGGCGCGCTACCGCAGCTGGGAGTCCGGAATCGTCGGTCACGCGGTGCTGTATCACTTGACGGGTTATTCTTATGACGTGGTTGCCGGCACCGCCGAGTTGGCGCCGCATCTGCCGCCGGAGTGGGATCACGTGACGTTGACCGGCCTGGCTTACGGCGACGGTCGCTTCGACTTCGACGTTCGCGCCGACGGCTTTGCCGGTCGGCGAATCACCCTCACCACCGATGCGCAGACAACATTCACCTTGAACCTGACGGTGCCGCTAGACGGCGAGTTCGTCAGCGCGACGATCAACGGCGAAGATGCCAATGCAACGGCCGCCGTAAACGCGTACGGCCGCACTGTTGTCCGCTTCGCGCCGTTCGCGGTGGCCGCGGGCGGGCAAACTGAAGTGGTGATCGTGGCCAACTAAACGAGAAGGGCGTGACGCGTCACGCCCTTGGACCGTTCATCTTTTTCTATGCTAGTCGCGCCCGGCCGCTTTCGGAATTTCCGGCAAGCGCGAGCCGTCCCACAGCCCGTGGGCGAGAGCGTAAGCCTCGATGGCGTGCGCCACCTCCCAGTACTCGCGCGCCTCTTCCGACTCATCCTCGTCTTCGCTCTCGGAAGCGTATGAATCCACCGAAAGGTGGGCCGGGAACGTCTGACCAGGCCGCTCGAGCGCCCACAGGATTTCGCCGAGGCGGCGCACCTGGTCGGGGGCGCCCCAATTCTGGCGGCGCGAATACTCCGACAACGGGAGGTTGGTCGGGTTGTATTCAAGCGGGGTCGGATTCGGCAGCGCGGTATACGTCGAAAGATCCGGAGTCATGGTGAAGCAGTCATACATCGGACTGCTGTTCTCTTCGTAGACGGACATCGGCGGAATGCCGAGAATCAACTGGATCGTCAGCCAGATCGACGACATCGAATATAGTACATGGCTGATGTAGCCGTGTTTGGCATACGGCGAAATGACCAGCGAAACCGTACGGTGCGGATCGACGTGATCGCTGCCCGATTGCGGATCGTCTTCGGTCACGAAAACAACGGTTTCTTTCCAGTACTCGCTGTGTGTGATGTAGTCGATCAGCTTGCCTAAACCGGCGTCGTTGTCGCCGACGTAGTAACGCGGTGTCGGTGCGCCGGCATCGGAGCCGTTGGTGTGGTCGTTGTGCAGGCTGATGTAAACAAATTGCGGCCAGATTCCCGCTTCCCACTCGCGGATAATCTCGTCGGCCTTGGTCTCGTCGGAAACGCCTAGGTTCCAGAAGCCGTACTTGAGGTCGACGTGCGGTGCTATCGTAGCCGCGTCCGCCACTGTGCCGACCACCTGGCCGTACACGCGGAACGGTATGTTGTTGTTCAGTAAGTGATGGAAGATCGTGTTCTTGCCGCCGATGGCCGCCGGCTCGACGCCCGACAGTGAGGCGCGACCCGAGGCCCAGGCCTTTTCCACGTAATCGTTGGAGTACATCATCGTCGACCACATGTGGCCCTGAATGCTGACGTTGGCTTCGGAGTAGTAGTTGTCGCAATTTGTGAACATCTGCGCGATCGCATGTGTGTTGGGCGTGCGGTCCGCGCCGTAGATCAAGTTGTTGGTATCGCCGTCGACCCCCGGCAAATCGGACAATTCCTGGTCGAACGTCTTGTTCTCGCGCATGATGAAGATCACGCGCTTGATCTGGGAAGAGGGCGTGCCGACTTGGGTCGGAATCGGGCTCTCGAAGGCCATCGTCTCCCAAAAGAGTTCGGTACGGGTCAGGTTGTCATGCACGGTCTGGGTGTAGGCGGCTAGTTCCGTCGCGTCGGGGATAGTGATGCGTTCGATCGTGCCGCTCATCGACACGCCGGAACGGGCGACTGGAATGCCGCCGCCTTTGCCGTTTGCGACGTAGATCACATTGCGCGATTCGTCGAGCGCCACCGCTGTCGGGTAGTAGCCGGTAGGGATCATGCCGAGCACTTCCCCGTCATCTGCCGCCATGACCACAACCGCGTTCAAACCAGCTGCGGCGACATAAAGGGTTTCACCGTCAGCGGTGACCGCTACGTCGTTCGGCGATGCGCCGACAATATTCTCGGCGTCGAACACATCGTAGGAGGCAATCAGTGAGTTGGTCGCGGTGTTGACCACGCTGATCGTGTCGGAGTCGGAATCGGCCACGTAAAGACGCGCGCCGTCCGGCGACAGGGTCATGCTCTCAGGGTGCATACCAACGCCGATTTCGGCGGTCAACTCGCCGTTGTCGGCGTCAAGTACGGACAAGGTCGAATCGCCCCAGTTCGACACGAAAATCTTTTCGCCGTCGGCGGTAACGGTCACTTCGTACGGGTAGACGCTGGTCGGCCCCTGATCGTCGACCAACCCGGTCGACAGGTCGAAGAACTGTACCGACGAACCGTACGAACTGGTCACCAACAAATGCGTTTCGTCGGCCGAAAGCGCCAGACCGATCGGGAAACCATGGGTAGTGAAGGTCCTTAGTAGCGACGGTACTCCGTCGGTCACGGAGAATTCGTAGATGTTTTGCGACAGGCCACCGCTGACGTACAACCGATCGCCGGCCGCGTTGGCCGCGAGGCCGTAAAAAGTCGCGCTCAGGTCGAGCGACGAAATGACGGTAAACGAGTCGCCGTCGATCGTGTCGATGCCCTCGCCGCGCAACGATGATGAAACGACCGTGCCGTCGGGCAGCACTAGCAGATTGCTAGGGTAGTTGTGCACGTACACCAAATCACCGGCCGGACGCAAAGCGCGGCCGTTGACCATGATGATCGAGCCGTCGCCGGCATCACCGGGTTGCATAAGCGCTTCGTCAGTCGGCACCGGTTCATCCTTAGCCGAATTGTCGCCCTGGGTGGACAACTCGCCGTCGGAACCTCCGGTCGGTGCACACGCGAAAGACAACAACACAACCAAAATAAGCAGAGTGAAACGGCGCATGACGGCCTCCGCGACAGAATGGAATCTATTTTGTACCACTGAGCGGCAGGCGGGGCAATTGAGGGGGCGGGGGCGGTACTACACGGAAACCGACCCGTCCCACAGCCCCCGGTATTCCGTCAGGCATTGGTCGAGCGGGCCATCAAAACGCACCACGCCATGGTGCAGCAGAATACCGCGGTTGCACAGCGGGCGTAGCGTTTCGGCCGCGTGGCTGACGACGATCAGTGTCTTGCCCTGGGCGCGCAAGTCCGCGATTTTGCGGTAGCATTTGGCTTGGAACGCCGCATCGCCCACCGCGATGATCTCATCAAAGAGCAGTACGTCGGCGTCGCTGTGCACGGCCACCGCGAAACCCAGGCGCATGTACATGCCCGCGCTGTAATGGCGGATCGGGGCATCGATGAAGCGGTCGAGTTCGGCAAAAGCGATGATCGCCGGCAACCGTTCCTCCACCTGCCGGCGCGACAAACCGAGCAATGCACCGCCGAGGAAGATGTTCTCCAGGCCCGTTAGGTCGAGGTGGAACCCGGCGCCGAGTTCCAGTAAAGCGGCGAGTCGGCCGTTCACACGCACCGCACCGCCGCTGGGGGCAAAGATGCCGGCCATCACCTTGAGCAGGGTGGATTTGCCCGAACCATTCGGTCCGATCACCGCCACGCCCTCGCCGGGCTCGATGCGCAGATCGACCGCCTTGAGCGCGGGAAAAACCTCGGCGTGGTCTGCTCGCCGCAGTTTGGACAGGACGGTGCCCTTCAGCGACTGCGCGCGCTCGTGCCGCACCACGTAATGGACATGCACGCATTCGAGTTGCACGGCCGGCGGCATGTTACAACTCCTTGACCAGCGCGCCGGCGCGGCGCCGGAACACGCGGGCGCCTAGTGCCAACAGCGCTACGGTACACAGCAGCACATACAACAGCGACGCCATGGGCAAGGGCTGGCCGAACAGCGCGGCGCGGTAGCAGGCAAGCAGTGCCGCCAGCGGATTGAGCTTGAGCAACGTCACCAGGGCGGTGTCACCGGCGCCGAAAATGGAAAAGTCATAGAAGACGGGCGTCAGATAGAACAACAGCGTCAGCAGCACTTCGAGCAGCGGACCGAGGTCGCGGAAGCTTACCACCAGGGCCGACAACGCCAGCGACAATCCGACCAGTGCCGCGGTTTGCAGCAGCATCAACGGTACCAGCCAGAGCAGACCGGCGTGCCAATGAACCGCGGGGTGAATTCCCAGATACAACACAAAGAGACCCAGCGCGAGCACCGCATGCACCAGGTTGGCGCATACCGCCGCGACCGGTAGCAACCACTGCCGAAAGGCGACCTGCCGCACGAGGCTGGCGTTCGCCACCAGCGAAGCCTGTCCGCTCTGGAGCGCGGTGGCGAAGAAGGTCCAGGGCAAATAGCCCGACAGGAAAAAGATGTGGTAGGGCACCGGCAAATCGGCCAGCCGCGGGAAACGACCGAGCACGACCGTGAACACGGTCATCATCAGCAGCGGATGCAGCAACGACCAGCCGAAGCCGAGGGCGCTACGTTTGTAACGCAGTTTAACCTGGCTGGTGACCATTTCCCACAGCAGGTTGGCGCTTGGCGAATCGGCGAGCAGGCGGGGGAAGTTCACGCTTCCCCCTTCCACGCCAGTCGTAGCACGCGGCGTTGCACCGCCGCGCGGGCTGGTCCGCTCGGACCGCGTTGGCCCAGGCTGCAGGCAACGAGCACCCACAGGCTGCGTCCGGCCACGTAGGCACGCACCAAGCGGCTCGTCACCGGGCCGCCATGCCGGCTCCAGAAGTATAGCTGGCTGCGTCGATACTCGTATTCGGCCTCGGCCGGACATTGTGCCGCACTCGCGCCGCCGTGGTGAACGACCACGGCCTCGCTCAGATGGTGCACGCCATAACCGGCGGCCCGGGTGCGCAAGCACAAATCGATGTCTTCGAAATAGAGAAAGAAATTCTCGTCGAACAATCCGGCCCGACGCAATACTTCTCGGCGCACAAGCATGGCCGAGCCGCTGATCCAGGCCACGGCCAGCGGTGTTTGATTTGTTGTCGTATGGGTTGCCGCGCGCAGTTGGTGGTGACGCCAAGCGCGCCGGATCTCACTGGTCGGTGTTGGCCGTGGGCCGGCGGTCAGTTGTGGCTGTCCGCTCGGGCTCACGTGTGCCGGTCCGACCATGCCGATTTCCGGGTGGCGATCGAAATGAGCGAGCAGCCGGTCCAGACAGCCCGGCGTGACCTGCGTGTCGGCGTTGAGCAACAGCACCGTTTCGTGTTCCAGCCGGCGCAATGCGCGATTGGTCGCCGCGCCGAAGCCGCGGTTGGTGTCGCTGGTGAGCAGCGTGACCTCGGGATATCGCTCGCGCACCAATTCAACACTGCCGTCGTCCGACGCGTTGTCGGTGACGGTGATGCGCAGCGGCATCGCCGGCGCGTATTGCCGCAGGCTGTCGAGACAGGCGATCAACAAATCGCGTGTGCGGTAGCTGGTGATGACGATGTCCAGGCCGTTCATGCGCCTCCCGCACGAGCGGCAATCAGCCGCCGCCGCGCCCATGCGCCACGCCAACCATCACGCAGCATGCGCCAGGCCACACCGAATCCCGGCTGGCGGACGGTTAGCCAGATCATCCGGAGCAGTTCCCGCGGCAGTAAACGCCAGAGGTAACCCCAACCGTCGACGCCGTCCTCATTGGCGATCAGCAACAGATAGCGATTGACGAACGCGCGCGCGGCCAGCGCCGGCCCGTGCGCTTGCGGGTGGCCCCGGCGGTGCAGGCAGATCGCGCGCGGCTCATACTGCCACGACCAGCCCAGACGCCGCGCCCGCCAAGCGAGGTCGACATCTTCGTAGTAGGCGAATAGCGCCTCGTCGAGCAGGCGGCCGTCGATGGCCAGCGCATCGACCGCTTCGCGACGCAGCAACGCGCAGGCCAGACTGGGGCCGAAGTAGTCGCCCGGCTGATCGAATTGACCACGGTCGATCTCGCCCTGGCCGCGATCGTGCGGCGAAAGGTCGGCTTTGGACAACACCATGCCGGCCGAATCCATGACCGGTGCATCACCATCGAAGCGCCAAAGCTTGGGGCCGACACCGGCCACGCGGGGAGGTGAGGCCGCCAAGGCGGCCACCAGCAGCCGCACGCAATCGGGGCGCAATTCGGTATCCGGGTTGAGCAGCAAAACGTAGGGCGTCTGTGTCGCGGCGAGCAGTTCGTTATTGGCCGCGCAGAAACCGAGATTCAACGGCGAAGCGTGCAGGCGCACCGCCGGCCGACGGGCAATCTCTTCCCGCGTGGCATCGCGGCTGGCGTTGTCCCACACGTGCACCTCAACCGCCACGCCTTCTTGCGCCAATGCGGCGTCGAGTGCGCGGCCGATCACCTTAGCGCTGTTGTGGGTCACCACACAAATGGCCACGGTTGCAGACAAGCCCTGGTCCCCGCTGTTGGTATTCAGCATGTTAGGGACGGACGGCGCAAAAGGGAAGGGTGTGGTTCAGCGCGGAACGACCTGCTCGCGTGCCAGAAACTCACAGATCATCTTGCCAACTTCTTGGTGGCCACGGTAACTGAGGTGGCCGGGATCGAAGTCGAACACCAGGCTATTCTGGTCCGGTTGCTGATGCAGGATTTCGTTGAGCGGAAGAAACGGCACGTGTTCGCGCGCGGTGATCTTGCGCATGGCCTGTCGAATCCGATAGTCCTTCGACCCGGGAATCGGGACACCGCCCGACTGGTATTCTTCGACAACCGCCACGGCCACTCCGTGCGCGCGGCAGAGCGCGATGAATTCCGTCAGATTCGCTCTGAAATCCTCCACCGGATTGACGTCTTTGATGAACTGGAATCGCGATGGCACCCGCTGCAAAGCGCGCTGTCGCCATTCGATCACTGGTTTGACCAATGCATTGTACAGGCGAAACACGCGCAGTTGATCCTGTACAGCCACGACGAAACCCCAGCGGCTGCGCCGCGTCTCGCGTTCGTCCCGAAGTTGTTGAGTCAGCCGCGCCAACTCCCCGGAGTTTTTCATGCTCCAGAGCTGACGGTAGGTGAAGGGGCCGTTTTTTAGAATGTTCTCGTTG
Organism: uncultured bacterium; assembly: GCA_964511015.1. Taxonomy (GTDB): domain Bacteria; phylum Lernaellota; class Lernaellaia; order Lernaellales; family Lernaellaceae; genus FEN-1099. The sequence continues at coordinate 890 of CAZEDX010000085.1, read as the reverse complement.
ATCCCAATATACAGCACGACTGCATTGGGCTGGTAGGTCAGGGCATAGTGCTCAAAAAGCTTCAGAATCTGGAACAGGAAAAAGCCTTTGGCGCCGGCGTTGAGCACTTCAAAGCGCCTGGGTTCGCTGCGGTTGAGGCACGATTCGAGCACGCCGGAAAAGGTTTCGGAGTTGTGATCGATCTCCTGCCCCCACGTGTTGGATCCGCCCATCGTGATGAGGCGGAAGACGCCGGGCGCGGGTTGCGTTGACGGGCTGCTGTCACGGAACCGGAGTTGCCCGATGCGGAACGGATTGTTGTGCTCCATCAGTTCGCCGGGGACGTACATCAGATCTTTGTCCGGCGTGAAGTTTTTGCCGATATTCATCGGTCGCCAGCGCGCCTCGAATGCCGAGTGGTGGGCGTTCAGTTCCGCGGCACCGATCACATTTCCGGCCAGCACGATCATCAGAAGTAGATATCCCGGCAGTTCGCGCCGATGGGCGTGCCCGAGCTGCAACAACATTATTGCCGTAACCAACCACAATGCCGCGGCCAGACCGATGCCGTCGGTCCAGGCCAAGGCAATCGGCAGACCGAGACTGGCCGGGTAGCAGGCGACGGAGAGCGCGCGCCAGGGATCGAGCTGCGCACGCCGGAAGGTGAGCCACAACCCACACAGCAGTGCCGCGCCAAGCAACGCCGCGACCACGCGGCCGGTGGCGAAGACATCGCCAGGCCACAAGACGGCCGGCATGGCGAAGGCGGGCAATACTAAGATGATTGTTGCTGTCCGACGTTCGCGCCCTGCTAAGGGCACGAGACGACGTCCAACGGTGGGCAATAGCACGAGCGCGGCCAGTGCGATGAAGACCGTGTTCGTCGGCAGATTCAGCGGGAACAACGAGCC
>CAZEDX010000084.1:0-18020 GCA_964511015.1 uncultured bacterium | reverse complement strand
CCTGCACGGCGGTGCTGCCCGCCTCGCGGATGTGGTAGCCGCTGATGCTGATCGTGTTCCACTTCGGCACATGGTCGGTGGCGAAGGCCAGAATGTCGGTGATGATTTTCAGGTGCGGTTCGGGCGGGAAGATCCAGGTCTTCTGCGCGATAAACTCCTTGAGCATGTCGTTCTGGATCGTGCCGCCGACCTTCGTCCAGGGCACGCCCTGCTTCTCCGCCACCGCGAGGTACATCGCCCACAGAATCGCCGCGGGCGGATTGATCGTCATGCTGGTGGTGATCTGGTCGAGCGGAATGCGGTCGAACAGGATCTCCATGTCGCGCAACGTGTCGATGGCGACGCCGCACTTGCCGACCTCGCCCCGGCTGCGCGGGTCGTCGGAGTCGCGGCCGTAGAGCGTCGGGAAATCGAAAGCGACCGAGAGTCCGGTCTGTCCGTTGTTCAGCAGAAAGTGGTAGCGCTCGTTGGTCTGTTTCGGCGTGCCGAAGCCGGCGAACTGGCGCATCGTCCAGAGCCGGCCCTGGTACATCGTGGTTTGGACGCCGCGGGTGTAAGGGTATTCCCCCGGCAAGCCCAGGTCACGGTCGTAGTCGAGCCCCTCAATATCCGCCGGCGTGTACAGCGGCTCGATCGGCGCATCGGAGATCGTCGTATAGCGACGTTCCCTATTCACACCCTGCCGGTATTTTTTTTCCCAGTCTTTCTTGCTCACCATGGTCTTTGTCCGTCGTGGAAGGCCATATACATACGCTCGATGTTGAAGTTGACCGAGCCGATCAGCACGTCGTAGCTGGTCTTGTAGCGGCCGCGGCCGTCGTCGAGCGGGCTGTCGTAAACCAACGGTACCGGGGTTTCCACGTCATCCTGGAAAATGTGCATGTAACCGAAATCGAAATCCATACCGAAGTAGCTCATTTTGAAGCCGCCGCTGAACATATTACGGTTGGCTTCCAGACCACCCATTTCCGGCGGGTTGGCCGATTGCTCGTAGGAATAGCCGGCGCTCACTTCCCAGTGGTTGTTGATGCGATACGAGCCGCCGAGGCGGTAGTTGAAGGTATCTTTCCAGCCGAGCGGGTACTTGAAGTCGGCCAGGATTTCTTCCTTCTTCAGGTCGATGTCGTAGTACTGCAGAATGGTCCAGGGAATGTAGCAGACATCGAATTCCAAGTCGGCGATGTCGTGATACATGAAGCGGATACCGCCCTTGTACATTTCCGGATAGTGCAGCGGGATGCGCATGTCGTCTTCGTACACCGAATAGCCAAGGATGGCCGCGTAGAGCTTCGGCAGTTCCGCGCGGATCTTGCCGACGACCGTGACTTCGAAACGCGGCAGATAGGAGAAGCCCACTTCCACCCAGCCCGGCACCGGCGCGACGACGATGCCCGCGCCCCAGCTCGGCACGAAGTCGGTCCAGGCGACAAACTGCGCCACGACGTCGAACGCCGGGTTGCGGTCGCGCAGAATCGAATAGCCATAGTAGTTGTCGAGTTTGAAGTTCACCAAGCTGGCCTTGGCGCCGATACGCAGCCATTCGGTTGGATTCCACGCCGCGCCGAGCGAGTAGTAGACCTGCAAGGAATTGGCTTCGATGATGTTGTAGCGCGCCGGCCCGGTGCGCGACCAACGGCTGGTCACGCCGTACGGCCCGTAAACGGCGAAGCCGAAGGTCCAGGTGTCCAAACCGAAATCGCTCGAGATGCCGGCGAACTGGATGGGGTCAAACGGATTGACGTTCCAACTCGCCTTTTGATACGGCTCGCGGCGATAGTAGGTATGGAAGAAGTCGTAGTTGTTCTCGAGGAACAGGTTCGTGCCGTCAACCTGCGCCAGGTTGGCGATGTTGACGTAGAACGCCGACAGGTCTTCGTTGCCGACAACGGTCGCTCCACCACGGGCGATCGAGCGGGCGCCGACCTCCGGATGGAAGAAACCGCTGGCGAATGCCGCGTTCGGTGCCAAGCAGATACAGCAAAGAGCCAAGCCCCAACATGCGCCAAGAAACAGCCGCTTAGTCATAGAACCTCATGCCTGCATTGCAAAGGCTTTGCTGAGAGCGGGGGACGCGCGCCACACGAGCCCGTCCCGCCCGTTGCCACACACAAACCATTCACGTCAACACCGGGCAAAGCCGCGAAAAACGAGTTGGAATTGTGTAGCATTCACCCCCCGGCTTGTCAAACCGGCAACACATGGACATGCCGTCGGGAGCCAGGCTAACATTTCCTTGATGAGCTTCTTACACGAACACGAACAAGCCGCCAGGACCGCCGATTTGCTGCTGGCCATCATCGAGCAACCCGGCCAATTCAACGCCCTGTTCGCGCAGTACCGCGAGGCCGAAGGACCAATCGACGGCAACTTCCTGGACCATCTGCCGATCGCGCGAGAGGTCTGGCGCCGCGCCGCCGAACCGGCCGCCGTGGCGGACGTGCTGGCGCTGCCGTTGGCTTTCCGTGAAGCGGTGTTGCACGGCCTGGCTCGCGACCGCCAGGCGGATGCCCTACAACGCTGTCTTGATGCCACGTCCGACCGGACCGCCAAAAAGACCCTCAAGCGGTTGCTCTACGAATTGCGGCAGGCCGGTTGTACGCCGCAGCCGACCAAACGCAACATCCTGGTTTCACGCGCGCCAGCCGCTGAACCGGCGCCCCCCTGTTGCCTGAGCATGGTCGACGCGGCCAATGAGCGGTTGTTGATTATCATCCGGCCGGACAAAGGCGGCATGCAGCTACTGGAAGTACTGGAAGGCGGCGACGCGATCCTCAGCTTCCGGCACGATTTCCTCAGCCGCAAGGGCACGCGGAGGCTTGTGGATGAACTGCGCGCGCGCACCGAAATCCCCCTGGTCGAGATCGATCTCCCGGTTGCGGTCTACTTGCTCTACCAGGTGCTGGCGCGGTCGGAGGCGGCGGGGCGTCTGGCGCCGGCGGGCCTGACCCGCGCCCTGACCGAAATGCGCCTGGCGGAACTGCGGCCGGCGCGGCATCCTTACCATGATTTGATTGACGGCCAGGCCGTGCTTGAGCAGTTGTCCAGCCTCAACCACAGCGACCGCCTGCACGACGAACCGGAATTCCAGACCTGGATGTTGGATCAGGATACGCTGCGCAAGACCGCCTTGGCTTTGCAGGAAACAGCGACCAGCCAACTGGTCATCGACGAAGCGCAGCGGCGGGGGCAAATGATCCACCGGCTAACGCACGCGATGGATTCGTTCTTTACCGAGTCGCGGCGGGCGATCTACGCCGAACGGTTGCGCGACACGGCCTATTTGCTGGCCCGGCGGGGTGCCGTCGCCCAGGCCCAGGAAACGGCGGCGTTAGCGCTGCGGTTGGAGAACGCCCACATCGCCCCGAGTTCGATTCCGTTCTTTCTGCGCTTGCTGACCAAGGTGCTGCCTGTTCCGCCCGTCGAAAACGAAAAGGACCAACCCGCCGGCGGGTTGATCCTTTCCTGAGTATCGGCGCGGCGGGCCTGGAGCCCGCCGGTTTCATCCGCGCCTTAGATCCGTTCGATGATGACCGCTTTGCCCATGCCGCCGCCGACGCAGAGCGTGGCCAGGCCGACGGTCAGATCGCGCCGCTTCATCTCGTGCAACAGCGACACCACGATGCGCACGCCGGTCGCGCCGACCGGGTGTCCCAGCGCGATGCCCGAGCCGTTGACGTTGGTGATGCTGCGGTCGAGGCCGAGCAGCTTTTCGCACGACAGGTACTGGCCGGCGAACGCTTCGTTGCATTCGATGAGCTGAATGTCTTTCAACGTCATTTTTGCCTTGGCCAGCGCCTTCTGGGTGGCTGGCACCGGGCCGTAGCCCATCAATTCCGGCTCGACACCGGCGACCGCGTGACTGACCAACCGGCCCAGCGGCTTCAGGCCGAGGGACTTGGCCTTGTCGGCCGCCATGACCACCACCGCTGCCGCGCCGTCGTTGATGCCGCTCGCGTTGCCGGCCGTGACCGTGCCGTCCTTCTTGAAGGCGGGCTTCAGTTTGGCTAGGCCTTCCAGTGTCGTTTCACGCCGCGGATGCTCATCGGTATCGAAGACCACCGGTCCCTTGCGGGTTTGAATCGTCACCGGCGTGATTTCTTCCTTAAAGCGGCCGGCATCGATGGCGGCGATGGCGCGCTGCTGGCTGGTCAACGCCAGTTCGTCCTGCTGCTGCCGGCTGATGCCGTGCTTGGCCACCAGGTTCTCGGTGGTGATACCCATATGGAAATGGCCCAGTGGATCTTCCAGGCCTTCGGTCAGGCCGTCGATCGCTTCCTTCTTGCCCATACGAGCGCCCCAGCGCATGTCGTACAGCACGTAGGGCACGCGGCTCATGTTCTCGATGCCGACCACCAGCACGGCTTCCTGATCGCCCAGCATGATCTGCTGTGTGGCATAGACCAGTGCTTGCATCGAGCTGGAGCACTGGCGCTGAATTGTGCAACCGGGAACGGAGAAAGGGAGGCCGACCTTCAACCCGATACAACGGCCCGGGTTGATCTCGTCCGAGCGCATGAAGCACTGCGCGCCGATCACGTCGCCGATCACCTCAAACGAACCCGGGGCGCGGTCCATCGCGGCCTTGGCCGCGGTAACGCCCAATTCGACCGCCGGTACGTCTTTCAAGCTGCCGCCGAAGCTGCCAATGGCCGTGCGCGCGGCGCTGACGATCCAGACTTCCTTCATCTTGTCCCTCCTGAGCCGGTTACACCTGTTCGGTGGAAAACGTTGGCGAACCTCTTTTTGGTTGGTTCGGCAATGTAGTCAACTTCGCGCCGGAAAATCAAGTGGCCCGCCGGCGAGCACGCGTCGCCCCGGCCCGGCCCCGCTTCCGGTACGCCGCAAAGGCCATTTCCCAATCCTCACGAAACACGCCGAACAGCAGTTCGTCATGGTATTCGTCGCCGACAAAATTTTCTTGGCGCCGTGTTCCTTTCCGCACCATGCCGAGGGCCTGATGCAGGCGGCGGCTGCGTTCGTTGTGGGCCATGACCGTCGAACTGACCCGGCGCAAGTTCAGGCGGTGAAATGCATATTCGAGCATCGCCATCGCGGCGTCGGTGCCGTAGCCCCGACACCAACTGCTCTTGTCCAGTAGTGTGATACCGAACAGGTCGGTGCGGTTTTTCCAATCGATGCCGGCGATGCCGAGATTGCCGAAATAGCGGCCGTCCGGCGTTTCGATTGTCAGGGGCCCATCATTGGTGCGGCCTCCAAGGCTATCGAATCATTTCTCCTCGGCCGTCTCGCTAACCGGCAGAAAAGTGTGCAAGAAGCGGATTGATGTCCTGATCGTTAGTCCCCCACACGCACAGCTCCAGGTCGGTCCTTTATTCAGCGGCGCAGTCCCCCTCGGCCCGCGCCAAAACGCCACCCCCTTTTCCAATTTCATGGATTCCTCTCGTGTATTAATCGCCTTGCCGCAGTCGTCCGTTTCAATACCGGTGGTTGAGCACCAGAATCTCCGTCGCGCCGGGCAGCTTGCCCGCCGTCAGTTCGATCTCGACGGCGCCGACCTGCCGCACGCGCTCCTTGCCCTGGGTGAACTTGACAACCTCTGCGATCGGGAAGCCGCATTTGTCGGTCTTGAAGTGCATCGGAATGACGATCGCCGGCTTGAGTTTGTTGACTACGTCGGTGGCCTGCAGATGATCGATCGTGTAGAAGCCGCCGACCGGAATCAACAATACGTCGACCTGGCCGATCTGTTGCACCTGCGCGTCGCTTAGCGGATGGCCGAGGTCGCCCAAATGGCAGATGGTGATGCCCGACACCGTAAACACGAACACCCGGTTTGCACCGCGGTCGCGCCCCCCGTGCATGTCGTGGAACGAATCGACTTGGCGGAACTCGATGCCCTTCACCGTCTTGGCCGCGCGCACAAGTTCGAACTTGTTCTTGAAGCCGGCAACGTAGTTGTGATCGTCATGGTCGTGGCTGATTGTCACGATATCCGGCCGATCGGTGATCAGCTGGTAGCCGATGCCTCCGCCGAATGCGCCCGGTTCGTACGGGTCGTTCACGATGACCGTGCCGTCGTCGGCGGTGATGGTGAAGCTCGAGTGACCATTCCAACGGATCTTCATAGCACCCCCCTGTTTTTACAATCCCCAATCGCCGCGCACGAGCCAGACCGTCGTCGGCAGGCCCATGCTCGGCCGTTCCAGAATCAACGTGCCCCGGCAGACACGCGCCGGCGAGTTGCAGTCGCTGCATTCCCCGGTCACGACGCACGGGACTTTCAACTTCATCTCTGCCGCCCGACGCGGCGCGCTCACCGTGTGGATGCGGTCGTGCGCCGCAGCGAGGTCGGGTACGATCTTGTTCTCGCCGACGACGAACAAAACCCGGCGCGGGCCGAACACGCTGGCGGCTATGCGGTTGCCGACTCCGTCGGTCAGCACCAGGTGCCCTTGGCCGGTCAACGCATTGGCGCTGGTCACGAACAAATCGGCGCGGCCCTGCGCTAAGCGGCGCTGCCAGACTTCCTCGGCCGACAAGCCAGCGGCCCAGTGGTCATGAAAGGGAAGACCGAGTTCGGCAACCACGCGGTCAAGCCCAAGTTGGCGCAAGGTGGCCGAACCGCCAAAGCCGACACTCGTCACGCTCGCCAATTCGGTGCGGAATGCCGCCACGACCTCAGCCGACTCGGCAAACGACCGGGCGGCAAAACCGTGCCGGGTGAGCAGTCGGACGAGTTCTTCAGGTTCCCGGTTTGTGGTCATGAAAACACCTCAAAAGGAGGCTTTAATCATAGGCACGCCGGCCCGGCGCTGACAAGCGGCGCGGCGCGCATGGCGGCCCCGGCGCCCTTGTTCCGGGCGCATTTCGGTGGTATTTCTGCCCCCCAACAACAGACCGCACCATGGGGAGTGATATGACCGAGCCGAACGCCGCGGAAAAGCCGCGCAGCAAGAATATGCTGTTCGTGCTGCTGGGACTGCTCGCTGTGCTAGTCGTCGTTGCTATCTGGACCACCCAGCGCGACCGCATCATAGTGGAAGACCTCAACGGCGATGGAAAACCGGATTCGTGGTTGAGCTACGACCCGACCGGCCGGCCGACCAAGTTCGAAAAGGACCGGAACTTCGACACCAGGGTCGACTGGCGGGACACCTTCGTGTGGGAGGAAGCCAAGAAAAAGCCGCGGCTGGGTCGCACTGAGATCGACAGCGACCACAACGGCACGTGGGACACCGTCATCACCTACACCGCGAACGAGACCCTCGATCGGCTCGAACGCGACACGAACAATGACGGTAAGATTGACACGGTGTCGGTGTTCGACGCCCCGAATAAGCCGCCGCTGCGCATCGAGATCGACCAGGACGGCGACGGCAAATTCGAAACGGTCAAACCGCGGTCCGAAGTCACCCCTGCCCCGGCCACCGCGGCCGAACCGGCCAAAAAGAAGAACTAGCCGGATCTATTTCTTTTCGGTTTGTTGCAGGAGATCGAGGAAGCTACGCTGCGCGAAAACGTCGGCGGCGGCCTTTTCGCCTTGCGCCATGGTCGATCGCATCAGGCTGTCCAGTTCGCTGAGGTTGTCCAATTCGCCGCCTTCGTCTTCCTGATACACCGCCTCAATCACCTGTGCTGGTGTGAGGTTCGCCAGCGAACGGCCGGGCACGAAACCGACCTGGTCCTTGTCGCGCTCCGTCCGCACAACCAGTCCTTTGCGTTCGAGGGACTGCAACGCGTCTTCCACCAACTCCAAGGGCACGACAAAGCGGTCGGCCAGTTCGTCGGCATCGGGCGCCGGCGTACCGCGGAAGAAAGCCTGGGCGATGTCGGCGAAGATGCGCACGGTCAGGTGCAAGCGGTCGCGCGGTGACAAGCGCGCAAACACCCGGTGGAGCACCAGACTGCGATAGTTCTGGTGCACGTACGTCACTTCCACCGCGAACAGCACGATGATCCAGGTCAGATACAACCAGACCAGGAAAATCGGAATCAACGCCAGACTGCCGTACACCGCACTGTAGGTGATCGACCGCGACACCCAGTGCGAGAAGCCGACCTTGGCGAATTCCCAGATCGTACCGCCGACCAGACCGCCGATGGTGGCGCTGCGCAGATGCACCTTGGTCGCCGGAATGACGTAGATCATCAGCACGAACGCCGCCACCGTGATCATCCAGGGCAGGATCGCCAACAGCAGCCGCAACAGCGACGAGTCGAGCAGACTGTAGGCGGCGAGATAGGCGCGCAATCGGCCGCTGGTATAAAAGCTGCCGGCGATCAGCACTGGTCCCCATACCAGCACCATGGTGAAGGACATGAACCGCCGCAGCAGACTGCGCTGTCGCGCGACGTGCCAGAGCGCGTTGAAGTTCTTTTCGATGTTGTCGAACAGCAGCACCGAAGTGAACACCAGCGCGATCGACGAAAAGACACCGAGCGCCTTGGTGTTAGCGGTAAACTTATTGAGATACTCCAGCAGCGTGTCGGGGTTGGCGGGCATAATCTGAGTGATCAGCCATTGCTGCACGGCGCCGCGCATCTCCTCGGCAAACAAGGCGCTGAAAATGCTGAAGAACACCGCAATCAGCGGCACAATCGCCAGCAGCGTTGTATAGGCCATGCCCGAGGCGCGCACCACGACCGTGTCTTTCACGAACAAATGGCGCAGCTCGTTGAAGTAACGCGTTACAATGACGAGTATGCGGGAGCGCCGTCGCATGGCTTCCACGTCGTGTTTGTACAGATCCCGGAAAAAGCTGCGCACGTCGACCATCAACCCCGACCTTTTCGGTATTTTGAATATGCATACCGCCGCCAACGGCCACGGTCAATAGACAGTTCGGAGAAAAGCGGCCTATTCGGTCAGCAGCGCGCGTAACGCCTGCTCGATGGTCGGAGTGACCAGGTCGCGGAACGACTGCATGATCGGCTCGGCGACACTGAGCGTGATCGCCTTGCGCGTATCTTGATCGAGTCCGCCCAACTTCTCGGCCACCTGCCGCCGGATGGGCACGGCGATTTCCTGGTCGACTGTTTGCAGCAGTTCGAGCAGAACGGCGTTGGCCGACTCGGCGACGACCTGATCGCGCCAGGCCGATTCGAGTGCCGGACCGGTGAGTTCCGGATGATCGGCGGCGAAGCGCTTCTTGGCGTTGGCGTCACGGAACGCCTGGCGCACGCGACTGGCCTGCGCGGTCTGGCTGAGATCCTTCCTCAACTGCGCCAGCGTCTGCTCGCGGGTCAGGCCGAAGATCTTGTCGAAGCACTGCCGCACCGCCTTGCGCAATACCTGCTTGTCCGTTTCGGCCAGCGTGTTCCACTTGGCTTTTGCCGCAACCAACACGTAGTCCAGGCTGCTGCGGAAGGTGGTGACGAGCATCTGCTGCATCAGGCTTGGGTCTTCGCGCTGGCTGCGCACCGCCGTGCCGGTCGGGATGGTCACTTGGAACACCGCGTCCTTCGGTTTGCGCAGTTCCACCTTTTGCAGGCGCAGGGAGCCGAGTTGTTCGCTGGCGTCGGTGACGACGATGCTCTTGAGCAGACCGTTGGCCAGGCTGACGGTTGTCTCGACCTGCCGCCCCTGCTCCGGCCGAGTGAACGAGACGTCGTCACCGCGCACCGTTGGCGCGGCCACGTCGGCCAGCGCCCGCACCCAGCTATGTCGGTGCGGCTTGGTCGCCATCTCAAGCGAGAGGTCGAGGTTGTCGGGTTTGAGCAACAGGTTTAGGCGCGGATAGATCGCGCCGAGCCGCGATTCCGCTGCCCCGCCCGCCCATGGGATGCTGCTCATCGCGCGCTGAATCGCCGCCAACTCGCGCAACGTCTCGTCGCCTTCCATGACTACGGCCCGTGCGCGTTCTTTGTCGTAGTAGGTGTAGCGGGCGCCATCGAACAGCGTTACCGCGCCGAGTTCCGCCAGTTCCATGCGCATCTTGTTCGGTGTGGCGTAGAACACATCGATCGCGATCGTCCGGCCCGACGCCGCGCGCGCGAGGTAATGCGCTTCGAAACCGGGTAGACCGTCAAGCCGTTCGACCACCCGACGCGCGAGGTCTTCCCCCACCGTTGCCCACACCAAACCCAACGGCAGAAGGACCAGCAATACCAGCAGTCGCCACTTCTTCATTTGCCGCGCACCTGCCAGTGAATCGCGTCGGCGAAACGACGCCAGAGTTGCGGCGCCGCGGCGACCCACGGCCGGCGCAGTTGGTGGCCGTGCAAGTGTTCGCCGATCTCGAACTCGCTGCCATCGAGGAAACGAAACAGGCCGCCGGCTTCGCGAACAAGCAGCACGCCCGCGGCGATGTCCCAGATGTGCGCGTAGCCGAAGGCGCAACCGGCGCGACCGTCGGCCACTAACGCCAGGTGCTCGGCGGTGCTGCCCAGGGAGCGGATTTTTACCGGCAGGTCCAGCCGGTAGTAACGGTGAAAGTCGCTCGGCCCAAGTGCGAAATCGTTTTCGTCGATCTCCACCGTTTCGCGCACAACGAGCGGGCGGCCGTTGAGTGTGGCGCCATGGCCGCGGCGTGCGAGGTACATCTCGTTGAGGAAAGGGTTGAAAAAGGCTGCCAGCTCCAACTGGTCGTCATGGACGAATGCGACGCTGGCGCCAAAATAGGCCAAACCGTGGCGGTAGGCGTCGGTGCCGTCGATAGGGTCGACGACCCAAACCCGGTCATGCGGCTCGATTTCCGGCAGCGCCCGTTCCTCGCCGAGGAATTTCGCCCCCGGGGTGAGCGCCAATAACTCGGTGGACAAGAAGCGCTCGACCGCGACGTCGACCTGAGTGACCACAGTGCCATCGCGCTTGCGCGACACCTCCAGCCGCGGCCGCATCTCGAGTTGGATAGCGCCGGCCCGGCGCACGATCACTTCGAGTTGCGAAAACAGCTCCCCGGTGGGGAGGTCACCCATCCAACGCCTCCAGATAGGCTTCCAGGCGGTTGGCCGTCTGGCCTTCCGACCACATGCGCTCGTCGGCAATGTCGCCTTCGAGAATAACGCCCTTGACGCCGGCGCGCTTGGTCAGCGCTTCAGCCAAGTCGTACTGCCCCAGCGAATAGGCCTTGCACGACCGCGCCGAGTGCATGATGAAGCCGTCGCACGCGAACTTGTGGATCAGCCCTTCCAAAATATCCAACCGCTTGCCGAAACCGCGGTTGATGTACGGCGCCAGGTAGTTCCAGGCCATCGCCTCGAACGGATCGCCTTCAGTCATGTCGCGTTCCATGCCCCAGCTGGCGGTGTAGGTAGACGACACCACCGCGGCGCCGTGTTTGGCCAGCGTCTGGTACAGGAACTTGGTTGCGTACCACATCGGGATATTGTCAAACAGCAACCGATGCCGTTCGCCCGGCACGGCGGCCACGCCGTCGGCGCGACGCTGCTCGAGTTCTTCCATCAGCAAGCGGTAGTAGTCGACCGTGCGCTGCTCGCCGCGCAGCGTGACGATCGGCGCCATGTGGAAGAAGCTGTCGATGCTGCTCATCGGCGTCGGCTTGGCACGCAATGTTTCCAGCGCGCGTTCCCACAACTGAATGGCTTCGCGCGAACGCAGCAGAATTTGGAACAGCTTGTCCTGGTCGAGCGCCACGCCGGTGATCTTCGCCAGTCCGACGGCCATGTCGCGCAATTGGCCGGCGACGTAGAGCACCGCCGCTTCCTCGATTTCCTGTTCCTGGAACGGATGGTCGATCACGAACAACGGCACGTTGTAGCGCCGCGCCTGGATCTCGTACCATTTGATGACGGTCTTGCAGATGTTGTTGGCGCAGATCAGCACATCGGGCTCCGGCAGGCCGGCAATGGGGCCACCGCGCGTCTCCGCCTGGCCGACATCGATGCGGAAGTAACTGCACAAATCGGCGCTGTAGCCGAGCCCTTCGGCCACCGAGCATAGCTGGCCGCCCATCTTGGTCGCGCCGACCATCGCACCATGATTCTCGGGGTAGATCGGAATGAGGTCGAACGCCAACGCCAGCTCGACCGGGCCGCCGGAGGTGATCCAGGCGATTTTCGCCCCGTTATGCTTGGCGTTTTTGGCGGTTAGGTAGTAGACCATCATCATTTCTTTGAGCTTGTCGGTCGCTTTGATTTTCATGGTTGGCTCCTCAACCGATCTGCTCGAGGAACGCCTCGACCCGCGTGGTCACCGCGCCCTCGACCTGGTCGCGCAGATCGCGCTCCAGCAACAAGTTCGGGATCTGCGCCGCATCGAGCGCGCCTTTAATTTCCGGATAGTCGAACGATTCCGGATCACAGAATTTAAGACGGGTAAAGATCACCGCCTGTGCGCCGACTTCCTTCGTCCGCGACAGCACGTAAGCACTGCGCGCCCGATGATCGTAGTGCAGCGAGCTGCAGTGCGGCAGCGCCAGCAGCTTGCGCGCCAGCGCCTCGACCGGATCGCCGGTTTCCGCGACGTCGGTCGCCATGGTGCGCCAGCCGAGGCCCAAATCATCGCCGACGATCGTGGCGCCGGCTTTCTCGATTGCCGCCAACAGGTCGAACGGTTCGGCGGTCATGCCCGCCAGCAACACCCGTGGTCCGCGCGCCGGCGTGGTCTTGAGCGACGCGCGCAGCTCTTGCAACAGCTTGGTCGATTGCGGGCTGATGTCGGCCAGCGCGCCGCGCAGCGCCTGGTAGATGCTCGCCGCCGGCAGATTCGGCTGGCCGTCCTTCAACACCAGCAATAGCTCCCGCGCCGCGGCCCGGAATGCGTTGGCGGTGCGGAACGCCGCGAGTAGATCGTCGGTGGAAATCTGTCGCCCGGCATAGGCCGACACTTCGGCGATCGTCCGGCGCAATTCGCTGCGCAGGTACTCAACCGCCGATGCGCTGTCGGGGTTTTGCACCATGCGGAAGTAGCTGCAGAACTTGCCGGGGAAAAGGTGATGAAACAGCCCCGCGCTGTTCTGAATCGAATCGCAGGTCGCCACGGGGAACGCCGCGCCGTCGAGGTCGGATTTTCCGGTCAGCAGCAACTCGAAGTTGGCTTTTACCAGCGTGCAGACGTACGTCGGGAAGTGCGCGTCAGCCAAGGTCAGCGGGATGTCGTGCCCCCACCACTCGGCCACGCGGAACCCTGCGGCCAGCAAGATCTCGTGCGGGTACCACATCGGGAAGACGGCGATGAACTTGCGTTCGTCGCAACGTTGGTAGGGCTTTTCCGCCATTGCGAACAGGTTTTCGAATTCGGGCATGTGCAACTCCCAAGGCGTTCTGGTTGGGGATCGGCATTGTAGAGGTCTGGGGGGCCGGTCGCAAGAAGCACCGATTGGATGGTTCGGCCTACCGCGGCCGGCGGACCTCCGCCTTGAAGGCGCCCCTGATCGGGTCGACCGAGACCAGCAGATAATGGTGAAAGCCGGTCGGCAATAGCTGTCCGCCGCCGCCGCCGGTGATGTAGTACCAAACGCCGTTCACTTCGTGTTCGTAGAACAGATGCTCGTGACCGGCGAATACCGCCGTCCAATGTTGCTGTCGGGCGAATTCGACCAGTTCGAACTGGTCATGGCCGAACCAATTCAGGGCGTCTAGCTTCTTGATCTCGGAGCGCAACGGCGGCCGGTGCAGAAAGGCGAAGGTCAGCGGCGGCCGGCCGGAAGCGCCGTGGCGCCAGGGGCGGGTTTTCAGCCACTGCCATTGCGGCCAGCCTAGGTAGCGAAAAGAAACGGCCGTGCGGTCGGCTTCGCTGTCGAGAAGCACGAAATTGACGCCCCGGTGGGTCAGCGCTTGGTAGCGCGCGCCAAAACGTTCCTCGAACCCGCGCGCCACCTGCGGCCACCTTACGTCGTGGTTGCCGGGCACCGCCCAAATGATCTTGCCCGCCGCGCGCACCGGTGTCATCAATTCGTCAAATTGCCGCCAGGCTTCGGCCGACGCTTCCGGTGTGTTGGCCAGCGCATGCACCAGGTCGCCGACGATCACCACCAACTCGGCATCCGTCGTGGCAAGGTCGCGAACCAGTTTCCAAGTCACATTGCGATAGATGTTGGTCAGAGCGAGCTGTTGCAGGTCGCCGATCACGGCAAAGCGGAAGGGCTGGACTTCGTTTTGCGCCAGGACCAGGCCGGCGGCGACGACCACCACCAGCAAGATTCCCAGCGCCACGCGCGTATGTCTCACGCCCCTACCCCACCAGTCTACGGATGCGCCAGACCTTCACGAAGCCGTCGAGCAGCCGCCCGACAGTTAGCTCACTCGTGCCGCGCTGCCGCTCGACGAAGACGATCGGCACTTCCGCCAGGCGCAGTCCCCGCCGGCGGGCCCGTGCGAACACCTCGTGCACAATGCTCGGACCGGCCGAGATCAGCGTCGCCGGTTCGATGCGTTCCATGGCCGTGCGCGTGTAGGCGCGGAAGCCGCTGTTGGTGTCGCGGATCGGCAGACCCAGCACCAGCCGGGCATAGAAGCACGAGAAGCGCGTCAGTAGCACGCGGAACCAGGCGCGGCCGACATCTTGCCCGCCGGGAACCAGCCGGCTGCCCACCGCGACGTCAGCACCGCCATCGAGAGCGCGCAGCAATTCGGGAATGAAGCGCGGCTGATGCGAGAAGTCAGCGTCCATCTCGACAATGCGCTCCGCGCCCAATTCCAGCGCGCGAACGAACGCCTCGGCGCCCGCGTAACCGCGGCCCTTCTTTTCCCTGCGCAACAGCAAATGCACCCCGGCGTCGGCGCGAGCCAGTTCCTCGACCTGCCGCCAAGTACCGTCGGGACTGTTGTCGTCGGCAACCAGCACTTCGAAGCCCTGCCCGCGCAACTCGCGCACAAGCGGCCCGATATTCTCAGCTTCGTTGTAGGTTGGCAGAGTGACGATGGTGCGCATGCGCCGGCTCGCGCTTCAGGCTGTTCCCAACACGCGCCGGCACGCGGCCTCGACCTCGTCGACGCCGATGTCCTGCAACGCGCTGGTCTCTTCCGTCGCCGCGCCCATGATCGGACCGATCTGCTCGCGCCAGATCTTCTCGCCGTGCCCGCCCAGGTCGACTTCCTGATGCGGTGTGGGACCGAACAGCGCCACAACCTTTGTGCCCGTCGCCAGTGCAGCGTGCAGCGCCATCGTGTCGCCCGCGACCACCAGGTCGAGCTCGCCGAGCATCGCCGCGAAATGCCGTAGCGGATTGTCGGTGCCCAGGTCGACGCATTCCGCGCCGATACCCGCCTTGATGGCATGATTGCGCTCGGCTTCGTCCGGCCCGCCGAGCAGCACGATGGTGCCGCCGGTGGATTTCGCCAGTCGCCGGCCGAGTTCCGCGAAACGGTCGGCCGGCCAGCGTTTGCCGGGGAAGACATTGCCCGCGCCGGTGTTCAGGCCGATCAGCGGACGCCGCACCGCTTGAAGCCGCGTCAGTTGTGCCTGTGCCGCCGCGCGCTCCTTCGAAGTGAACTCCAGCACATACAGCTTGCCAGCATTCTCGATCTCCGCCAACTCGTGGATGAGTTCTTGATAGCTCTTGGTATTGCGCTGGAACTTGTAGAAGTCGCTAATTCCCGCCAGCAGGGCGTTTTCGCCGGCGGCGCTGGTAACATGCAGGTTGCCTTCGGGCCCCATGATGAAACCGCGTTTGGTCGTCGCTTGGCACAGGGCCATCAGGCCGATCGCCCGCGGTTCCTTGTCGAAACACAGCGCCAAGTCGAACTTCTCAACCGCGAGACGGATTCGCGTTTCGTCGTCGATCGTCCAGAGCCGATGAATGAACGGATTGTTTTCGAGTAGCGGCTTGCTGGGCGGATCGACCACCCAGGTGACGTGATAGGCATCGTGTGTCTTGTTCAGGCTTTTGTCGAGACTGGGCAAGATGCTGGTCGTTCGCAACACGTCGCCCATTGCGCCGAGCTTGAAAATCAGCACGCGGAAGCCCATCGGGTAGTACTTAATGCAGTACGGGCAATTGACGCGGTAGACGCACGGCTTTTCGCCGCAGTAGTGCCGGCAATCGTAGCGGATTTCGTCGGTAATGAAGCTCATCGTTCCCTCTCGCTTGGCGTGAACATAGCTTTAGCAGAAAGGCCGCCGATCGTCCAATCCGAGTGCCTTGTCGAACCAAAAATACTGACTATAATTCTCAAAACATCTTTTACTGGGGAGCAACATGAGCCTAACCCGAATTTTAATACTGTTTGTGTGTTTATCGTTCTGTGTGGTCCTCTTCACCGCTGGCTGCAGTTGTGGCGACGATGATGACGATAACGATTCCGGCAATGACGATGACACCAGCGACGACGATAATGTGACCGATGATGATAGCGGCGACGATGACAGTGGCGACGACGATGCCGCTGACGATGACGTGGCCGATGATGACAGCGGCGACGATGATAGCGATGACGACGATGTGACCGACGATGACACCGTCGAACTGCTCAGTATCGATTTTGAAGACTACAGTCTCGGCGACCTACCTTCACCATGGGTAGTCGAGGATGCCGGCGCCAGCTACTTCGAGGTCGTCGATTCGACTACGAAAACCGGCAGGATGCTGTGGGTCGCGGGCGGCGACCAAGTGGGTGACTACGCCTATGCGACGTACCCGGTGACTCACAACAACGATCGGGTCGTGTTGGAGTTCGACGTAAGTGTGAATGCCCCGGGCGACGCCAACATTCACCTGTATCAAGACAATACCACCGGCTTGGCGGTCTTCAGCATGATTGGTGAAACCCAAGAAATAATACTCGACTACATGACAGACCACCGGGATTGCGGGGTCTGGACGTCGCAAACTTGGTACACCGTACGCCTAGATCTGGATTTTTCCACAAATACCGTGGACGTTTACGTGGGCGGCGTGATCACCGATTGCGTGGACGTCCCGCTCAATCCCAACCTGACTTACGATCACCTCGGCCAGTTCTCCGTGTCTGACTACGGTGGCGCGGGTGAAGGCGGAGCGCCCAAGTTCGACAACATTCGCGTCTACGAGTGGAACTGACCCTATCGGGCCGAAAGAAGCCAAGGGTCCGGAGGCAACTCCGGACCTTTCTTTTTTTGGCCGCCGTTGCGACCTTCGCGCCGCATGTGTAAGATCGCAACCGAGGTGAAACCATGGCTCGTGTTTGTCCTGCTTGCCGGCGGATGGTCGGCGACGCCGAATCGACTTGCTCGCGTTGCGGCGCGCCGACGCTCGATGTGCAAGCTTGGCGTCGGGTGCGTGGTGACCAGCTCGGCATTGCTCCCACCGAGCAACCCGCGCCGACAGACGAACACCCCCTCTCGGAAGACCGCCTCAAGCTCGGTCTCGGTGGCATGCTGGCTGCACTCACCTTCTTTGTAGTCTATCTTATTGCGTATGTGACCTACTTCTACTCCTGAACCCAAGGCCGCCGAAAGATTGACGTTTCTGCCGGTTTCGTGTCGGCAAAGTGTGCCGGATGGACTGGACCAATCTATCTAACTAGTTGTATTTATTAGCTTCCGCTTTTGGCACCGCGTTTGCTCTCCTTTTACGTGAGGTGTTTTCCATGGGCATCGACCGATTCCTATTTGGCGATCCGGCGTTGGCTTTTTTGAGGCGCAGTCTCGATGTGCAGCTATTTCGCAGCGAGGTGGTAGCTAGCAACTTGGCCAATGTCGACACTCCCGGCTACCAGGCACGTGATGTCGATTTCGCCGCGACACTCGACCAGGAACAAGAGCGCTTCAATGTCGGCGGCTTGCCGATGAAAGCCACTAACCGACGTCATTTCCAAAATGAATCCGAGGGTATGGTTGTCAAAACGGTGGTGGATAAGTCCACCAATAGCCAACGTATGGATGGCAATACGGTTGATCAAGACGTCGAGATGCGCAAGTTGGCCGAGTCGCAGCTCTACTACAATGCCTCCATCAACGCGATGGCCCGCAAGCTACAGCTCATTCGAGACGTGCTCAGCAACGCCCGCGTATAATCGTCACATCATTCGTTAACTGACAATCCGCGCCAATTGTCCGATAGAGTGAGTTCCGACTTGTGGGAGATACTATGAAACGCTGGATATGTTTCACGCCGGTGTTACTGCGATAACGTACCCTATTTTTCGCACTTTCTGACCGGGGATTGAAGAAGAGCCCT
>CAZEDX010000083.1:0-18115 GCA_964511015.1 uncultured bacterium | reverse complement strand
CGCCACGTTCGGCCAGTGTGGCCGCGTTGGCTGCCGTGGCCGGGTGAGCCCACATGCGGGGGTTCATCGCCGGCGCGAGCAGCACGGGCGCCGCAGTGGCCAGCAGTGTGGTGGAAAGCAGGTCGTCCGCCAGGCCGTGGGAGTACTTGCCCAGCAGATTCGCTGTGGCCGGCGCGACGATGATCAGATCCGCCCGATCGGCAAGGCTGGTGTGCGAAATGTCGGACGTGTCCAGCAGCTTGAAGGTCTCCACATGCACCGGCCGGTTGGACAACGTCTGGAAGGTGAGCGGCGCAACGAACTCGGTGGCGTTGCGCGTCATGATGACGTCCACCGCCGCGCCGGCTTTGACTAGCAACCGCACGAGTTCGGCTGCCTTGTACGCGGCGATGCCGCCCGTTACGCCCAACACCACGTTCTTGCCGGCCAGCATGGCAGACTCCTTCAGAAGAACGGGTTGAATTTCTTCTCGCGCCCGACGGTCGTGCGCGGGCCGTGACCCGAAAGAACCACCGTTTCGTCCGGCAACGTGAACAGCTTGCGCCGGATGTTGTCGAGCAGAGTGTTCAGATCGCCGCCCGGGAAATCGGTGCGACCGATCGAGCCGGCGAACAGGGCGTCGCCGACGATGGCGAACTTGTCGAACAAGAGGCCGAGGCCGCACGGGCTGTGTCCCGGCAACTCGATGACCTTCAGCTCGATGCCGCCGACCTTGAGCACGTCGCCTTCGCCGACGAGGCGGTCGGCCCCCGGGCTGGGGGGCACATTCATGCCGAAGAACGACGCTTGCACCGGGGCGTTGGCCAGATCGGGCGCTTCGTCGGCGTGCGTGACCAATGTTGCGCCGGTGGCCTTTTTCAGCTCGCCGTTGCCTCCGATGTGGTCCCAGTGCGTATGCGTGTTGAAGATCAGCTTGCAGGTTAGCCCCTGTTTGGCCAGGGCGGACAAGATCGCCGGTACGTCGCCACCCGGATCGATCACCATCGCTTCTTTGGTCTTCTCGTCGCCGACGATGTATGTGTTCACCGCCAGCGGCCCTGTCTCGAGCTGTATCACAACCATTCGTGTCCTCGCCTCGTCATGTCGTTGCGCGGCTATCGTAAGCGGGGGGCGGCAAAGCGGTCAAGTTTGCTCTGGTGAGCGAACTCGTGTACTAGGAGGCGACGAAAGGGGCCCTTGGTGAAAACGACGTATCTATGGCTCTTGCTGGGGTTGCTGCTGACGATGGCGGCGTGTGTGGCTGGTGGCGGTTCGAGCAGCCAAAACGGCGACGATGACGAGGTGACTGTCGATGACGACGTCAGCGACGACGCCGATGATGACGCCGATGACGACGCCGCCGACAATGACACGGCAGATGACGATACGGCGGACGATGACACGAGCGATCCGTCGCCGTCGTTCAACTACGGGTTGGTGCATTACCATTACTACGGCGATCTGGGCGGCTACGATGGCGAGACCTTCCGCAACGACCAGGCCTGGGCCGCGCGACATGTCGATCTGGCGATCATGTCGTACAACGACGAGCCGATGGAATGGACCTGGGACGAGATCCAGGACAACAATCCGCGGGGGCGGTGGCTGGTCTGGCAACTGGCCCACCTGTTCAACACCAACGAGGCGGCCGGCACCTGCATCGATCCGGAGGTCGGTGGCGAAAGCGCCACGTTCGCCGCGCAGAACGCGGAGTTTGCATCGTTCCTGGCCGAGTATCCGGCGCACGGCGACGGCGAAGAATGCTTCCTGCACGCGCGATACGACGGGCAGATCGGCGCGCGCTGGCATGGCGGCGGCTGCGATGTAATCTTAACGCAGCGTGGTCTGGAAGGCAGCGCAGTCGACGAGAAAGACGCCCGCCTGTTTTCGTTGGTGTGGGACCAATATGGGTGGCTGCTCAATGTCGAAAGCGATTGCGCCCGCGACTACGCCGCCTGGCGCGCCGCCGCGCAGATGGACGAGGGTTTCGCCGGCCCCGGCTACGACAACCTCGGTAGTCCGATGGAAGACAGGTTCTATTTGCCCGAACTGGTGGACGCGATCGATATCATCGAAATCGACGATGCGCAGGAAACGAGCACGGCGGCCCTCAACGAATGGTACTACCCGGCGGTCGACGGCCTGCTCACGGCCGTTCACGACGCCTTGCCCGGCTCGCCGGCGCTGCTGTTCAACGGTGCGACATATTGCAGTTGGGAAGGTTCGATTCCACAAATGGTCGAGCTGATCGGGCCCGGCGTCGGCGTGTGGTGTGAAAACGCGCTGCAATACCCGGCCTGGGGCGCCCTGGGCACCGAAGACCGGCTGGCGGCGCTGATCGACCTGTCGCAACAGGCGCACGATGCCGGCGGCTTTGTCGCGCTGGAGACGTTCTACGGCGGGGATGGCGGCAACCCGACCGCCGACGAAACGATGTTCTATCTGGCGGCGTTCTACGTCTTCAAAAACGGC
This sequence comes from uncultured bacterium, assembly GCA_964511015.1. GTDB lineage: Bacteria > Lernaellota > Lernaellaia > Lernaellales > Lernaellaceae > FEN-1099. Next base: position 15,664 of record CAZEDX010000083.1, on the reverse strand, counting down.
GACGACGTCATGGCGGTCAAACCCTCGTGGGCGCCGTACGAGCCATTCACCGAGACGCTCTGGTTCGGCGTGTTCGAACGCGACCTGGGCGAGCCGACCGATGTAGCGGCGGACGAGGCGGACGGCGTGTTCACACGGCCGTATCGGACGCCGGACGGGACGGCGGCGCTGGTCGTCGTGCGCGTCGACGGCTCGGCGGGTGCGGTCGATTTTGATCTGGGCGGAACGTACCAGCGCGTGCTGGCGGACAACTCGACCGTGGAAGTGTCGGGGGTAGTCTCGCTGGCCAGCGGCGACGGGTTGATCCTGCTTGCGGCGGAGCGCTAGCCGCTCCGGTCCGGTATCTGCTATAACCAAATCCCGACAAGACCCGCGGAGTGAACCATGAACCGTGTTTGTGAGAAGCTGGGCATCAAGTACCCGATCATCTGCGCCGGCATGGTGTGGTGGTCCACCGCCAAGCTGTGCGCGGCGGCGGCCGAAGCGGGCATTCTGGGTCTGTTGGCCGGCGGCAGTCATACGCCCGAGGAAATGGGGCGCGCCATCGATCAAGTGAAGGCGACAACGAAAGGCTCGTTTGGCGTGAACATTCCGCTGCTTTACTCGCATGCCGAGGGCATCATCAACGTCGCGCTCGAAAAGGGCGTGCGCATCTTCTTCACCAGCGCCGGCAGTCCGAAGTTGTGGACTAGGCGCCTGCACGATGCCGGGGCAGTGGTGGTGCACGTGGTGCCGTCGGCCAAGCTGGCGAAGAAATGCGAAGAGGCGGGGGTAGACATGGTCGTCGCCGAGGGCATGGAAGGCGGCGGACACATCTCGCCCGACGAAGTAGCCAGCACTGTGTTGTGGCCGGCGGTGGTCGACACAGTGAAGATTCCGGTCATTGCCGCCGGCGGCATCGCCGACGCACGCGGCATGGCGGCGGCTTTTGCCCTGGGCGCCGAGGCCGTGCAGATCGGCACGCGCTTCATCGCCTGCGCCGAAAGCGAAGGGGCCCCGGCCTATGTAGATCGTCTGCTGGCGATGGACGAAACCGGCACTGTGGTGACCGGCCGAGCGTTCGAAGCCGTGCGCGGCATCCGCAACAAGCTGACCGACGCGATCAACGAAATGGAACGCGCCGGCAAGCCCAAGGAAGAGATCCTGGCGTTCATCGGCGCGGGCCGCAGCCGCGCAGCGACGGTCGACGGCGATGTCGAGTGGGGCTCGATGCAATGCGGCCAGGTTGCCGGTCTGGTGCACGATCGGCCGCCGTTGGCCGAGATCGTGCGGCGCATCGTCAGCGACTATCAACGCGTGGCGCAGCGCGTGGCGGCGATGGACCCCGCGGCGACGGACTGATCGGCCGATTTTTTTCACTTGGAATTTTTGCTTTTCAGCCGCTTGTCGCCTGCCAAGTCGATCCGTATGATGTAACCTCGCAAAATTCGCGTACAACCTCAAATTGGGAGAGTCAGGATGCTCAGTTTCGAACTGTCCGAGGAGCAGCGCATATTGCGCGAGCAGATCCGTAGTTTTGCGGAAAACGAGATCGCGCCGGTGGCGGCGGAACTGGACGAGAAGGAACACTTCTCGCTCGAGTTGGTTCGCAAGATGGGCGAGATGGGCCTGTTTGGGATGTTCGTGTCCGAGGAATACGGCGGCTCGAACGTCGGTTACGTGTCGTACATCATGGCCGTGGAGGAAATTGCCCGGGTTGATGGCAGCACAGCGGCGACGATCGCGGCGGGGAATTCGCTGGGTATCGGTCCGATCTACTACTTCGGCAACGAGCAGCAGAAGAAAACCTGGCTACCCAAGCTGTGCACCGGCGAGTTGCTGGCCAGCTTCGGCTTGACCGAACCCAACGCCGGCTCGGACTCGCAGGCGTCGAAAACCACGGCGGTGCTCGACGGCAACGAATGGGTGATCAACGGCTCGAAGATTTTCATCACCAACTCCGCTAGTGATATCAGCGGCGTTTGTATCGTGCAGGCAATTACCGGCACTCGGCCTGACGGCCGCAAGGAAGTGAGCTGCATTCTGGTGCCCAACGGTACCCCGGGCTTCAAAGCTGTGCCGATGCACAAGAAGCTGATGTGGCGCTCCTCCAACACTGGCGAGCTGTATTTCGAAGACTGTCGCGTGCCGAAAGAGAACTTGCTGGGCAAGCAGGGGGACGGCTTCAAGCAGATGATGATGACGCTCGACGGCGGCCGACTCTCCATCGGCGCGATGGGTTTGGGCGGCGCGCAAGGCGCGTTCGAGGCAGCGCTCAAATACAGCCAGGAGCGGTCGCAGTTCGGCAAGCCGATCGGCAACTTTGAGGCCAACGCGTTCAAACTCGCCGACGCCGCGACCCGTCTTGAAGCCGCGCGACTGCTGATGTACAAAGCTGCCTGGTTGCGCGAACAGAAGAAACCTTTTGGCCAGGTCGCGGCGATGGCGAAGCTATATTGCTCGCAAATCTTCCGCGATATTGCTTACGACGCTGTGCAGATCCACGGCGGCTACGGTTTGATGAAGGAATACGCGGTAGAACGGTTCTTCCGCGACCAGCGTCTGTTGGAAATTGGAGAAGGCACCAGTGAGATCCAGAAGCTGGTGATTGCAAGAGGACTCGGGCTCGACCCGATCTACAAATGAACCTCAAACACGGAAAGGAAAGAGGTACAAGCATGAAGAAACTGTTGTTGGCGGCTTTGTTGGTAATGGTTGCCCTGGCGGCTTTCGGCTGCTTCAAGCACACCTTCACCGTCGGCGCCGGCGCGCCGAACGGGCAGGTGGTCTATGACAAGTGGCATTCGCACTGGTTGTTCGGCATCATCGGTAACGACGATGTCGACATCAAGAAACTCTGCCCGTCGGGCGATGCGACCATTCACAATGAAATCTCGTTCGTCAACGGCCTGATCGGCGCGTTCGTCGGCATCATTTACTATCCGACCACCGTGACCGTGCAGTGCCGTGGCGGCCGCGCCGATGCGACGATCAACCTGACCGTCGAGCAGATGGCGCAGATCGTGGCCGACCCGGGCTTCCTGTACCTGGTCGAAGAAGTGGCGCCGGAGAGCATGAGCAACGCCCGCCTGGCGCAGCAGAACGCGATGAATTACCTGAGCAACGTGCGGACGGCTCGGGCTCACTAAGCAGTACCCTCCGCAAACAAGAAGGGGCGGGTCCCGGACCCGCCCCTCATTTTTCTTTCGTTGCCGGCTAGAAAGAGTACTTCACCAGCGTGTAAAGGAAATCGTTCTTGGCGAACTCGCCGAAGCGGGTTTCTTCGCGCCCGTCGTAAAGCTGGCCGCCGATTTCCGCGAGCAGATCGGGAGTCAGGTTGTAACGCACGTAGGGCTTGGCCCACCAGTCGCCGTGAAAGACGTTGTACACGCCATTGGCGCCGATCTGGAGGTCATCTTCCAGCCAGGCCGTGTTGAGCTTCATGGTGACCATGCCTTCGTTTTCGTTTTCCACCAGACCCGGCTCGTAATCGAGCAATTGCGTGTGCACATACTGCAAATTGACGTAGAGTTGCGTGCCCTGGTGCCAATCGAATCCGCCGGCCGCCGACCAGCTCGGCTTACGCACGCGCCATTCGTGTCCTTCTAAGCTGACCAGCGCGTTGTACGCCGCCAGATCGTTGTCGACATCGAGCAATGATTCGTCGATGTCATACAGGTAGTAGCGCGGCGAGTAGTACGCGCCTTCGCCGCGGATGCTGACGCTGCCGACCGCGAGCGCGAAGCCGCCGCCGTATGCCTGGTAGCGTTGGTATTCCTGGCGGATGAACAAGGCCTTGCCGCCGGAAAGCAGTTCGGCGGCGTCCGTGTTCATGTCGATGGCAAAGGTCGGCAGCGGGTCGAACCCGTCGAAGTACACCGCCGCGATGTCGACCGGGCCGATGGTGCCTTTGAATTGTGCGGCATAGCCGGCGTTGCCCAGATTCAGCTCGGGCCGATCGTCCGGCTGGTAGTCGACATACTGGCTGAAGCCGTTGATCACCGTGTACAAGCGCTCCAGTTGCCACGGCAGCCAACGACTGTCCTCCGCCGGCAGCATGGTCGGCTCGAACACCGGCACGAGCACGCCCTGCAGCGAGAAGCCGCCGTAGCTCAACGTGGCGTTGGCGCTGAATACACCCAGTTTGCGGTCGGTCTTGTCCACCGACACAAACCAGCGCATGTCTTCCGGGTTGAGCAGATCGGTGGGGTTGAACTCGTCGGCCATGCCCCAGGCGTAAATACGTTTGCCCAGCTCGAAGCTGAAGTAGTCGCTGTAGAAGCCTCCATAGGCTTCTCGTAGCCGCCATTCGAGATCGTCTTCGAACACCCCGGTCGGGTCGTAGCGCAAATCGGTATTGACGAACAGCCGTGCCGAACGCTCCTCGTTGGTGGCGCGCCCGATCAGGTCGAAGGTGCTCAGCGCCATGCCGACGTCCCATTCCTCATCGTTGCCTTGTGGCACCTCGACACGGAACTGGTTGGACAAAGCGCCGGAGATCTTCATCTCGGCGTTGGCGAGGGGTACCAACAACAGCAAGGCGGCCATCGTGACCATCCAGCGAAACAGACGCATGGGCAACTCCCGATTCGCCGGGGAGCGCGCCGCAGCGCGCCCCCCGAACGAAGGACAATCAATAGTTTTCCAGGAACTGGGTCGTGAAGTAGTTGGCCGGCACGTCCGCGTTGTATTGCCGTTCCAGGATGTTGAGCTCGGTCTTGGCTTGGCCCATGTTCGCCCGGACGATTTCCGCCTCGACGATCGTCCAGACGCCGCTGATCTGCTGTACCTTCTTGGCCGCCATCGTCTTAATCAGCTTGCCGTTCTTGTCGTACATCTCCATTTTCTGCCCGACAAAGGTGGCCTTGTCGACCCACGAACGCATCAGCGCATACGCCGAGTTGATGCCCGGCTTCGGCTTCGACTCCAACAGGTAGCAGGGCACGCCGTTGAGCATCGCTTCGCTCAGCAATTTGTGCTCGAACTCGTCGGCGTTCATCGTCGCCAGGTCTTCGTAGAACAGGTCGGAGCCCATGAACTCGCTGCTGCGGTCACCGGCGGCCAACCGGCGAGCCTTGCGGAGGCTGGGCAGGAACAACCACTGCAGGTCGTCCGCGTTTTTCTGTTCGAAGGTGAGCAGGCCAGTGCCGGCGTCGTCGGCCGGTTCCAGAAAACGGACGAGCTTCTTCTCGCCGTCGGCGAAAACCTTCTGCCATACCTTGAACTTGTAGACCTTCTTGCTGCCGCGCTTGTTGATGACGGTCATCTGATAGGTCGTGATTTTGCTGGTGGCTTTGTCCAGCTCCAGGCTTTTCTTGGCGATCTGCTGGGCCGACAAGGCCTGCGCCAGCACGGTGCCGGCCAGGAACAACGTCGCCATGGCGACGGCGATGATGATGGTGCGCGCTCTCATTGCTTACCTCCGTGGTTGCATTGATTGGCTTCGGTCAGTTTGCGTACGAATTTCGGTTTGATCAACACCAGCAGCGCGGGCAGAATCGTCATGGCGATCGCGCTGGCGGTGAACATGGTCAGGCCGGTCAGCAGGCCCATGCGGCGGACGGGCAGGAAGTTGCTGAAGACCAGCACAAAGAAGCCGAGGGCGACGGCGGTCGCGTTGAAGATGATCGCCTTGCCCACGCTCAGATGCGTGCGCACCACCGCCTGTTCGATGGACGCGCCCAACGAGCATTCGATGCGGTAGCGGTTGAGGTAGTGGATCGCGTAGTCGATGCCGGCGCCGACCGCCGCCGCCGAGACCAGCGCCGTGCCGACGTCGAGCGCGATGCCGAAGGCCCCCATCACCGCGAAGTTGCCGGCGACCGCGAGCATGGTCGGCAGCACCGAGAGGAAGCCGGCGCTCAGGCTGCGGAAGATGATCAGCGCCAGGACAAACACGATCACCAGCGAGAAGTTGATCGAGCCGATCTGGCCGATGACCACTAGGTGGTCCACCACGTAGCGCAAATAGTTCGGTCCGCTGTAGTGGTATTTTTCCCCGACCATGTCGCGCGCCACCGGCACCAGGCCGAGCACTTCGCCCAAGGTCTGCCAGACCGACTTGGCCGGGGCCGGCCGGCCGGCCATCTCCGGCCAGCTCTGAACAAACCAGGCGTCAACCGCGTCCTTGATCTTGCCCATGGCGTCGGTGCGGCCGTTGACCGACCGGAAACTGATGCGTGTGGTGCGGTAGTCGAAATCGACCACCGATTCCAGCGTGTCGCTCTTCTGCGCGAACAGGAACAACGCGTTCGAGACCGCCTGCCGCGTGTCCGGAATGCGGTATTCGGCCGGCTGGTCCTCGCGCAGGGCCATGTTCATCTTTTTGACATACTCGACCAGCGAAATGCTCGACTTCACATCCGGCGAGGTCTTCTTCACGAACTGCTCGAGTTGTTCGAGCTTCTTCAGCGCTTCCGGCTCTTTCCAGAACCCTTCCTGGCCGCTGTCGATCGTCACCGAGAAGGTGTTGGTGCCGCCGATCTGCTGGCACAGATGGGCGTCGGTGGTGCGGATCGGGCTGTCCGCCTTGAAATACTCGACCATGTTGCTGGTCACACGGACCTGCGTCGCCAGGCCGATGCACACCGCCAGAGTCGCGGTACCGATGCCCAGCGTCAACCAGCCGCGTTTCACCACGAAATTGGCGGTCCAGTTCAGAAAACGGCCGAACGCCGTCGCGCCCGGATCGTGCTCGACGCGACCTTCCTCCAACTGGTCGGCATTGGCTACTTTTTTACCGTAGGCGAAGGAGAGCATCACCGGCACCAGGGTCAGGGCGATGAACAACGCCGCCAAGGTGCCGAAGGCCGCGAAGTAGCCCAGTTCCTTGATCGGCACGACGGTGCTGGTGGCCAGCGAGAAGAAACCGCCGATGGTGGTCAAGCCGGCCATCACGACCGCCATGCCGGTCTTGCCCTGGGCTTCGACCAGGCCGTCACGGGTGGTCATGCCGTCGCGCCAGTGCTCGAAGAAGGCATGGATCACGTGGATCGCGTAGGCGCTGCCGACCGAGACAATTAGCGTCGGCAGGGCGCTGGTAATGATCGAAAGTGGTTTGCGGCACAAACCGGTGAAACCCACCGTCCAGATCGTGGCCAACGCCAGGGTGACGATCGGCATGAGCACGCCGGTCTTGTTGCGGAAACTGACGATCAACACGCCGATGATCACCGCGAAAACAAACGGGATCAGCATGCGCAAGTCGCTCTGCAGATACTTGCCCAGCCAGACCGAGATCATCGGCAGGCCGCCGGCTTCCAGAATGATGCCGTCGTTCGGCTTGTCGATTTCGGCGATCTTCTGGTCCATCAGCTTCTGCAGCTTCTCGGAAAACTCGATGGTCACGCCGGAGGGCAGGAAGATGTAGATGGCGGCCGACCTGAGGTCGGGGCTGACCATGTTGTTCTTGTACAGATCCCAAGTGGAGATGCGCTGGCGCACCACGTCGGCCTCCGCCTGGGTGGCCGGCACCGTCTCCCATACATCCTCGATCATGAGCTGGTGTTCCATCACCGCCGGATCGGTCGCGCTGGGAATGGGCTGGTCGTAGATCACCTTGGTCGTCGCCAGACTCTGCACATCCTCCGAACCATACGTCTCGCGTTGCTGGCAGCCGACGACCTTCACGTAGTTTTCCAAGTCGGACGGCACCTCGCGTTTCTCGATGTCGGCCAATAGGGCCGGCGTACACTGGCCGCGGGACGGCCGTTTTCGTTCCTTGACCTGGGCCATCTCTTCTGGCTTGACCCACATCCACTTGTCGCGCGGAGCTTCGATCGTCAGGTTCTGGAAGTAGTCGGTCAGGTCTTGCACCAGCTTCAACGTGGTCGGATTGAAGATGTCCTGGTACGGTCCGTTCGGTTCGACCGAAACGGTGAGAATCGCCGCCACCTCGCTGCCGAAAACCTCCTCATTGCGCAGGTAGCTCTGCCGGTCGTACTGCATCTCGGGCACGAAATTCTTGACCTCGTTATCGATACGTACAAAGCGCAGTTCATACGCAAAGAAAGCCGTGATGGCGAGAGTCACCAAAATGGTCAGCCAAGGGAAGCGGATTACCAGTCTCGTCAAAGCGCGCATGAACTCTCCTTATTCGCTCTGCAGTTGGGCGCTGATACGGTCGAGCAGGCCGATAAAGGCGGTTTTTTCGGCATCTTGCAGTACTTCGAGCATTCGGCCGATATGTTCGAAGACAAACGCCTGGTGTTTGCGGTACATGCGGGTGCCGCGGGCGGTCAGCCGCACCAGCACGACCCGGCGATCCTTCGGTGACTGCTCGCGCTTGACCACTTGCCAGCGCACCAGCCGATTGACCACCCCGGTCAGGGTGTTGGGCAGCAGGCCCAACAAGTGGGCCAGTTCGCTCATCGACAGCGACCCGCGCCGGGCGATGACGTCCATGGCCAGTTCCTCTTGCAGTGAAAGCTTCTCGTAGTTGGGGTCTCGTTCCCGTAGAACGAGAATGGTGTCGAGTAGGGCCAGAAGCCGCGAATAGATGGCCGGGAGGAAGGGGTCGCTCATCTCATTCACCACGTGAATATTTCGAAACGCGAACTTTATATACACGTTATGATGCGGTGTGTCAAATCGGAAATTGCGGTTTCGAGCGGACAGAAAAAGGCGCGGGGGTGGGTTTTGAGTGAACGAGTTCAAGCGAGATGCCGATACGATGGCTTGGTGTGCGGTCGCGGACTTGCCGGGAGAGCGTGATCCGGTGCCCGGCCGCCTCCCCGGGGGCGACTCCGGGCTAGACTCCGATTTGGTTGACAAGAAGCAAATCGGGCCTAGAATGCCGCGAACCGTTGGACCGGAGAAGAAAACAAACGGTAGCAGGCCAACAAGCAAACCTGGGGATATTGGGAAAGGATTTCGTATGCGGCGCTTCCTGTTCTGGACCACATTGCTGGTCGTCACTCTTTTGGCCGGGCTCTCGTTCGCGCAGAGCTATGACGTCGGCTCGACCCTCGATGCCCTGCGCGCCGATCGCGACGCGGGCGTACTGACCCTCGACCAATGGGCGGTGAATACCGCTTATGCGCTCTTTGATTCCGCCAAACTGCCGGTGAAGTACTATCGGCAGACCACCAACGTGCGGGAACTGGCGGGCGTCGCCCCTTCTTGGTTCTGCGGCACGGCGGCGGTGCAGGCCCTGCGCGAAGCGCTGCCCGACCTGTCTCCCGAAGCGCGGGCGAAGGTGGCGCGTTTCTTCCCGCCGGCCGGCGTGCGGCCTGCCGGTCCGGTGGAAGCCAAGCAGGACTTTCCCGACGGCATCGATCTGCCCAACTCCTACAAGACCGAGCACTTCGCCATTCGGTGGGGCAACAGCGCTTCGCCGGATATGAACATGATCGAAGACTGGGCCGATGCGTTGGAAGACGAGATCTGGCAGACCGAAATCGAAGACTGGGGCTACCAGGACATCGCGCAGACCGACACCTACTACCTGAACGTCTACATCGGTAATAGTGGCGATGGCGCGCCGGAAATCAACTTCGACGGCGCCTACACCTCGGTGATGGGTGACTACTACGACGGCATGCCGTACATCGTCATGGCGCCGAGCATTCTAGGCTACCTCGACTCGCTGCGCGAGGTGAGCGCGCACGAATTCTACCACACCACGCAATTTACCCACTTCCTGGTCGATGGCTGCTACTGGTACATGGGCGAGACCGAAACCTGGTTTGTCGAAGCCACGGCCACCTGGGCCGAATCGCGCGTCTATACCGATATCGACAACTACCTGTATTACATCTACGACTGGGCGGAGAACCCGCATAAGCCGTTGACTGACAACTCCTACTCCACCGCCGGGCCGTATGCCCGCGTGATCTGGGCCATGTACCTCGACCAGTACTACGATGGCCTGGATACGATTTACGAAATCTGGAACGCCTGCTACAGCGGCGGCACGTTGTACGGCAACAGCGCCTACTTGGAAGACCGGGATCTCGACTGGGCTGAAGAGTACCTGAAGTTCATGGCCGCCGTCGTGTTGCGTGACTTCGACGATACGCCCCCTGACTTCAACGTGCTGACCCGCGTGCAGTCCTACCCCTTCGATCAGAACGCGGTGCCGTCTTCGTCCAAGCCGTATACCAACGGCATGAACATTTACGAATTGCTCGACGCCGGCGAAGAGTCCGCCATTGTCAACGTCCAGTTTGTGGGCGGCGAACTCGACAGCAGCCGCAAGGAATGGGCGATCGGCGTGCTGAAGATGACCTCCAGCAGCCAGGGCGAACTCGAAATCGTCGACATGAGCGGCGACAATGCCACCTTCAGCGTCGACGGCATGGGCACCACCTACCAGAAAATGTACCTGCTGATCAGCCCGGTGTCGGGCAAGGTCACCGATTCCTCTTCGCGCTACGATTATTCGCTGTCGATTACCCGCGGCGACGATCCGTTCCCGACCGACGACGACACCGCCGACGATGATGACGATGACCTTGACGATGACGACGACTCCGGCAGCGACGACGACAACGACGACGGCCTTGATTGCAGCGAGTTCTGCCAGCGCGTGTCGGCCTGCGGCCTGTTTGACGAACTCGGCCTGACCAACGACAACTGCCTCGACCAGTGCGAGTCGGCCAGCGCCGACGCCGTGCAGTGCGTGCTCGATGCGGCCGACTGCGACGAGACCGCCATGTGCGTGGGCGTCTCCGGCGGCGACGACGACGATGACGACGACAGCAGCGGCGGCTGCAGCTGATTCTGTCGCCAACTGCCTTTTCGCGGATCACCTCGAAACAGACCGGCTCCTCCGGTCTGTTTCTTTTTCGAAGCGCTTTCAAAAAACTGCGTCGGGAAATTAGAACCCCCCGCCGCCGCTTGCGGGGCCGACGACGCTAACTTGGCGTGCCGCAATCGCTTTCCGTTTCGTCGCACGATTGGCATTATCCATGCACATGCAACGGACGCTGCCCCGAAGTGCGGGGCAGTGCGGAGGAAACGGACGTGTGTCGAGGCGGTTTGGTCGTGAACGAACAATCTCAAGGGACGACGGACGGATGCGTGATCGGCGTTGCCTGGCGTTTGCGCTCCCATAACGAGTTCCTGTTGACGCACGCTTGTCGGAATCCGCGTATAGGTTCCAGGCACAACGGCTCCCCGATGAAATGGATGACGCTAGGATCGGTTTGATCAATTGCGGCCCGCGGACCGCGCATGATCTGTAAAAAGGCCTGTGAAGGCCTTTTTTTTTGCGCGAATCCGGGTAGCATGTGCGCACCGGGGATTCACAATGGCACTGCGCCACGCACTGCTGCTGTCATTTGCGCTCGTCCTGTTGCCGCTGCGCCTGATGGCCGGCCAGGGCGGGTGGGAGCGCGACGTGCGTGCGTTGCTGGTGGCCGGCGATTTCGCCGCCGCCGAGAACAAGCTGCTGGCGCTGGGCGATGAAGCCGGTGCTTATGCCGTTCATTTCCGCCTCGGACAGGCCTACCTCGGGCTTGGTTTGCCGATTAAGGCGCGCGCCGAATTCGAAGCCAGTTTGGTGCTGACCGACCAGCCGAACCAGAAGGCGCCCGCATTGGCCGGTCTGGCCCTGGTCGCCTTGCTTCAAGAAGACATCGATCACGCGCGGCGTTTGGCCGACCAGGCGGCGTCGGTGGACGACCCGTTCGTTAAATTGGCGCAGGGGTTTGTCGCGTTGGCCGAACGCCGGCCGGCCGACGCGCGGAAGATCGCCGACGCGCTGATCGACGCCGACGCCGAAGACTCGGCCGCTTTGCTGCTCGGCGCCTGTTCCGCGGCGTATGCCAACGACTTCGAGGGGGCGGAGACCTACCTCGATCGGCTGGCCAAGGTCGAAAAGAACCATCCGTTTCTGTCGATCGCCCGCGCGGTGACGGCGCAGATCCAACACAGTCCGATCCCGGCCATTGCCGCCTGGGAAGCAGCGCGCCGCAAGCTGCCCGCGCACGCCCGGCTCGCGGTCGAAGAAGCACGGTTGCTGGTGTCACAGAACCGCCTCGACGAGGCAGTGCGCTGCCTGGAGGAACCGCTGGCCGCTTCGCCGGAACTGGCGTATCTGCTGCGGGAACGGGCGACGATCTACCTGCAGACCGGTGTGCCTGGACGGGCAGCGGAAGACCTCGAAACCATTGTGGCCCGGCAGAAGGCGCTGACCGACGACTTTCTGCAGTTGGCCGAAGCCTACCGCGAGATGCGCGACCACGAACGATGGGCGGCCACCGGCAAGCGGCTGGAAAACGAGCGCCCGAACGCACCCGAGGGGCCGCACCTGACCGGCGCCTGTCTCGATGACCAGGGCGACACCGCCGGCGCCTTGCAGGCTTACGAAAGAGCGTTGCGTCGCGACCCGTACTTCGCGCCGACCCTGCTGGCGCGCGCCGACCTGCTCATGCGCCAACGCAAGCTGGCCGAGGCGCGCCGCGATGCCGAGGCGCTACAGCAGGCCCACGCCGAGGACGAACGCGGGCTGGTATTGTTGGCGTCGATCGAACTGCTGCAGGAACGGCCGGCCGAGGCGGAAAGGTTGCTGCGCGAGGCGCTGACGCGCGAACCCGGCGATGTCGAGGCGCAGTTGTTGCTCGGCCTGGCGCTTGAGGGGTTGGGCCGTCACGAAGAGGCGATCGCGTTGCAGTCGGCGCTGGCGACGCGCGAGTGGTCGCCGCTCGACATGGTGCGCGGTCTGTCGCTGATGCACGAAGCCGGCCAGAACGAGGAGGTGGTCGAACTGGCCACCCGGTTCCTCGAGGACCATCCGCGCGACTACGGCATTCGCGCCCTGCTCATCGACAGTCTGGTCAATCTCAACCGCCACGAGGAAGCACTGGCGGCCATCGACCAGCACGTCGGCTATTGGGGTTCGTCGAGCACGATCGAACTGCTGCGCGCGCGGTGTTTGGCCGAGACCGGCAAGCTGCCCGAGGCACTGGCGCTGCTCGACGCGTTTCTCCGGGAGACGCCCGGCGATCTGCGGGCGCTGTACCTGCGCGGAACCCTGCGCCAGAAGTCCGGCGATCTGGACGGCGCGCTGACCGATCTGGTGGAGTTGGCCAAGCTCGACACCGAGGCGGCGGCGCCGCGGCTGGCGCTGGCCCGATTGTTCCTCGACCGGCACGAATACGACCGCGCCCGCGCCGAAGCCTGGCTCTACCAGCGGCGAACCACGCAGCAACTGGCCGCGTTGCGCTTGCGCGGGCAGGTCGAACTCGCGGCCGGCAAGTACCAGGAAGCAGTCAACCTGCTCACCGAGGCGTTGAAGCTGGCGCCCAACGACGTGCCGTCGCTTGAAATGCGCGCCAAGTCTTACGAGGCGCTGGGGCTGGCCGGCCTGGCTGAGGCCGATCGCCGCCGGGCAGCCGAGCTGCAAGGGGCGCCTCAATGAAGCGCGCCCGCTGGTGGATCGTTCCGCTTGTGGTGTTGGTGGTGTTGGCGCTGCTGGAGATCGTACTGCGCTTGACCGGCACCGGGGTGCCGCCGCCGTCGTTTTGTCCCGACGGCTCGCCGCGCGGCAAGTTTCGCTACGGCATTCGCAACCGCTATCTCGACGCCCGGCCCAACGACGTCGCCCGCTATGTGGTCTGCCTGGGCGATAGCTGGGTTTTCGGCCTCGGCCTCAAGACCGAAGACACCTGGCCGGCGCGGCTGGAGGCACTGCTCAAGAAACACCAGCCCGACACACGCGTGGTCAACGCCTCGTTGCCCGACGCGACCAGCGCGGATGTGCGCCAACTCCTGCGACCGATGATCAATCGCTATCACGCCAAGGCGGTGGTCATCATGGTCGGCGCGCAAGATGCCGCACCGGTCGAGTTGCTCAAACAGCATCCGTTGGGGCAGCCGTTCCGCGACGGCAACTGCCCGCGCCCGTGGTTCCGTCTCGGCCACCTGCTCGCGCGGCGTTGGCAAGGCTTCCAGCTTCGGCTGCATCCGCCCGATCCGGAAGACAACAAGAGCCGCCTCGAGCGCCGGCTGACGGTCACGGAAAGCCAGATGAATCTGCTCGATCTCGGCCAATTCACCGCCGACGCCGGCGTGCGCGCGGTGTTCGTCACCTACCCGAAGCTGCCGCCGGGCAAGCACGGCGCGCCGTTCCTGCCGCTGGAAAGCCGGTACAACTTCTTGATTCACGCGGCGGCGCTGTCGTTTGGCCATGGCGAGGTTGATCTCGAAAAACGCTGGGGTGGGCAGACGGAGCGTTTTCTGCTGCCGTGGCTGGACTGGCCGCACCCAAACGCAAACGGCCATGCCGACATCGCGCAAGCGGTGGCCGCCGCGCTGTAGGCTGCGTCAGCGTAGAGCCTGCCGAACCTTTCCGACCGACGCCAACAGCGATTGCATCACGGCCTGGAATGTCGCGAAGTCCACCCCGTTCTCGTTGGCGAAAGTAAAACTCAGCCGGAAGGTGTTGGTGTCGGGCTCGAGTTCGATCTTGCCGATCAGCAATTCGTAATTGAGCTTGTTCACCGCGCGCAGCACGCGGACCTGCGCCGCGGGTTCGGCCGGCAACGGGGCGACATCGAGAATGGCCAGATAGACGACCTTCACCTCGGGCAGGGCGCGCACCAGAAATTTTTCTTCCGGAGCGTTGGGAAACCCGGTCGCGAACTCGAGCTCGCCGCCCGGGGCCTTCTTGTACTTGATTTGCATTTTCTTCAAATGCTGCTCGATCCCGCCGGTCGTCGTCGCCTGCGCCGCGGCGAGCAACGGCAGCGCGAGAAGCAGCATCACCAACAAGAATGCCACGCGTTTCATGCGAACCTCCTCCGAGCGACGGCGACCATCCTAGCACCTCCGCGCGCCCGATCCAGCGATTTTGTATTTGCACAAGGAAACAAGGAAAAAGCGCGAGAACACCCCTCGCGGGGGCGCCAATGTTGGGGCCCGTCGGCTGATACAAAGTTGTTTTATTGTCAGGTTCTCGCCAAAAAGAGTGTGGTATAATGACCTTGTCAATACGAGATTACCCAGCCGGAGTCTGCCTTGCACCGCGATGCCGCTGCGCAGTTCGCTGCTTGTCTGGACCGCGAGGACTACGCCGCGGCCCGCGACTTCCTCGCGCCCGATTGTGCGTATCTGGCCGGCGGCCGGACGATTCGCGGCGCGGCGGCGGTGCTGGCTGACTATCAGGCCAACGGCGACTGGGGACGCAGCGTGTTGGATCGCATCGTCTACACCAGCCGGGTGGTGGAGAGCGACGCCGAACAGGCCGTCGTCGAGTTCTCCGACGAGATCGAACGCGGCGGACGGCGCCACGTCCATCTCAGCCGCCAGCGCCTGTGGTTCGACGGCGGCGGTCGCATCACGCGCAATGAAAACATCGACGAACCGGCGGCCGCGCTCCTGGCCGCCTTTTTTGTGGCGGTCGGTGTGGAGCGGCCGGAGTAACGCACCACGGCCGAACAGTACATGGCGCAAGGGGTTGCGCCGGCGGAGTTCAATCATGCCCCCAACGGATCGGCGAGCGACGGTCGCCATTGGTCAAGGGGAAGACCGCATTCGCGCTTTGCGGGCGGCCTTCCGGGTGCTCGGCGGCATCCAGCAGTGGGTGAAGCCGGGCCATACCGTGTTGCTCAAGCCCAACATGATGACGGCGATGGGCACACCTACCATCACGCACATCGACACCGTGCGCGGGCTGGTCGAACTGTGCCGCGAGGCCGGCGCCAAACGAGTGCTGGTCGGCGAGAACAGCGTGTGCGGCATG
>CAZEDX010000082.1:0-18191 GCA_964511015.1 uncultured bacterium | reverse complement strand
GCTGGTCGCCAGCTTGGCGCTCGGCATCTCCTTTCTCGCCTTCTACGTCAGCCCGGATTTTCGCGTGAACCTGCTGGTCGTGCTGCTCTTGGGCATCGGCATCGGCATCTACGAAGGCACGGCTGACGCCATGTTGCTCGACGTCCACCAGGTCAACCAGACGCGCTACATCAACATCAATCATTTCTTTACAACCGCCGGCGCGGTCGGGATCACGCTATATCTGATCTTCATGACCAGTTGGCGGCCGGCGGTGGTGCAAGCGGGCGTGCTGCTACTGGTGCTTGCGCTGTTCTTCTGGCGACTGGTGTTGCCGTCGAAACCAGCCGCGGCTCACGCCAGCTTCCCCCGCATACCGCGCAAGCATATCTTCGCCCTGCTCTTCGTAACAATGGTGCTAAGCGTCGGAATCGAACTAGGTGCGATCGGTTTCCTGACCACCTTCCTGATGGACCTGCGCGGCTTTACCCAAACCACGTCCAAGATCGCGTTGGTGCTGTTCCTCGCCGGCGAGGCTGTTGGCCGCCTACTGCTCGGCATGATCGCCATCAACGAACGCATTCCGACCTACCTGCTGCGGTTGCTCGGACTGTCCGCCGCTCTGTTTGGCGCGCTGTTCTTCCTTGACGTCGGCCCGCTGCTGTATGTGCTTTCGTTCTGTGCCGGCGCGGCGGTATCCGCCCTGTGCCCGTTGATCGTCTCGCTGGTCGGTCTGCTGTTCCCTAATCACTCGGCCCGCTTGATTGGCGCGGTCAAGATCGGCATCCCGGTGGGCGGCATGACGATCCCCTTCCTGATGGCCGTGCTGACGCCTTGGGTAGGACTGACCGCGTCGCTGGCGATCTTCCCCCTCACCGGACTCGCGGCGTGGTCCATTCTCGCCGCACTCGCCCGGTGCGGGCATTTTCGCCAATTGCAGGAAACCAGCCGCATCGATTGCACGGCCGGAGTATAATGGGGTGTTGATCAATACCCTGCGTGTCTCATGGATGAGGCGCCGTTTTGATGCGGCGTTGCCGCAACCCCGCGAAAAACGAAAAAAACAAAAACCGCGCTTTTTGTTTTTCGCCGTTGAAAAAGGCCGGGACGGCCTTTTTCAACAACCTGTTAGATCTTCAATACCACCGGGCTCTGCGCCGCCGCCGCCGTTTTCTCCCGCAACGACAGGGCCGCCAACAATGTTGGTTGATCCATCACGGGCACCGTCTGCCCGTTGAGCTGCGCCAGGAAATCGGCCGCGGCCGCCCGATGTGCTGCCGACCAATCGTCATCCAGACCCGATTCGAGCCCCAGCGACAACGCGATCTTTCCGGCACGCAGAAAAACGGCCGGCTCGACCACGCGCTGCGCCATGCCGCGCCGCAGCCAGACGATGCCGTCGGTGCCGGCAACTTCGGCGTCAAGGTCATACGGATAGAACTCAGACCGAAGGTAGAGTTCGGGCGCGTACGTGCAGTCGAGCAGGCCGTACCGTCCGCCACACGCATAACGCACGTTGACCAGCGCCTGACCGCCGCGTTGCGGATCAAACGGCTGCTGGTAGGCCGTAACTGCCGCCGGCGCCCCGCCCCACCAGGCCAGCAACAGACAATGATCGAACGCCGGATGAAAAAGCGGTTGATCCGCCGGCAGCGGTTCGGGTGGCAATGTGCCCCCAGTAGCCCCGAGCGTGGCGCGTACGCGGATACTACGGACCTCGCCGATCGCGCCGCCGGCCAACAATTCGTTGACCCGTTGCGCAGGTGGATAGAACCAATACGGATAGAACAGCCGCAGCGGTGTGCCGGCAATGCCCGCCGTCGAAAATAGCGAACGCGCCTGCTCAGCCGAGGTCAGCAGCGCGTGATGCAACGAGACCGCCGTTCCAAGCTGCAACGCGTGCCGCACCAACTCAATGTCGGCGCGCCGCGGATCGGTGATCTCCAGCCCGTCGAGACCGGCCAGATCGTCCGCGCTCGTCCAATCCGCCAGATTCCCGCCGTAAGCCGCGTGCAACAACTTCGCGTCCAGGTTGTCGCCGAGCACGGCCACCCGTTTGGGCGCCGGCACCCGCCGCCGCGGCTGAACCGGCGGAGGCGGCGGCAGCGGCCGACCAAGGCGGTGGCGCAGGAAACCGCGGAAAAACGAGAACGCCTGCCGCCGCCGGTTCTCGCTGAGCATGCGCTTGATGGCGCGAGTCGCTTTCTTGTCGTGCCGCAGCAGATCCAGCACCTCGTCCAGCGGCGCCAGCGCCGGGTGTTGGCGGTCGATCCGCTTCAGGCACCAGCGCACCGACGCCAGCTTGGCGATCAGCACGAAGGTCGGCATCCGCGCAATGATCCGTAGGCCATAGACGGCCAGCCAAGCTACGACGGCGGGGGGCAGATCGCGCAGCCGGCGCCTCATGCCTTGCCCCCCGCCAACAGCTCGCGTTCGACGACCTCGTCGGTCATGTCAGCGGGCCGCATCTCGCCGCCGGTCTTCGCCGCGACGATCAGCGCATAGGCGAACTTCATGATGTCGCGCGCGCGCTCGCCGGAGACAAGCGTGTCGCGGCCGTCGCGCAGGGCCAGCGCAAAATCGCGAATCCCGGCGGTGAAGCTGGCCTGCCAATCGGTCTCCAAATCGTCGAATCGGTAGCGCCGGCCGTCGCGGTATAGCGTGAGCGGCGCCTCGTCGACAATCTGGCCGGTGCAGCCGTTGAGGTGGATCATGCCGCGCGAGCCGACGATCTCGATGCGTTCGTCGGCGGAGAAGTACTTCGACCGCGTGTAAAGATTCGGCGTGAAGGCTATATCGAAGCTGCCGAGCGTCGGGCGGTCTTTGTAGCGCCAAATCAACTGCGCCGGCTCGTCGATGTAGGCGAACGAACGGTCGATGAAGCCGCGCACCGCCTCGATTTCGCCGAAGAAGTGCATAGCCACCGAAAGTTTGTGGTAGCCGTCGTCGAACACGGCCTGGCCCATGCCCTTTTCGCTCTCCATCAGGTGCCAGATCTCCGACCGTAGCGGTACCCAGCGCGAGCCGAACAGCGACGTGCCGAGCTTGAAGCGGATGGACAACGGCTCGCCGATTTCGCCCGCGTCGAGCAGCTGCTTGGCCTGCACGTAGGGCGGATAGAAGACGAAGTTCTCGAGGATGCGTAGCTTGCCCCGGCTGCGATGCGCGGCATCGATCATCGCCTGCGCGTCGGCGATGGTGGTGGCCATCGGCTTCTGGCAGGAAACGTTCTTGCCGGCCTCGAGCGCCGCAATGACCATCGGTTTGTGCAAGTGGTGCGGCGTGTTCACCTCGACAATGTCGATCTCGGGGTCGGCCAGCAGTTCGTGGTAGTCGGTGTAGGTCCGCGACACGCCCCATTCGGCGGCGCGGCGCGCCAGTTGCGCGGCGTCGGTGTCGCAGATGGCGACCAGCTCGGCGACCGGGAAATCGACGTACGCCGGCCGGTGCAGCATGGTGATATCGCCCACGCCGATCATCGCTGCGCGGAAATGTTGTTTGGGCGCGGTCATCGGTTACGAACCCCGCCGGGTCATTTCTCGATCGGATACCGCCGGAAGGCGGCATACCCGAGCAGCATCACCCCGGCCGACAATACCAGCGAAGCCAGAATACCGTAGGGTCGGTCGACGGTTTGGCCGAACCAGGAATTGAGCAACGGCACCACTGCGTAGGCGAGTGCGGAAGCAGGTTTGGAAATCAGCCCTTCCATGCCGTTGTACATCGCCTCGCGCCGATAACCGGTCAGGGTTTCGTCATGGTCGATGACGTCCGACAGCATCGGCCGCTGGACGACAAAGATCACGCTGACCGAGAAGGCGCACAGCAGCAAGGTCACGATGGCATGCGAGAAACCAACCCACTGCGACGTCAGGTGGACACCGAACAAGGTTAGCACGCCCGACACGGCGTAGCCGAAGAACGGGAAGTAACGCATCAGCACCAGCAGGCCGAGACAAACGGCGAACCACACCATGCCGAGGTTGTATACCTTTTTCTTGCCGTATTTGGTCGCCGCCCGCGACACGAGCGGGAACATCAACATCGCGCCGATCAAGACCACGCCCTGCAGGTAGCCGGCGTAGCCGACGTCGAGACCGAGCACCTTTTCCACCAGGAACGGCATGGCGGCCATGATGATGTCCAGCGACATACGGATCGCCGCCGAAGCCGCCACATACGCGGG
Source organism: uncultured bacterium (assembly GCA_964511015.1). Lineage (GTDB taxonomy): Bacteria > Lernaellota > Lernaellaia > Lernaellales > Lernaellaceae > FEN-1099. Next base: position 14,026 of record CAZEDX010000082.1, on the reverse strand, counting down.
GAACGTCGGATTCTTGAACGACTGGACAATGGCCTCAAAAAAGCCGAAGTGCACCTGTTTGATTTCGCCGGCCGGCTTCTCCTTGATGAACATGATACTGACGAAAAAGCTGACACCGAAAAACACGCCGATCAATAAACCCGACACCTCGAACGAGTTGCCGAGGCGGATTGGACCGACCATCAAACCATTGGCAAACACGGTAATCAGCGCGCCGACGCCGACCGCTCCGAGTAAAGAACCGATCACGTCGGAATAGGCCATGAACTCGGAGACCTTGATCCGTTCGTTGTTGTACGGCGTGATCTCAGGCAACAACGACAGGTACGGCGCCACGACCGCCGTGTACATGAACCAGAAACCGGTATGCGTCACCAGCAGGAACAGGAAGTTTGGCGTAATGTCCAACCCCGCCACGCTGAACCACACCGGGCCCAAGCCGGCGCGATCGGGCGGAAAGAAAATCAGCATCGAGAACAGCATCAGCAGCGGCGTGCCGAAGATGATCCACGGCTTGCGGCGGCCCCACCGGAACGAGTACTTGTCCGAGAGATGCCCAACCGTCGGCTCGGCCAAAGCTTCCAAGAAACGCGGAATGAATCCGCCCACCGACATCGCCACGGCGGACACCAGCATCATCGACTGGCCGGGTGAAGACTCGCGGCCCGTATAGAAGTATATCAGCCACGAGGCCACCAGGGCCGGCGAGAGCGATACCGCCAATTGACCCCAGGCGTAGGTGAACTTCTGGGTGAAGGAGAGACAGCTCTGATTGTCGTCCTGGCCAGAAACCGCAGTCGTATTTTGCACGTCGGCCATCAGGGGGCGCCCCAGTGAGAAGTTCCGCGAACGCTACCATATTTCCCTCTCCCGTTCCAGCAGCAGGGATAGTAGAATCGGTTCCCAGAAGCCGGAGATATCACGATGAGCAAGAATGGCTGGTGGTGGCTGATCCTGGCATTGGCGGTGTGCGGTGGGGCTTGTGCGACCGACGATGAGAGCGAAGAACCGGAGAGCCCCTGCGACGACGATACCTATGACGACAATCCTTGCGACGATGATGCGGACGACGACAGCGCGGACGACGATGCGGCCCCCGCTCCCACGGTTTCCCAACCCACCCGCATCGTGCCGAGCCCGAATCTGCCGCCCGAAGTGGTCTTGCAGAACGCCAACAACAACCTCGACATCACCCTGCATGAAGACCGGCTTTTCTTTGCTTTCCGCACCGCTCCCACGCACTTCGCGAGCAAGAACGCCACGCTCTATGTCCTAAGCACGACGGATCAGCAATCCTGGACCTTTGAATTCACGTTCAACCTCCAGAAGGACCTGCGCGAACCGCGACTGCTTTCGTGGAACGGCCGCCTGTTTCTCTACTTCGCGGTGCTCGGCACCAATCCACTCGACTTCGAGCCGGGCGGCATGATGGTCACCGAGCGTTTGGGCGAGGCGAATTGGACCGAACCGGCCTACTTCTACGAAGACGGCTTCATCCCCTGGCGCGCCAAGGTCGTCGACGACGTGCCGTATCTATTGGCCTACGTCGGCGGCGGGGCGATCTACGACGTGAACCCCGAGCCGATCGACGTGCACTGGCTGACCACGAATGACGGCGTCCATTGGGAAGCGGTCGTACCCGGCCAGCCGGTGGTGCTCAGCGGCGGCGCGTCGGAAACCGATTTCGTGTTTCAAGACGACGGCTCGCTCATCGCCGTCGCGCGCAACGAGATGGGCGACGACACCGGCTTCGGCTCGAAGATCTGCCGCGCCTCCGCCGCCGACCTCGGCAACTGGCAGTGCGTCGGCGACGCGCGCAAATACGATTCGCCGCTAATGTTCCGCCACGGCAAGCGCATCTACCTGATCGGCCGGCGCAACCTCAGCGCCGACGGCGCGTACGATCTGGGCTATGACGATCTCGACCCGGCGTTGCAGCACCTGATCTACGAACTGGACTACTGGATCAAGCCGAAACGCACCTCGCTGTGGGAGGTGGACCCGGCCACGTTGTCGGTTTCGTTTGTGCTCGATCTGCCTTCGCGCGGCGACACGAGTTTCGCGGGTCTGGTTCCGGCCGGCGAGAACGAGTACCTGGTCTACAATTATTCGTCCCCGCTGACCGGCCCGGACTATTTTTGGTTATGGGGTCAACTCCACCCCACCAACATCTTGGCCACGACGCTGATGTTCCCCAAATAGCGGCGCTTGGGCGAGGACATGAATTCGTGGTATAGCAGAGACTCTCAGCCCGGGTGGAGAAATGGCAGACTCAGGGGACTTAAAATCCCCAGGCCGAAAGGCCGTGCCGGTTCGAGTCCGGCCCCGGGCAATCCCACCGCAGCAGGAAGGAGGACGACCATGATTCGTTATGTGTTTGGGATATGGGTGGTGGTGTTGTCGCTGGCCGTGCTGTTCGCCGGAGCGTGCGGCAATGACGACGACGATGCGGATACGACGGCGGATGATGACGACGACGACGCGGCTCTGGACGACGATGACGACGCCGTTTCCTTCGCGCTGACTTCGACCGCGTTCGACGATCAGGGCACGATCCCGGTCAAATATACGTGCGACAACGACAACCCTGACCGCGGCTTCTCGCCGCCGTTGGCCTGGACGAACGTGCCGGCCGGCACCGCCGCGTTTGCGTTGACCGTGCGCGACCCCGATGCGCCCAACGGCGACACGAAGCACTGGGGCCTGATCGACATCCCGGCCGACGCCACGTCCCTCGACGAAGGCGTCAGCCCGCTCGGTCCGTTGCCGACTGGCGCCTGGGAAACGCTCAGTTACACCGGCGAAACCGGCTACGCCGGCCCGTGCCCGCCCGAGGGCGACGAACCGCACCGGTACAACTTCACCCTGATCGCCATGTCGGCCGCCATCGGCAACCCGGGCGAGGAAGTCGAACTCGACGACGTGCTCGACCAGATCGATTCTCTGACGATCGAATCGGTCACCCTCACCGGGCTGTACGGCCGCTAAGTCGGCCGGCCCAGCGACAAACGAGGCGACAGTGCTTGGACGGCGGGTGGTCAACTCCATGCTGGCGCTGGCGGTCGTTGGGGTGATCTGCTGCCTGGTCTTCGTGCCAAAGGAGGAACCGACGGCCGCGCGGCTGGACCGGGCCGGGACGCGGATCGAGCGATTTCTCGATGAGCTCAAAAACGAAGTGCTCGGCCCGAAGTCGTTCAACGCCGTCGCCAAGTCGGCGGGCTACAGCGCCTACACCGCCGAACAAGCCTATTTTCGCCGGCCCATCGTCGACACGCCCACGTACACCAGCAGTCTGTCAGAGCTGTTGAAAATCGAACCGGCGTTGACGAAGGACCCTGAGGTCACCTTCTGGTTCGGCCCGTGCAACGCCGAAGGCTTCACACTCGAAACGCGGCACGCCCGCGGCGACCGGTCGTTCACCTTCACCCACTGAAAGGCGCGCATTCAGGGTGCGGCGGTGAGGTCGCGGTCCCAATCGCATTCGTAGAAGTAGTAGACCGTCGTGGTATGCTTGATGCCCTGGTGGCCGACCTCGCGCAGGTGTCGCCGGCGATCGTGGTCGATCAGGCCGAGATACGCGCGATCCCAACCGCGGAACATCGAGATCAGCTTCGGCCGCCGCTCTTCCAGCAGCAGGTAGAAGCCGATCTTGCGCACCGCGCGGTCGGCGCAGGGCGCGGTCAGTTCGGAATGGAAGCGCGCGACTTCCGGATCGGTCAGCCCGACCAGATCCAGCACCGGCCGCTCGCCAAAGTAGTACAACGCGCCGATGTCGTGCGTGGCCACCAGGTCGCCGGGCGCGGTGTGGCTTTTGATCCAGTTCACCACCGTGAGCAGGCCGTTCTTGGCCGACGCCAGGCGATGACGATAGTTGAGGTGATGAAGCGAGCCCTCCATCGCTGCGACGCCGGCCAACAGCAGCGCCAGACCGAGCGCCAGATAGCGCGGCGTCCGCCCCGGGAAACGGCCGGCCCAACGAACCGCCGCGGCGGCGCCGAGCACCAGGCCGACCAACAGCGCCGGTTGCAGCGGGTGGTTGTAGCGGCCGCCGTAGTGCAACAGCGCGCCGGGGAACTGCGTCAGGTAAGCGACGAAGAACAGGAGCATGAACAGCCAGGGGTAGACCCGCCGCCAGAACGGCCGCGCGAACAGCAGCAGCGGCGCGGCCACGCCGAAGGCGCCGAACAACGTCAGCAGCGCCTTGCCCAGCACCTCGAACCGGTCGCCCCACGGCCGGCACATCTCGGAGAAAAAGTACTTCTTGGCCGACACCGTCGAGGGGAAGAATTCGCCGGAGAAGTGGTAGTTCGCCAGCAGGTACGGCGAGACGACCGCCAGCGCAATGACGCCGCCGGCGATCACGCGCGGCAGCGGTCTGCCCCGGCGCAGGTTGGTGACGACGGCTACGGCAAAAACGGCGGCGGCGACGAACCAGCCTTCCGGCCGCGTCAGGATGGACAGTCCCGCCAGCATGCCAAGGCCGTAGTACCAGCATGGCCGCGCGCGCGCCAGTTCCGCCGCGGCGAAGCACCAGATCACCAGCGCAGAGAACAGCGCGGTTTCCAGGCCGTTGAGCGAATCGCCGGTGACCTCGCCGCCGAGCGCGGCCAGCAATGCCGCCCCTAGCGCTAGCCGGAACGGCGCGCCCAGCAATTGCGCCCAGGCGAAGACGCCGAAGCACACCGCCAGCCCGGCCATCAGCCCGACCAAGCGCGAGGCCGCAGCCAGCGGAATCGCCTTGGCCAATAGGCCGACCACCGCGACGTGCAGCGGGCTGGTGATGCCCGCCAGCGGCGCCGCCGGGTTGATCGCGAACAGATTTCGTTCGGCGAAATTGCGCTGCGCGGTCAGCGAAATGTAGCTGTCGTCGATGGGGAAGATCTCCAGATACGGCGCCAAAGGAAAAGCGAAATCCACGAACATGGCCAGGCTGGTGGCCGCCAGCAACGCCAACGTGAGGCGGCGCGTCCGCGACGATGGATCGGACGGGCCCATACGCCACAGATAGACCAACCAGAAGATCGCCAGCACGTAAGCCATGACTCTCCTGCGCGGTGTCCGGCTTCAGGGCTCGGGTTGGGTCAGGTCGCGCGACCAGTCACCCTTGTAGAAGGCGTATTCGTAAACCTTCACGTCGCTCCGATCGTCGAGTTGGTAGTCGTGCGTGTACTTCCACACCTTCTGCAGGTGCCGGCCGCGGTCGACGTACACTAGACCGAGGAACCACCGATCCCACTTCGGCGAGAAATACACCAGCGCCGGTTGGCGGTGTTTGACCAGCGCATACAGCCGCGCCTTGCGCTGCCCGGGCGCGCGACAGCCGTTCGGCTTTTTGCGGTAGAGCTTGGCCACTTCCGGATCGGCCAGGCCGACCAGATCCAGCACCGGCCGCTCGCCGAAGTAGTACAGCGCGCCGACGTCGTGCGTGGCCACCGTCTCGCCCGGCGCGGTGTTGTTCTTGATGAAATCGGTGATCGCCATCAGAAATGACTGGCTGTTGACCAGCGCGTTGCGGTAGATGTCTTTTTCCAATTGGCCGCCGATGCCCGCGGCGAAGAACAGAAACAGCGGCAGCACCACCGCGGCCGTCTTGCCCAGCGCGTCGTTCTCGCGCGCCAGCGCGCGGTACACGCCCTCGACGCCCCACACCAGCCCCAACAGCAGCACCGGCAACAGCGGGTGCTGATAGCGGCCCCAGTAATGGCTGAGTGCGCCGACGAACTGCGTGATATACGCGCCGTAAAACAGCAGCACGAACAGCCAGGGGTAGATGCGCCGCAGGTACGGCCGCGCCCAGTAAAGCAGCGGCACCAGCACAACGTACGGCCCGATCGACAGCCACGACACCGACACGCCGAGCGCCACGCGCTGGATCAGCGGCCGGCAGAAGTCGGAAAAGAAATACTTCTTGGCCGACACGGTCGACGGAAACAGCTCGCCGTAGTAGTGCAGGTTGGCCAGCAGGTACGGCGCCAGCACGGCGGCCGTCACCAGCAGCGAGGCCAGCGCGAACTTGACTCGCCGCCACTCACGCAGCGGCCGTTCGCACCACAGCCGGATCGCCGTCGCGACGTACAGCGCAATCGCTAGAAACCAGCCCTCGGGCCGGGTGAGAATGGTTAGGCCGACCAGCGCGCCGACCGCGAGCCAGACACCCGGGCGGCGCCAGCTCACCTCGTAAGCCCAAAAAGACCAGATCAGCAGCGCGGTGAACGGCACCGTTTCTAACCCGTTGAGCGCACCGAAGCCCATCGGCCCGCAGACGACGGTGATCGCCGCCGTCGCGGCCGCCACGCGCGGCGTGGCGCCCATTTCGCGCGCCCACCACAACACGCCCAACGCCAGCGCCGCCAGCGACACCAGGCCGACCACGCGGCTGGCGATTTCGAGCGGCATGGCCAGCGCGAACAGCGCGACCAGCGCGACGTGCAGCGGGCTGGTGATGCCCGCCAGCGGATACTGCGGATTGATGGCGAATTGCCCGTGCTCGACGAGATTGCGCACGGCGGTCAGCGTGATGTAGCTGTCATCGATCGGAAAGGCGTTGACGAAGCCGCGCAGCGGAAAGGTGAAAATGGCGAAGGTGGCCAGGGCGGTGACCAGCAACGCGCCGCCGAGCAACCGCCACTGCCGCCGCTCCGGCGCCGGGCGGCGGTTCAACATGTAGAGAAACGCCAACCACGCTAGTGCCAGCACCAGCACTCAATCGCTCCTCTCCGCCCCCGGAAATACCATGATAATAACATTGTCCATAGGCGCTGTCAACGGCCGTAGACGGAGCTAACCGCGCAACCGCTTGGCGCTGATGACACCCCTGATCTTGCCGATTTCGGACAGCAGTTTGTTCAACTGCTGGATGTGATTGATCTCCAACACGAAGTGAATCTCCGCCGCCTGATCCGGCTGATTCTTCGAGTGGATTTCGTGGATGTTGATCTCCTGCGCGCCGATGACGTTGGTGATCGACGCCAGCATGCCCGCGCGGTCCTGCACGGTGACCGCGACGGTGGTGGCCACGGTCTTCTGGTCGTTCGTTTCGCCCCACTCCACCTCCACCCGCCGCTCCTCGTCGAGCGTGCCGGCGATGGCGCAGTCGGCCGTGTGCACTGTGATGCCGCGGCCCCGCGTGACGAAACCGACAATCGCCTCGCCGGGTACCGGGCTGCAGCACTTGGCCATGCGGAACAGCACATCGTCGATCCCCTGAATTTTGATGCTCTCGGGCTTCTTGCGCTTCAGCGGACGAAGCAACCGGTCGATCGTGGATTCCACCGCGCCGGCCTCGAGCTTGTCCGGCTCGACTATCTCTTGTAGCACGTACTTAGTCGACAGCTTGCCGTAACCGACCGCGGCCAGCAGGCTCTCCACCGTGCGGTAGTTGTATTTCTCGGCAATGCGCTGCAGATCGCCGGATTTTTCCAGCTTGCCCAAGGTGAGCTTGTAACGAGCCAGCTCCTTTTCCAGCATCGTGCGGCCGGCCGCGAGGGAGCGCTCGAGTTCCTCTTCTTTCAGATACGAGCGGATCTTCTGCTTGGCCGTGCTGGTCTTGACAAACTGCAGCCAGTCGCGGCTAGGTTTCTGGTCCTTGCGGGTCAGCACCTCGATGCGCTCGCCGCTCTGCATCTCGTAGCGCAGCGGCACCATGCGCCCGTTGGCCTTGGCGCCGACGATAGAGTGGCCGACCTGGGTGTGAATGCGATAGGCGAAGTCGATCGGCGTCGCGCCCTTCGGGAACGCCAGCACGTCGCCCTTCGGCGTGAAGACGTAGACCTCGTCGGCGAACAGATCGGTTTTCAACCCAGCCAGAAACGCGCGCGGGTCTTCCGTCTCGCGGTGCCATTCCATGATCTGCCGCAGCCAGTCGAACTTCTGCCCGTCTTTGTCCGCGGCGCCGCCTTCTTTGTAGCGCCAGTGCGCGGCGATGCCGAAAATGGCCACCCGGTGCATTTCCTGCGTGCGGAGTTGCACCTCCATACGTTCGCCCTTGGGGCCGACCACGGTGGTGTGCAGGCTCTGGTACATGTTCGCCTTCGGCAACGCGATGTAGTCCTTGAAGCGGCCCGGGACCGGTTTCCACAGCGAGTGAATCAGCCCCAGCACCTCGTAGCATTCCGCCACCGACGACAGGATGATGCGGAACGCGATCAGGTCCATCACCTCTTCGAACTCGAGGTTCTGTGCCTGCATCTTGCGGTGGATCGAATGGATGCTCTTGAGCCGGCCCGACACCTCGCCCTGTATGTTGTGCTGGGCCAGCAGGTCTTTGAGCAGTGCGATCACCTCGTCAATGTACTTCTCACGCTCTTTGCGGCCGCGGGCTAGGCGCAACACGATGTCGTAGTACGCGCGGGGGTTGAGGAACCGGAAGGCCAAATCCTCCAGCGCGGTCTTCACCCACTGCATGCCCAGGCGCTGCGCCAGCGGCACGTAAATTTCCATCGTCTCGCGCGCGATGCGTTCGCGCTTTTCCCGCGCCACGTACTCCAGGGTGAGCATGTTGTGCAGGCGGTCGGCCAGCTTGACCAGAATGACACGCACGTCGCGCGCGGTGGCCATCAGAATTTTCTTGAAGTTCTCGGCTTGCTGGTGCTCGAGGCTTGAAAACTGCATCTGGCTGATTTTGGTTACCCCGTCGACCAGCATGGCGATTTCCGGCCCGAACAACTCCTTGACCATTTCGCCGTCGACCGTCGCGCAATCCTCGACCGTGTCGTGGAGCAGGCCGGTGGCGATGGTGGTTTCGTCGAGCCTCATGCGGGCCAGCAGGTAGCTGGTGGCGATCGGGTGGTCGAGGTAAGGCGCGCCGGATTTGCGCAACTGCCCTTCGTGGTGCTTCATCGCAAAGACGTAGCCGCGCCGGATCAGCTCGAGATCCGGATTGTCGAGGTAGCTGCGCACCTCGCGGATCACGTCGTCGATGCGTACTTTTCTAGGCAGTATCGAGTCGACGGATTGCATCCCGGCGATTCTCCCGACGGCAACGCTGCGCGAGGATGATGGCCTCCAACTCCCGTTCGGCCTGGGCCAATTCCTCATTCACAATAATGTATTCACACTTGTCGGCGTAGCCAACCTCCAGCCGGGCATTCGCCAGCCGCAACGCCAACTGCTGTTCGTCCTCGGTGCCCCGCCCGACCAGGCGTTGGCGCAGATCCTCCATGCTCGGCGGCAGCACGAACACCCGCACGGCCTCGGGGTAGCGCTGCACCACCTGGTTCGCGCCCTGCCAATCGATGTCAAGCAGCAAATCGACCCCGTCCCGCCGCGCGCGTTCGATCTCGGCGTGGCTGGTGCCGTAGCGCCGCCCGTGCACGTAAGCCCATTCGGCCATCTCGCCGCGTTCGACCATCTGTTCGAACTGGGTATCGGTCACGAAGTAGTAGTCCACGCCGTGGTGCTCGGTGCCTCGTGGCGGCCGCGTGGTGTGGCTGATCGAAAAGCGGATCGTCGGCTTCAGCCGCACGAGTACCGCCCGGCATAGCGTGGTTTTGCCGCCGCCGCTGGGCGCGGTTACGATGAACAGGTTGCCGCCGCCGTTACTCGACATTCTGCACTTGCTCCCGGATCTTCTCAATGGTGGTTTTCACCTCGACCACCAGCCGGCTGATCGTCAGGCCCTGCACCTTATTGCCGCAGGTGGTGATTTCACGGTGCATTTCCTGCGTCAGAAAATCAAGTTGTTTGCCCGCCGCGTCGCCGCCGGCCAGGTATTCACCGAACCGATCAATGTGGCCGGCCAAGCGGGTTAGTTCTTCATGCACGTCGAGCCGCGACAGCAGCACCGCCACCTCCTGCAGCAACCGCGACTCGTCGAGGTCGATTTCCCCGGCCCACGCCGCCACGCGCTCGCGCAAGCGAGCGGCCATTTCGTTTTGCACCACCGGCGCCTCACGCGCCAGCTCCGCCTGCAACTCCTTCATGCGGGCCAGGCCGGCGCGCAGATCCTCCGCCAGCGATTCGCCCTCGGCCCGTTGCATCGAACGCAGCCGGCTCGCCGCGTCATCAACCGCCTGCTGCAGCAGCGGTCGCAACTCGTGGAGCTCCTCGTCCTCGTTCTCGGCCGGTTCGAGCACGCCCGGCAGCCGCGCGATCATGTCCAGCGACGGCTGGTGCGGAAGGTGCAGCTTCTCGCTCAATTGCGCCAAGCCACGCAGGTAAGACACGGCGAGGTCCTGGTTGACCACCACCTGCCCTTCGCCGCCGGCCAGCCGCTGCGCCACGACGTAGGCCTCGATGTGCCCACGGACGAACGCGTTCTTCAACCACTTGCGCAACTCCGGCTCGAGCGGGGCCAGCATCTTGGGCGCGCGCACCTGCAGATCGAAATAGCGGTGGTTCACCGCGCGCAGGTCGACTTGCACGCGCCAATTGTCGCTCGCCGCATGCCCGCGGCCGAAACCGGTCATCGAATGGATCATGCGTCCCTTCCCGTTTCCCGCCAGGCGCGCAGCTTGCTCAGGTACTGACCGCGAAAACGGGTCAGTATCATTTGCAGCGCCTCGCCGGCGTAGTCCGGATATGTCCAAGGCAGTTTCACAAAACCGCCGCGCGACCACAACAGCGTCAGGTCGGCATAAATACCGAAACCAAGATACGGCCGGTGGGTGTACCCCTTGCCGGTCGCCAGAATGAAGTTGGCCGCCGACAACAAGCCCGGATCGACATTCACCCGCCGGAACCCCTGTTCGTCGCGCAACTCGTCTTCGATGGCATTGGTTGCCAGCTTGATTTCCGGCAGCCGGCCCGGGTCGACCAGACGCTCGAACATCGCCAAACGCCGCAACAGGCCCGGGCCCATCTCGCGCACGTAGTAGTCGGTCTGATCGAAGGCCAGGGCTTCGCTGACTTCGCCCACCGGACCGAACCGCGCTTCCAGGCGCGGCAGCAATTGGTCGAGCGGGAAATCCGGCCCGTGCAACAGTCCGGCCACCAACAACGTCGGTTCGGGCTCTTGCGGACGGCTCATTCGAAATCCTTGCCGGCCCGCACCGCCGCGGCCACCTGTTCCGCCGCCGCCGTCGCCGTGCCGATTTCGGCGATCACTAGGCCGGCCGCGTAATTGGCCAGCAGCGCCGCGTCGTGCAGGCTGCCACCGACCGCCAGCCCACAGGCCAACGCGGCGATGACGGTATCGCCGGCGCCGGTGACGTCGTACACCTTCTTGGCCACGGTGGGAATGTCGGCCACGTGACCGCGCCGGTCGAACAGGCTCATGCCCTTCTCGCCGCGGGTAATGACCAGGCTGCGCAGGTGGTAGCGCTTGAGGATCTTCGGCCCGGCGCGATGGATGTCGTCGTCGGTGTTGCGCAGCTTAACGCCTAGCGCCTGGGCGCTTTCGTGATGGTTCGGCGTCATCGTGGTGAAGCCGTGGTAGTAGCGCATGTTCTCGATCTTCGGATCGATCGCCACCAACTTGCCGGTCGGCCCAACCAAATCGCGTAGGCCGTCGAGCAGCGGCTTGTTGACCACGCCCTTGCCGTAGTCGCTGACGATGATGCCGTCGATGCGCGGCAGGCGGGCATGGACGTAAGCCAAAATCTGGTTGACCGCCGCGCGGCCGATCGGCGCCGCCTTTTCCCAGTCGACCCGAACGACTTGCTGGTTGTGCGCAACCACGCGCGACTTCACCGTGGTGTGTCGGTCTTCGAGGATTTGCAAATTCGCCTCGGCCACCCCGAGTTCGGCGAGCTGTGAGGTGATGTAGCGCCCGTTCTTGTCGTTGCCGACGACGCTGCAGATCTCGGCCTGCGCGCCGAGGGAAACCAGGTTGCGCACCACGTTGGTGGCGCCGCCGAGCAGTGTCTTTTCGTCGCGCACGTGCACCACCGGCACCGGGGCCTCCGGGCTGATGCGGTCGACGTCGCCCCAGATGTAGTGGTCGGCCATCACATCGCCGATGACCAAAATCCGCGCGTCGCCAAAACGCCGCAGCAACTCCAACAACTGCTTTCTTCGATCACTCAACACCATGTCCATCCCCGGCTTTTTCCCGCGCCAAAAACACCAGCAGCGCCGCGGCGAATTGGAACAGCATGCACACCTCCGCGTCGCCTGCGTTGTGTTGCAGCAAGCTGGAAAACGCGAAGGCCACCACGGCTCCGACCGTACCGGCCAACAAATCACGCGCGGCTGCCTGGCCCTTTATATCACGATGGCGCGCCACCCCAAAGGCGAAAAGAACCGCCAGCAGTGCGGTGAACAACAGCCCGGCGACAATCCCCGATTCGGCGGCGATCTGCAGGTAGCTGTTGTGCGCATGGCTGCGCGCCGTCCAGTGAATGTTGTAGCCGGCCCGGTACCGCTCGGTGAGCGGCTGGTAATTGCCGGGGCCGATGCCGGTGAGCGGATGATCGCGGATCATGTCGGCGGTGGTCTTGAAGGTGTAGATGCGCTCCAGGTTCTGCTGCGAGGTCAGCCCGCGCCGCAGGCGGTCTTTGATCGTCGGACTGACCTGCGCGGCGACCAGCACCACCAGCGCCACCGCCACCAGCGCGCCGATCAGCGCCCGCTTGCCCTTCAATCCGCCGATGACCAGCAGCCCGGCCAGCATGCCCACCCACGCGCTGCGGGCGTAGCTCCAGAGCAGCGCCAGCAGCCCAACGAACAAGATCGACGCGAGCACCGCGCGCCAACGCCAGGAGCGCGTCTCGAACCACAACCCGACGCCGAGCAGCAGCGCCAGAATCAGGCTGTTGCCGTAGGTCAGATGGTGGTCGAACATCCCGACCGCATGGTAGTATCCGCCGGTCTTTTGCCACAGCTTCACCGGGGGGGTGAGGATGCGCGGCACGTCGTCACCGAAGAAGTGTTGCGCGATGCCGTACAGCGCCACTAAGCCCATGCTCCCCAGCATCAGCCACAACGCACGCGTGGCCGTGCGGCGGTCGCTGAGCGCGGCCAGCACGCCAAAGTAGGTTAGCCAGATCCAGTACTTGCCCAGGCGCGGCAGCGTGGCGGACCAGTCGAGCGAGAACGGCGCGGCCAGCAGCACCCAGGCGACCATGGCGAGGATCAGGCCCCCAACAAGGTCGCGCGGCGGCAGCGGCCGGCGGCCGGTCGCCAGTTGCGCGGCGAGGCAGGCGGCCAGCAGCGCCAAGGCGATCTGCATGAGGGTCGTCGACAGCGGCAGCGACACCGCGAACAGGTACAGGCTGAAGCGGGAGGCGCTCGCGAGATGCCGGTTCATCGCGCCTCCGCCAGCCGCCGGAAAAGGCCTTCGGCGAGATCGACCCGGCGCGCGATCGAAAGGTTTTTTAGCGCGTGTTCGCGCGCGGCGGCACGTAGGCCCGAAAGCGCTAGCGCCGACAGGATTTTCGCCGCGATGTCGTCGGCCGAAGCGGTGGCGAAAAAGCCTGTCGCGGAGTCCATTAACTGTTCGGTTAACGTGCCCAGACGCAGCGCGACCACCGGCACTCCGGAGGCCATCGCCTCGAGTGCCGCGCGGCACGATCCGTCGGATCCTTCCCCCAGCAAAAGGTGCACATCCAGCGCGCGGTAGATCGCCGGCAAATCGTCGCTCCGGTAGCCCAGAAAATGCACACGATCGGCCAGTCCGCGACGGGCGACTTCGGCTTCAAGCGCGGCCTTTCCCTCCCCCCGGCCGACAAAGAGCAGACGCGCGTCCGGACGCTGTGCGCGGACACGGGCAAACGCCTCCAGTGCGAGGTCGTGCCCCCGCCCAGGTTTGATGCGCGCGACCATGCCGATCAGCGGTTCGCCGGGCAGCGCGCCGACCTCCGCGCGGATGGCGTCCGCCCCCGCTCCCGGCGCGAAGCGAACGGTGTCCACACCGGCGGGGATGACGGCCACTTTCGCGGGGTCCAGCGCATAGCTTTGCACGAGCTTCGTCTTCCACTCCGCGGCGGCCACCACGAAGGCATCGGTGCGGCGGCTGAGCCAAGCCAGATCCGCCCGCCGCGCGAGGTGGCGGCTGTGGTGGATCTGCCGCACCAAAACCGGCGGTTTGGCGAGGCCCCAACGCAACGCCGTCGCCAGCCAGTGGTCGTGGCTCAGGTGGCAGGAAATG
>CAZEDX010000081.1:0-18428 GCA_964511015.1 uncultured bacterium | reverse complement strand
ACGATGCTGCTCAAGGCGGTGATCGACCAGCCGCCGGCCGACGCGGCGCGGTTATTCGGACTCACGGAAGTCGACCTGTTCATCCCCATCTTCACCTTCCTGTTCGGCGAGGCGCAACTGCACGGCCCCGGCGCGCTGCTGTCGGTGCATCGCCTGCACCATCGGTTCTACGGCCTGCCGGACGACCGCGAGCAGTTCCGCACTCGCGTGCGCAAGGAGGTAATCCACGAACTGGGCCACACCTTCGGCCTGGTCCACTGTTTCGACCCGGCGTGCGTGATGCGCCCGTCGACCTACGTGGAAGAAATCGACCTCAAGGAGGAAGGCTTCTGCGACGGCTGCCGGCGGAAACTCGAGGAGAAACTCGCCGAGGTGAGATAGGGTGCCGCGCTTCGGTTTGAGAACAACCACTCGTGGGTCTGGGGTTTGGGGAATCGGATACCAAAGCTGCAGACTCGAAACCCGATTCTCCAAGACCCCAGACCATAGACCCTATCCCCGACGCCAAGATCTGCCCCGAGAAAAGTCGAAGGGACCTCAGAATGAAATTCTGTTCCCCAAGTCTTGTCTCCTCCTCTGCGAGACGATGGCAACCCCGAAGACTCGCCTGCCCCACGTACGCGGGCCAGGCCGCCCCCCTTTTCGCACACCTTGCATCTGTTCTATTTCCGCCGCTGCCAGTCTTCGCGGTCGAGTTGCATGTCGAGGTAGCGCACGTAGCCGGAATCGGAGACGCCGGGGACGATGTGTTCGCGGTGGATCGGCACCCAGTGATAGCCGATCAGGCGGAAGCCGTACTTTTCGTAGAGGTGGATCGCGCGTTCGTTCAAAACCGACACGTCCAGCGCCATCACTGCCATGTTCAGCGTGTCGAACCAATGTTCGAGCAGCGACGGCAGGCTGTCCTGCCCATAGCCCAGGCCGGTGCGGTCGGCACGGAACCGCACGCTGATCAGCCCTTCCCGCCGCTCCGGATCCACCAGCACGATGGTGTAGCGGCCGATGATCTCGCCGCGTTCGTCGCGCACCGTCCAACCCTGTTTGTGCGGGTTGCCGACGTTGCTGCGGTAGTACGCGTCCATGCTGCCGGCGTCGCGCGCGAAGTCGTTGAACGGCGCCTCGCGCACGTCGTTGTTGCGCGGCCAGGCGGCCATCGCCCGCAGATCGTCGCGATGCAACGGCGAAATGCGGGTGCGGCGTCCGGGCCGAACCAGATCCGCCTTCCAGTCAAAGGTCTTGCTGTGCGCCACGAACCGGTCCCTTGCTTAGGTGAGTCGAGGCCACTAGCATAGCACGCCATGAAACGACTGATCCACGTCTTGTTTTTGCTGCTGTTGCTCGCCTGCGCCAAGGATTTCTCCGTGCAGAAACAGGTGCTCGACCCGTGGGCGGCGCAGTGGTACGTCGGCGGCTCGCTGCGCGCCGTACTACAGGCGTTCCCGCAGCACCAGAGCCTCGATCACGGCATGTACTACTTCGAGAGCCGCGGCCCGGCGGGCGCGCGCCGCACCGTACGGCTGCGCGGCGAAGGCGACACCATTCTCTGGCTGCAGATTCAGGACACGCCGGTCGCGCCGGAATGGGCGGCGGAGCAGCAGCGTTTCGAACGGGAAATCGACCGCCTGGAAAAGGTGTTCGGCCCGGCGGAGAAGAAAGGCGACAACCTGTATGCCAAGCGCACGGCGGCGTGGAACTACGCCGACGACCTGCACATCGAATTGCAGTTGGATGTCAGCGAGGATCAGCAGACGATCCGGCGCACGATCTCGTTAGCGCAATTGTAGCCGCGCCTCTTCCGCTCTTCACGTTTTGGCACAAACACCAAGGGCGAGCCCGGCGGCCCGCCCTGGTTCGTTGTCGACGGATTTCCTTCGGCTCAATAGTAGCTGAACTTGCCCGGGTATTGCTGGAAGAGCTTGCCCCATTTCGTCTCGTTCAACCACTTGCGCACGCGCGGAATGCCCTTGACCGGGTACCACACATAGTCGTGGAACACGTAGCTGCCGAGCACGAAGAAGTAGACCAGCGGCGTGTGAAAGAACAGCTTCTGGAACTTCTTCAACGGACCCCACCAGAAATGTTTGACGAAGCCGGTGGCCGCGTTGTGGCCGGTTTGGAAATGGAAGTTCACGTTCTCGATGTCTTCGCCGACGATTTCGATCTCGCGCGGATCGCCGACGCCCAACCCCTTCTCGTGCGCGATGCGGATGCAGGGAATCGATAGCGGGTCGAAGCCCATCAGCTTGGTCGAGATTGCGTCGATCGCGACCGGGTCGGCGCCGGCCAGAATGTAGTCCTTCACCACCGGCCACATGGTGCGCGGACCCGGGCCGTTACCGGCCGTGGTGCCGTCCATCACGTTGAACAGGCCGGTGTGGATTTCTTTCTGGATCATCAACAGGTCGACCAGCGTTTCATGGATCCAGGTGTGCGTGTAGTGCCGCCGCGTGGTCAGCAGCCCGCCGAATGCGTTCTTCATCGCGCCGGTGTAGGTGGTGTAGACGTGACACTTGACCGTCGGCAGGTGGACGATGTTCTTGTTGAAGAAGTACTCCGGCAGGTAGAGTCCTTCGGGGTAGATTTTGTGCAGCACCAGCGTTTGACCCTTCGGCTCGTAACGCACCCATTGGATGTCTTGCGGCCGGAAGTTGTATTTCACCGGCAGGTTGTATTTCTCAAACATGCCGACGAATTTGTTCAGCCGCTCGCCTTTGAACGGATTGATGACGACGGTGTTGTTCTGCACGCAGACTTGGTCGTTGTAGCCGAGCTTCTTCAGGCCAAGGATCGTGCCTTCGAGCTGCCACGGCGTGGTGTTCGCGCCAGGGTACATGAAATGCCACGAAATGTTGTCTTTTAGAATCGTCGTGGCTTTCGGATCGAGGTATTTCTGCGCCTCGGCCATCTCGAGCAGGCGTTGGTAGTCCTGCACCACGGTTTCGGGTTCGGTTTTCAGTACCGCTATCTTGGCTCGCGCCATGTTCGTCTCTCCTCAGCGGCCGTGCGACGGTGGCCGCCCGTTTGGAGCGTAAACACTAATGCACGTTGGGGCAATTATCAACTTCCGGCATCAGTACTAAAGGTTGTACTCCGCGCGGTCGCCAGTGAAGGCGATTTCCTGCGTGCCGAGGATCAGGCGCACGTCTGCCGTTTCCTGCTCGAATTCGTTCACGGCTTTGACGACATATGACACGATCCGATTGCCGCGCACGTGCACGACGCCGCAGGTCTTCGACCCCACCGTCAACTCCAACCGCCGGCCGTAGAATTCGATGAACTTATCGTGCTTTCCCGTGCGGTCGAAGTTGAAGAAAAAGACATAGAAGTCGTTTTCGTGACGGTAGACGAATGCGCGCAGCAGGTCGGAATAGCTCACCCGCTTCTGCCAACCGGCCAGGCGCAGGTTTCCGAGAAAGGCGCCTTCGTGGTTGAAGATGTTGCCCGTCGAATAGAGCAGCCCGGCCGGCTCCGTGCGTACGAAGTCGGCCAGCACGGTGCATGGCTGCATCCGCTCGTCGACTTGCGGCAGTTCGCCGCTGAGAATCAGCTTACCCCCACGTTGGACGAAGGCAACTAGTTTCCGCTGCTCCGGCTCGGCGAGGAAAAAGCCGGAGTAGAAGGCCGCGACCGGCTTAGCCAACAACTCGTCGACGGACAAGGCAGGCAGTTCGGCGAAATCGTAGTTGACGCCGTGTGTGTTGCAGATCATCGACGCCGGCTCGATCGCCTCGACGCCAGCGCGTGGAATGGCATGCGGCAGCGCCCATTCTTTGGCCGAGGGCACCCAGGATGAAATCGACGCGTAGTCGGGGTAGATCAGGAAGCAGACATCCATATCCAACTCGGCGCGCAGGAACCCTTCACCTTCCCGCACGAACCACTCGTTGAGCAGCGACATCGCCGCGTACATTTCGCCGGTCTCGCCGTTTTCGCCGATCGGCGCGTCGGACGGGAAGGTGCGATACTGCTTCTGCGTCGTGCGGTCGAGATCGTCGACCCAGTAGCCGTGGTTGACGCCGGTGAAAATCACGTAGCCAGTGCAACCACCGGCGACCGACGCCAACGTCTGGAAGAACGGGATCAGGGGGTACTTCGACAGCGGATGGTAGAGCTTGGCGAAGCCCCAGTTCTCTTCGATGTTGATGCCGCGGCGGCGACGGGCGGTGTTGATGTAGCGGTTGAACACGACATTGTCGCCCAACTCGCCGGGTTCGGACGACGCGTCGCCGATGTTGTATGCCGCCACGCCCAGCCAGGAGATCATGCCGTATTCATAAACGTCCCGGTCTTGATCGACACGATTCTGCGCAAACCACCAGTCGGCATAGAGCTTCACGTAGTCGGCCGGCACGGGCTTGGCTGGGTCTTCGTGCGCATCGGGCACGTTCTCGACGATCGGCGGCGTGATGCCGGCGAAGTTGGTCAGGTGCGGCAAAGCGATGCCCAAATATTGCTTGTAACGGGCGTAGTAGTCGCGGCGCACGCGCCACTGGAACTCGCCCCAATCCATGAAGCTCAGCAGCCCCGGCCTCGTGGCGGGCAGCTTTTCACCGGGCGCCAAGACCGGCGCGGGAACGAAGTCGAACGCCTTGTATTCCGTGCCGTGCAGCGCGTTGTAGTTGGCGATCGTGCGGTACTTGTCTTTCAGCAGGCGGTGAAAATGGCGCATGTCGGGCGCGTCGTAGCCGAAGGTCCACGGCGGATCGTTAGAGGTGCAGTAGATTGTTTCGTCGAGCAACTGGATGCCGATCACCGGGCCGGCTTCGCCGACGTACGGCGCCAGCACCTTGGCCACCGCGCCCAGCCACTCGCGCGCGAGCTTGTCGAACACCGGATCGTTGGGCGACGGTAATTGCGTGTGGTCGTATTCCCAATAGACCGGTTTCTGGTTGAACAGACGCACCGGCTCGATTTCCGGATTGAACGAGGGCGAAGTCACGTCGGGCAAGCCGCCGATGTTCAGTTCCGAATGGACGAACGGGCCGGGCTTGGCCAGCACGTAGAAGCCCTGGTCGCGGCAATGGTTGAGAAAGGTCACCAGATCACGCGAGTCGAGCGTGGCGCCGGTGAAGTCGTACGAAATGGCACCGGTGCGATTGTCGTGCCGGATGTGGTGCCGCCACGGAATATAAAACGCAATTACATTGCAGTGGCCGGCCTTGAGTTGCGCCAGGCGCAGCGGCCAGTTCGCGCGCTTGTCGCGGTAGTACTGGTACTCCGCGGCGACGAAGTAGAACGGTTGGCCGTCGCGGAAGAAACGACCGTCGCGGTATGTGAATTTCGGCATGTTCACCTCACCCTTGGCGCGGTTGATAGCGCAACCGGGCGTATTCCGGCAGCGGGCCGACCAGCGGCCGCAGGTACTGCAGGAACGCCTCGGTAACGAAGCTGTTGGCGTCGTCGATAAAGCTGTCGGGCATACGCTGCTTGCCTTCGTTCACCTTGGTCAACGGCACTGATACGTAGCGGCACACGTACTGGTCGCCGGGCGCACGCGCGAACGCCACCATCTTGCCGTTTTCGCCGGCCGCGGCGAGTCGCACGGCCTCGACTCCAGCCTGGTAAGCCTCTTCGCGGTCGACCAGCGAGACACGGTCGTCCGCCGCCATCTGCAGCGATTCGACGATCTGGAATTCGCCCCGCACGTCCAGGTGTTCGCAGGCGAGCTGTTTGACCACCATTGCCGCCGAAACACCGCCCATGGCGCCGAATTCGAGGTTGCCGAACTTGTCGATCATCTGCGTGCCGCTGACCGGGCTGCCGTCCGGATACGCGATGCCTTCGCCGATGACGATCGAAACAAAGCCGTACTTGCGGTAACAGCGTTCAATGTCGGCGTACAGCCGTTCCTTGGTGAACGGCCGTTCGGGAATGTAGATTAGGTGGGGCGGATCGGCTTCATACTTCTTGGCCAGCGCGGCGGCGGCGGCCAGCCAGCCGGCGTCGCGGCCGACGGCCTGATAGACCAGCACCGGGTCGACCTTCTGCATGTCGCGAGCAAGCGTGCCGCCCTGCAATGCCGACAGCGCCACGTAACGCGCCGCCGAACCGAACCCCGGCGTGTGGTCGGTGCCGTACAGGTCGTTGTCCACCGTTTTGGGAATGCCGATGCCGACCATCTCGTAGCCCTGTGCGCGGCAGTATTCCACGATGCGATGGGTCGTGTTCTGCGAATCGTCGCCGCCGATATAGAACAGGTAGCGGATATCGTGTTTGCGCAGCATCGCCAACACCTGCGGCAAGTGCTCGTCTTTCATTTTCAGCCGGCAGGAGCCGAGCGCCGACGACGGCGTGTTCTTCAGCAGCGCCAACTCGGCGTCGCTTTCGGCGCGCAGGTCGACCAGGTTGTCCTCAAGGAACCCCTGGATGCCCCACCGCATCCCGTAGAGCTGTTGGATGAAACCGTGTTTCTTGGCTTCGTGAATCACACCGACCAACGAGGCGTTGATGACCGCCGTCGGGCCGCCGGATTGACCGATCACCAGATTGCCTTGCCGCATAGGGACACCTCCACCCGTCGTTTTCTCCGGAGCAAGGAGATTAACCACAAACCGTTGCCGAATTCAACAAACAGTTGTTAAATGGCATCTTCACTGCGAAACGAGGTTCACTGTGGATCCGAAGCCGAAGAACAAAACCCGCCTGGCAATCTTACAGGAAATGGGCGTGACCATGCCCAATCCGCAAAGCGTCGACCTGGGCGAGGAGGTGCCCCTCGATCACATCTCCGGCAACAATGTGGTCATCTTTCCCGGCTGCCGCATTCACGGCCGCGACACGGTGATCTCCCATGACGTCAAGCTGGGCGCCGAAGCGCCGGTCACCCTCGACAACTGCCAGCTCGCCTCCGGCGTGGAGCTCAAAGGCGGCTACTTCCGGCAGTCGGTGTTTCTGGAAGGCGCCAATGTCGGCTCCGGTGCGCAGATCCGCGAAGCGTGTCTGCTGGAGGAAGAAGCGAACGGGGCGCATTGCGTCGGCCTGAAACAGACGATTCTTTTTCCGTTTGTCACGCTAGGCAGTCTGATCAACTTCTGCGACTGCCTGATGGCCGGCGGCACCAGCCGTAAGAACCACAGCGAAGTCGGTAGCTCGTACATCCACTTCAATTTCACCCCCGACGGCGACAAAGCAACCGCGTCGCTGTTCGGTGACGTGGCGCGGGGCGTGATGTTGAGACAGCCGCCGATCTTTCTGGGCGGACAGGGCGGCGCGGTCGGTCCGTTGCGCCTCGGCTTCGGCAACGTCGTGGCGGCCGGCTCGATACTGCGCGGCGACTATCTCGACGAGAACCGGCTAGTGGTCGTCGGCGGGCGGCGCGACACCGTGACCGAATACACGCCCATGCTCTACCCCAATTTGCGGCGCCTTGTGGAAAACAATGTCTACTACCTGGCCAACCTGCTGGCGTTGCGGGAATGGTACACCCACGTGCGGCAACGTTTCCTGGCGAATCAGGAATTCGGCCCGCTAATCTACGCCGGCGCGCAGAAGGCCCTGGCGCAGGCGCTCGACGAGCGGACCAAACGGCTCAAGGTCGTCGCGGGCAACATGCCCGCCTCGCTGGAAGCCGGCGGGCCCGACCCGCGCAAGAGCGAATTCGGCGCCCGGTTTGGCGAGTTGGCCGAGCTTCTTGCCGGTCCCACCGCCGCTGAAACCGCGGCGGAACTACGCGACAAGTTCCTGGCGCGGCTGTTCCCCAACGGGCTCGATCCGGATCAGAAATATGTCCGCACGATTCAGGATTTGCCACCCGACGCGGCAGCGCTGGGCACCGGCTGGCTGGAGGCGATCGTAGAAACGATCTGCCGGGCGGCTGCTGATCGGCTGCCGTCTTTCGCGCTTTTCCAGAACAATCAGCAGGATTGAGGAGACACCGATGGGCAAGTTGTTCGGAACCGACGGAATCAGAGGCAAGGCAAACCGTCACCCCATGGACGCTACCATGGCCTTCTCTGTGGGCCAGGCCGTCACGCGCCTGTTTAAGAAGCCGGGCCACCGCGCCCGCGTCATCATCGGCAAGGACACGCGCATTTCGGGCTACATGCTGGAAAGTTCGCTCGAGGCCGGCATCACGTCGATGGGCGGCGATCCGTATCTGGTGGGTGTGCTGCCAACGCCGGGCATCGCTTTTATCACCGAGAGCATGCGGGCCGACGCGGGGATCGTCATCTCCGCTTCGCATAACCCGTACTATGACAACGGCATCAAGATCTTCGCCGGCAGCGGCTACAAGCTGTCCGACGAACAAGAAGATGAGATCGAGAAGCTTATCCTGGGCGGCGAACTGCCCAACCTGGCACCCGAAGCGAAAGACATGGGTCGCGCACGGCGCATTGAAGACGCGCGAGGGCGGTACATCGTCTTTCTGAAGAACACCTTCCCGCGCGAACTGACGATGGAAGGTTTGAAGATCGTCCTCGACGTCAGCAATGGCGCCACTTACAAGGTCGCTCCCGAAGCTTTCTCCGAGCTGGGCGCACAAGTGGAAGTCATCCACGACAAGCCGAATGGACTGAACATCAACGAAGACTGCGGTTCACAGCATACGCACCATTTGCAGAAGCGTGTCGTCGAAACGCACGCCCATCTCGGTCTGGCGTTCGACGGCGACGGTGACCGTTTGATCGCCATCGACGAAAAAGGCCATCCGCTGACCGGCGACCAGACGCTGGTCATTTGCGCCAAAGTTTTGCATCAACAACAGCGTCTGAACAACAACCTGGTGGTCTGTACGGTGATGAGCAACCTCGGTCTGCATGTCGCCGCCAAAAAATTCGGCTTCCAACTCCATTCCTCGAAGGTCGGTGACCGTTACGTGCTCGAAGACATGTTGCGCATGGGCGGTGTGATCGGCGGCGAGGATTCGGGTCACACCATTTTCTTGCACCACCACAAAACCGGTGACGGCATTCTGACCGCCATACAGCTTATCGGCGCGATGATCAAGGAAGGAAAACCACTTTCCGAACTCGCGGCCCAGATGGATGTCTTCCCGCAGGAG
Organism: uncultured bacterium; assembly: GCA_964511015.1. Taxonomy (GTDB): domain Bacteria; phylum Lernaellota; class Lernaellaia; order Lernaellales; family Lernaellaceae; genus FEN-1099. The sequence goes on along the minus strand of CAZEDX010000081.1, from coordinate 9,427 downwards.
TTGATCAACGTGCCCGTTCGCCATAAACCGGAAATTGCCACCATTCCGAATCTGGTGGGTGCCATTCAACAAGTGGAGAACGAGTTGGGAGACAAAGGCCGCGTGCTGGTGCGCTACAGCGGCACCGAAAACAAATGTCGAGTGATGGTGGAAGGACCGACCAACGAAACGACCAAAAAATACGCGCAGCAACTGGCGGCGGTGGTCAAAACGGAACTGGGTTGAGCGCTCGAAGCAAAACCGAAATCGAGGGATGGCACATGCCGATCGAAATAGTCGTTACTAGAGATTTCGACCACCTCAGCGAGGTGGCCGCCGAACTTGTGCAGCACGAGATTCGCGAAGTGCTGCGCCGGAAGCCGGAATGCGTGTTGGGACTGGCAACCGGCAATTCGCCGACGGGTCTGTACAAACATCTGGCCAAAGCGGCCAACCGCGGCGAGATCGACAGCAGCCGCCTGCGCAGTTTCAACCTTGATGAATATATCGGCCTGCCGGGCGCCGATGCACAGGCCCGGGCCCTACATCCGGAAGCCTATGGCTACTTCATGGTGCAGGAGCTTTTCGGCCTGTTGAACCGGAAGTTCCGCGAAACCAACGTCCCGGCCGGCTGCATCATCGACCAGGCCACGCTCATTCGCGAATTGAAAGCCAACCCCACCGGCTGGCAAGAGGTCGGCGCCGATTCCGGCCGGGCGGTGGTCATTAGTCCGCGCACGACCTCGGCCTATCTGTCCTGGGTGCGTCGCACGGTTCTCGACGGCTACGCGCGTCGGATCCGCCAATGCGGCGGCATCGACCTGCAGATCATCGGCGTCGGTGGCCGCGGCCATGTCGCTTTCCACGAAGCCGGTATTCCGTTCGCCGGCCACAAGATGTTGCTGGTGCGCTTGGACGACAACACGGTCCGCAATGCGGTAGCCGACGGCCATTTTGCCTCGATACGCGACTGTCCGCGCTACGCGGTCAGCATGGGCGCCGAGCTGGTCTATCAGGCGCAAACCGTGCTGCTGCTGGCCAACGGCTCGCGCAAAACCCGGCCGGTCACCGACTCGCTGCTTGGACCGGTTTCGTCTGCCCTGCCCATTTCTTACGGCCAACGTTTTGCCCAACGCGGCGGACGCCTGATCTACGTTGTCGATGTCACAGCAGGCGCCGAACTCCTCGCCCAGGCCGCGCGACTGAAGAAGATGGGAATCCGGCTGCTTGACCGGCGCGCCGGTCGCGCCAAGGTGAAGCTGACCGCGTTGAAATTTAGCCGCGACCCGCACACCGGACGCCTGGTTTAAAGGAGGCGCCATGCCTTTCGTGTACCGCTACAACGGCGAATCCGGGCTTTCGCACCTCAGTGGTCCGGGGCTGGATATTCTGGTCAACCGGCTGGGCGCCGAGTTGATCGGTATGACCTGGCGACACCCGCGGCTCGGTGCGATTCCCTTGTTGTGGCGCAACGGCCATGTCGAGCCGCCGCCGAAGTACTGGAAGAGTCACGCGCCGATTCTGTTCCCGATCGTGGGCGGCATGCACGATTTGAAGTCGACCACCACCGACGGCCGGCGCATTTGGTTCAAGAAACAACACGGCTTCGCGCGGCACTCCACGTTCGATATCGTCGCCGTCGACACATCCGCCGACCACGCCATGCTGTCTTACCGCTTGACCGACAACGAAGAGACGCGGGCGATGTTTCCGTGGCGCTTTTCACTGACGGCTACCTACACGTTGTATGCGGATCGATTGATTCAAACGCTGGTGGTTTCCAACCAAGATGAGCGCCCGCTCCCCTTCCAATTGGGTTGGCACCCGGGTTTCAATACGCCGTTCCGCGACGGGGACAAGGCGCGCTGTGCCTTGCGGCTGCCGCAAGGCAAGTTGCGGATGATGCACAACGACGATCGCTGCTACCTGACCGGCACAAGCGAAGAGATCGAATCGTCCGGCTCGTTCCCGTTCACCGAACCGGGACTTGACCGCACCTACATGTTCGACCTCTCCCACCTGCCGCGGGAAGCGCGATTCGTGGAATTGCTTGATCCCGATCAGGCCTTGGGCGTGCGCGTCAGCTTCGACGACTACCCGCACCTGGGCATCTGGTCCGACGCCCAAGCGCCGTTCATCTGCATCGAACCTTGGCAGGGAATGGACGATTCGGTCGTGCAGGAGCCGTTCGACCGCAAGTTCGGCATGACGCTTCTGCCGCCCGGCACGAGCGATACCCGGCACGTGTTGATTGAGCTAATCGGATTCTAAGAACCGTTCGCTAACGATTGGTGGCTTGGGCGCGCTGGAAGACCGCGCGATGGTCGTATCCGGACGCAAACGCGGCCATCACCGCCGCGCCGACAGCGGGCGGCAGATGGGGAGTATGCACCGTGACCGTGGGTCGCGCCGTGAGCACTTGATTCGTGAGCAGTTCGCGCAGCAACGGCGGACCGTTCAACAGCAAACCACCACCCAGCACCACATCGACTTCGCCGCCACCGACCTTGTCGATCAAGTAGACGACATCGCGCCGATAGTAATCGGCCGCCTCGTGCACGATGCGCACGGCAACCTCATCTCCTTTGGCGACCGCCTCGTTCAGCACGGTGATGATGAACAACGTCATGGCGCGGTCGAGCTTGTTGCGCGTGGCGGCCTTGAGTAGTTCGTCCTCGGTCGCGTAGCCATAGTGCTTGCGAACCATGTCGCGCATCAGGCTCGGCTTTTCACGGCCGTCCATCACGCGCGCGACGGTCGTCAGTATATGGCGCCGGATTTCGAACTGCACGCCGGCGTTGAGATGATCCAGCGGCGCTTCTTCGCCGAACCGGCTGCGATAGGCTGAGGTGTAGGCGGTGCCGAGTTGCAGAATCACAGCCCGTTCGCGGTCAGATCCGCCCCAGAGCGCAACGACGCCATCGTTGACCAACATCAATTGGGCGGGCGCTATCTGGTAACTGCGGCAGATGGCCTGGAATTGCAAGCGAATTTCGTCGGCAAAATCGGCGCCGGACAAACCGAAGCCGAAATGGGTGATTTGGTCCCACGAAGCGCCGGCCGGCTTCAAGGTGTAGTCGATCAGGTCTCGCAAGAGCGCCAGCACGCGTTTGTTGGCCCGCGCACTCATGCGCAACGGGGCGCCAATCGCCTTGTTGACCACCGTACCGTCGGTCGCCAGTAGGGCGACTTCGGTCTTGGTGCCGCCACCGTCCACACCTAGGAAATACAATGCCCGACCTCCGTGACCAACCGCGCCCGTCCCCCCGGTGCGCGATACGTTCATCAGCCTATTTCTGTCCGCGCGCTTTCAGCCAGATCTCGACTGGCGTGTTATAGCCGCCCGGATCTTTAAACGGGAACATCACCTTCTGTCCGGTCGCGGCCGACAGATAGCCGGCGATCATGATTTCTAGCACAACGCGACCGTCGGCGCCCGATTCCTGCGGCGTACCGCCTTCGCGAATGCAAGTGGTGAAGTCCTTCATTTCCTGCGGGTAGCCGTTTTGCCAGAGCCATTCCCAATCGGGATAATGCCAGCCCTTGGTGTTTTCTTCGCTGGGGAATTCGCCGTACTCGTAGCCTTTTTCCGAGAAGATGCGCAGTCCCATGCCCGCCTGCAGCAGCTCAGCGTAGGCCACGCCGCCAGTGCCCTGAACCTCCAGCCAGCTCGTCATGCCGCCCTTGAGCGTCCAGGACGATTCGATTTCGGCGATCTGGCCGGTTTCGAACTCGATGATCATTATAATGTGGTCGTCGAGCTTGGTGATCTGCCCATGCAGAAATAGGTCGGCCTGGCAATAGACCGATTTCACTTTCGGTTTGCCGAGCAACCACCGGCAGCATTCGATCGCATGGCAACCCATGTCCATCAGGATGCCGCCGCCGGCGGTATCGGCCTGGAAGAACCACGGCGAATACGGGCCGGAATGCTTTTCGTGTTGGCGTACCAGAAAGACCTTGCCTAATCCGCCGGCATCCGCCACGCCTTTGGCATAGACGTATTTGGGAATGTAGCAGAGCTCTTCGGCGTAGCCCAACACCAGGCCCTTCTGCCGGCACAGATCGATCATTTCGTCGGCCTGGTCGAGGCGGAGCGCCAGCGGCTTTTCGCAAATGATATGTTTGCCGGCCTGGGCCGCCTTCACAGCAAAAGGATGGTGCAGGAAGTTCGGCAAACCGAGCGAAACGACATCGACATCCTTGCGCTTGAGCAGCTCATCGTAGCTTTCCACGAAGTCGCTGATGCCGTTTTCCTTACAGAAAGCCCGGCCGCGCACGAAATCGTTGTCGTGCTGGCAAACGACTTCCACACCCGGCAGTTGCTTGAACGACCGCACGTGAACGCCGGAAATGAAACCCGAACCGATCTGGGCGACACGAATGGTTTTCATGAATTCCCCCAACGGACGATCCCACTGGTTGTCAGGCGACGGATTTTAGTCCGCCCATCCCTTGTGTTCAAGGCAGTCCTTGCGGCAAGCAAGGCCAGGAGAACGTGCAAAAGGGGCCGCTGATCGACCTCGATCCGCACCATCCGCCGTGCCGGCGCTACCTCGCCAATCAGGCCTTCTACACGCTGGGGCAACTCGCGCAGTTGTTGCCGGTCGCCGCGCACTACCGCTTGTTGCCCACCCCGACGCGCAAAGTCCCGATCAACCCTCAAAAACAATAAACATGGACCCGGCAAAATGCGTTTTCGGAAGAACGTCGCTAAATCAGACCGCTTATCCGGAAAACAAGGCACCCGGGAGGCCAGACGGCGCACGAGCCGCCCACCACCGCGCGAGCCGGTAGCCGAATACCGTTCAAGCGGAAAAAGCGAAGTAGAAAACCGCCACGATCAAGCCGGCGCCGAGAATGCCAGCGGCCGCCCACAAGGCATACTTCACCCATTCTCCGCCCGGCGAAACCACCGGGACCTGCCGAATCTGCTTATCGCGGTCGCGTCGCGCCTGCTCCGGATGGGTGAACTTGAGTTTGGTGTTGCCGAGCACCAGCACGTCGCCATGCCGCAGCGGATGCGTCTGCACAATCTTGTTGTTCAACACAGTCCCGTTGCGGCTGCCTTCGTCGGTGTAAATGACTTCTTCCGGCCCCACCTCGATCGAGCCATGCACGGTACTGACCATCGTGTCGTTGAGCCGGATATTGCAGTTCTCGCCCCGCCCCAGCCGGTGGTTGGAGCCGTAGGTCAACACGTACTTGCGGCCCTTGTCGGCGCCGAAAATGATCTCCAACGTCGGAAAGACGCGGAAGTTGATCTTCTTCAGGTAAATGTTCTCTAGCATCTCCTGCTTGTCGACCACGACCGTCTTGGCCATGTCGCCGCTGTCCGGCGGAGTGGCGTCGAGGGCTTCGTTGAAATCGGTGGTCATGTCGCGCAACTGGTCGATGGTCAGCACCGAGGTCAGCGCCAGATCCTCCTTGACCACGTCTTGCGATTCCCGCAGGAAGAACTGGTTGGACCCGATGATCAATTCGGATCCGGACGGCATGACGGTCATCTCGGTGATGCGTGTGTTGGCCACGTAGGTGCCATTGACCGAGTTCTCGTCCTTGATCTTCACCACCCCGCCCATCAGGTAGATCTTCGCGTGGTGCCGCGAGACATCGTCGTCGGCCAGCACGATGTCGCAGTTCGGGTCGCGGCCGATGGTGGTCATCACCTTGACCAGCGGAAACACCAGCTTGCGGCCTAGATCGTCAGAGGATTCGAGTTGAAACATGGCTGCCTCGGTTGCAGGGTTGAATGAATTGTAGCCAACCCCGCGGGCGCCTTCAATTGCCGCCGTGCGTCGCAAAAATCTGACATGAAACCGGACGATTTGCCGGATTTCTGCAACGACACGTCGCGCCGCGCCGACCGCCCGGCACCTGCACCGGCTTGAACGCCAAATGTCTCTCAAAACTATCGGACATTGCGCCTCGGCTGGCATTGATCCCGCATTGTCAAAAAGATCGGCTAAGGCAGGACTCGCAGCGTCGGAAAAACAAAAAAGATGACTATCACGGAAGAAGGAGCGGCCCATGAAGACGGAAGCGTACGTGCGCTTGAAGTGCGTTCTTTTCCTGCGCCTCGCGCTGTGGCTAGCCGTGGCGAACACCGGTTGCGACGGCGCGACCGGCGATGACGGCGACGCGCCAACTACTGCCGACAATGACGTCTTCGGTGACAACGACGGCTATGCATCTGACGACGATACCGCCGACGACGAGAAGCGGGAGGGTGTTTACCTTGTCGGAGTCGGCGTCGGCAACCCCGACGAATACTTCTACGACCGGCTGATGGACGGTGTGACTGACGCCGGCATGGGTGTGTACGTCTACATCGACTCGGACGCGGAAGCGGAACTGCAGTTCGGCGAACGATTCCTATAGAACATGGAGTTGGCAGCGATGAACGTGCGCGTCGAACTGACCATGCCCTACTACCTGATGATGGAGGAGTTCCACGGCAAGGAGTACAACCCGAACCCGCAGGAGGTCGAACCGCAGCACCCGGACCGAACGATGCAATGGTCTTCCACCAGTTCATCGTGCCGTGCGACGGCGGCCTGTTCGACGCGGAGGACACGATCCGGGTCGAGGGGCAGTATATGGATCCGGTCATGCGCCAGCTCCGGAGCGATGCCAATGAGCGCTCGCTCGGCACCATGCTCGAGGCTTCGCCCGCCCAATTGCTGAAGGGCGATGCCATCGTGGTGTACGCCGAGGCGCTGAAGCAGATCGACGAGTTGATCGATTACAGCCCGAGTCTGGCCGATGCCCTGTGCGAAGCGGTCTACGAAAAGGTTCGCGCGGCGGCCGACGAATCGGAAAACAGCGAGCTGTACGAGATTGCGGATCTGCTGCTCAGGCACCAAGACACCATCGATAACTACGGGATGCGTTAGCCCATCGAAAACCAAGGCCCTGCCTGCGCGTCAACCGCGGCGGGGCCTTGGGGCAAAAGAAAAGGGCAGGCCCCGCGGCCTGCCCTGGTGTTGACATCATCGAAAGCCGGAATCCGGATCTAGTCCCGATCACGTAGGATCAACAGGCGCACCAGCGTCAGCACGGCCGCCAGCGTGGCCGCGACGTAGGTCATCGCCGCCGCCGACAGCACGGCTTTCGCGCCACCGATCTCCGTCGGGGCCAGCGCGCCGCTGCCTTCGAGCACGGACAACGCGCGGCTGGACGCGTTGAACTCGACCGGCAGCGTCACCAGGTGGAACAGCACCGCGAACGAGTACAGCACGATGCCGATGGTCACCAACGGTTTGATACCGAACAGGAATCCGCCGATCAGCAACGGCCAAAGCAAAGCCGAGCCCAGATTCGCCACCGGCACGATCGCCTGGCGAATCGTCATCGGCAGATAGCCGTCGCGATGCTGAATGGCATGGCCCGCTTCATGCGCGGCGATGCCTAGCGCGGCCAGGCTCGGCGAGGCGTACACCGGCTCGCTCAGCCGCAGCACCTTCGTGCGCGGGTCGTAGTGGTCGGTCAGACTGCCGCCGATCGGTTCGATGGCGACTTCCGATAGCCCCGCCCGGTCGAGCAGATACCGCGCCGCTTGCGCGCCGGTCATGCCCGAAGCCGCACGCACCTGGCTGAACTTGTTGAACGCACTACGTACTTTTGCTTGTGCCCAGATCCCCAGCAACAGGGCGGGAATGAGCAAAAACATTGTCGGATCCCAGAATAGGAAACCAGTAGTGTTGGGGTCCATATTTCTACCTCCTCGGTCGAAAGGAAGATAAGCACGGGTAAGGCGGGGGTCAAATGGGGAAGGTACGCCCGCCCTTGCCACCCCCGCGTGCGCGTCCTAGCCTTCGGAGCGGAGGTAGTCATGCGCTTTGCCGTGTTTGCCGTCGTGCTGGTCGCGATGTGCGCGGTCTGGGTCGCCTACCCCGCCGCGCAGGAAGAAAACCAGGCGCCGGTCGCCGACGCCGGCGACAACCAGTCGGTCGATGTCGGCGCCGAGGTCGAACTCGACGGCCGCGGCAGCTACGACCCCGACGGCGACGCGCTCTACTGCCAGTGGACGCAAACCGGCGGCACCGACGTCGAACTCGACGGCGCGAACACCTCCACCCCCACCTTCAACGCCAACGTCGCGGGCGAGTTCTATTTCCAACTCGTCGTCACCGACGGCCAACTCAGCAGCGCGCCGGACGAAGTGCGTGTGACCGTTGCCGCCGCGTCGGACGACGACGCCGACGACGACCAGGCCGACGACAACGCGGTGTGGGAGCCTAAGAACGATGATGAGCCGGGATGTGGGTTTTAGGAAGATGGGATTGATGGGACGTACGGGAATTACAGGACCGACGGCCGGTTTCCAGATGTTCTCTGGCGACGATTTCCGAACTCCGTGCAGGCGTGGGTCATGCGTTCGCGCAAACCGCCTTCGTTGAGATACTCTTGCTCCAACCGGCGAAGCTGCCGCTCGAGCAAAAATGTTGGCTTGGTGAATCAAGCAGATGGCGATATTTGCCACTACTTCGGCCGGTCGTGAGTGGCAGAACTCCCGGAACACTTCGAAGGAAACCTCTTGGTCGCGCCCGAGCCAGCGAACATATCGCGCCTCACGCGATTCCTTGGCCCACACGGCCAGGTTCCGCGTGCGCAGTAAGGCGAGATAGTCTTCCAGCAGTTCTTCCAAACTGGCTCGCGCGACATTGGTCAGTTTGATTTCCATTTCTTTTGACGTGACCGCCGCCTTTCTGCCTTCGATGATATTCTGCTTGCCCGACCGTGCCGCCTGAATCATCTGGTCTACGGTGCGGTCGCCTTTGGCCAAGAAGCGAAAGTTCAACTGGTAGACGATTTCCGCTTTGCGATAGGAATGCAGGGTTCGGTGGTCGCCGCGATTACGAAGAATGGCCGACGCGGATCCGCCGGCATCGTGATTGGGCATTGCCGTCTCCGAGTCTGTTTTCCCATACGTCCCGTCGGTCCCATAATTCCCATGGGCTGGAACTAGCCAGAGATTCAATGCATCACCAATCAGTGTCGCCTGAAACGGCGCCAATTTCTATATGTCCTGTCACTCCCCCTCACTTACCACGAGAGCATGGCGCCCAACAGCGCCACCAGTAGCGGAGGCAAAGCCACCCCGACCATAGCCAGCACAAACCTGATTTTCTCCAGCGTGGCGTCTTTCATTGCCGAACCCTCCTTGCCTTCGTGCCCAAGCAAAGACTAAGAAGCGTGCGTCAAGAATTGGTTATGGTTGTGTTTGTTTTGCATGAGGCTGAGGCCGGAGGCTTTAGGCTTTAGGCGGTAGGTAAGACGCTGCAGAGCGGAAACCCGATTCCCACTAATCCCATCATTTCTGTCAGTCCTATGATTCCTATTCCAGTTACCGTCCCGCCGCTCTTCAATCTTCACTGGCCGCGCCAATACTCCGGGCTGATCTGCGCGTGCCAGATCGCGTAGTCGCCCTTGTAGACCACGTGAA
>CAZEDX010000080.1:0-19012 GCA_964511015.1 uncultured bacterium | reverse complement strand
TTGGTACACAACCCGCTTGTAACCGTTTCGAGGCTTGCTTCATAGTTTCAGGATGCAGGATGGGCAGGATTGACAGGAACCGCGGCAACGGATTGTGGTTATTCTCACACTCCTGACCGGCGTCACCGAAGCGCTGCTCGTCCTTCATTTTTCATTGGGCATTTTTCATTTTTCATTCCACCCGCCCATTCCCACCCACTGCTCCGGCGCCTGACGGATCGTTTCGCCGATGGCGTCAAGAGTGCGTTGGGTGAGGCCGGGGCCGGGCGGGACGGCGTCGCCGATGACCACACGCCAACGGCCTGGCGCGGTACGCGTGACCTGGCCGGTCAGCACGGCACAGCCCAGACGCGCTGTTAGTCGCTCGAGCGCCGACGATACGCGCAGCGGCTGGCCAAGCAACGTCGCCTCGACCGCGCGCTTGGTGGTCGTCGGGCGATCGAGAACGAGCGTCACGATCTCGTTGCGTTTCAGCGCCTGCACGACGGGCACCGCGGCCCACTTCTCCATGTATGATTCGACGCCGTGCGCACGGCGGATCCAAACCAGGCGGTCGGCCAGCCGATTGTTCTTCGGCCGGCGCGCCGGCAGGTGCAAGGTGTGGCCTAGCGCGGCAAGCTTCCAGAGCGCGACGTCGCCCCCGCTCCACTCGGCGGTGGCCAGCACCACGCCACGGCCCGCGGCCAACGCGGCTTCCAGCTTGTCGAGGCCTTCGATCTCCACGCGCTCGGCGAAGAAGCGGCCGGTCATCTGCTGGTGGCGCAGCAAATCGACCCACGCGCGGCCCTGGTTGGCCAGCACCTCATCCGCCAGGCCGGGCCGTTGCGGAAAGTACCGTCGCGCGGCGGCGCGCACCGCCTTGTGTTGCTTGCGGCACAACCACGAGCCCACACGGCCGAGTAGTGCGCCGAAGCGGTCGGCCGCTTCCCACGAGCGGCGATTGGCCAGCGGCGTCAGCACGCGTTCGGCCAGGCGCGCCAGGCGGTACGGTCGGTCGGGCAGCGGCGCGGGGTTGCGCTGCGGCGGCTCGCCGGGCGGACGCGTCTTCCAGCGACGATGCATCCAAACCCATTGGTCCGGGTGTTGCCGGATGCGCGCGCACAACTCGCGGTTGAACATTTCGGTGTAGGCCTGCACGTCGGCCTTGAGGTTGCCGGTCTGCGGCCGTGGAATGGGCGGGCTGGTGACGATGGTGTGTCCGCCGCGCTTGTCGCGGTGTATCGTGGTGACCACGGCGTCGATGCCCGCCTGGTAGCACAGGTAGGCCGGCCCCGACGGCGTGTAAGCCGGGTGGCCGAACCAGTCGGCAAAGACGCCTTTCACACGCGTGTCCTGGTCCATCAGAATACCGAGCCAGCCGTTCTTCTGGAACACGGCGACGATATCGGCCACCAGTTCCTGCCCGCCGCGCCACAGCGGCAAATAGCCGTAGCGCGTGCGGTGGTCGTTGAGCAGCTTGTCGATGCGCTTGTCGTAGAGCGAGCGGACGATCTCGGAAAGCTGGTCGCCGCGCTTGACCGACCAGGCGGCCATTAGCTCGAAATTGCCGAGGTGGCCGGTGACGTGAATGCCGCCGCGGCCCTGCGCGACCACCGCATCCATGTGCTCGTGACCGATCCAGCGCACGTAGGGTTCGGGCGTGTCGATGGTCGCCAGCAATTCGTCGAAGTGGAACAGCTCGAAGAAGCTGCGGCCGAGGTTGCGGAACGATTCGCGGCCGACGGCCTCGCGTTCGGCTTCGGTCCATTCGGGAAAGGCGACGCGCAGGTGTAGCCGGCTGCATTCGCGGTCGTGGCGCAGCAAATGCCACGCAGCGCTGCCGATCGCCGCGCCGAGCGGCAACCCCAGGCGCAACGGCACGCGGCCGGCGGCCCAAAAGATGGCTCGCGCTGTCTGGTAGATGAGATTGTTTTTGACCTGTTTGAGGGTGGTCCGGCCCGGGTCACTCATGATCGATTTTTTCGAGCACGTAGTTGACCACGTCGTTGACCGTTTCCCAGTCCTCGGCGTCGACGTCGGGGATCTCGATCTCGAATTCCTCATTGAGGGTATTGATCAACTCTTCGAGGTCGTTGGGTTGCATGCCCAGATCGTCCGAGAGGAACGAATCGTCGGTGACGTCGTCTTCGTCGACGTTCAGCAGGTCGCAGAGTATCTGACGGATTTTCCCTTCGGGCTCCATGGCTCCCTCCGCCGGCGGCTACAACTTCTTGGCCAAAAATTCCATCAGTCGATTGTAGGCATCGCCCACGGTCTTAATTTGCTGGGCCGTTTCATCGGGAATCGTCGGCAAATCGAATTCCAGCTCGATGTCGGCGATCAGTTCCACCAGGTCCAGGCTGTCGGCGCCCAGTTCCTTGATGAACTCGCTTTCCTTCGTGATCTGGTCCTCGTTGATTTCCAGCTTTTTGGCGATCATGCCCCGCAGCTTGGCAAATACTTCTTCGCTCATCGTGTTCTTGTCCTTGCTCCACAGAAATTCGGTCTCAAGCCCCTAGGCCTCCGTCGATCGGCAGCACCGCGCCGGTGAGGTAGTCCGCGCCGCATCCACACAAAAAGGAAACCACGGCGGCCACGTCGTCCGGCGAACCCACTCGTTGCAGGGGCACTTGTTGCAAGATGCCGTCTCGCAATTCGCCCGTCAAGTCCCCAATCATCGGTGTTTCGACCAGCCCCGGCGCCAGCACATTGACCGTAATGCCGCGTGGCGCCAATTCGCGGGCTAGGCTCTTGCCCAGACCGATCAAGCCGGCCTTGGTGGAGGCATAGGCCGTCTGCCCCGCGTTGCCGTGCACCCCGACCACGCTGCTGACGAACACGATCCGTCCCCACCGCAGCCGTAGCATGTGGCGCACCGCCGCCTTCGCGCAGAGATACGCGCCGCGTAGGTTGACCGCCCACAGGCGATCGAGTTCCGGGGCGCCGGTCAGCGCGAGCATCTGGTTGTGGACCACGCCCGCCGCGGCGACCAGCGCGTCGATGCGGCCGCGCTCCTTGCCGAAGGCGCGAATGGCGCGATCGATCGCTTCCGGATCGGCCACGTCGAACGGCACCAACCACCCTTCGCCGCCCGCCGCGCGAAGGCGGTCGAGCACCGCCTGCGCGCCGGCCTGGTTGGCGTGGTAGTGCACGCCGACGCCGTAGCCGTCGCGGGCCAAGGCGACCGCGCACGCCCCGCCGATACCGCCGGAGGCGCCGGTGATCAATGCGACTCTGCGTTCGCTCATGCGAGTCCTTTGAGAATCTCGTCTATCTGATCGGGATTACCGGCCTGCAGAATGAGCATATCCGGGATCGTGCGTTTGGCAAGACCCGACGCCACGGTGCCGGGTCCGACCTCGATCACCGCACGCGGATGGAGAGCCCCGATTGCGCGCAGGGAAGAGGTGAACTGGACCTGATTAACCACCTGGTTAATGAGCCCCGCGCGCACATTTTCGCCATCGGTATAAGCCGTCGCGGAATGGTTCGCCAGGACGGGGAAGACGGGGGGGTGAAAAGCGAGCAGGGCGAGGTCCGCGGCGAGACGTTCGGCGGCCGGTTTCATGAGCGGACAATGGAACGGAGCGCTCACCTTTAGAGGCATCACCCGGCGGGCGCCGGCGTCCTTCAAAAGTGGGGTCGCGCGCTCGATCGCGGCGAGGTGTCCGCTGATCACCACCTGGCCCGGCGCGTTGTCATTGCTGACCCACACCTGGCTGTCTTCCTGGCTGGCTTGCGCGCACGCCGCGGCGATCGGTTCGGCTTCGATGCCGAGCACGGCGGCCATGCCGCCCACCCCCAACGGAACCGCTTGCTGCATGTACTGCCCGCGGCGGCGAACCGTGGCCACCGCGGCGGCCGGATCGATGCTGCCGGCGGCGGCCAGCGCGGCGTATTCCCCCACCGAATGGCCGGCGGCGGCGACTACCTGCACCTCCACCGTCTCGCGCAAGGCGAGCCACGCGCCGTATTCGACGGCGACCAGGGCTGGTTGGAGGAATTCGGTCTGCTGGAGCTGCTCTTCGGGGCCTTCACGCAGCAGTTGAAGCAGGGCGAACCCGGCGGCTTCCTCGGCGCGGCGCAGCCACGTTTCGACGGCCGCATAGCGCCCGGCCAAGGCCAGTCCCATGCCCACGGACTGCGCACCTTGTCCGGGGAACAGCAGGGCGACCGGAGCCGCCATCGCCGCGTTCTACTCCTCTTCGGCCTTGATCACTTCGCGGCCTTTGTAGTAGCCGCACGAAGCGCAAATCCGGTGGCTCTGCATGAGCTCCTGGCAGTTCGGGCAGGTCACCATACCCGGCGTCTTGGGCTTGCGGTAGCCGGCCCAACGGCGCGCCGTACGCGAGTGGCTGCAACGTCTTTTCGGAACGGTCATGATCTATCCCTTTCGCCTGTCCCCGCACGTGCAGGGACCATCGTTGAGATTCGCACCGCATTGCGAGCAGAGACCCCGGCACTCGGGCCGACACAGCACCACGTCCGGCAGCACCAGGACGACCTGGTCGACGATCAGCCGATCCAAATCGATCTCCCGCCCGTTGTGGTAGCCCGTGCCCTCGTCTTCCTCGGCCGGCCCCGACCGCGACGGCCGCGGCAACAGCACGATTCGCCACGGGAATTCCAGCCGCGACTGGGTCGGCTCCGCGCAACGCGAACAGTCGAACAACAGCTCGAGCGTGATCGTACCACGCAGCGTGACCGTATGGTCAACTCGCTCGGCCATGAGCTCCGCGCGGCAAGCGACGAAGCGCTCGATATCCACGCGGTCGGCCAGGCGTTCGCGCAACGGACCCGGGTCCACCACCACTTCATAAGAACGGCCAGACGCGGGAATACTCGGGACCGAAACTTTCACGAGGTTATCCCCTCCGTCCGGCAAAACGGACCATGCAGTATACGCAGGAAAGGACGGGTGTCAACGGGTGGGAATTGGGGTCTTGGGTCTTGGGTCTTGGGTCTGGGGGCGCGGGGTGGCACAGGCGCTTTCACCGATTTGGTCTTTACTTGGTATTTTGATTGAGTCTGACCTGAAGTCAGTCCGAAGACCTGACAATGGGTGTCTAACGAAATGGTCGGTTGAGATCGTGAAACTTGGAAGAGACATCAACCAATGTGGTTGTGACACAAAAAAGCGGAATGAACGAATACTAGGAGGACATGATAATGTCGAAAGTGTATTACTATGTGGACTCAGTTAGCGGCAGCGACTCCAACGACGGACTAACATCAACGACACCGAAAGAACATATCAGCGCGATTCTCAACACATACGTTTACGACTCGGTTACAAGAGGAATCCTGCAGAATGACGTCGAGATCGTTCTGAATGGAAGTCTAACCTCTCCATATGTGTACTCGGAAGTCGGCGAGGCGGAAAGCTACGCTGTCCATCAAGGACGCTTGATTCTATCAGGAATCTCTTTCCCCGGCGATGATACTCAAAGCTATCTTGCGATTTCGGCCTCAATCGGCTGGGTGCTATTCGACTACACGAAGTACTCGAAGGGTATTAATCCTTGGTCGACATCGGAATCGACCGATCTGCCTTTTGATGTTGAGGGAGTCAGACCTTGCCGCATTGCAGGTGTTGACGTCAAGAACACCTGTGGGCGAATTGACTTCCGTGGAATTGATTTTAGACCGACTTCCGATACCGAAGCGACTATCGGCGTGAAGGTATCGGAATTAAGTCGTTCATTGGCGGCTCTATGCTCTTCGCAACAATGGGGCAGCGTTGGATGGGCGGTAGCAAAGGGGTCACAATTAGTTATCGAAAACTGTCTATCCAAGGACAATTCAGTTGATCTCTTGGCAGCATACAACGCAAACGCCGACATAGTCGGCGATTGTCATTTCCAGGATTTCCTCAACACAGGTGTGATGGTCATGCTCAATAGCTTGGTGACCTTCGCTCCTTTTGACCAACACGAAAGGTTGAGGACGATTACTTTCGAATCAACCGACTTCCGTCCGGCAACTGCGATTTTCGCAACACAGAACTCCAGTGTGGTCATCACAGAACTGCCACCCTTTGTTTCGACACCAGCTATGGTCTTGATCAAGGGGTCCACAGGTATGGTTGTCAACCAAAACCTGATTGGTGTTAAGCTGGCATCAAAATCCCTGTTTTACGGCGCGCTTCATTGCGGCATGTCTGGGATTCTGGCCGGTCACCACTATGTATTGGCAAGCGGCGAAGACTGCACCGTGACCGGACGTCCTGTCGGCTATACCGTTTCTTCGACAGACAGTTAATAACAACTTTGTAACATCTCGACGAACAGCAAAAAAGGGGAAAGAGCAAGGTTTCTTGCTCTTTCCCCGTAAAGACGAATAGTGTCATCATCGGTTATGAGAACGGCACGCGATCATTTATAGCCGGAAGATCGCTTTCGACTTGGCGCAGAAACCACACGGCGAATAGTTCAGCCAAATATCGAGTGCCGGCATCATTCAGGTGCCAGTGATCGCCAACGAAATAGCCTCGCGCGTTGAACAATTCGTTATTCTCACGCGTTCCGATATTGAACAACGGCAGGCGCAGTTCGCGCGCAATGGCAGGAGGAATGCTATTGATGGCGCTTGAAAGATAAGTGCCTAACATGAGTTTGACGCCGTGTTCCTGGCAAATCCGATTCGTGTCGGTCACAATGTCACATGTAAAACGGTTCACCCAGGCGAAATAGGCCGGGTTCCAGCGAACGTCCACCGTCCGGTAAGAGCGAAGGACCGCGTTACCCTTCTGGTACGGAACCGCCGGCGAATCGGCAACCAACATGCGGTCAACGTAGTCGTCCAACAGCACCAGGATTCAACGAGAACACCGCAAAAAGAACTGGCGAATCCAAAAAGGCTCGTTCACCCCACTTGTTTCAAAATATCAGCGTTGAAAAGCATAGGCCTTTTCATTGTTCGTTCCGGTAATGAGCATCACGTAGTCGGGTTTGATGTTCGCTTCATCGAGGTAGCGAGCAACTTGGGAGCGGTGTTCCAGGCTCGACGAACCGGAAATGCCGATGTTCAGACACTCAACCCTCGGGAAAAGGCTGGTTCTTCGACGGATCGCCTCGGGCACGTAGGCCCAATAACCAAGACCGGATTCCGACAACTCCCCAGCCGTGAATGAATCGCCCACAAATAGAATCTTCAAGCTCGCGGCCGATCGAAAACGTTGCTTCCGTAGCTTGGCCAAATGCCAGTCTTTGTAAGGCCGCTCCGCAACGCCAATACTCAACACAATCAACAATACCAGGCAAAAAGCAAAAAACAGGCCCAACGAAAAGGCCTTCCACGCACGCACTCGTCTGAAGTGCGCAAAGAAGATCACCAAGCGGCGTCGACGAAGCACCACTTCTGCCATCAGCTCCGGTATATCCAAAATCGATCAAGAATAGTCTCTCATTGTTCAAAGCATTTCGCAATACCTTCGCATATCCAACTTTCTATCAACACCAATCGGAGAACTCCCATTCAAGAGATCCTTCGTCCGTTCGTTTGGCTTTGTGGGAACAGGCCGCCAGCCCAATGGAGACAAGCCTGGTGATGTATTCCCCTTACGTGCGCTTATTGCTTGAGGTCACTGTATGTGACCTCAAAGACCGCTCCGCATGTCGGGTCGCTTGCAGCGGGAACGCGATTGCCTTCGCGGTTCGTGTTTTCCGGGGTCTTGCTCGCGCGTTCGCGCTATCTCGAATCCGGCACCGCGAACGTGGCGTAGCCCAGGGACATATCGCAAGTAAAGGAAATGTGCACGCGGTCCGCGTCGTCGATTTTCAACGAAGTGCCCAGGTATTCGTCGTTGTCCATCCCGCGCATCATGAATACCTCGTAGTTGTGCCACACGCCACTGCGATTGGTGACGTATCTCAACTCACGGTCTACGTATCCCACGTGGAAATAGGCGATATGCACTCGATTCTGGTCATCGAGTACGATGGAAGCGTAGTTGGAATCCAAATCGTCCGAAGACAAGAGCGCCGTCTGCCACGAGCCCGAAGCGTTGGTGGCAAATTTCAGACCTAAGTTGCCGTAGTCGTGATAGGCGATGTAGGCGTGCCCCAGGTCGTCCACCGCGATGGCAGTATTCGTTCCGACGCAATCGTCCCCGTCGGGCGTCGTTATCTCCCAATCGCCGGAGGCATTGGTGGCATAACGCATCACGTAGTCCCCCCAAACCAAATAGGCCAAATGGATCGCCCCGCTTTCGTCGATGGCGATGGACGGGTAGTCGCAGCTCGATTCGTCAATTTCCGTGGAGACCCAATCCCCCTGGTTTTCCCCCGGGGACGCCAGCCACAGGCCATCGCCCGCCAGGACGACGTACGGCTGGTCCGCGCCATCCAACGCCAGCGCGCTGCCATTCACGAAGTCGCCCGCGTTCGGTTTTTCGCCGGACCAACTGCCGGAAGCGTTGGTGTAATACCATTCGCCGCTGGCCACGTGGGCGGCGCCGTTTCCGTCGAGCGCCAGCACCGACTTTTCGCCCAAACCGGTCGGCGCGCTGACTTCCGTCGTCTCCCACTCGCCGCCGTTGTGCGTGGTGACCACCAAACCGTTCCCTTGTTGCTCCAAGGAACTGATGACCGGTTCGCCGGCCGCGTCTAAAATCAACGAACTGCCGCCGCCGCCTTCGCGGCTTTCGTCGAGGACGATTCCCTCCCAACCGGAGGTTTCATTCCAGAAGTAAAGCATGAAATCCTCCGCCGGGTAGCTGGCCACCAATCCGTCGCCGTACGCGATCAATTCCGGATAGGAACCATCGATGAGGTATTGGCCGCTGACTTCCTCGGTCGACCAGGATTCGTCGGCGTTGTTGGCAACTCCCAAACCGTCAAGGCTGCCCTCTACGTAGGCGATCCAGATCGTGCCGGCGGAATCCATGGCGATGCTGGAATTGGAGAACTGACCGTAGCGGACGTTTTCGATCGTCCATCCCTCTTCGTCTTGGACGGCATGTCGGAGATATATTGAAGAGTAACCGGAGTAATACCAGTAGTAACGGTAGCTGATGTGCACCCGCCCTTCGTCGTCCAGAGCCAGCGAGTTGCCCCAGCCGACATAAGTGCTTCCGCTTTTTCCCTCGCCGATGTAGCCGGTCTCGATCGTTTCATATTGCCATTCGTCGTCGACCTTGGTCGCGTAGACCAGATGCAGGTAGCCGCCGGAAATGTGCACCTGGTCGTTGGCGTCCACCGCGATGTCCACCGAGGTCGCCGAGATCAACAGTTCTTCCACCACCCAACTCCCGGAACGGTTGGTCGCGTAGTACGTAAAGTAGTAGCCCCACACCAAATGGGCATACCCCGCCGAGTCGACGGCGATGGCGATGGATTCGCTCCAGAAGTCCAAAGAGTAACCCACGGTTTGGAATTCCCACGCGCCAGAAGCGTTGGTGGCATAGACCAAAGAGTTAAGGGAAATCGTCTCGTATGCGATATGCGCGTGATCGGCCTGGTCGATCGCCAGATGCGGCCGTTGCGCATCGTTGACCACTGCTTCCGCGGTGATCTCGTTACCGTCGTAACGGTAGAGATACAGCGTCGGGCCTTTGACCGCGGCGACGTAGACCACTCCGTCCGCATCCGCCGCGACACTCGCGCCAGAGAAGCCGGCCCAGCCGGCGTCAGCCCGCTCGATGGTCACCTCGTCCAGAGCGAGGTCATCATCCACCACGGTATCATCGTCGCTGGCATCGTCGTCGACCGTGTCGTCGTCGGTCGCGTCGTCGTCCACTGTGTCATCGTCTACGGCGTCGTCGTCTGCTGTGTCATCGTCTACGGCGTCGTCGTCCACGGCGTCGTCGTCGACCGCGTCGTCGTCGAGGGCGTCATCGTCGAGGGCGTCATCGTCGAGGACGTCGTCGTCGGCGACGGTGTCGTCATCTCCCTGTTCCGAGTCGCAAGAACTGCCGAGGAAGGAAAAGGAAAGCGCCAACAACAAGGTCACCAACAACAAGCGTTTCATCCGAGATCCCTCCTCGCCCCGTGACGGGGGAACAACCATTGCCCTGACGATGTCCCATGAATCTCCAAGTTGACTGATATTTTCACTACGCAAAAAGTGTGCCGCGGCGGGGCCGCATCGCAACCTCGCAATAATAGCCGACTCTTGCTTGGTCGGCTTGAGGAATGGATGTCGATTTGCCAGCGAGGCGCGGAAAAATCAGCAGAATTGTATCCTAAGAGTCTCAGAGTTGAGGTCCGGCCGATCGGCCGCGATCAATCGCCGATTCCTCATCCTGTTCATCCGCCTGATCCCGTTCATCCCGTCAAATATTTCCGCCCGGCCACCCTATTCCCGCCCGCGGCCATTTCCGCTACACTCCGCGGGTTCCCGCTGCCTTGGAAGGAGGCTGTGATGCGCCGTTGCTTGTTGCTGTTGCTGGTTCTGGCCCTCGCTTTGCTCTTCGCCGCGCCGGCGAACGCACTGTACATCGAGGAGAAGCCCGACTTCTGGGGCGCGATCGGCACCGGCCCGGTGTGGTTCGACGAGTTCGGCTGGGGCGTTTACATTCAAGGCGGATACTACTTCACGCGTTGGATCGGCGTCGGCCTCGGCGTCGACTGGTCGATGGACGCGCGCCAGTACATGACCGACGACAAGACCGTCTTCGACGACATGCACGGCTACACCGTGCGGACGTGGGACTTCGAGCGCCGGCGGCAGTTCTTCCCCGGCGCCGACTTGCGCATCCGCTTCCCCATCGCCGACAACTTCCAGATGGCGCTCGACCTCGGCCTGGGCGTCATGCTCGACAATACCTATTCCGAACGCCGCACCGAAGTCGAGCGCAACGACCGGAAATACCGCACGCTCGAAGACACCACGCCGACCGACGCGGAAGTCGCTTTCCTGATGCGGCCGAGCCTGGTGTGCAAGATCTACAACGTCGGCGTCGGCTATCGTTTCCTCGGCCTGACCAGCGGCTTCACGTCGGGCCACATGGCGTTCGTCGGAATGGATTGGGACATCTAGCTCCGCGTTGAACCTGTGAGGATGAAATGAAAAACTCCCGTTGCTGTTTGCTGCTGCTCCTGCTCGCGCTGTTGTTCGCCGCCTGCTCGTCGGGCGGTGGTGACGATGACGACCACACCTCGGCCGACGACGACACCGCCGACGACGATGCCGATGACGATGTGGACGACGATCTCGACGATGACGACACCGGCGATGACGACCTCGACGACGATACCGGCGACGACGACCTCGACGACGACACCGGCGACGACGACCTCGATGACGACACCGCCGACGACGACACGGCCGACGACGACACCACCGATGACGATGCGGCGGATGACGACACCGCCACGCAGGAATGCCCGGCCGTGATCACGCGGCAGCCGTATCTGCAACTCGCCTCACAAACCGGCATGTCGGTGCTGTGGCGCACCGACGTGGTCGGCGATTCGCTGGTCGAGTACGGCCTGACCGAAGACCTCGGCGATTGGGTTTATGACGGCAATATGGTCACCAAGCACGAACTGGCGATCACCGGCCTCCAACCCGGCACGACCTACTACTACAAGGTGGTTTCGTGCCAGGCCGAATCGACGGTCGGCACCTTCCGCACCGCGCCGGAACCGGGCGATCCGTTCACCTTCGTGGCCTTCAGCGACAGCCAGGAAAACTTCGACATCTTCGGCCAGATCGCGGGCCTGATGCTGGCGGAAGACCCATGGATGGCCATTTCCTCGGGCGACACCGTGAACGACGGCTGGAACGAGCCCGATTTCGACGAGCAGCTTTTCGGCCCGGCCGCCGACGTGTGGCGGCAGGCGCCGCTGTACCCGGCGATCGGCAACCATGAGAAGCTATCGCCCTACTTCTACAACTCGTTCCATTTCCCGAACGGCGACACGGAGTACTACTCGTTCACCTTCGGCAACGTGTTCTTCATCGGGCTGGCACTGGACACCGTCAACCAGTGCATCCCCGGCTTCCCGCAGTATCGCTTCTTCAAAGAGGCATTGGCGTCCGACGAAGCGCAGAACGCCGAGTTCCGCGTGGTCTATTTCCACACCCCGCCCTGGACCGAGGGTTGGGAAGGCTACAACGGCGAAGAGCTGGTGCGTTGGTTCGTGGTGCCGCTGATGGAGGAGTACGGCGTCGACGTGTACTTCAACGGCCACACCCACGACTTCGAACGCGGCCTGCTCAACGGCGTGACCAGCTACATCATCGGCGGCGCGGGCGGCGGCCTCGACTATTGGGTGCGCGATGTCGAACACATCACCGTCTACAACGCCGTGCACCACTTCATGAGCGTGCAGGTCGACGGCAACCAGATGACGCTCAACGCGATCGACATCGACGGCAACACCTTCGACACGTGGGTCATCACACACTGAGCAACCATTGACGTTGACGCGGTTTTCCTGCCGGCCAATGCGTCAGGTCGCTGGAGGTGCGCCTTGAGCCTTGGGCGAAAGGTGGAATGGCCGTTCTAAAATTTCCGGTATTTTTTTTCTTATCGTCCTGGCCAAGGTCGTCGATACAAATAGTGTACGTCGCGAAGGTAGCCCGCAAGGCCACGTTCCCGACAAAGGCAAACCCGCTGTGAAGCGGGGGCGCAAAGCCAGAGGTCTCCGGGTGGAGATAGCTCGGCTGCCGAAGGAACGGATCGCCGCAAGTCGACCGTTCCCTCAAAGACGGAAACCTTGAACCGTGAAGGAGGGAACCCATGTCTCGTCTGTCCACCGTAGCTTTTATCTTCGTACTTTCTTTGACCCTGTTTGCGTGCGGCTCCTATGAAGAAGGTGAGTTCGACCAGGCCGAGCAGGCCGAGGCCGAAGCCAGCTCCGACCCCGATGCGCTGGCCGGCTGGCGCGGCGACGGCCCGAACAGCAACCCCGATGAACTGCTGGCGCGCGATCTGCTCAGCGGCGAATTAAGTGACGTTTCACCGGTCAGTGATCGCGAACCCGATCAGTTCGCCGGCCCCGCCTCGGGCATGGAAGAAGAAGCCGATCCGAACGCCTCGAACGTGTTTGTGCCACAGGTAAAAGACAAAGCTGGCGTCGAACCTAGCAACGAACGTCAACCTGACCCGTTTGCCGGCCCGGCCTCGGGCATGATGGAAGAAGAAGCCGATCCGAACGCCTCGAGCGTGTTCGTGCCGCAGGTAAAAGATGAAGACGAATCCAACTATGTCCCCGACCTCGAACCGAGCTCCGAGAAACCGCGCCGTAAACTGCTGTGCGTGAACACCCACTCGCAGTCTTATGCCGAATGCATGGAAATCCACTCCTCGTTGGTGCCGAACTACAGTGGTGTGGATCCGAGCTCCGGTATGAACGAGTAGCTTCCCGGCTTGTCGAGCGCGAAGGCGGCCTGGCGGCCGCCTTCGACGTTAAATGTTAAATCGGTTAGCAGAGAGAACTAGCGGGATTTGGTTTTGCGGCCCGTGGCCTTGGCCGGCTCTCCCTTCTGCGCGGCTAAGTACTGCTCAAGACCGCGATTTACCTTCAACATGTTCGGCTTGATCGCGGCCAGCGCGATTTTTTCAATCGCCGGCACAATGCTCTTCAGCACGAAATTCGGAATGCCGCGAATTTTGTCCAAATCGACGTCGCTCTCGCCCTGGATGATCAGGCGGGTCTGGTCGCCTTCGGCCACGAAACGGTTCTTGCCGCTGACCTTCACTGCCTTCGGCAGCGCCGGCACGTCGAAGCGCCATTCGACCGCCAGTTCGTTGTTGAGCCAAGTGGCGTAGTCGTCCCAACCGCGGTCCTTGGCCGGAATGAGCTTCTCCGCCGGCCCCGGCAAGTTGATCTTCGACTGCCAGTGGCTGACGATGTAAACGGTGTTCCCCTCCTCGCGCCGCTCGCGAATCACAATGCTCTCGATGTTCGGCAGATACGGCACGAAATCGACGATGTGGTCGCGATAGGCGGCGAAGACTTGTTCGGCGGGGTAGGCGATGAGGTCGGACACTTCGAACTTCATGGTGGACTCCGTTTCTAATCGACAATGAATTCGTGGTAGCGCGCCATCCAGTACGGCAGCAGCCAGAACGTGCCGGCTTGTTCGCGAAAACCGGCGGCCCCGCCATCGAGCACAAACGGGTCGCCGTTCCAGATCATCAAGGGCCGCTCGTCGGGCGGCAGCGGCGGTTGGTCGGTGGCCGAGATCAGCTCGCCGAAACGATTGGGCAGCGGGTCAAACACCACATCAGCGCGGTCGCTGTTGGTCATCGTCCACTCGACCAGGTCGAGCGGTATCTGCTGCAGGTTGTTCACCGCGACGGGCAGATCGAAATCTTCCCCGCCCTCAGTCAGCGCGCCGAAGGTGATGTCGAACAGGCTCGCCTGTTCCACCCGGGTGAAGGAGAACGTGCGGCGCAGGCTATCGAGGTACTTGGCGCGCAACACTTCGTCGGTTTCATAGCGTAGCAGCGGGTAGTAGGCCAGATACAAAAGCTCGTTGGTGCTATGGTTGGTCACCATCGGCAAATAGAGCGCCGCGCTGAGCGCCAGATCAGCCAGCGCGTAGTCCACCGCCAGCTCATGGTAGGCTTCGGCGAAGCGATCGTCGCCGGTGATGTGATACGCCGTGCGCATGAACGATAAAATCTCGAGGCTGTTCGGATAGACCAAGCCCAGATACCGGCTGCCTTCGTCAAGCGGCTGTTTGTACCATTCCCACAAATAGGTCGGGTTCCAGACTCCCCAGGTGGTCGGCTCGCCGTCCCAGTCGATCAGGAAGTAGTCGTGGTCGACGATGGCGGCGGCCATACGCCACACCAGTTCGATGACCTGTTCACGTTGCTCGCCCTCGGCCACCAGGTCGTAGTAGATCGCGTAGGCGTAGAAGTGACCGGTGATCTCGTCGGAACTGGTGTCGCTCTTCCAGTCCCAACCAAGTTCTTCGTTCGCGCGCCATTGGCAGTTCGGGTAGCACGACGGGTCGAGGCTGTAAGTGTGCAGCGGCGCGACGCTCCGCGCCGGCAGGCCGGAAATGCCGGTGACCTCTTCCAGAAAGGCCATCGCCGCGAAGCGTTCGTCGGCCAGCGCCTTGATGTCCGGATCGCCGCTGACCGCGTAAGCGAAGCTCAACGCGGCCAGGTACATGCCGGTCCAAAGACCGTCGTTGTCGTCGTCCTGCCCGCGGAAGGTTTCCAGGTCGCCGGGCAGATCGAGCGCGCAAGCCGAGGCCAGGCCATAACGGTTGTGCCGCTCTTCGTTCAGCGCCAGGTAGCGCTCCGCCTTTTTGGCCAGCGTCCAGGCGTCGAAAGAAAGACGCGACACGCCGTTGCCGGTCGCCAACCACACGTTGCCGGCCTCGTCGGCCGCGATATCGTTGACGCGGTCGTCGGGCAGCCAACGCCGGCCGCGATAAAAATTCCAGTCGGGGTCGGCATATCGGATCGCGCCTTTCGAAGAACCGATCCACACCCCGCCCGCCTCTTCCGCCGCGGCGAAAGCCACCGACGTAACGTCGGTCATCGGCAGGCCCTGCGCGCCGGTGAAGGACACGACCAAACCATCGTTGTCCAGCCGGTTCAGGCCGCTGCCGGTGCCGATCCACAAATCGCCCGCGTCGTCGAAGGCCAGACCGGTCACCTGCATGCGCAACAGGTAATCGTCGGTGCTCCAGCGCTGCACACCGGCGCCGGTCAAGCGGTACAAACCGTTGTTGGTCGCCGCCCACAGCGCGCCATCGGGCGCCACCGCCAGATCGTTAACCTGGTGGTCGAGCGGCTCGCCCCACGGGACGAACGCGCCACCGTCGCGCACGTACAGGCCGCCGTCGGTGCCGGCGAAGATGTTGTCGCCGACCTGCGCCAACGCGCGCACGCGGCCCGCCAACGCCGCCGCTAGCGGAGTGAAGGCGTTGCTTTGGCCGATCAACACCGCGTCGTCGGTGCCGGCGTAGAGATCGTCACCAACCACCAGCAGACTGTATATCGGCGTATCGGCGAGCAACTGCTCGAACATCCCACCGGTGCTGCGGTACAAGCCGCTCGCACCGCCAGCGTAGATCACGCTGCCGTCGGCGAAGACAGCGAAGAACCGATTGGCCGGTTGCGGAATGCCGGTCACGTAGCCTTCGACGTCGGCCCGCTCGTATTCCAAATGCGATTCCTGCACAAAGGCCCGGTCGGACATGCGCGTCACCGGACCGGCGGCGTGTTTCTTTTCCGGCTCCGACGCGCAGGCCGCCCATAGCACGATCAGCAGCGGCAAAAGGGCCGCCACCTGTCGCCGTCTTGCGCGTTGGAGCATGCCCGACCCCCGGTCGTTGATGTAATTCTTATATGGTGCGGCCCCGCCGTTTGTAAAGGTGCGGGGTCGCTAGCGCGCTTCGAGACCGGGCAGGCGCGAAATCTCGACTGTCACCAAGCCCCGCGCCGCCGCCACCAGCGCCGTCGCCGTCGCCGGGTGGTAGTCGAGTTGGGTGATGCCGGTGCCGATCGGCACGTGCGCCACCGCGTAGCGCCGGTGCAGGTCATAGACCAGCAGGCGGCCGGTTTGCGGGCTGGCCGCCAGCAGCACGCGCCGCCCCTCGTCCAGCGCCAGGTACTTCACCCCGGGCTCGGCTGGAATGGAATACTGGTAGGTCAGGTTTTCCGCCACCAGTGTGTCGATCTGGCCCTGCGCGGGTCGAGCCAGGTAGATGCTGTAGATTTTCGGGTCGTACACCATGCCGCCCAGCGACCGGCCGATGATCGCCGAGCGCATGATGTAACCGTTGGTAGTCGCAACCTCCACCAGCCGCCAGCCGTCCAGGAAACCGTCGGACCCTTCGGCGGCAAAAACCAACCCGCGTTCGCGCTGCACCAGCACGTCGCCCACGCGCACCAGCGGCAGGCGCAGATTCCGGCACGTTTCGGGCAACGACCAGCGCGTGGCGCCGGTCCCTTTCCGGACCGGGCACAGCCGCAGATTGGCGTCGGTGCCGGCCGAGCCGAACGCAAGGTGGTCTTCGCTGGTCGACAAGGTCGGCACGGTGAACGGCTCGTCACTGTCGTAGGTGCCGCGCGGCTCAAACGGCGCGAGGTCGAACAGATATGCCCGGCGGTTGAAGCCGCGGTCGGTCGCCGCCACCATGATCTTGAACCGCGGATCGCGTTCGAGCCGGGCGAACGCGCTGTCCAGCGCCGCATAGGCGATTTGCGGCCGGCCGCTCGCCAACTCGATGCGAAAGATGCGCTTCGGGTCATTGGCGAACACCACCAGCGCCGTGCGGCCGTCGGCGTCGAACACGGCCGAGCGCACCGGACCCTTCTGGTTCGGCACCGACCGCACCGCCCCGCGGCGGAGCGCCTGGCGGTCGGCGGCGATGGCCGGCGGCACGAACAGGCTGGAACACAGGAACAGCAGCAACAGCAGCGCCGCCCAGCGGGTGACCGGGAAGCGGCGGCCGCGCGCCACGAAGCTGACGATCACCGCCGCGTGCAACAGCAACAGGAAGCAGGCCAGCGCCCAGGCATTAGGGGTCAGGCCCTGCGAAATCGTGCGCCACAGAACCAGCGAGGCGCCGCCGAGGTCGCCCGCCACCAACGCGCCGAGCCGCAGCCAGCGCGCTTTGGCGTGGCCTGGCGGCACCAGCAGGCCGGGCAGAAACAGCGCCGTCCACAAGGCCGCGACCGGCAGCCCCGGCAGCTTGTTCGCCAGCGCCGTCCGGTTGAGCAGGAATTCGACGGCCACCATCGGCACCGCCGCCCACACCACCAGCCGCAGCACCCGCCACAGCGCTTCGCGGCGGGACAGGTGCGTTTCCTTCGCCGGCCCGCGTACCACCCGCCACAGACGGACCAACACCAGCACGAAGGCCAACAACACCCAGGCGCGCACGCCGAAGAACAGCACGCGCGGCAGCGGCGCCAGCGCGAGCTGCGCCTTCATCAGCAACGGCTCGGCGTGAACCGCGGCGGGCAGACAGGCGACAGCCAAGAGGGCTAGGAAGATTCGTCGTGACATGTGCAGAAGATAGCCGGACGATGACGCCGGCACAAGCTCGTGTTCGTAGTCGCGGAATGTGAACAACTGGTCGACCAGCACGAGTTGGTCAGATACCATCCGTTTTCGTTATTGAAGCGGAGAACGGGCAAATTTTCCGCAAAATCCGCCACTTTTCCGCACGGCGCCACGATCCGCCTTACCGTGATTTCCTTTGGTAAGGTAAACACAACATCACCACTTTCAAAGCCATCGGCATTCATGATCAACCATGATGACCGGTCAGTGCCAGTGTCGACCACGACAAACAGGTGCCGTTCGTCTAGACCACTTCTCCAGAGTATGTCTCTGTTGTCCTTTCGTAGGTCAATTTTCTCCATGACGCACCAAAAGTCGACTGACAACCCCCACCCACCATCAAATCGCGGACTACCACTTCTTCAGTTCTTGGAAAACTCATCCCAGCCTCTCATTGACCGTCAAACGGTCTGTTGGCGCAGGCCGATTGCGCCGCCCCCTACTTCCGCCCGTTCTTCTTCGCGCGCTTCCTATTGTCGTTGGGCAACACCTTCTTCAGGAACTGGCCGGTGAAGCTATCGGGGTTCGCCGCGATCTCCTCGGGCGTGCCCTGGGCGACGATGCGGCCGCCGCGGTCGCCGCCTTCGGGGCCGAGGTCGATCAGGTAGTCGGCGGTCTTGATCACATCGAGGTTGTGCTCGATGACGATCACCGTGTTGCCGGCATCGACCAGGCGGTTGAGCACCACCAGCAGCTTGGCGATGTCCTCGAAGTGCAGGCCGGTGGTCGGCTCGTCGAGGATGTACAGCGTGCGGCCGGTGGCGCGCTTCGACAGCTCGCGGGAGAGCTTGATGCGCTGCGCCTCGCCGCCGGACAGCGTGGTCGCCTGCTGGCCGAGGTGGATGTAGCCCAGGCCGACGTCGATCAGCGTCTGCAGCTTGTTGACGATCAGCGGGAAGTTGGCCAGGAATTCGGCCGCCTGGGTGACGGTCATTTCCAGAATGTCGGCGATGGAGGCGCCCTTGTACATCACCTCGAGCGTGTCGCGGTTGTAACGCCGGCCGCCGCACTGGTCGCAGGTGACGTAGACGTCGGGAAGGAAGTGC
>CAZEDX010000079.1:9252-19452 GCA_964511015.1 uncultured bacterium | reverse complement strand
CATTCGCCATCACATCGTGCCACCACAGGTCGCGGCCGGCCTTCATGACGACTTCGTTGCCCACGCGCTTGTAGACGATGCAGAATTCCACGTTGTGGCCGGCGTCGGAGCACATTTGCATGGCGGTGTCGGCGGCGTCCTTCAGGCCCACGCCCTTCTTGCCGCGCCACACGCCGTCGGTGGTGATCAGTGCCCGGCACTTGGCGTCGAGAATGCGGTCACGCAACGCTTCGGCCGAGAAGCCGCCGAACACGATGCTGTGGATCGCGCCGATACGCGCGCAGGCCATCATGGCGATGGGCAGCTCGGGGATCATCGGCATGTAAATCGAAACACGGTCGCCCTTCTTGATGCCCTTGCTCTTGAGCACGTTGGCGAACTTGCAGACTTCCTGGTGCAGGTCTTTGTAGGTCAGGGTGCGTTCTTCGCCCGGCTCGTTGCCTTCCCAGATGATCGCGGGTTGGTTGCCGCGCTTTTCCAGGTGACGATCCAGCGCGTTGACGGTGATGTTCGTGCGGGCGCCGACGAACCACTTGATGTTGGCGTTGGTGAAGTCCCAATCGCACACCTTGTCCCACTTCTTGTCCCACCAGAACTCTTCGGCGATCTTGCCCCAGAACTTGTCGGGCTGATCGACGGATTCAGTCCACATCTTTTTGTACTGATCCATCGAATTGATCCACGCCTTCTTCTTGAAGTTCGCGGGGACCTCGAACACGCGGTTCTCGAGGCTCATGCTAGTGATGGTCTTCTTCTCTTCGGCCATGTTTCCTCCTCATACCGTACGGTGGATTGGGTCTGGCAAAACCATGGCGAAACCGGCTACCGTTCCGCCCTCGTTATCGCACTGAAAACTACGTGCTGAATCACACCCACATTCGACATCGCCCGAACTCGGGCGAGCGATTGAATGAATACTCATTCATCCAAAATGGGAGACGTCTGTTTATCATCAGAACGGGGCAGTGTCAAGGTGGTATAGAGTAATGGAATCCACTTTTCACGGCTCCGGATAGCAACCTAGACCCCCGCTTGGCAGCCCAGGTTAAACCCACGAGAATCACGATAGTTTTTTACCGATTGATCCTTTGGGGGACAGAAGGCGGGTTGCCGGCCCCGCGTGTTGCCGCCACGCGTTTCTGAACCGAGTAATCGTAGCCATGCATCACACCGTGCCACCGGGTGACGCGACTGCACAAGGAGGCTTGATTTTCGGCGCTGAAAAAAACAGACTGGCACGCTACTATCCATAAACAAGCGAGTGAAGAATGAGCGAGAAGACTACCCGCATCGTTGCCGAGGGCATTTACCCGTTGATCAAGCCGGTGGACCTGGCCGAATTGCGCCGACTCAACCGGGTACGCAACAAGGCGTTGACCAACAAGTTGATGACCGAAGAAGAGGCCATCGCCCGCTTCGTACACGATGGCGATTATATCGGCGTCGAACTGTACGGCAGCGTGCGTTGTCCGATGAGTCTATGCCG
Source organism: uncultured bacterium (assembly GCA_964511015.1). Taxonomy (GTDB): domain Bacteria; phylum Lernaellota; class Lernaellaia; order Lernaellales; family Lernaellaceae; genus FEN-1099. The sequence goes on along the minus strand of CAZEDX010000079.1, from coordinate 17,966 downwards.
TGCGCTGATCCGCTCCGGCAAGAAGGGGTTCGACCTCGCCGGACAGGGCGTGCACGAAGCCGATCTGATCGTTGCCGCGGGGCTGGTCGAACGCATCGACTGGACCTACATCGGGCAAGAGGTTTACGGCGTCAGCCCGATCATGCGCCGCGCTGTCGAATCCGGGCAGGTCAAACAAGTGGTCGAATGGTCTAACGGCGCCATCACTTGGCGCTTTAAAGCGGCGGCCATGGGCCTGCCGTTCCTGCCGACCTTCTCCATGCTGGGCACCGATACCTTCCACTATAGCTCGGCCAAGGCCATCGAGTGCCCGTTCACCCACCAGACGGTCGGTTTGCTGCCGGCGCTGATCCTGGACGTTGGTTTCATACACGTGAACCGCGCCGACCGTCACGGCAACTGCCAGATCGACGGTATCGGCGGCTTCGCCTTTGAGATGGCCCGCGCTAGCAAGAAGCTCATCGTCAGCGCGGAGGAGATCGTCGATACCGGCGTGATCCGCCAGCGGCCTGACCGCACGGTCATTCCGTGGTTCAACGTCGACGCCGTGGTGCATGCACCCTACGGTTCGTGGCCCGGTGAAATGGCCGGTATGTACGAGCGTGACGAAACGCACTACCGCATGTTCATCGACCAGACCCAAACCCAGGAGGGCGCGGACGCGTACTTGAAAGAATGGGTGTACGGCCTGTCCAACCACCAGGCACTGCTGGACAAGATCGGCCGCGCCAAGCTGACTACCCTGCGCATTGACGGGAAGGGGGTGTGACATGGCTGAAAAGAAATACTCAAACAGCGAGTTGTTAATCTGTCTGGCCAGCCGCCTGATCGAGGACGGTTCCATGGCCTTCATCGGCACCGGCATCCCCATGCTCGCCGCTTCGCTGGCGCAGAAGATGGGCGCACCGAATCTGGTGCCGATCTTCGAATTCGGCGGCCTGGGCGCGATTCTCGAAAAGCTGCCGCTGGCCGTCGGCGACATGCGCACCTTCAACAAGGGGCTGATGGCCTCGAGCATCTGCGACATCATGGAAACCGCACAGCGCGGCTATATCGAGTACGGCTTCCTGGGCGGGGCGCAAATCGACATGTACGGCAACCTGAATTCGACGGTGATCGGCGCGCAGGCCAAACCGAAGGTGCGCTTGCCGGGTTCCGGCGGCGCGAACGACGTCGGTTCGCTCTGCTGGCGGACGATCATGATCATGCGGCAAGACAAACGCCGGTTCCTGCCGAAGGTCGATTTCGTCACCACCCCTGGCTACCTCACCGGACCCGGCGCGCGCGAAGCGGCGGGCCTGCCGGCCGGCACCGGCCCGTATCGCGTGGTAAGCGACTTGGGCATCATGGGTTTCGACGAGCAGACCTGCCGCATGAAGTTGTTGTCGCTCAACCCCGGAGTAACGGCCGAACAGGTGTTCGAACACACTGGTTTCGAACTGCTGGTGGCCGATCATCTGGAACAGAACGATCCACCGCATGAAGATGAACTGCGCATTCTGCGCGAAGAGGTCGATCCGGACGGGTTGTACCGGTAGACAGCCCGTTTGTTCCGTCCGGAAAAGAAGGCGAACCGTGCGGGTTTTCTGGCTGCGAACGGAATCGACTTCGCTTGCGGCAACTTGTTCATCGTCATTGTCGGATCGGCCGAATTCTTCTATCAATGCAACTCAGAATTCGGAATGCAGCGCCGGTGACCGGAACAGGTTTGCCGGCATCCGGAACGGCGTCATGAACGCCTCGTGGCTGTAACCGAGCCGCACGCCGATCTGGTGTCGTATCTCGCTCTCATTGTCGGTGGGGAAATCGAGGCGGTAGAAGGCGCCGAGCACGAAGGAGTGCTGGTCGGTGCCCTCCACAAAATAGATGGGGTAGTCAAAGGAAAGAACCGGCCCGATCGTCACCACCTGCTCTTCGTCGGAAGTGAAGGTGAGCGTCGGCCCGGCGGTGAGATAGCGCCAGCCGAAACGCGTTTCGAGCCGTCCCTGCTGCATCGGATCCGTCAGCGCCTTGCCGTACTCTCCGGCCACGGCGCACGAGAAATTGGCGATGCGATTCACCGACACGCCGCCGGTGGCGAGCATGGCGAAGGGGTCGGCGTAGTCATCGGCTGCGGCCTGGAACTGCACGACCGGCGAGACGAACACATTGGCGTGCCAATCGCGGAAGTTGGGCGCGTAGCCGTATTCCGTGGCCCCGGCCGCGGACGCCGCCAGCGTAACCAAGGCGAGAATCAACAACGAGCAGATTCGTTTCATAGGCCTCCTTTACCATTGTTTCCGGTCGAGGGGCCGGATCACCGCGCACGGCAAGCCCACACGCGGCTTGGCCATCCAGTCGGCGACTGTCTCCTTCCATTTCAGGTAGTGCGGCGTCTCCTTGTGCGCCTTGGCCGCGGCTTCCGACTCATAGGCCTCATACAGCACGAAAGCGTTGGGGTCTTCGTGCGATTGCAGCACGTCGAAACGCAGATTGCCTGGTTCGCCAATGGCGCCTTCGTGATTGGCGATCGTCGCCTGCACGAAAGCCTCGCGGTATTCGGGCTTCACCCACACCGAAACAATTGTGACGATCATGGCCGCCTCCGTCGTCAATATTTGTCTGCCATTGTAGGCAGTTTTTGTGGCGGAGCCAGGGGTGGCGGCCCCCGCCTTTGAAAACGCGCGGTCATCCGTTAGAATCCGCGCCCATGTTGCGGACGAAGTTTTTCCGGTTGTTGGCGCATCTGGCCACCTCGCGCGGGGGCTGGTGGCTGATCGGCCTGGCGATGCTGGTCACCGTCGCGGCGGCGATTCTGGCGCCGCGGCTGCCGATCCTGACCACCCGCGAGGGCATGGTCGATTCCAAGTTGTCCGTGCAGAAGGACTACGTCGACTTCTCCCGCGACTTCGGCGCGCAAAATCAGCTTGTGGTGCTGATCCAAGGCGAACCCACCGCCGCGCGAAAGGCGGCCGACGCCCTGGCCGCCGCGCTGACCCGCAATTCCGATTTCGTCAGCAACGTGTTCTACCGCGTCGATATCGATGCGCTGCGCGCCTCGGGATTGTACTACCTGCCGCTGCCGGAATTGGAAAAGGCGACCGTTCAGGCCGAGAAGTATGCGCCGCTGGCGGCGCGCGCGTTGGCGCGCGGTTCGTGGCTCGGCCTGCTGCAAGGTGTGGCCGAGGAAGCGCAAAAGGCCGGCGCCGATTTTGCCGGCGACAATACGGCGATGGCGCGCGGCTTTGCCTGGGTGGACGGCCTGCTCGGCCGTTGGCAGGCGTTTCTCGAGAAGCCCGACCCCTCCCAGCTTGATCTGGCCGGTGAGGCGTTCACCGCCGCGGTCGCGAAAATGGGCGGCGGCCAGACCGACAACACCGGTTACTTCGTCGGCGACGGCGGCCACCTCAAGGTCATGTTCGTGCAACAGGCCAAGAGTATCGACAACACCGAGTTCATTGTGCCCTTCATGCGCTACTGCCGTGACGCGGCGGCGCAGGTGACCCAGGAACACCCGGGTGTCACCATCGGCTTCACCGGTTGGCCGGTGTCGATCGAAGAAGAAATCGCACTGGTCAAAGGCGACTTGGCTCGTGTGCTGCTCATCGCGACAGTGGTGATTTTCTTCATCGTCCTCCTGGCGCTGCGTTCGTTGCACCGCACGCTGCTGATGTTCGTTCCGGTGGCGCTGAGCATTCTATGGAACTTCGGTCTGACGCTCTTCACCGTCGGCAGCATGAACTATCTGACCTCGGCGTTCGTCGGCATCCTATTCGGCCTGGGCATCGACTACGGCGTGGTGTTCATGCGCCGTTATGACGAGGAACTGGCCGCAGGGCTGGCCCCGGCCGAGGCGATCACCAACACCCTGCTGCAGGTCGGGCCGAGCGTGACCTACGGCGCGCTAGCGACCATCGGGGCGTTCTTCGCCGTCGGCGCGACCAAGGCGCCGGCGTTTTCCGAACTGGGCATTGTCGCCGGCACCGGTATCATCTGCGCCATCTCGGCGGCGCTGTTTGTCATGCCGAAGCTGATGCACCGCTTTCCGCCCAAACCGCGGCCGGGTGTGCGCGAGCGGCACGGCGAATCGTTGTTGCTGCGCCGGGTGACCGAGCGCCTGTTGCCGTTGTCGCGGCCGCTGGTGATCGCGATGCTCGCGGTGGTGGTGGCGCTGGGCACGCAGATCCCGCGCTTGCGCTTCGACTACAACCTCAACAACATGTTGCCGGTCAACAGTGAAACGGTGCGGATCGGCACGCTGCTGGAAACCAAGACCGGCTTCAATTCGCAGTTCATTTCCGTGATCGCCGACGATCTGCCGCAGGCGGCGCGCCTGGCGGAGCTGCTCAGACAAAAACCGACCGTCGCGCGCATCGAATCGCTGGTTTCCTTGATTCCGCCCGACCAGGAAAAGAAGCAGGCGTTGTTGCCGCGCCTGGCGGCGGCGGTTCAATCGATCGCGATTCCGCGCCCGGCGGCGCCCGACGTTCCGGCGCTGCGCGCGGAAATCGCCAAGCTGCTGCAGGCCGTGAACACGGCGCAGGAGCAGGCGTTCTCAGCCGGCAAGACCGAATTGATCAGCCATCTCGACCGGGTGATCAAGCGTTTCCAGGCGATCGATCAACTGTTGGCGACTCCGGCCGGGGCGCAGAATGAGGCGGCGTTCGAAGCCGTGGTGTTCGACAACGCCGCCCGGCTGCACGCCGAACTGTTGCGCATGCTCGCCGCGCCGCCAGTGACGATGGCCAACATCGACCCCAACCTCCGCGACCGGTTCGTCGGCCTGAGCGGCCGGCAAGTGCTGATGGTGTTCCCCAAGCAGGAGATCTGGGATCTGACGTTCCTCGACCGCTTCGTCGCCGACGTGCGCGGCGTGGCCGCCCAGGTATTCCCGCCGATGGAGGCGCCGCACCGCGTGTCGGGGTTCGGCGTTGTATACCAGATCACCACCCGCTTGATCCACAACGGCTTCGTGCAGGCGTCATGGACGGCGGCGTTGGTGGTGCTGTTGCTGGTGGCCTTCGACTATCGCCGCGTGCGTCCGGTGTTGCTGACGCTCATGCCGCTGGCGTTCGCCGTCGTCATCTCGCTCGGCGGCATGGCGCTCATGGGCCGTCCGTTGAACATGGCCAGCCAGCTCTACCTGCCGATCCTGCTCGGCATCGGCATCGACTACGGCATTCTGATGACCCACCGGTGGGACGAACCCGACGGCATCGACCTGCCGCGCGTGGTTGCAACAATGGGTAACGCGCTCTGGCTCGCCTGCGCCACCGCCGTCGCCGGCTTCGGCGCGCTGGTGTTGGCGCGGCACCGCGGCTTGATCACCTTCGGTCAGGTGCTCTCGGTGGCGATCGTCATTTCGATGGTGTTGGCGGTCTTCGCCACGCCGTTGTTCATTCAGGCCTTGCGGCTGGACCGGCGGGCCAAGAAATAGCCGGCATTACGATTTCTTCAGTTTATTCAGCCCGAACTTCTTGCTCATGATCGAGTCGACCATTTGCGTCGGCAACAGCCAGCGGAACAGCGGCAGTTTGGTGGAATTCGGCCCGAGCCGGAAGATGGCCGGCGGCTGTTCGCTCACGATCGCGTCGATGGCCCGCGTGGCGAAGGTGGCGGCGCTGATGGCGCCGACCTGGCCCGCCTGCGCCCGCTTGTTCAGAAATTCGCGCATCGAGTTGTAGAGCGAATCCGGTTTGACCTTGATCGAGTCGGTTGCCGTGTCGCCGAACTTCGACTCGACGCCGCCCGGCTGCAAGGTGATCACGTCGATGCCCAACGGCGCCAGTTCGACACGCATCGCATCAGACACCGCGTGCATCGCGGCCTTGGAGGCGCAATAAGGCCCGGCAAACGGCGTGGTCAGCACGCCGGACACGCTGCCGACATTCACGATGCGTCCGCCGCCCTGTTTGACCATGTGCGGCACCACCGCCTGTGCCAGCGCCAGCGCGCCGACGACGTTGGTTTCGAACTGCCGGCGCACATCGTCCAGATCGACCTCGGCGATTGGACCCATCAGGCCAAATCCCGCGTTGTTGACCAGCACGTCGATGCGGTTCGCGTTCTTGATGACCGCATCCACGCAAGCGGAAATCGAAGCGGCTTTGGTGACATCGAGCGGCAGTGTTTCGATGCCGAAGCCTTTGAGCGCGTCGAGCGTTTCCACCTTGCGCGCCGTGGCGAACACGCGATGTCCGCGCCGACGAAAATCCTCGGCCATCGCGCGGCCGATGCCGGTAGAACAACCGCTGATCAGAACCACAAGATTCGTCAGGTTTTTCATGGATGGCACCGTTTGTTGGTTGAATGCTGTATCTTAGCGGATGCTGCGGCGCCGGGGAAGAGGTTGCCTCCGCCGCGATTTCGGCGAGCAGCTTCTTCTCGGCGGTATCAAGCGCGTGTTTCTGCTTGTGACATTGGATCGCAATCTCGACCAACGGGTCGATCCGGCTGGCGGGTTCGGCCATATTGCGGACGAGCATCAACGCCTGCCGGAAGTCGTCGGCCTTGGTGATACTGTCGGCCAAGGCCTCGTGCAACAAACTGTTTTCCGGCAGCGTCTCGAACAGGCGTAGTGCGCCATCGCGGTCGCCGCTCTGCATAATGTGTACGGTGACCATGAAAAGCACACTGCCGGCGGTGTCGTCTTTCTTAACCAACGCGATGGTGGCCCCCAGCGCCTCGGTCTTGAGGCCGACGTGACCGGCTTGTCGGTAGTCGCCGATGGTGAGGAACCGCTACTTGTGCCCGCGTCCAAGTTGCCGGCCGGCGGCGACGGACAATTGCGCGGCTGCGGCCGACAAGACAGCCGTGAATAATGTCCGGAACGATTTGGTCATGAGATGGTTCTTTCCTGCAAAAGAATCATCCGATTCGACCAGACAGACAAAGCGAGGAGAAGGCGCTAGGCGAGAGGTCAGCCCTTCACGCTGCCGGCCATCAGGCCGCCGATGAAATAGCGGCCCAGCACGATGTAGACGATCAGCGTCGGCAACGAGGCGATCAGCGCGCCGGCCATCTGCGTGTTCCATTGCGCGATCATCGAGCCGCCGAGATTCTGTAGCGCGACCGTGACCGGCTGCACCAGCGGGTTGTTGGTGAGCGTCACGGCGAAGAGAAACTCGTTCCAGATGTTGGTGAACTGCCAGATCGCCACCACCACGAACGACGGCAGGCTGATCGGCAGAAAAACGTACCAGTACGTCGTCCACAGCCCCGCGCCGTCGATGCGGCCGGCCTCGATCAGTTCGTCGGGCACCGTCGCGTAGTAGTTGCGGAAGATGAGCGTGGTGATCGGTACGCCGTAGATCACGTGCACCAGCACCAAGCCGGCGATGCTGTTGTACAGCCCGATCTTCTGCAAAAAACCCACCAGCGGAATCAGCACCGACTGGTACGGAATGAACATGCCGAACAGCACGACGGTGAACAGCAGGTTCGAACCGCGGAACTTCCACTTCGACAGGCAGTAGCCGTTGATCGAGCCGACCAGCGACGAGATCAGCGTGGCCGGGATGGTCAGCAGCAGACTGTTGAGCACGCCGCGGCCGAGCCGCGCCCCGGCGGTAGCGTAGCCTTCGAACGACAGCGCCCGCGGCAGGGCCCACATGCTCGAGTTCTGCGCTTCGGCCAGCGACTTGAACGAGGTCACCAGCATCACGTAGATCGGCAGCACGAAGAACAGCGCGAAGGCGATCAGCAACGCGTACAGCGCAAGACGGGCGATGGCGCGTCGGGCGGTCATTTCCGGTCCATCCTCCGGCTGTAGATCAGGTACGGCACGATCAGCACCGCCACCATCAGCAACATGACGATGCCGATCGCGGCGCCGCGGGCGTACAGATCGCCGCGGAACGTCGCCTCGAACATGTAGATGCCCGGCACGTCGGTGGCGCGGGCGGGGCCGCCGGCGGTCATGACGAAGATCAAGTCAAAGATCTTCAGCGAGATGTGGCCCAGAATGACGATTGCGCCGACGGTCACCGGCCATAGTTGCGGCAGCAGGATATGGCGGAAGATCTGCGCTTCGTTCGCGCCGTCGATGCGCGCCGCCTCACGCACGTCATCGGCAATGCCGCGCAGGCCGGCGAGGTACTGCGCCATGGTGAAGCCGGCCATCTGCCACACGGCGGCCATCACCACGCAATAGAGCGCCATGCGCGGATCGATGATCCATTGCCAGTCGGCCGTGTTGAAGCCCAGGGCGGTGAACAGTATGTTCAAACCCGACTGCGGGTTGAACACCCAGACCCAGATGGTACCGGTCACCACGAACGACACCGACATCGGAAACAAAAAGAGGTTGCGGAAGAACGTCTCGCCGCGCAGCCGCCGGTCAAGCAGCACCGCCAGCACCAGGCCGAGGAACAGGTTGCCGACCAGGAACAGCAGCGTGAAGACGCCGGTGTTGAGCAAGTCGCGTTGAAAGCGTTCGTTGGCAAACAGGTCGGCGTATTGCTTGAGGCCGACAAAGGTGTAGTCGGGCGCCAGGCCGCGCCAGGCGGTGAGCGAGATGTAGCCGCTCCAGGCGATGAAGCCGTAAACGAACAACACCACGAGTGCGAACGACGGCGTCAGCAACGCCAGCGACAGCCATCGTTCGCGCCCGGTGCGTTTCATGCTACTGGCGGATCCCCGCGTCGCGCGCGGCAGCTTCTAGCGCCGCCGCCGTCTGGTCGGCGTTGCCGCCGGCGATGAACACGCTGAGCTGATCGTTCAGCGCGGTGACGAAC
>CAZEDX010000079.1:0-9242 GCA_964511015.1 uncultured bacterium | reverse complement strand
TGGCTGCTGCCGCCCACCGGCGAACTCACGCCTGCGATCGTCGCGCGCGCGATCTCGTCGAATTGGTCGAGCGGCGCGTCCACCCGCGCCGGGATCGACCCTTTCTTGATGTTGAACGCGATCTGGCCTTCGACCGAGCTGACGACCTGTAGAAACGCCAGCGTCGCTTCTTGGTTCGGCGCTTTGGCCGGCAGGCCGAAGGTATCGGTGATGACCACGAAGAAGCCGGCAGTGCCCGGCGTCGGCACGGCGCCGAAATCGACGTTCGGCTTGGCGCCGTTGGCGGTGAAGTAGCCCTTGGCCCAGTCGCCCATCACCGTCATCGCGGCCTTGCCCTGCTGCACCAGGCCCGCCGCCTGGTCCCAGGTCAGCGCCGCATGGTCGCTGTTCACATAGCCCATCAAGGTCTGCAGGGTGGATAGCGCAAGCTTCACACGCACGTCGTCCCAAGCCACCTTGCCGGCAAACAGACTGCGGTAGAAATCCGCGCCGCCCGCGGCGATGAGCAGGTCTTCGAAGAGGTGGGTGACCGGCCACTTCTCGCGCGAGCCGAGCGCGAGCGGCGTCACGCCGGCGTCTTTCAACTTTTTGCAGGCCACCAGCCATTCGTCGATGGTCGTCGGCGGTTTGATCTGGTGCTTGTCGAACAGCGGCTTGTTGTACCACAGCACGTTGCCGCGATGGATATTCGCCGGCACGGCGTAGACCTGCCCCTGGTTGCTGACCATCTCGAGCAGCGCGGGCGGGAACTTGTCGCGCAGGCTCTGCTGGTCGAACCAAGTGGTGATCGGCGCCATGTGGTTGGCCTTTACCCATTGGTCGATCAGTTCCGCGCCGCCGTGTACCTGGAACGTGCCAGGCGCGTCGCCGCCGAGCATACGCGTCTTGAGCACGGCCTTGGCGTTGGTGCCGGCGCCGCCGGCGACCGCGGCGTTGATGACCTTCAAGCCGGGGTTCTGCGTTTCGAACATCTTGATCAGTTCGTTCAAGCCGTCGGCTTCTCCGCCCGCCGTCCACCACGAGAAGATGGACAGTTCCTTGGCCGCCGCGGGTGGCGCCCCGCCCGGTTCGGTGGCGGGTTTGCCGCAGGCGACGAGCAGAACGGCCAGGGCCAATACGATCAGCAGCGGACGAGTTCTACGCATGATGACCTCCTTCATGAACCCAGGGTCAGGTTGCGGCCTGTCTGGGTATCAAACACATGGGTGCGGCTCAGGTCGAAATGCACGGTGACCGGGTCTCCCGGCCGCACCGTGGTTTCCAGATCAATCACCACGCCCAGCAACACTGCGCCGGCGCGGGCGTAAACGACCGAGAACGAGCCAAGTTCCTCGACCAGCTCCGCAAAGGCCGGCACCGCGATCTCAGCGCGGTCGGCATGCGGTTTGATGCACAGGTGCTCCGGCCGCACGCCGAGCGTCACTTCGCCCGACGCCGGCGCGGCCAGCCCGGAAGGGGCGGGCAGGCGCAGCGCGTCGCTGACCAGCCACCGCCGGCCGCCTTCGTCGGTCACGCGCGCCGGCAGCAGGTTGATCGGCGGGCTGCCGATGAACCCGGCGACGAACAGATTGGCCGGCCGGTTGTACACGATGTTCGGCTGATCGGCCTGTTGTAGGCGGCCGCGGTCGATTACCGCGATGCGGTCGGCCAGCGTCATCGCCTCAACCTGGTCGTGCGTGACGTAGACCACTGTCGTTTCTAGCCGCTGATGCAGGCGGCGGATCTCCAGCCGCATCTGCACGCGCAGCTTGGCGTCGAGGTTGGACAGCGGCTCGTCGAACAGGAACACCTGCGGCTTGCGCACGATCGCGCGGCCCATCGCCACGCGCTGCCGTTGCCCGCCGGAAAGCTGCGCCGGTTTGCGCTGCAGCAGGTCTTCCATTTCCAGAATGCGCGCCGCCTCGCGCACGCGGCGGTCGATTTCGTCTTTGGCGTAACCCCGCATCTTCAGGCCGAAGGCCATGTTGCGGTAGACGTTCATGTGCGGGTAGAGCGCATAGTTCTGAAAGACCATGGCGATGTCGCGGTCTTTCGGTGGCAGGTGGTTCACCGATCGGCCGTCGATCTGAATCTCGCCCGCGCTCGTTTCCTCCAGCCCGGCGAGCATACGCAACAGCGTCGACTTGCCGCAGCCGGAGGGGCCCACGAGCACGAGGAACTCGCGATCGGCGATGTCCAGCTCGAACGGCGGAATGACCTCGTGCTCGCCGAAGCGTTTGACCACCTGCGCGAAACGAACCTGCGCCATCGTCGTCACTCACAATCCGCGGAAGCTGATTTCCAGGTTGCCCATGCCGTAGTAGATCGGGTCGCGGTAGTCGCGGTCGATCTCGTTCTTGAGCTGCGCGCCGGCTTCGCCCGGCCAGACGCCGCCGCCCACGACGGTAAAGACGACCATGTTCCCGTAAAGGTTATAGCGCAAGCCGAGGTCGCCTTCCCAGGCCACGGTCTGGTCGACGTCGCCCAGGCGCGTGCTGTTGAACACGCGGCTGTAGCCGGCGATGCCGAACACGCGCAGTGGGTCGAACACCTGGTAGCTGATCAACTGGTCGGCCAGCAGCAAGCCCGCTTCCTGCGCGGCGGCGCGCACGTCGAGGCTGTCGTACTGGTCATACAGTCCGTTCTGCGACAGGAAATAGGACGCGGCCAGCGACTTGCCCGAATAAACGTACGCGTTGTTGAGCGTGTCGTTCGGGTCGCCGTCATCGGCGCTGAAGCCGATCACCGTGGTCTGGAAGCCCCACTTGCCGGGGTAGATGCCAAACTGTGCCTGGCCGGCGCCGGCGAGGCGACTGACGTCGCGGTTGTTCGGGCCCGCGCCGCGGTGCTCGCCGAACTGCATCGCCAACGCCAGATTCAACTTCCACAAGTGGTAGTCCGCGCGGAGCGCCGCCGCGGTGTTGACGATCGAGAGCGGCCGGTCGATCTCGGTCTTGTCCCACAGCACGAACACCGCCGGGGCCACCGACCAGTTGCCGGCCGGGATCTCGTCGCTCAGGCCGAACAAGAAACGGTCGCGTTCGAAGTTGTTGTATTCCAGTTCGCTCGCCGGCGAAGTGGCGGTGGTCGTTTCGTAGACCGAGTCGGGCAGTTGCGCCGCCAGCAACTGGAACTCGTTGCCGGCCACCGGAAAGGCATAGGCCAGCGCGCCCATGTAGCGCGACACAAACAGGCGGGTCGGGTCTTCCACGAGCTGGTAGCCGGCCAGCAGGTCGGTGCCGAACAGGCCGACGTGGCCGTACATCTCGCGGGTCTGGAACAGCACGCCGTTTTCACCGGCCGGGTCGCGCTGTTCGGCGTCGTTGCGGCTCCACACCGCGTCGCCGATGCGCGCCGAGTAGCGCAACCACACCTGCGGGATCGGCGCCACGGTCAACCCCGGTTCGAGCACCGTGGCGACGTAGCCGACCGACTGGCCGTACTCGTCAAACAGCGGCTCGGTGCGGTCGAAGTCGCGGTCGTTCTGGAAAATGGTGAAGGCTTGGAAACGGAAGTCGAGCAGCACCGGCGACCGGGCAAACGGCGCGTCTTGGGCCGCGGCGGTGGTGGCCAGGAAGAGGGTGAGGATCAGCAGCAGCGGCAGCAAGCGAACGTATTTCATGACCGGCCCTCCAACACTTCGTTGCCCAGGAAGAAGTAGTTCCACTCGGTATCGCCATAGCCGGGGTAGGGCGGCCGAATACGAATCGTGTGATTCACGTTCGGATCGAAGTTGTCCGGATACCAGTACAGAATCCCGCGCGTATCGTCGTACGCGCAGCGGCCGTCGGAGAGATAGACGAAGAAGCCGTCGGTGAAATACTCCTTCGGCACGTAGATCTCGGTCGGGGCGTTGGTTTCCAGGCCCATCATTTCCATCGTGAACTCGCGCACCGGCGTCGGCACGCCGTCACGCGGTTCAACGTATTCCAACGGCGAAATGTAGTTGAACGACACCAGCCGGCCCGAGGTAAAGCGCGGCGAAACGCGGTTGTAGGCGGCGGTGCCGCGCGGCTGCTGGTCGGGGCCGAGCACGGAGAAGTCTTCCTGGTTCCAGTTCTCCCCCCGCTCCTTGGTGTTTTCCGGCGAGTAGTTCCAGAGCGTGCTGTGAATCAGGTTTTCCTCCAGCACGCGATAGTAGTTGTCGATGATTTGCGCGGCGGGCGCGTAATCCATTTCGATGGCGTTTTCGATGCCGCCGAAGTTGAAGTATGTGCCGAACTCGCCGAGAATCACCGGCGGGTCGCCCAGGGAGAACGCCCCCAGTTTGACGGCGCCCAGGATCCCGTCGGTGTAGTCGCGCTGTTTCACCTCGTCGACCGTGAAGTCGCGCGGATCGGGGTAGATGGCGATGATCGGGTAGACGTCGGTGTAGAAGTGCGGCGCAAAGATGAATTGATTGATGCCGGACGGCGCCAGCATCGGCGTGACGTACTGGCCCAGGCCGAAGATGCCGCCCGTGTCGTCGAAGCCGAGTGACGGCTCGATGATGATGATCGCACCCGGGTCTTCCGCCTGGATCGCGGCGCCGACTTTCTCGAAAAATGGCTGCAGGTAGTTGCGATTGAAGTTGGCGTTGAGCGCCAGCACGCCGGCGATGTCCGGCTTGTACGGATCGGTCGCGGCGGCGTCGAGCGGCATTCCGGCAGCGGCGAAATCGGCCGCGGTGCGCGGCAGGATGCCGCTGGTCAGCAAGCGCTCGCGCAAGAGTTCCGCCATGTCGGCGGGCATGCCCCGAGCGAGCAATTCGGCCAGACCGTAGTCGACGCCGGCGGCGAGCTGGTCGTCGGAAAGCGTACCGCTCGTGTTCTTTTCCGCCTCGCGGTACAGGAAGGCGTAAATGTCGAAGATGATGAACGTGCCGAGCGGCTCGTTGATGATGTCGTAGCCGATGACGTTGTCGTAGTATTTCACCCGCTTGACCACCTCGACCCACGCCTTGGCGAACGAATCCTGCAGATACTCCTGCACGTTCCGGCCGCCGATCGTGTAGTTCGGGTAGACGTCGCTGCCGGCCAGGAAGGTGGCGAAGCAGCGCGCGGAGTCGATCGAAAGGAAGGTGTCCAGTCCCCAGAAGAACGGCGCCAGCATGTCCGAGGTGTTGCGTGGATCGCTCACCATCGAGCGCGGCAGCCCCCACTCCGGCGAGTAGACGTTCTTGTCCGGCAGGCAAGTCTGCACCGCCCATCGCGGCGCGCCGTCGCCGGCGATGACGTTGTTCAGCGGCGGCTGCGCGTCACTGCCCGGCTGGCCTTCGGCGATCATGCTCGGCGCGTCGGTCTTGTCGTAGTAGTACTTGCGCAGCCAGCGCGAGAAGATGTCCTGGTGCATGTCGAGGAACACGTAGATGCCCCACTGGTGCGCCTTGGCGACGATCTTCTCCAGGTAGTCGAGGTATTCCTCGTCGTACTCGCCGCTGGCGTTGGGCTCGATCGCCTCCCAGATGATCAGCAACCGCAGCGTGTTGAAGCCCATCCGTTGCAGCTTGGCGAAGTTCTCGTCGGCTTCCTCCAGCGGGAACGGCTTGCCGACGTACGACACCGGGTCGGTGGTCGTCGGGTACTTGGTGCTGCCGCTGACGTTCACGCCGTGGATGAACAGGTAGCGCCCGTATTCGTCCTTGAGGAACGACTGCTGCGTGTGAATGCGCGTGATGCTGTCGGCCGCCTGATCGTCCAGATCGTACGATTCGTCCGCGCACGCGGCGGCGAACAGACAACACCCGGCGATGAGGCCGAAAAAGAAAAGACGTCTCATGTCCGCGGCTCCTTGGTGGAGAGGTAGAGATAGAAACTGGCGAGCCAAGATGCCACCCGAAAAGCTAGGATGTCGAAAACCCTTCAATGGTGTACCATAGCGACCTGTCGAAGGGAAGCACGCGCACCCGGCTTGGAAGGTTGACGCCGGCCGGCGGCGCGGCCCCGTTTGGCGCGCCTGTACGATAGCGGAGGTTCAAGCGCATGAGTTGCCGTCGTCTGTTGGCCGTTGCCGCCGCCCTGTGGCTCGCGCTCGCGTTGCTCGCCGGTTGCGGCGAACGGCAGGTCGAAACGGATCATACCAGCTACCCCGGCGATGAAGAACAGACCCCTGACGACGATGCGGGGTGGGCGCCGTGGGAAGAAGACATCACGCGCCCGATCGTGGCGATCACCGAGCCGGGTCCCGGCGAGTTCGTCGCCGCCGACGAGGTGACCGTGCGCGGCACGGTGACCGATCTGGTGACCGAGCAGGTGCTGATCAACGACCGCCCGGTGCCGGTGCACGGCGGCGTCTTCGCCACCACATTGTCTTTTCCGGCGGATTCGCCGGTGTTGCCGATTTACGTGCTGGCCATCGCCGACAACGGCAGCTACGGCGGCGACCACGCGGCCGTGGTGCGCGGCACGATGGCCGCGCCGGAAGCGAACATCGAAAACGCGCTGCAGGTCGGCCTGGGCAACGACTTGTTCACGGTGATCGGCGACGCCGTGGCCGGCGCCTTCGTCGACCTCGACCTCGGCCCGTTCTTCGCCGGGCTCAACCCCATCGTCGACCTGTTCGGCGTCACCGTTGACGTCACCGCCGCCACGATCGGCGGCGCCAGCTTCGACGGCGCCTTCGTCACCGACGGCGTGCTGCTCTACGGCGAACTGACCGACGTCGTGCTCACCGTCGACGTCACTGCGCTGGGTTCGACCAGCACGACGACCATCACCCTCAGCTCCCTCTCGGTCGACATCCACGCCGACGCGCTGGTCTACAGCGGCTACGTGACCGTCTCGATCAATTCCATCGACGTGGCCCACGACGGCCTCACCTACGACGGCCCGCTCTCGCCGCTGATCGGCCGGTTCGGCGTGGACCTGCTGCTCGACACGGTCGAGGGCGTGATCGAATTCGCCGTGCAGTTGCTGGTGCCTAACGCGCTGGAAGACGTGCTGACCTCATTGGTGTACGACGCGGTACTGCTCGGCTTCGATATCCATGCCGGCCTGGCGTCGCTCGACATCGGCCCCGGCGCGGCGATGGCCGGCCTGTCGCTGAATGTGTTTCTCACCGACCCGGCCGACCACCCGTGGCCGCACGGCTCGCTGTTCACCGCCGGCGATCCGCCCGACATGCTCAACGGCCGGCCGGCCCCGGCGCTCGACTTCGGTTTCGCGCTCGCCTTCAGCGACAACTTCCTCAACCGCTTTCTGTTCTCGGCGTGCGAGGCGGACCTGCTGACCTTCGATGTCGGCGACCCGGCCGTGGTCAACGACCCGATTCCGCTCACGCTGAACGCCGGCATCCTCGGCGGCCTGCTGCCGGCCTTTGCCGATCTCGATCCGTCCATTCCCGCCTCGCTGCACCTGTCGCCGATGGCCCCGCCGGTCGCCGTGCCGCAGGCCGACGGCTCCTTCACGTTGCTCGTGCCGGATTATCGGCTCGACTTCTATCTCTATCCGCCCGACGCCGAACCGTGGCCCGCGCTGTCGCTGACCATGCGAGCCGCCGGCGCGCTCGACCTGAACCTCGACGACGGCGGCGCACTGCGCGTCAGCGTGCCGGCCGGCGAAATCGAGTTTTTGCTGCTCGACGACCCGATCGGCGAAACCGCCGCGATTCCGACCACGCTCGCCGACTGGATCAGCCAGCTTCTCGCGCCGCTGCTCGACGAGGTGTTGCAGCTTGTGCCGATCCGTCTGCCGGCCATCGGCGATGTGCAGATCGACCCGCTGTGGCTCGGCACCGCCGGCGAGGCCGGCAACTTCTGGACGGGCTATTTCGGCATGACCTACGGGGAGTGAGAGCCGCGGCCGAGTCAGAGAACCGACGTTAAGTTCTCCGGTCTAGTGCTCGCAACAATGTCGCTGCTGGCCGCATTGCTCCGGCGAACCGCAGCAGCGCCCTTGCGGCTGCTTGGCTTCCTTCATCTGAAAACCGCCGGGCGCGGTCAGCATCTTTTCCGTCGGTTGCCCGCAGGCGGGGCAGGCCGGGTGCGGCGAGCTCGCGGACGACTGCAACAACTCGAAGCGGTGGCCGCAAACGGTGCAGCGATATTCGTAAAGCGGCATGCTGGGTTTCTCCTTGCCGGTTTCAGGCTGAGGCGGCTTCGGCCAGATACTGTTGCACGATCGCCGCGGGCGTTTCGTTCGCCGCGCCGACCACCACGCGCACGCCGGCGGCGCCGAGCGCTTCCTGTGCGCGGCTGCCCATGCCGGCGGCAATGACCACATCGGCGCCCTGCTGCTTGAGCCACGGCGCGACGACGAGTTGTTCGCCGGACGGCGGCGTCAGCCATTCCGACTTCACGATGCGTCCGCCTTCCACCGTCACCAGCGCGAAGCGGCGGCAGTCGGCGAAATGCGCGCAGCGGTCACCGTCGCCGACGGGAATCGCCAGGCGCGTCGGCCCGTCGGCCCTCAGCGCCGGACCGCTCGCCGGTTCGAGCCGCGCCAGGAGTTGGCTCACGATGCTCTCGTACGCCGCCGCGGCGGGCGCGGTGCCGTCGCCGTCGAGCAGCGGCCGGCCCTGTTCGCCGGAAGCGACCACGTGCCGGTCGAGCGGGATCTTGCCGAGGAACGGCACGCCCATCGCCTGCGCCATCTTCTCGCCGCCGCCGGACCCGAACAGGTTCTCCAGGTGGCCGCAGTTCGCGCAGGCGTAGCCGCTCATGTTTTCGATCACGCCCGCGACGGGCATATTCACCTGGTGGCAGAAGTTGAGCGACTTGCGCACGTCGGCCAGCGAAACCTCCTGCGGCGTGGTGACCACCACCGCGCGCACGCCCGGCATGTCCTGCGCCACGGTCAACGGCTCGTCGCCGGTGCCCGGCGGGGAATCGACGACCAGGAAATCGAGCTCGCCCCATTCCGCATCGCCCAGAAACTGGCGGATCACGCCGATCTTCATCGGGCCGCGCCAAATCACGGCGGCATCCCGCTCGGGCAACAGCGCGCCCATCGACAGCACCGACAGGTGCTCGTTGTAGGGCAACGGGATCAGCTTGCCGTTGTCGCTGGCGATCTGCTGCCCGGCCAGACCCATCAGTTGCGGAATGGTCGGACCGTGCAGGTCGACGTCCATCAGGCCGGTGCGGTAGCCGCGCTTGGCCAGCGCGACGGCGAGGTTGGCCGCGACGGTGCTCTTGCCGACGCCGCCCTTGCCGCTCATGACCAGAATCTTGTGCCGAATGCGGGCCAGCGATTCGCCCATGCGGCGTTCGAGTTCCTCGACCTCGTGATGATTGCCCCCGTGATGCCCGTGCGAATGACTCATGCGTGTCGCTCCCTAGCAGGGGG
>CAZEDX010000078.1:0-19538 GCA_964511015.1 uncultured bacterium | reverse complement strand
GTTGCGACTGGATGCGTCCTTCAGTCCGGTCGAGCGGATCAGCTACCGCGTGGAAAGCGCCCGCGTCGAGCAGCGCACCAATCTGGACAAATTGATTCTGACCCTGGAAACCAACGGCACCATCGATCCGGAGGAAGCCATCCGCACCGCGGCCCGGATCCTGCTGGATCAGTTGTCGATATTCGTGGATCTCAAGGGCAAGCGGGACGAACCATTGCCGCCGCCGCCAATGCCGCAAAGAGAGCAGCGCGCCCAGCAGCAGCACGTCGCGCAGAATCATGTCGCCCCACCAGCCGGGGCGCTGCATCTTGGCCAGGTGCGATTTCGGATTGGTCAGATCCTGCCACCAGGCCCACGGGTCGGGGCTCACCCAGTAGTGGATCGCCGGATCGAAAGCGGCGTACGAACGGTACCGCCACAAGGCCCCCAGCCAGATGCTGTTGACCAGCAGCGCCAGTGCGGCGGCGGCGGCGAAGATCAGCAGCTTGCGGCGGTCCAGCCGGCGCACGGACCACAGCACCATCACCGCGGCCGGCAGAGCCAGCGTCAACGCGGCGGTCTTGTGCACCAACAACGCCAATGGCGCCACGGCCAGCAGCCACCAGCCCCGCCGGTCTCCACGTAGCGTCGCGGCCACCAGGCCGAGGCCGGCCAGCGACAGCGGAAAGACGAGCATGCCGGTGGTCATACCGATCGTCCACAACACCATGGCATCGGAGGCGCGGAACCACGCCACTCCCACCAAGGCGGCCAGCAGCGCCTGCGAACGCGGGAAATGGAAGCCGCGCGCGGCCACATAAAACAATCCGGGCACCGCGGCGGTTGCGCCAACGACCGCGGCCTTGTGGACGACCGCCAGCGGCAGCCACCAGAACAAGCCGGCCAACAACTGCAAAAACACGCTGCTGTTCCAGATAAACGGCAGGACGTTGCCGGCCAGGAAGTACGGGTCGTAGCCCCAAAGCCGGCCGCTGGCCAGGAACGTGTTGCGGCCGACGTTCATCTGTTCGGCGACCATGCAGAAGTCGAAGGCATCGAGCCGCGCGGCGGAAAAGAACGACCGCCATGGCGTGAACGCCAACAGCGCGACCAACACGTGCGCGAGGGTCAACACCGACAGCAGTAGCGCGGCGGTCGAGCGCCTCAGCCCCGGTTGTCGCGGATCGGGAATCATGCGCGCAGTGTACCGCACGCCGCACGCCGCCGCCACCGGCGCGCCGACGCGCGGGCTAGTCGGCGCCGGCAATTCGCGCCAGCAACAGGCGGATGGTCAGAGTCAGATAGCGCCAGCCCATGCGCAGCAAGTGGAAGTTGCTGCTGCCGCCCTGGCGGTAGAAGTACATGGTCGGCACCTGGTCCACCCGCCAGCCGTGCAAGTGGCCTTGGAAGACCAATTCCGGCGACACGGCGAAGTCGTCATGCAGCAGCGTCAGCTCGGCAAACCGCTCGCGCCGGAAGGCGCGAAAGGCGTTGGTGCAGTCGTTGACCGGCAACCCCAGCACGATTTTGGCAAACAGCGAAAACAGCCGGCTGCCGAGCGGCTTGAGGCCTTTGAATTCGCCATACGAACCGCCGTGCATTGCGCGGCTGGCGACGACCAGATCGGCCCCGTCCATCAGCCGTCGCCGCATTTCCCAGATGTCTTCCAGCCGGTCGGACCGGTCGGCCATCACCCAAACCACCATCGGTTGCCGCGCGTGCTGGGTGCCGTGTTTCAGCGCCGCTCCCATGCCACGGTTACCCGGGTTGACCACCAGCGACAGCCAGGGCCGCGTTTCGGCGCCGCGGCGCACCAGTTCGGCGGTCTGGTCGGTGCTGCCGTCGTCGACCACCAGCACCTCGACTCCGCACGGCGCGGTCAACACCAAGCGCTCGATGTCGTCCAACAATGCCGGCAGGTTCTGTTGCTCGTTGTAGGCCGGAATGACGATCGAAACGTCCACTACCGCTCCGTGAAATGCTGGTGAGGCAGACTACCACGCTTCACGCGACAAACCAACTGATTCGCCGCGCCATGCAAAAACGCCCGCAAATTCGGGCCCGGCAGAGTTATCCATCATTTTTTGAATTATTCAATCGGCGCGCATCTGCTTGAAGTAATGCCTGTTTTCTACGTCGCCGCGCCCACCGCCGGCGGGCAGCGAGAGAGGCGCGATTCGTCAGTTATCCATATGAATGACATCGAAAATTATCCACAGGTTGTGGATGCTTTTCGGCTGATTTGGCAACTGGTTAGCGAAATGGGAAGAAAGAGCAAAAAAAGACTTGCTAAGATTGCGCCTTCTTGATAGGTAATCCGCCAAGGTTTTGGGTTTCCCATCCAACCGCTGAAATTTGAAATGCATTGGGCTTCGGCCTCCGAGCACTTACGGGGTAGCAATTTTGTGTCAAGCGAAACCAAGTTGTCTTCGCTTTGCCAAAACGGCGGTGGGTGGTTTTGCGCACTTGCTCGTTGTTGTTGGGCGCCCAGGATCGGGCGTAAGGAGTTGGGTCGGACATGGATCGCTTGTGGGATCGCACGCTGGACGTGTTGAAAGCATCAGTCGACGCCAAGAATTTCGCCGCGTGGATCGCTCCGCTTCGCCAGTTGCAGGCCACCAAGAGCCACCTGCATTTGGTCGCGCCAAACAAGACGATTCGCAAATGGTTTGTTGATCACTATTTCGGCCAAGCCACCGAGGCGTTGCGCCAGGTGGCCGGCCGCGACATGACCATCGAAATCGACTTGTCCGACGCGCAAATGGCGTTTGACCGCAGTGTCATCGCGCCGGCGCCGGCGCGGGAAGAGCCCGCTCGTCCGTCGCCCGCGGCGCACCTGCCGAACGGCGACTACACCTTCGAAAACTTCGTGGTCGGCCAGTCGAACGAGTTCGCCTACGCCGCGTGCAAAAACGTGGCGAAGAACCCGGGCGGCGGCATGAACCCGTTGTTCATCTACGGCGGCACCGGCCTGGGCAAGACGCACCTGCTCAACGCCGTGGCCGTGCAGCTGCTCAAGCGGCAGAACGATCTGCGCCTGGTCATCGTTTCGGCCGAACGGTTCATGAACGAGCTGATCTCGGCGATTCAGAGCAAGCGCACCGCCGCGTTCCACAAGAAGTATCGCAATCTCGACGCGCTGCTGATCGACGACATCCAGACCATCGCCGGCAAGCACGCCACTCAGGAAGAGTTCTTCCACACCTTCAACACGTTGTACGAAAGCGACGCGCAGATCGTGCTGGCGTCGGACAAGTACCCGAAAGACATCGAAGGGCTCGAGGAACGGCTGCGCAGCCGCTTCGGCATGGGCATGATCGCCGATATTCAGCCGCCCGAACTCGAAACCCGCATTGCCATCGTCCGCAAGAAAGCGGCCGCCGAAAACGCGAATCTGCCCGAAGACGTCGTTTTCTACATCGCCGCGCACGTCAAACACAATGTGCGCGAACTCGAAGGCGCGTTGCGGCGGGTGGCTGCGTTCGGCGAACTGCACCAGGGACACATTTCGCTCGACCTGGCCAAGCGCGCGCTGCGCCACATGGTGGGCGATCCGGATCAGCCGGTTTCCATCGAGCAGATCCAACGCTCGGTGTGCGACTTCTACCACGTGCGCCACAACGACCTGATCGGCACGCGCAAGCACAAGAGCATCGCGCGGCCGCGGCAGGTGGCGATGTTCCTCGCCCGCCGCCTGACCAGCGCCAGCCTGCCCGACATCGCCGAGAAGTTCGGCAACCGCGATCACACCACCGTGCTCCACGCGGTGCGCAAGATGGACGCGCTGTCGAAAGAAGACCCGCAGCTCAGCCTCGCGCTGGAGACGCTGGAAAAGACGCTCAAGTCGTAAAGTCCCGTCTTGGAGCAGGGAGACTAGTCTGACCATGATCCACTGAGTTCATGATCACTGTTCTTTCAACTGCGAGGTGCAGAACGGGCAGCGCGTGGCCTTCAGCGGCACGGCCGAGCAGCAATACGGGCACTCCTTCTTCGGCGGCAGGATAACCGGCTTTCGTTGCACCCGGTTGACCGCGCGCACGACGAAAAACACCGCCAGGGCGATGATCAGGAAATTGAAGACGGTGTTGATGAACAGGCCGTAGTTCAACGTCGCCGCCCCCGCCGCTTTCGCCGCCGCCAACGAGTCGTACTGGCTACCGCTGAGGCTGACGAACAAGTTGGCGAAATCGACCTTTCCCAACAACAGACCGACCGGCGGCATGATGACGTCTTCCACCAGCGAGGTGACGATCTTGCCGAACGCGGCGCCGATGATCACGCCGACGGCCATGTCCAACACGTTGCCGCGAGCCACGAATTCCTTGAACTCTTTGAACATGTTTTCTCCTCCGCAGCCTTTATCGTGGCAGAACAGGCCTCGGGAAGCCAGGGTGGCCGGATGTCCCGGCCGGGTAAAAAAAAAGCGTAAACGAAGCCGAAGACCAGGCCGTGGAATCGTCATGTTCATGACGCTGGTTTTTACGCGCATACGAAAGCACCAATCCGGCAGGCAAATCTGACCGGCCAAAGCTCGTTTGATGGATGGAAAAAAAACGTCTTCGCGCACGAAGTCAATGCACAGAATGACATCGTAACATGCGATAGGATATGGTTTATTTCTAAGCGTACGCGCTTGCCGGCGATATCGAAAAACGTGAACCCACCCCGATGCGGCAGTCTGTCAATCGTCTGACGATGACGCTCTATCTCCTCTCAAAATTTTGCAAAAAGATACTCCCGCTTCATGCCAAAGGAGTCGATGACCATGATGGTCGCACAGGAAGATTCAGGACCGTACACAGGGAGGATAGACTAGTCATGCAGGTTGAAACCACCAGAGAAAACCAGTTCGATCGGTTGCTCCACGACATTTATGAAGACCAGCAGCGCATCATTCGCACCTGGGGTATCACGATTCCGCCGGATTCGGAAATCTTCCGCGCGGGTTGCCCGCTGGAAGCCAAGGTGATGTTCTTCGACTGGCTGATCCGCGAAGGGTTAACGGCGTAGAACGTTCAACCGCGCGCGGCCCTGGTCGGGTCAGTAGCCGCCGCTCCCCGGTTTCTTGGTTTTTTTCAGCACTTTGGCGGCCGTCACCTTGTGAGCCAGCACCTCTACCATCGCCTTCAGCTACGCCTCGACATACACATACCACACGTTATTGGGCGGCTTGCTGTTGGAAAACGAGAAGGGATTGCTCATCAAGGCGCCTGGCGAGCCGGGCGTCGCCACGCCGCACGATTGGGTCACCTTCGGCGGGCTGGTTCTTGATCATGGTGCAGATTTCGATCTTCCGATTCTAATCGCCGACACACTCGATCCCGACCGTCACGCCGGTTCGCGGACCGTTGGGCGCCATATGGATCTTCCTGCCCGTTCGGCATAGCGGATACGTCCGGCCAAATACAGGCGGGCCAAGACAAGCGGGCGGCGGAATTACCTCACCCAAAACCGTTTGCGCGAAAGCAGCTTCGGGATGGCGTTGCTCGCCACGCCGAGCATCATCGAGCGGGTGCGGCCGCCGAGGCGGGCGGGGGTGACGCGGCCGGTCGCTTCGGCGACCATTTCCAGCAGGTGCGTCACCGGCAGGCCAAGCGGCGCCGGCGGCCGGAGCATGCCCAGCGTGAGGTAGCAGCCGGTGCAATATGTCGCCACCGCCTGACCGGCGCTACGGCGGTATTCGCCGTGCGCCCAAAGCGCGACCTTGGCCAGGTCGGCCGGCGACTGGCGCGGCGCGGCGGCGGCGATGCCGCAGCAGAACCCCTCTTCCCGCGCGTACCGTGCCTCGGTGGTTTCGACGCCAATGTGGTGCAGCAACTCGCGCACACCGTCCATGAATGCCGGCCCCATCAAGCGGGCATGGCAGCTGTCGTGCATCACCACGCGCCGGTTGAGCGGATGCCGAACCTCGAGCTTGCCCCGCCGCATGCGGTCGAGCAGGTAGTCGGAGACGAAGACCTTTTCAAAGTCGAAGCTCACGCCGAACAGGCGATTCATCTCGTGCGCGAACATGTTGTAGCAGGCGGGGCAGACGAAGATCATGCGCCGCACCTTGCCGCCGCCGTAGTAGTCGGCCACGGCGTGGGCCATGCGTTCGGCGATCTCGGGCATGCCGAGGCGGTAGTACATTTCGCCGCAGCACTGTTCGATGCCGCCGGCGACGGTCAGTTCGTCCAGCAGGCCGGACTGCGTCAGGTAGGCGCAAGTGATCAGGTTGCAGCCGGGGTACAGCACGTCGCCTGCCGGCACGGTGCGCGCCCAGCGTTCGACCAGGGCCCGCTCGTCGGCCGGCATGGCGGCGATCACGTCGGTGCGAAACGACTTCTGTTCGGTCGGCATCAGATAGCGCGCGCGCGCCGGCAGGCCGTGCCGCAGATAGCGCGCGTGCCAGCGCTCGAGAATGCGGTCATAAGGCTCGGCGCCGTGCGGGCAGAACGCGTTGCAGGCGGCGCACGAGATGCACTTGGCGTCGACGTAGCGCGTGGGCCGGCCCTCGTCGACCCGGCGCATTTCAATGCGCGCCTCGTCTTTGGTGAGGCGCAAGTAGATGCAACGGCTCAAGCATTCACCGCAGTACTGACAACGTCCGCGCACGTGAACTCCTTCCACTGGGATCCGCTATCGTTCCACCAGCAACCGCGCCATCGGCAGCACGTCGATCCACCACAGCGGCCGCCGCAGCGACGCCGCGACGAGATTGCGCCCCATCACTTCCGGCCGCTGCAGGAACCGTTTGCGCGCCCGTGTGGTTTCCTCCCGCCGGCTCTCGCCGACGAAGATGACGTCGTTGACCCGCGCCCGCCGCGCCAGCAGCACCGCCGCCCGCAACACCGGCTCGGGCCGCGCGGCCTCGACCCGCACCCGCACCAGTAAGCCGGCCGCGCGCAACGCCCGGCAGGTCTGCTCGGCCAACCCGGGTTCGCGCAGGTCGCCAAGATCGACCGTGGCCAGCACCACGCCGCACCAACGCAGGTCGCGCGCCAGATCAGCCGCCTGTGCTTGCGGTCGCACGTCGACCAACAAGTCCATACGCGGCCGCCCGACGCCGACCAGGCGCGCCAACTGCGACAGTTGGGGTCGGTTTGCGCCGACGTCTTCCGCAAGCAGCGCGATGGTGCGCGCCTGCCCGGTTTGACGCAGCAGATCGATCTCGCCGGCTACCGCCACCGGGTCGCGTTGACGCAGCGGATCGGGACGGGACCATTCAACCACTGCCAGCGGCGGATGCGCCGCGGGGACCGTACGGTCGAAGTAGAAGCCGGGCGGCAGATGTTCGCGCGCCGGCAGCGGCCAGGAGGCCGGATCCATCGCCGGCGGCGCGGTCAATTCGCGCGTTTCGCCCACCGCCGCGCGCGGCAGTTCGTCGACGGCGTTGTCGGCCTCGCCGCGCACCACCAGGTTGGCCCCGGCGTGCAGGAACGGCGCCGCTTCGCCGCACGGACCGATCACCGCCAGCGCCTGGTCGGGCACCGCTTCACGCAGCGCGCTCAGCCAGGCGACCACGGTGCGGTGTTCGACGCGATCGCTCCAGAATGCGATAGTCTGAGGCCGCTGGGCGCGGGCCAGCGCGGCCAGTTCGACTGGGGCGAGCGGCCGCACGGCGGTGTCGAGGATTTGCGCCGGCACACGGCGGAACATCAGCGCGGCGGCCACCCGCTCGAGCAGATCCGGCGGCCAGGCCTTCCAACGGCCGTCGTGCAGCGGGGTGCGCACGAGCCAGATGTGGCGTTTTTCCTGCGACATGAATAGGGTTCCCCGGCGAAAACCGGCCGACACGTTCATTCGCGAAACGCCAGTTTGGCAGAGATGGCGACGACGGGCAAGCGAATACCCCTCTGACCATTTTTCAGCAGGCTGTGAAAAGCTGAGAGGGGCTTTTTATTAGTATTTTCTTCAACCTCTTTGTTTTCTGATATCTCCAATATCATTCAATTTTGGACTGTTTTTTCCTTGACATTCCTTGGGGGGAGTCGCTAATCTCGCCACAATATTTTGTGTGAGCTTGACGCTTCGCACAATACCGGCGGTTGGCACAACGTATGCTGTACTTCTTGCCGGATTCGATCGATCCAATAGGGGTGGGGCGGGTCGTACGAGTGGAGACGCGATGAGCATTACGATCGTCCAGAAGAGTGACCTGAACATCCGTAAGAAAAACGCGCGCTTGGCGCTGGTTCTGGCCGGCGGCGCGGTGGCCGGGGCGGCCTACAAGCTGGGCGGGCTGAAGGCCCTGTCCAACCTCATGGTCAACCGTGACGTGACGGATTTCGACATTTTCGTGGGCCTGTCGGCGGGCGCGTTGATTGCCACGCCGCTGGCTTCGGGCGTAACGGTCGAGGAGATTCTGAAGAGCCTAGACGGCAAATCCGACCGCCTGTCCCAGGTCACGGCGTTCGACTTTTACAATCCGAATATTGCTGAGTTTGTTCAGCGTCCGTTGCAGTTCGTGTTCGACGCGAGCACGACGTTGCCGCGGTTCGCGATCAATTTCCTGTCCAACCTGTTTTCGCCGGAAAAGCGTTTCGGCGCCGCCGTGCGGCAGCTCATGCGGCAGCCCGACTATCAGAATCTTGATCAGGTGCTGAAGATGTTGGCCAAGATCGCCTCGGCCAGCAAGAACCTGCCGCATCCGCTGAGCTACGTTCCTTCGGGCATTTTCAGCAACACGCGGTTGGAGACCTATATCCGCAAGAACCTCGAACACAACCACCTGAAAAACGACTTCGCCGACATTTTCCACCGCCGGCGCAAAGAGTTGTACATTTCGGCGACCGTGCTCGACACCGGCGAACGCGTGGTGTTCGGCCACGATGAAAACAACGACCTATCGATCAGCGAGGCCTGCCAGGCTTCGACGGCCCTGCCCGGCTTCTACCGCCCGGCGCGCATCAAGGGTGTCGATTACGTGGACGGCGGCGTGGCGGCGACGGCCAATATCGACGTGGCGGTCAATCACGGCGCTGACCTGATCATCTGCTACAATCCGTTCCGCCCGTTGAACAACAAGCTGATCGTGCAGTGGTACAAAGAGATCGACGAATACGTCACCGACAAGCCGCACCTGGCGGAAGGCGGCATGATCGCTGTCATCAACCAGGTGTTCCGCATGATGCTGCATCACCGCCTGCACGAATCGATGCAGTCGTACCTGCAAGACCCGAATTTCATGGGCGATATCATCCTGATCGAGCCAGACGTCAACGACGTGCAGTTCTTCGAAATGAACCCGGTCAATTTCTGGCAGCGCGCCAAAGCGGCCGAGCGTGGGTTCCTTTCGGTCAAGGCCTCCATCGAAACCAACTTCGCGATGATCAAGAAGATCCTCAACAGCTACGGCATCGAGACCTCGATGATCTACGTCGAGGAAGACGCGAAGAAGATCCAGGCCACGCCGTACGACGAAGCCATCATCGGCGTGCTCGGCAAGGAGCGCTTGAAGCGCGACATTCGACTGGTGATGTAAGTCGACCAAAACCCCGACAAAAGAAGGGCGGCCGCGCGGTCGCCCTTTTTTTGGTCAATCAGCCGGCCGAACCGGCGCCGTCCGCCGCAAGAACATCAGATGGTAGCTCTCGCCGAACCCGTACGGTCCGGGTTGCGGGAAGTCGATACGGATCTTGCCGTCCAGACGGTGCGTAGCCAGCAAATGTTTCAGCGCCGCGTCCAGCTCTTGAACGCACGGCTCCGTAGCCACCGGCGGCACATGTGCAATCGCCACCACCAACGGTTTGGCCAAGATCACGTCAAGTTGCCCCGGCGGCACCTCGGCCGAGCAAAAGAGTGCGATATCGTCGCCCTTTTTCCGAAAGGCCCGCAGCCAGGCCTCATGCGGGCGCGCGGCGGCGAGCACACCGCCGACCAACAGTCGGCGAACCGACTCGGTGGCCATGTTGTCGTCGACTAGGTAACCGATGTCCTTCTCCTCGATCATACGGTAGCGGTAGGCGAAGCGGTGGACGAGCAGATCGAAGGTCCGACGCCCCCCTTGTCCATCCACCACCATCTGTTTCTGTTCGGGATCGCGTTCGGGCGCCAGCACCGTCGCCACCGCCAGGATGAGCAGCAACATCGCAATCACCGCGCGCCGCCGCGGCGTGGTGAAACCCAGCGCGCGCGCCACCAACAGCACCGCGTAGATCTGTAGGGGAAACAGATAGTACATGGTGACGAACCGCATGCCGACGAACCACGCCAGCGCGATGAGGCCGGAAAGGCCCCACACCGCAGCCAACCGGTCGCGATGCTTCAGGCAATAAGCTAGCGCCACGGCGCCAAGGACCGTGTAGATCACCAGAGGGAATCCGAACACCACCCCGGCATAACGGACCAGATTCCCCCCCAGGGAAGCCAAAGACGGGATGGCTTCGCCCCGGAATTCCCGATACACATTCCGCAACAACGGCACAAAAAAAACGCTCACCGACAACACGCACAAGACCAGGGCGAATGCGGCGTTGCGGAGTCGCCGGCGGGCCTGTTCCCGCTCGGCCAGGACCACCCACAACAACGCCACCAGGTAAAAAGGCGCTAGGTAGATCGCGACGACGGTCTTGGTCAGCAGGGACAAGGCGCATATCAGCCCGAGCGCAATCGTCGCCCGCGGCCGCGCGAACCAGTCGGTGCGGCTGAATGCATAAAAAGCCGCCGCCACCGCAGCGGTGGCCGCAAAGTCGAGGTTGATATCCCGCGACTCGACGCCGAGCACAAGCGGATTGATAGCGCCTAGCATGACGGCGGCCAGACCCGACCAAGGGGAATCCCCGAAGCGCCGACCCCCGCCAAATAGGCAGAACACCAAGACCAGCAACCAAACCAAGTTGGCCAGTTGAATGGACAGCAGTCCGCCGACGCCAGTCCCTTCCCGAATCGCGGCGGCGAGCAGATACGACAGCGGCGGCCAGCGCACGGAGTCGTAGCCGACGGTTTGGTACCAGCGCATGATCCGCCCGGCGTCAAAATGGCAATGGAATACCTTGAAGTAGTTCTGCACGTGGAAGTCGCAGTCGCGCCCCTGCAGCACAAAGTCGCCTAGCGCAAACTGCAGGTGGTGTAGCGCCGCGCCCAGGCTCAGCAGGGCAACAACGGCGATGGCGTATCCCAGTGCTCGGCGCGGTCCGATCATGGTCTGGAAGACGTCCTTGTGCTTGGTCCATCTCAACGGCAATACGGCGAACCGAACGACGGTTGCCGATTGCCGGGGACTACCGGAATCGGACGGTCACTGGCTTTCCGCCGGAGGCGGCGCCGGCGGCTCGGCCGGCCCGTCCTGCTCGGGCACCGCACTGGGCGGCGCGATACTTTCATCGCCGAATTTTACCAGGATCTCGACATACGACCGGCGGTAGAGCTCCGCCGCCAGGCGCTTCATTTCGAGATCGGCTTTTTGTTTGCGCAGGATCATGCGAATGCGATCCTGCACGTCTTCCAACGGCTGTTGGCCGCTCAGCGTTTTTTCCAGCACCTTGAGGATGAAGAAGCCGCCGCCGTCGCGGAAAATCGTCGAGAGCTGGCCGGCTTCGAGCGGCGCCGCGGCTTTGCGGTAGGTATCTTTCAATTCATCGAGTTTGAACTCGCCGATGTCCCCGCCGGCGTCGGCGGTCGCGCCCTGGCTGTTCTGTCGCGCCAGTTCGGCGAAATCGCTGCCGGCAAGCAGTTGTTGGTACAGCTCGTTGATCTTGGTAAACGCCGCGCGCACCTGTTCGTCATTGGCGTCGGGCGGCAGATTGAGGCGCAGTTCGGCCAGGTGCAGCACCGGGTCGCCGGCGAATTCGTCGCGGTGGTTCTCGTAGTAGGCGCGCACGTCTTCATCGCGCACAACCAGCCGGTCGCGCAACCGGAACGAGACATACTGTTCGCGCAGGATTTCGTTCTTGATACGGTCGCGGAATTCCTGCTTGGTCAGGCCTTCGCGCATCAGCGCCATTTCCAGCGCCTCATCGGTGTAGTTGTTGGCCTGTTTGATGCGGTTGACGTAGTTGTCGATTTCGGCGTCGGTGACTTCGATACCCAGCCGCAAGATTTCGATTTCGAGCAGCTTCTGTTCGATCAATCCCCGCAACACCTCGGCCTTGATCCGCGCCGCGGCGCGCGAACGATCGGTGTCGCTGAGCGTCGGGTTTTCCTTCAGCATCTGCTGGATCATCGGCGCGGCGGCTTGTTCGACCTGGAACAGGGTGATCACATCGTTGTCGATCACGGCCGCGACGCGATTGACCACTTCGCCGGCCCAAACCGGTGCGGCGGTCAGGCACAATACCACGGCCAGGAGCAGGATCTTGCGCATATCGTTCCTCATGATGGGCCGAGCAGCCGGCTGCGATCGATCTGAATCTCGGCTCGGCTCTTGAGCTTGGCCACGAAATCTTGCCAAAGGCGGTCGGCCTTCTGCCGCCGCAATTTGTCATGGATTGTGGCTTGGGCCTGCTCGAAGGTCAAGGTTTCAGCGGGCTTGGTGGCGGTGACCTGCAAGAGGTGGAACCCGTACGGACTGCGCACCACGTTGGACAGTTCGCCCACCCGCAGCGCAAACGCGGCCTCGGCCACCTCAGGGATCAGCATGTCGCGCGACACGAACCCCAGGTCGCCGCCGCGCGCGCGTTCCGGGCTGCTGGACCGGGTGCGGGCCGCGCTTTCAAACGACTCGCCTAGCATGATGTCGTTCATGGTCTGGAAAGCGAAGTCCTCGTTGTCCACCACGATTTGCCGCAGGCGGATACGCGGCGGCAACGCGAACTCGGCGGGATTGGCGGCATAGTAGTCGCGGACTTCCTGCTCGCTGACCGCCAGCTTGGCGGCGGCATAGCGCGAGGCCATCTTGTCCACCAGCAGGGCGTAGCGGATGCGGTCGCGCAACACCAGATCGTCAAGCTGATGGGTGGTCAGGTAGCCGATCAGGTCGGCCACCTCGTGCCCCTCGCGCATGCCCAGCAGAATGCGATCCACTTCCGGCTCGCTGACCACGATCTTCAGCCGGGCCGCGACCTGTTCCAACAGCACGCGTTCGACCAGTTGATCGAGAAACGCCGCGCGGATCGCCAGTTGCGAGGCCAGTTCATCAGGCGGGTTTTCCAAGGCGCCCTGGCGGGCCGCCGCGAACCGCTTCTCGAATTCAGCGTTGGTGATCAGTTGGTTGTTCACCCGGGCCACGGCGCCGGCCGGCAGCTCTTTGCCGCCGCCGCAGTTCAACACCACCAGGGCGAACAACGTCGCTAGCGCACAAACGTGCAAAAAAGGGCGGCGCCGGGTGACGCCGCCCTGCTGCTTCGAACTGGGGGCCGAAATCTTATTCATCCTGCTCGGCCGGGGGATTCGCCGCGGGCTGGGCCGGAGCGGCCGGAGTCGCGCCCGAAGCCGCCGGAGTCGCGCCCGAAGCCGCCGGAGTCGTGCCCGGAGCCGCCGGTTTCGGCTGGCCCGGCATCTGGACGTTCGGCATGCCCGGAGCGCCTTCGCCGCCGGTGGTGTCGACTTTGATACCGTCGAGCACGTCCTGGTTGATCTTGATCGCCGCCTTCTTGCGCATGGCCTCGATGGATTCATCCATGCGGGACTTCAGCTTCTGCTGCTTGAGCTGCCGTTCGATCGTACCCCGGACGCTTTCGAAGTCGCGGAGTTCGGCCGCGGTCTTCTCTTCAACCTTGATGATGTTGAAGCCCTGGCGGGTGCGGAACACGTCGCTGACCTTGTTCAGCTCGATGGTGAACGCGACGTTGTCAAATTCTTCACCGCGCACGCCCCGGCGCACTTTGTTCAGCAGGCCGCCGCGCTTGTTGGTGCCGCGGTCTTCCGAGTACTGCTCGCACAGCTTGTCCCAGTTGCCGCCGGAACGCAGCTTCTTCAGCACTTCTTCCGCCTTGGCTTTGGCCTTGGCCACGTCTTCGTTGCTGGCTTCTTGGGCGACTTTGATCAGGATCAGCCGGACCTTCACGGTTTCCGCCGTCATGAACTTGTCTTTGTTGTCTTCGTAGTACTTCTTGATCTCTTCTTCGGTGACCTTGATTTCCTGTTCATACAGCGTCTTCTTCACCATGTTGGCGAGGATGCCGCGGCGGAACTGTTCCAAGCGCGAAGTGAACTCGGCGTCGCGATCGAGACCGCGGCGCAGCGCTTCCTGGTAGAACAGCTCTTCGTTGACCAGGTTGTCCAGCAATTCCTTTTTGCCTTTGTCATCGGCAAAACGGCGGCGCTGGAACGGGGGCATGCGGTTCAGGATTTCTTCGACGTCACCGGTGGTGATGGTCGAGCTGCCGACGGTGGCGATCACCTTGCCCTTTTTCTTCGCGGACGAGCCGCCACCCGAGCTGGGACCACATGCAAAAAACATCGCGGCCGCCACGACCGCTAGTCCCAGAATAAGTACGGTACGTTTCCACATGGCTTTCAACCTCGCTTCGTTTGGTTTGTCTCGGATAACCACAAAACTACACTTCACACTCTAAAGTGTTGTTTCCTTAGAACCCCGGAAGGGGCCTAAGTTAAACACAGTCGGCCAGTCGTTGCAAGCCCTCTTCCAGGGCGGTGAAAACCCCGCCTCGCCCCCCACCCGTCCGCTCGTATAGCTTGCCGTCGGGCGATAGCGAATACCGCTCGGGCTCGGCCGCGATGAGTTGAACCACGCGGGCCGGGTGGATGGGGGTCGATTCGTCGAATTCGAAGGCGATCCGTTCGGCGCCGGCTTCGATTTTCTTGATGCGCAGCTTTTCGGCCCGGCGCCGCAACCCCACGATCCGCAACAGGTTTCGCACGGCGTCGGGCGGCCGGCCGAAACGGTCGGTAATCTCGCCGGCCAGGGCTTCGATCTCCGCCTCGTCGCGCGCATCGGAAATGCGTTTATAAAGGGTCAGGCGCAGGTGCACGTCACCAATGAACTGCTCGGGCAGGTAGGCCGGCACCTGGATCGCCACCTCGCATTCAAACGGTTCGACCACTTCCTCACCCTTCAACCGTTTGATCTCCTCCTCCAACAACCGTGTGTACAGTTCAAAGCCGACCGCGCCGATCTGGCCCGACTGCTCCGGCCCCAGCAGGTTGCCGGCGCCGCGGATCTCCAGGTCACGGGCGGCGATCTTGTAACCGCTGCCGAGTTCGGTGAAGTTTCGCAACACGGCCAGGCGTTTGCGGGCGTCGGGGGTGAGCAGGCCGGTCGGCGGCACCAGCAGGTAGCAATAGGCCCGCCGCTTGGACCGCCCCACCCGCCCGCGCAGCTGGTAGAGCTGCGACAGGCCGAGGGTGTCGGCCCGGTCGATGAGAATCGTATTGGCTTCGGGGAAGTCGAGACCGCTTTCGATGATCGTCGTGCAAACCAGGATATCGAACTGGTGCGCGGCGAAGTCGACCATCAGCTTCTCGATCTGCCTTTCGTCCATCTGGCCGTGGCCGACCGCCACCCGCGCGTGCGGGACCAGACGTTTGACCCGAGCGGCCACGGAGTCGATCGATTTGACCCGGTTGTGAATGAAGAACGCCTGCCCGCCGCGGTTGAGCTCGCGCTCCAGCGCTTCGCGCACGGTGTCTTCGTCGAAACGCGTGACGAAGGTGCGAATCGCCTGGCGGTCTTCGGGTGGCGTATTGATTACCGACAGGTCGCGCAAGCCGGCTAGGCTCATGTGCAACGTGCGGGGGATCGGCGTAGCGGTGAGCGTAAAGACGTCGACGGTCTGCGAAAGCTGCTTGATCTTTTCCTTTTGCGCAACGCCGAAGTGCTGCTCCTCGTCGACGATCAGCAGGCCGAGCGCGCGGTATTCAACGTTACGGCCCAGCAGCATGTGCGTGCCGACAACCACGTCGATCTGCCCGGCGGCGAGCTTCTGCAACACTTCTTTGCGCTGGCGCGGATCGGTAAAGCGGCTGAGCATGCCGACGTTCACGCCGAACGGGCTCATGCGCGCCCGGAACGTGTTGTAGTGCTGGAACGCCAAGGTGGTGGTCGGCGTCAGCACCGCTACCTGCCGGCCGCCGAGCACGGCCAGCATCGCGGCGCGCATGGCCACTTCGGTCTTGCCGAAACCCACGTCGCCGCAGATCAGGCGGTCGGCCGGCCGTTCGCTCACCAGATCGCCGATCGCGTCGCGGATCGCCGTTTCCTGATCGGGTGTTTCGTCGTAAGGGAACGTGGCCTCGAACTCGCGGTAGGTTTCGTCCGGCGGCGGAAAGGCGAAGCCCGGCCGGGCGGCGCGGGCGGCATAGAGCGCGAGCAGTTCCTTGGCCAGCTTGCGGGCCGCGCCGCGGGCGTGAAGCTTGGTCTTTTCCCAGGCGGTGCCGCCCAGGCGGTCGATCTTCGGCGCGCTGCCGGCGCCGATGAAGCGCTGCACCGCGCTGAGGCGGTCGACCGGCAGATACAGCTTGTCGCCGCCGGCGTATTCCAGGTGCAGGAACTCCGCTTGCAGGCCACCGACGGCGAACTGAATCAACCCGCGGTAGATGCCCACCCCGTGTTTGTTGTGCACCAGGAAATCGCCTTCCGTCAGGTCGGCGAAGCTGGAGAGCATTTCCGACTTGGCCCGGGCGTAAGTATCGGTGCGCCGGCGTTCGCCGAAAATCTCCTCTTCGGTCACCACCGCCAGATCGAGGCCGGGCACGACGAAGCCGGCCGACAGGTCGCCCAGCAGCACCGGCACCGAAGTGAGCCCCTGCCCGCCGGACAGCGCGGCGCGGAACGGCTGATCGGCGCGCACCTCGACGCTCAGGTCGTAGTTCTGCAGCAGGCGCTCGAGACGGTCGGCGGCGGCCAGACTGCGGCACACCAAAAATGCGCGCCCCTCGCCGCGCAGCCAGTTCCGCAAACGGCCGACCAGCGGCGTGAGCATGTGGGCGTCGGCGGCGCGGGCGAGAATTTCTTCGCGCAACCCGTGGTGCGTTTCGGTTTCGAAGCGCGTCGGTTCAATCTGGTCAGCGTAGGCCTCGCGGCCCAGGCGCAACTGCCGGAAGCGGCCCATCGCCGCGCGCAGCGCCTCGGCGTCGAGGTAGAGCGCCGCCGGGTCGACGCACAACTTGCCCGCCTCGCGGGCCCGCGCGTGGCGACCGGCGACCTTCTCGGCGAACAGGTCGATCTGCGCCTCGACCTCGGCGGGCTCGACCATCACCACCAGCGCCTTGCCGGCCAGATAGTCGAACACCGTTTCGAGATTCTCATGCAGCAGCGGCGTGAAGAACTCGATGCCGGGGAACGGAATGTGGTGCGTCACTTCCTCGACCAAGCGGTCGCGCCGCGGCCGCGGCACATCCTGCGCGTCGGCCAGGTCTTTGACGCGCGCCGTGAACCGCTCGGCGTGGATGGCGCCCAGGTGGGCCTCGCCGGCCGGAAAGACCTGCAACAGCGGCAAGCGCGCTTTGCTCACCTGCGTTGACTGGTGGAAGAAGCGGATCGATTCGACCTCGTCGCCGAAGGTCTCGATCCGCACCGGGTCGTCGAAGCCGGGCACGAACAGATCGAGGATATCGCCGCGCGCGGCCATTTCCCCGACGTCTTCGACCAGTGAGGTCATCCGGTAGCCGGCGTCGAGCAGATCGGCCATCAGTTGTTCGCGGTCGAGCAGATCGCCGACGCGCACGGTGTGACAGGCGGCGAAAAACGACGCGCTCGGCAGCACGCGATTCATCACCGCTTCGACCGGCGCCAGCATGACGGCATTGGGCTGGTCGGCCAAGGCGTGCAGGCAGGCCATGCGCGCTGCGACAATCGCTTGGTGCGGGCTAACCGATTCGAATGGCGCCACGTCGTAAGCCGGGTAGTCGAACAGACGGGTGTTCGGGCGGCCGTCGGGTTCGCGCAAGAAAAACTCGAGGTCGGCGCGCCACGCCGCCGCGGCGGCGCGGTCGCGCAGCAGCACGAGCGCCGGGCCGTCGTGATGCCGTAGCAATTCGGCCAGCACCAGCGCCGCGCTGCCCCCGGCCAAGCCGGTGCCCACCAGTTGCCGTTCGCCGCGCTGCAATCCCTCCAGGAGCGTGGCAAAAGGTACGAACGAGCGGTGGCCGATCAACGAACGCACAGGAACCTCCCAGGCGAACCGGGCGCGAATACTAGCAGGGTCCGGAGCGCGGGGCCAGGGTCGCTTGCGGCTCGGCCCCGCCCAGTCTGGCACCTCTCACCCGGGCGTACCGAGAGTGCCACTTTGGCCGTTGTGCTCTTGACCGCCAACCCCCATCAATGCTTTACTTCGTCAATTGTTGTCCTGGGGCTAGAGCTGTCTTTTCTGGAAGGTGCCATGCATTTGAAAAGCTGCGTTGCCGTGGCGCACTCCTCGTCGAGTGCCCGCACCGGGTTGTTGTCTCTCACGTTCCTGCTCCTGATCTTGCTGACCGCCACTGCGGCCGGAGCGTCCGAACAGCCGGCGGAAACCTCGTCGCCGCCTGCTGACGCCTCCGCGCCCCCGACAGCCGCTTCGCCGTCGGTCGACGACAGCCATTTTCTGGGCGACTACGGCCGGTGGATCGAATTTGCCCAGAACACCCTGCTGGCCATGGACCTGTGGGGATCTTCCGTGACGTTGCCGCAAGGCTTCGGCGTTGTCCTTTTCGGCTGGGGCACGCAGCGCGCGGCCGGTCGTTTCAACCAAGACCGCGAACTGGGCGACATCATCGATCCGCTGAAGATCGACGACCCGTTCAAGATCAATCGCGGCAACTTCTTCTCCTTCGACTTCGCCCCGCGCGGCTCACTGCAGGGCTACTTCGCCGGCATCATGTACGGCGTGACCGACAATCTGACGGTCGGCGTCAACACGATGTGGGCCGTCGTGCACATCAAGCTCGGCGCCGAGTTCACCCCCGGCACGTGCGAGCGTCTCGGCGTAGCCACGCGCGAGGAATTCTTCCGCCTGCTGGAAAAGCTCGGCCGTCCGGCGCCCAAGCTGCGCTATGACTCCAAACCGGCCAACATGGGCGACTCGGACTTGTTCGCCCAATGGAACTACTTCCGCAATTCCTGGTTCGCCGGCGGCCTGACCGGCCACGTGTACTTGCCGACCGCGCGCAAGGCCGACCCGAACACGAACATCATTTTCGGTTTGGGTCCGGACCTCGAAGTCGGCAACGGTGCGTGGGGTTTGGGCATCAACAAGATGTTCGACTTCCGGCCGCCCAAACCGGCGAGCTTCATCACCTTTTCGATCGGTTTGGAAGGCGCCTACTACTTCCAATCCAAACGCAAGAGCCCTTCGTTCCCCGCGCCGGACCGCGACGCGTGGGAGTACCTCAAAGCCCAACAGGTCGACCTGAGCTTCTTCCCCGACATGTCCGACCTAGATGAGTACTACTACTACCAGCCCGGCCCGTGGGTCGCCGCCAGCGCCGGCTTCGGCGTGGGCCCCTTCTCCGTCGCCTACCGGCATGGTTGGGGTTTCGAGGGCAATTTTGAAACCAACAGCCCGGGCCTGCAGGATCTGATTGACCAGATCGGGTTGGTGGGCAACGGCGACGACGGCAAGATCCTCGTCGCGGCGTCGATTCCGTTGACCCCGATCTACCTGCCGGCATTGGTGCAATTGCGGTTCAACTACCAGACCGACGGCCGCAACACCCTGGTCTTCCGCGACATTTACCAGGTCGGCATGGGCATCTTCGTG
>CAZEDX010000077.1:0-19917 GCA_964511015.1 uncultured bacterium | reverse complement strand
GACCGAAGGGCAGATCATTCTGTTCATCGACGAGCTGCACACTTTGGTCGGCGCCGGCGCGGCGGAGGGGGCGCAAGACGCGGCCAACATGCTCAAGCCTGCGCTGGCCCGCGGCCAGTTGCGTTGCATCGGCGCGACGACGCTCGATGAATACCGCAAGCACGTCGAGAAAGACAAAGCGCTCGAACGCCGCTTCCAACCGGTGCTGGTCGGCGAGCCGAGCGTGGAAGACACCATCGCGATCCTGCGCGGCTTGAAGGAGAAGTACGAAGTCCACCACGGCATCCGCATCCAGGACGCCGCGCTTGTCGCCGCCGCGCGCTTGTCGCACCGCTACATCGCCGACCGCTTCCTGCCCGACAAGGCGATCGACTTGGTCGATGAATCCGCTAGCCGCTTGAAGATGGAAATCGAGAGTGTGCCGACGCCGATCGACGACATCAATAGGCAGATCATGCGCCTGCAAGTCGAGCAGCAGGCGATGAAGATGGAAGGCAACAAGGCGCGCACCAAGGAACTTGACGCGCAATTGAAAAACCTGCATGCGCAAGTCGACGAGATGAAGGCGCGGTGGCAGCGGCAGCGCGATCTGGTCGCCCAGGTGCGCCAGGCCAAGGCCGAAATCGACCGGCTCAAGACCGAAGTCGAGCAAGCTCAGCGCAGTGGCGACCTCCAGCGCGCGGCGGAGATCGAATACGGCCGGTTGCCCGAGCTCAACCGCCGCATCGCCGGCCTGGAAAGCGAACTGAAAACCGAACAGGAACACGGCGCGTTCATTCGCGAGGAAGTGACCGAAGAAGACATCGCGCTGGTTGTGTCGCGCTGGACCGGCATTCCTGTCGCCAAGATGCTCGAGAGCGACAGCCAGCGGCTGCTGAAGATGGAAGAGCGCATTCACGACCGGCTGGTCGGTCAAGACGAGGCGGTCCGCCGCGTGGCGAAAGCGATTCGCCTGTCGCGCGCCGGCATTGCCGACCCCAACCGGCCGATCGGCTCATTCCTCTTCCTTGGCCCCACCGGGGTCGGCAAGACGGAACTGGCGCGGTCGCTGGCGGAGTTCCTTTTCGACGACGAACGCAACATCGTACGGCTCGACATGAGCGAGTACATGGAAAAACACACGGTCAGCCGCCTGATCGGCGCGCCGCCGGGGTACGTCGGCTACGACGAAGGCGGCCAACTCACCGAAGCGGTGCGGCGTCGGCCGTACAGCGTGATCTTGCTTGACGAAATCGAGAAGGCGCACCCCGACGTGTTCAACGTGCTGCTGCAGGTGCTCGACGACGGCCGTCTCACCGACGGCCACGGCCGTACGGTCGATTTCCGCAACACCATTCTGATCATGACCAGTAACGTCGGCAGCCAGTACATTTTGGAAATGGCCGACGCGAAGGAAATGGAGCGCCTGTGCAACGAGGCGCTGCGCGCGACCTTCAAGCCGGAGTTCCTCAACCGTATCGACGCTACGCTGATCTTCCACCGGCTCGGCCGCGAGCAGATCCGCGGCATCGTCGATATCCAACTGCGGCGCTACCAGGGATTGCTGGCGCAACGCGAGATTACCCTCGACCTGACCGACCGCGCCAAGGACCACCTGGCGCAAATCGGCTATGATCCTGCCTACGGTGCGCGTCCGCTCAAACGCGCCATCCAGGAACATGTGATGGAGCCACTGTCGGAGAAGATCATTGCCGGCGAGGTGCTACCGGGCCAACACGTGAGCGTCGATTGGAGGAAGAGTGAGTTCTCTTTCGCTGTGGGGGAGCCGAACTAGATGGCCCGGTCGTCGGGAGACGAGATGCCAACGCGCCCGGTGTGCGGACGACAGGTGAACGCGAGGGTGCCGGTCTGCCCGAGTGGCGATGCCGAGCGAGCCGGTGGGGCGACGCCAACTGCCAAGCGGTTAGAGTAATGGGATTGGACATTGGTCCGGTATTTCGGCGTCGTGATCCGCCTCGCGGCAGTGGTCACCGATTTCATCATCTGGGGGGCGGACAGCGCCTCGATTAGCTGCCTGAACGATGCGCCGCGGTTTCTCATCGGTATGGGCGTGAATGTAGTTTCGTAGTGGATGGAGACAAGCTAAGGTCTAATCATCCGCCTTGCACCTGGCCCCGCAGAACGATCAAGGCAGTGGTCAGGAAGGCGGCATTCAATAGCGCAGTGCGGAAGCCTACTTTATGCCAGATGCCGACCGGGAAGAGTCCGCCGCCGGCGAGCACCAAACCCAACACGGCTGCGGGCATGGCGAAGATGATTCACCAGATGGGGGTTAGGCTTTCGCCTTCGAAGCCAATGGTCACGTTGTAAAAGTTGCCCGGTCATGCCGATCGCGCCGACGATTCCCGCCGGCAGTGACGCGCCCTGCAGATCGATGCCGGCGATTTGACGAAGGGGAATTTTTCCATTTTGCTAACCCCGCCAAGAAACGACAACGGCCAGGAGAACCAGCACCACCACATTTGGCCATAGCGCGATGCGGCCGGCTCGGGTCGTGCCGGCCAGAAGGCGATTGCCGGTCAAGGCCAGCGAGAACCGCAACACGGTTGCAGCCACGGTAGGAAGCATCCAGATACCAGCGGACACACAGCTACCGCTGGCGGAAATCACCTTTGCCTTTTTCAACGGCGAAAAACAAATAATGCGTATTTTGTTTTCTTCTTATTTCGCGGGGTTGCGGCAACCCCCCTTCAAAACGGCGCCTCATCCATGAGACGCGCAGGGTGTTTATCAACACCGTGCCAGGCGGCCTTGTAGGCCGCTGCATTGACATCCCGCCGCAAATTCCCATGATTGGCCGCCAAGAAGGGCGCTGTCTGTGCCCACAAGAGGCTGACGATGGAAAAGCTGTTGCCGTTTGCGATGTTGATCGGGTCGAATGTGTTTATGACCTACGCCTGGTATGGTCATTTGCGAGATCTGCGAGCCAAGCCGCTGATGGTAGCGATTGCGCTAAGTTGGAGCGTGGCGTTTTTCGAATACTGCCTGCAGGTGCCGGCCAACCGTATCGGCTTTAGGTATTTTTCTCTCGCGCAACTCAAGGTGGGGCAAGAGATCATCACCATGGGCGTCTTTGCCCTATTTTCGGTGTTCTACATGCGTGAGTCACTGAAGCTTGATTTCTTGTGGGCAACCTGCTGCCTGGCCGGCGCAGCGTTTTTCATGTTCCGGGGCATTGGCGCGACCTCATAAGTATACCGTTATACTTCGCTTGCCCCCGGCATCCGACAGGCGTAAAATCACGTCATCTAGCAACCTTATTTCTACAGAGGAGAGGCGTTATGAAACGGACAATTGTCATTGTGTTGTTGGTGGTGGCGGCGTTGACGGTGACCGTGGCTTTAGCGGCGACACTTAAGGTCGGGGACGTGGTCTTTGCCGAATGGACAACCAACGGTTGGTACCATGGCAAGATCACCAAAACCTGTGCCGTTGGCTTCCATATTCTTTTCGATGACGGCGACCAGAAGTGCTGCACGCCCGCGCAGATCGTGAAAGACATCGTTCCCACCCCCGACAAGGTCAAAGTCGGCACCAAAGTGCTGGCTCAGTGGAGCAACGGTCGTTTCTGTCCGGGCAGCGTGACCGCCATCTCGGCCGGCAACTACTCCATTCATTTCGACGACGGCGACAATGGCATTGTGAAAATCGAGCAGATCCGCGTCCGCTAATCAGTTCCTGTTGACCGAAACGACATAGAGGCCCGCCGGCCTTTTTGCCCGGCGGGCTTTGTTTTGCCTTCCCGGACGGCAACAAAAGGTCAAGAAATCGGCAAATGTTCCGATGATTTGAATAATAGGGGAGGGTGAAGTTTGCCTTGCGGGAAGGTAGGGTGACTACAATGCACCGCTGGACATTGGCCATGGTGTTGATATTGGCCTGCGGGGGCTCGGCTCTCGCCGCCTTCGAAATCGAGACCATCGAAACCGGCAACACGGGGTTGCACACCGCCACCGCGGTCGGTCCGGCCGACCGGCCCTGCATCTGCTACTACGATGCCGCCAATACCATGTTGAAAGTGGCCGAACTCGTCGGCGGCGTTTGGCAGATCTACGAAGTCGACAACGACGGCGATGTCGGCCAGTACTGCTCGATCTACGTTGATAGCGGCGATGATCCGCACGTGGCCTACCAGGACAACGTCGATCTCGATGTCCGGTATGCCTACCGCGACGGCGGTGAATGGTACACCCAAGTGCTGGAAGCCGACGGACCACTCGGGCAGGCGCTATGTATGCGCCAGGGCCCGGCCGGCTACCCGCGTATCACCTACGAAAACGACGATTCGGGCGTGTTGACCTACCTCTGGTTTGACCAGTCCGGCCACTACACTCATGTGATCGACCCGGAAAACTTCATGGGTGGTCGTAAAACCGCTTTGGTGGTCATGTCGTCAACGCTCAACTACGTCGCCTATTTCGATGACGGGTGGGGCGGGCTGCGCATGGCCGAAGGCAACAACGCTTCCTGGACCTATTGGGCGGTCGACGGCATCGGCGAGTGGGAAAACCTGGGCTGGGACCTGGCGATGGAAGCCGACGCCGACGGTAATATGCACCTGGCCTACTACGACCAGCTCAACGGCCGGCTCAAGTATGCCTGGGGCCCGCCGCATGACCTGCAGATGGAGTGGCTCGACGACAGTAGCTGGTGCGGCTACCCGGTCGATCTCAAAGTCGATGACGAAGGCCGGCCGCATGTTTGCTACTACGATCTGACCAACGGCATGCTGCGCTACGGCTATCGCGGGCCGAACCGCTGGCACCTGTACGAGGTCGATTCCGGCACCGGGGTGGGCGAGGAATGCTCGCTGGCGATCGATTCCGGCGGTGTGATTACCATTGCCTACCGTGACAGCGGCACCGGCTCGCTGAAGGTTGCACGCGGTGATTCGTCGAATCTGCCGCCTTACAACGGCGATGACGATACCGCGCCCGATGACGACACGTTCGTTGACGACGACACCATCGCGGATGACGACACCGTCGCGGACGACGACGCCGTCACCGATGACGACGCGGACGACGACACTACCAACGATGACGCCGCGCCCCCCATTACCTCCGACTACGACGACAGCGGCTGCGGCTGCTGAGCGTAGCGGCCGACTGTCGCGCCACAAAGGCCCTCTTCTAGACGATCGCCGCCAACTTGTGATATGCACATTAAAAAATCGTGTGCTTCTCGTCTATCGAAAGGGAGGACCTTAAATGAACAAAAGATTTCTCTTGTTGACCTTGATTCTTGGTCTGATGCTGCTGCCGCTGACGGTCGCAGCCCAGACCCATGAGGGAGCCCTGGGCGAAGCCGCCAGCTACAAGGCGCCTGGTGACACGGTATTTGCTATCGATGTCGGTACGGCCGTTGCCGACACCCAGTGTCTGGGCGTCGAATGGGTTTCGCCGTATTTCTACATCACCGGAGGTGCCACCGCCACCGACCCGAACAAGCTCTATGTGCTGGACACGATAGGCACCCTGGTAGGCACCTACGACCAGACCAGCGCGGCCGGCTGGGGCTGGCGCGACATGGCGTACGATGGCTCCTATCTCTACGCCAGCGATGACGCGACGATTGAATACTTCGACTTTACCGCCGTGGTCGCCGGCACGATCAACGGACCGGACAACCCCAATCGGGCTCTGGCCTACGACCCCGACACCGACCATTTCTGGACGGGCAACTTCAGCAACAATATCCAAGAGTTCGACCGCACCGGAGCGGTCATCAACACGTTTGCCCAGACGAATTCGGTTTACGGTATGGCGTGGGACAACCTCAGCGAAGATGGGCCGTGGCTTTGGGTCACCGATCAGAATACCCAGACAATCTTGCAGTTTGACCCGGTTGCCGGCACCTATACCGGCGTCAGCTATGCGATTCCGCTCACCGGTACTTATGGCACCGCCGGCGGTCTGACGGTCGGTATCTGGAGCACCGCCGATGCCGACGTACCGGTTTTGATCGTGTTGAACCAGGAAGAGCCTTCGGACTACATCTACGGTATCGAACTCGACGCCTGTGGCAGCGGCTGCTTGATCGACGCTGTCTGCTACGGCGACGGCGAAGCCAACCCGAACAACGCCTGCGAGATCTGCGATGTGGCCACCGCCGACGACGCCTGGACCGCCAACGATGGCGCGTCCTGCGACGACCTGCTCTGGTGCAATGGCGCCGACACCTGTGATGGCAACGCCTGCACCGAGCACGAGTACGACGACATCAGCAATCCGCGCTGCCCGGATGACACGTTGTATTGCACCGGCGACGAATCATGCGATGAAGCCACTGACGCCTGCGTGGCTTCCGGTGATCCGTGCGATGTCGACGAAACCTGCGACGAAGACAACGACGAGTGCGTGGAAAACGTCGATGACGACACGACGGTCGATGATGACACCGCGGTCGACGATGACACCACGGTCGACGACGACACCACGACCGACGACGACACTGGAATCGACGACGACACCGGAATCGACGACGA
The DNA here is from genome assembly GCA_964511015.1 of uncultured bacterium. Classification (GTDB taxonomy): domain Bacteria; phylum Lernaellota; class Lernaellaia; order Lernaellales; family Lernaellaceae; genus FEN-1099. Next base: position 13,430 of record CAZEDX010000077.1, on the reverse strand, counting down.
CACGTTTGTCGACGACGATGTGACCGATGACGATGCGACGGACGACGACCTCACCGACGACGACACCAGCGCCGACGACGACGATGACGACGACGACAGCGGCTGCGGCTGCTGAGTGACACTCCTCGCCTGGCTCGATCGGCCGGGCAGGACGGGAAATCCAAAGGGCGGGGCTGCGGCCTCGCCCTTTCTATTGCTCTCGCATACGAGCCAGGAACGACGCGCGCGACAGAGTGTGGCAGGATGCCAGCCCCGGCAGATAGACCTCCCGGTAAATGCGGTCGTACAACTCGACATGGCGCGGATCGGGGACGATTGTCGGCGCTTCAGGCACCATCGCCGCCACGGCTGCCGTAGCATTGGCGAACTGGCGATCGCCCAACGCCGCCACCATGGCGGCGCCCCGGGCTGCCAGTTCTTGCGAGGTCGGCCGCACCACCGGCAAACCCAGCACGTCGGCCAGAATCTGCACCACGAGGTTCGACCGCGCACCGCCACCGCCGACATGCAACCGTTCGACCTTGGTATGCAGCGCTTTTTCGAGAATGCCCAGGCCGCGCCGCAGGTCGAAGGCGATGCCTTCCAGCAACGCCCGGAAGAAATGGCCGCGCCCGTGCGTTTCCTTGAGTCCAACCACCGAACCGGTCTCGAGCGGGTGGGTAAGGGTGGGCGACCAGCGGGGCCAAACGACGATGCCATCGCAACCCGCCGGCGCCGCGGCGGCCTCATCGCAAAGAAGAGCTTCGACCGAGGTGCCGGTCTCGCGGGCAACCGCCTCGAGTTCGCGGGCGAACTGCAGGCCGAACCAGCGGACGGTCCACATGCCGCGGAACAAGAGGTATTCATGGCAGAAACAGCCGGGTTCGGCACCGGCCATGGTCACCCACAGGTACTTGCGGCTCTGCACCGGCCGGGTCAGCGGAATACAGATCGACGAACCGGTGCCCAGGCTGACCGCCGCCACTCGTCCGTCGCCGGCCGTCACACCGGCGCCGAGGGCTTCGGCCTGCTTGTCGCCGCCGCAGGCATAGACCGGCAATCCGGCAGGCAGGCCGGTGTGTTCGGCGGCTTCGGCGGTGACGCCGCCGATCAGACAGCCGGGTTCAACGATCTCCGGCAGCCAGCGCCGCTCATAGGCCAGCAACTTGAACAGGAGTTTTGAGTCACTCCAGCGGCGGGCGGCAACGTCGAGCGGCCACGCCCCGGCCAGTCCTCCAGGAGCCACGGCCATCCGGCCGGTCAACTGATGGTTGAGCCAGGCCTCAATCGAGGCCAGCCAGTGCATCTGCTCCAGCAATTGGGGTCGCCATTCGCGCCATTGCCGTGGCCAGGATTTGGCTAGCAGACGCGGCAGCAGCGCCTGTGACCCGAGCGCCTTGAGCAGCATGCGGAGTGGGCGGGAGGGTTCGCTATCTACTCCCGCCGTACGCCGATCCAACCACGAGGTAGCGTCGGCCAGTGGACTGCCGTCGGCGGCGACCGGCAACACCGTGTTTCGCTGGGTGGTCAGCGCCGTCGCCGCGATCTCCCGCTCGTCGCCGCCCCACCGTTCGAGGCATTGGCGGATACTCTGAAAAAGCGCATCGCGGATGTCATGGGGGTCTTGCTCAACCGCACCCGGTTCGGGGTATTTCATCGGAGCATGCTGTTGCTGCCCCGCGGCCAGGATCTGGCCGGTTCGGTCGAACAACAGGGCGCGCGAGCTTTGCGAGCCCGAATCCAACGCCAACAGATACTGGCGGTTCGTCACTGAAGCCCCCTCTGGCGGCCGGCCGCCATGGTACTCCATTCGTTTGAAGACGACATTTTACGGCACCAGGAGGCAAAATGCACCGGTGTCTGAACGAAGAGCGACTACAAACCGTGACCAAATCGATACAGAGTCGGCTTGGGTTCATGCCGATGGGTGGAACATGGCTATCGGCATCACAAATTCTGTCTCATTGCTTTCGACGTACTACGGTGTCTCGTCGCTGTTTTCCGACGCATCGACCACCTTCGCCAGCACCGATGCCGATGACGACGGAGCGGTCAGCAGAGAAGAACTGAGTGACTACGTCACGCTGTCGGTCACCCAAGGGAAAGTTAGCGACCCCGAGGCCCTTTTCGATGCGATGGATACCGACGGCGACGGCTCGGTCAGCGAAGACGAATACACCACCTATGGCGATTCCCGCGCCAACCAGCTTTCGGTGGTGCTTTCGGCGCAGGCCTCGCTTCGGACAGCTCAGCTTTCCCTGATCAGTTCTATCGTTACCGGCAACTCCTCAAGCTCGTCCGTGACCAGTGGAAGCAGCACCGCCAGTTCGATCATCGCCAAGTACGCCGAGAACGTCAGCAGCACGGTTTCGAGCGCGATCAGCAGTATCGATGTGGAAGCTTAACGGTAGGTAGAGTCGGCGCTTCGTTTTAGCTACTTAATTGGTTGAATTCGATTAACAATTAATTGTCCTACCTTTAGCGCCCAGTCGTCAACCCCTATTCGTGTTTTTCTCCATTTCTGTCGATCATCGAAAATCGGTTGATCCAGTGTCCGGTTGGTGCTTGTATAGTCGTTAGAAAATGGCTCCGGTGCACGAGTTCCGGTTCCGATCCTTGGCCAGGTTTGAGAGCTGTGAAATCGTGAACAACAACGAGTGAGGGAATACAGTGAAAGCATTCGTTCGAGGGCTAATGGCCCTCGTTGTAGCCTTGTCGGCGGTCGCCGTAGGGGTTCTGGTTTCTTGCGGTGGCAACGATGACGACGATGGCGGCTCCGCGTCGTTTTCGCTGTTCATGATCGACGCCCCCGTCGATGAGGCCGATGAAATCAACATCACCGTCAATGCTGTGTCGGTCAACGGGCCCGATGGCTGGGTCGACCTGGCGGTCGAGCCTGCACGATATAACTTGTTGGAGCTAATGAACAATGCCGGCGTTACACTGGCGGAGCAGGATCTGCCGGAAGGCGATTACGGCGAAATCCGTTTGGTGATCGGTTGTGACGGTGAGGATGCGCCGGACATCGTGATTGAAGGGCAATCCTACGAACTCAAGGTGCCGAGCGGCTGCACCAGCGGCTTCAAGCTGAAGGGGGAGTTTTCGGTCGTCGCGGGGGAGGAACTGGTGCTGATCATGGATTTCGACATGCAGAAATCCGTGCATGAGACGGGGGAAGGCAAGTACATGCTCAATCCGGTGGTCCGGTTCATCCAGGCCGACGCCGCCGGCAACATCGAAGGCTCCATCGACCCGGTGGTTCCGCGGTCCGTCATCTACGCTTTCGAGGCCGACGCTTTCACCGGCGACAACTTCGAAGACGCCGTCAACTCGACGGTCGTGCGCGAGGACGGCTCATTTGTCCTGGCCGCCCTACCTCCGGGAACCTACGACATCGTGGTGGCGGCTCCGGGCTACGATACCGCGGTGTATCTTGAGGACGTTGTGGTCGAAGCCGGGCAGGATACGGTGCTCGAGGAACCGATCGATCTGGGCACTAGCGCGTAAATGTTACAGAATTCGGCGGCATCGTGGCCGCTCTCATGACGAATAACCATACCGGTCGCGTCTGGCGAACGTTGAAAATGATAGGGGCAAGAAAGGGGCGGCAACGCTCGATGAACTAGCACAACTTGGATAAATAGCGTCCGCACTATTGACGAGAGCCTGTGCAAACCGTTGAGAAAGAAGGAGGAAATAACATGAAAGTGCGATTTATTCTGGTCGTCTCCTTGATGGCGCTGGTGGTATTTTCTGCTCCGGCATTCGCCCAGGACGACGACGGTCCTACCGAGGATGACTGGGATCAGGGATTGAATGTCCAACTCTTCCGGCCGTCAATCTTTGGCGGCAATTTCATCGCCCTTGACGACTCCGACACGCTCGGAGTTCTCGGTTTCCATATCGGCGCGTTGGTCAACTACACCAACAGTCTGTTGACCGACTACGAAGACAATGAGCCCAATTTCGACTACATCGCCCAGCTATACACTGCGGATCTGATGTTGGCGTTTGGGACCTTTGACTTCCTGAGCCTGGGCGTGAATGTCCCGATTCACTACGTTCTTCGTCCGGATGTCGAAGAGCGCCAGGACTACGCCACCCTTACCGCGGATGAATTCGACGAGGTGACCGACGAAGAAAACATGAAATGGGAAGCGGAGTTGGGTGACATCATGGCCCAACTCAAGATCGGCCTGACCAAGAAGGACAAGCACTGGATCGGCATCGGTTTGCTGCCGTTTGTCACCTTCCCGACCGGAAACATCGAGAGCTACCTCGGTGAAGGCCGTTATACCGCTGGCGGCACCCTGGTGCTCGAGCACGACTTTGACGTCTTCAACTTCGTGTTGAACGGCGGATACAAGTATCGCGACGTATCGTGGGTGCTGGGCACCGACGTCGGCAACTCCTTCCTATGGGGTGCGGGTATTTCCAAGGCGTTCGACAATGGCCTCCAGTTCTCGATCGAATACTCCGGCGAGTATTTCGACGTGGACGACACCGAATTGGTGCGCCCGATGCCGATGGAAATCATTGCCACCCTGCGCTACCAGTTTGGCGAGAACCTACCCCGTCTGATCGTCGGTGCCGGCCCTGGTTTGAGCACCGGCGTCGGCGCTCCGGCCTATCGTGTACTGGGTGGTCTGGATTGGACCTACAAGCGCGGCGAAATGGGCACCTTGGTGGTCAAGACGGTGGACGAGCAGGGCAACCCGGTGGCCGCCAAACTGCACTTCACCGATGAAGACGGCCTGACGAGTGACTACGACACCGCCGGCACCTGGGAAGGCGAACGCGAACCCGGGCGCTACACGCTGGCGGGCTCGGCCGACGGTTACCTAGGCGCTACGGCGGAAGCCAACGTCGAATCCGACGAGACCGCCCAGGTTACCCTCGTGTTGAAGAAGGTGACCCACGTCGAGGCGTGCATCAATGTGGTGGACAGTGTTTCTGGCGAATTGGTTGCTTCGACCTTGACCGTAGCCGGTGCCGGGCTAGACAATCCGACCGGCAAGTACTGCGGCATGTTCCTGGTCGGCGAGCAGGAAATCACTGTGTCGGCGCCGGGTTACGAAACTCAGACCGCCAAGATCAAGGTCGTGGCCGGCCAGTCGAACCTGTTTAAAATCGACCTGGTCCGTACCAGCTCATTCAGCTTCGTCATCACCGACGGCTGCACCGGCGAACCGGTCGCCGCGAACGTCGTTATCGACCAGGGTGCGGCCAACGAAGTGAAGGCTGCGGCACCCAACGGAAAGGTCGTGGTAACGGTGGCAGCCGGTACTCATCAAGTGAACGTTGCGGCGGAAGGCTATCAGCCTTACAGTGCCAAGATCGAAGCCGTGAAAGCACAGGAGGTGAAAGTCGAACTCAAGATGATCAAGAAGATCGTCAAACAACAGGAAATCCGCTTCGCCACTGGTTCATCCCGCATTCTGCCGGTATCGTACCCGGTGCTGAACAACGTGGCGGACCAAATCAAGAAGTCCTGCCAGGCCAAGAAGGTCATCATTGAGGGTCACACTGACAACCAGGGTTCCGATGCGATGAACCTGAAGCTGTCACAGGCGCGCGCCGAGGCGGTACGCAAGTACCTGATTAGTCAGGGTATCTCGGCGGCGTTGCTCGAAGTTCAGGCCTACGGCGAATCGCGCCCGGTGGCCGACAATGCTACCGCGGAAGGTCGCGAGAAGAACCGCCGTGTGGAATTCATCATCGTCGAATAGCCGTTCTACCTAGTCAAAAAGGGGTTGGTTCTTTGGAACCGACCCCTTTTTTATGGAAGTCTCGCAAAAATATTCAACATTATCATATACTTAAGTGACAATGGCCATTTCGCCGGCGTTCAGTCGACGTTTCCTGTGTGTTTGAACAGAGGGCTTTTAAAAACAGAACTAAGTGATTGTTATCATGATTTTTCTGGATTTCGGAGGGGAAACCCGCTTGGCTTTTTCAGCCATTGCCTTTCTGATTGGATATGGTACAAATTGACGCGTTGAATTGAGTGTAACCTACTTTTTTGTCACTAACTCACGGTACGGCCGGTAAACCGGGCGTGGCCGGCACTAAGGGGAGGATCCGATGAGCAACGTGAAGTGGTTGGCAGTTACGTTGTTGTGTGTCGCAGTTTCGTTGGTTTTCGCGTTGGCCTGCGATATCGAGGAAACAGCGGAAGACGCGGCCAAGGACCAGGTCGATACGAGCTTCGACAAAGACGTGGAATTTGAACTTGAACCGCTGGTCGCCGAAGGCGGCGGCACCACAGCCAAAGACATGGATTGCGGCACTACCTCGGTGAAGGCCGAGCTCGAGAAAAACGACGTGAAAGAAGACGAAGTCGACATCGACTCGATCGACCTGCGCTTCGTGTCCGGCCGCTACAGCGAAGCCACCTGGATGCCGGAAGAGGTGACCCACATGGCCTGCGTCATGACGCTGACTGGTAACGGCGCGACAGTCACCATCGCCGATTACGACGTTGAACGCGGTGATTCGGAATGGACAGAAGTCGAAGTTTCCGATGACGCGGTCCAATTCATCAACTACTTCCTCAACAACCGTAATGAAGAATTCGACTACTGTGTTGAGTGCTCGGACGCCGACAGCTATTCAGTCACTTGGGAAGTTTCGATCGGCGTAACTGTACATGGGGAGATCAAGTAGTAGGCCGTAAAGGTACCAAGATCGACAACTAGATCGGAATCGGCCCGGTACTTCGGTCTGGTGACCCCGCTGGTCCGCACGATCCTTGCCGCCGAATTGGGCGTGACGCTCGCCTCGAGCAAGGGCATCGTGGTCGGCAAAGTATTGTGGTACAACGAATCGACCTTCGAGTCGGAAGGGGTGGGTTGCGCGGCGGTGACCAATGACAACGCCAATACGATTTACTACTTCGATGACGATGGCCTGCCGACGACCGGCCGCACCGACACCAACCACAACAACGGATACTACCTGGCCATCAACGTGCCGACCGATAGCGACGTGTTCTATGCCGACACCGACGGTTCCGAAGCGGATGCCGAAGTGCCGGCGATCTTTACTGACAGCTTCATTTGCACCGACGTGTTTTACATGAGCAGCGAGTTCTCCTCGAACCCGACTCCGGCTTCTTGCGAATAACCTCCTGATCCACCAAGCTTCTTTGGGGCGACTTCGGTCGCCCTTTTTTGTCCACGCTGCGTGCAAGGCGAATCCAGACCAACCTGCGTGACCTACCAACGGTGGCCAAAACCGAGGCTCCTGGGTTCCAGTGGCCGTCCGTGCTAACGTCCGCCTCACAACCTAACAACCACAATCCGCAATTCGCCGCCACCGAGGAAGGTCGATGGACGGCGATGACCAGTAGAATCTTAGAGGATGTCTGATTTGCCTGTTGATTCTGGTGGCTGTCGGCCGTGGGCGGCGGCGCCACTACATGATACAGGTTGCTTCTATTCCACCTCGATCGACAATCCGAGGCTCGGCGCGCCGGGTTTGATCCACAGCGTGCGCGTGGGGGCGTCGTAATAGTAGCCGCTTTCCGCTGCGGCCAGCGCGGCGTAGTTGGCGGCAGCAGTCAACGCGCCGTAAGGCTCGACATTCACACCGGCCGGCTGGTCGACATCGACCACGCCGAACGCGTACAGTCGCTCGGTGGCCGAAAGCGTGATCAATAAGCCGTCGCCTACGTCGTAGATGATGGTCGCGCCGGTGCCGCCTTCTTCGTACAAGTTGAAGCTTTCGCCGTTGTCGCCCGGGTAGATCAGGGCGGTGATCGGCGCCAAGGAGTCGTCGTTGTCGGGGAAGAGCGAGCCTTCCTGGCCACGGTAGTCGAGCGGCAGGATCGCGCCGCGGCGAATGAAGACCGGGAACTGGTCGAAGGCGAAGTCCAGTTTCTCTTCGGTGCCACCTTCGTATTGCTCACCGGTAAAGAAGTTGATCCACGTCGAGCCGGCCGGGAACTTCACCGCTTTTTGCGTGCCGGGGTTCACCATGGCCGCAACCAGCAGGTTATCGCCGAGGTTGTAGTGCCAGGTCCATTTCTCGATGGGCCGTACCAGTGAGAGGCCATCGTCGTAGTACTCGGCTCCCTGGCTATAGAGATAGGGCAGCAGGCGGTGGTGCAGCAGCACGAATTGGCGGTAGATGTTCAGGGTTTCTTCGTCGTACATCCAGGGCCGATGCTCGCCGCCGCCGCCGTTTTCCATAATCGGCATGAACGCGCCAAGCTGGGCCCAGCGAATGTAGAGGTTTTTGTCGCGCAAGATGTCGTCACGATAGCCCGAGATGTCACTCCCGAAATTGACGAAACCGCGCTCGCCGGAGAAGAACATGTTGATTAACGCCGCGTTCAAGCCGGTCCAGGTCGGATCCTGATCGCCTACCCACCCGGCGAAGTTCACCTCGCGCGGGGCGAAGCTGGGACCCCAGAACGGCACACCGTAGCTGTCCACCGGCCGCGCCGTGATGACCCGGTCGTTGCCCAGCACTTCGCGCGAATAGTCGAAAAAGTCGCGGTAGTACATTTCCTGGTACTCACGCGCGGTAATGCTGCCGGCGTAGGCATTGATAATTGGCGAGTAGATGTACAGCCCGAATTCCGAGCCGTCGGTCTTCCAACCGTCGATGCCCATGTCGAGTACGTTGTCCATCATGCCGTGCCACCAGGCCAGCGCTTCTGGATTCGTGTAGTCGATGAACGCGCCTTCGCCTTTCCACCATTCGAAAGTACGGCCGTTGTCGATGTAGTAGCCGTTGTCGAGGCCTTCCTGGAAATTGGGCGAATCGGTGTTGACGTTGGGGGTGATCCAAATGAACACGCGCACGTCCAGGCCGTGGAAGTAGTCGATCATCTCTGCCGCGTCGGGGAACAGCGCTTCATCCCATTCGAAGGTGTTGTAGCCGGTCTCCCACGGGCTATCGATAATGATCGCGCCGACCGGGATGTCGTGCGCGAGATAGTCGTCGACATATTGCGTGGCCGAATCCTGCGTCGATTCATCTTCCCACACCCAGTGGCGCAGCACCCATTCCGGCCACAACGGCGCCGGGTTGTCGACCGGCGGCACGATGTAGGTGCCGGTGTCGTCGTCGGCGTCATCGTCGGCATCGTCATCGTTGTCGTCATCGCCGCTGTCGTCGTCGGCAAACGTGTCGTCATCGGCATCGTCGTCGCCGCTGTCGTTATCGTCGTCATCGCCGGCGCACGCGGCGGTCAGCAGAAGGGCAAAAAGAGCCAGCATCACGAGCCACAACCAGGTGCGTTTCATTTTATATCCCCGCGAATGAGAGAATCGGGTCAAACAACTGTGCCGCATTGTAAGACATCCGGCTGCCGCCGGAAAAGCGCCGCGTGGGGCAAGTGCCAGATTCGAAATCGCGCCGCGGATAGCGTTGAAACACGTCAGGCCGGTTGATAAACTGTAATCATGAAAGTGTTGAACATGATCGGCGTCGTTCTCGGTTTGACGGCGAGCCTGCTGTTCACCGCCGGCACATTTGCTTTCCTGCCGACGGCGCTCGGGCCGGCCAGCGACGATTCCGCGATCGCGCAGTTGCTATTTTTTGCCGATTGCAGGGCTGTGTTCTATCATGCTCGTCGCCGCGTGATTTCTGACCGCGCCGCAGTCCGATTTCGAGCCGTCGCCGGGCGAACCGCATATAAGTACTCGAACTAACGTCTGGCGCGCGCAGTCGACGTTGTTTTATGTCATCGCTTTCACGTGGCCATCGGCTTCGTCGCGCTGGTCTTCACGATCATCCATCGTCTGTGATGGTTGCCGGACCCCGCGTCGCTGCTCGAGTTCGCTTTGTTCTGGTTCGACTAGTCGGTCAGCCCTCCCGCCAGATAACGGTCATAGGCCGCCATATCGAAGTCGCCATGACCGGACAGATTGAACAGGATCACCCGCGGCGCACCTTCTGCCTTGGCCTGTTCGGCCTCGACGATTGCCGCCCGAATCGCATGGGCCGACTCCGGTGCGGGAATGATGCCCTGCGTTCGTGCAAAAAGCAGCGCAGCGGCAAATACCTCACGCTGGCCATAAGCGGCCGCCTCGACCAGCCCGAGCGACAATAGATGGCTGACTAGCGGCGCGGCGCCATGATAGCGCAGTCCGCCGGCATGGATCGCGGCCGGCACGAAGTCGTGGCCGAGCGTGTGCATCTTCATCAGCGGCGTGAACCCGGCGGTGTCGCCGAAATCGTAACGGAACTCGCCGCGCGTCAGCGACGGGCAGGAGGCCGGCTCCGCCGCGACAAAGCGAATCGCCCGGCCGGCGAGCTTGTCCGGCACGAATGGAAACACGAGGCCGCCGAAGTTCGAGCCGCCACCGTGGCAGCCGATCACGACATCGGGATATTCGCCAGCAAGCTTCATTTGCTGCACGGCTTCAAGTCCGATTATTGTTTGATGTAGCAGCACGTGGTTGAGCACCGAGCCGAGCGCGTAGTTGGTGTCGGCGCGCCCGGCTGCTTCTTCCACTGCTTCGGAAATGGCGATACCCAGGCTGCCGGGCGAGTCGGGCGACTGGGCAAGAATCGTACGACCCGATTGTGTGCGTGACGACGGACTGGGAAAGACCTCCGCGCCATAGGTCTCGATCATCGAACGCCGAAACGGCTTCTGCTCATAGCTGACGCGGACCATGTACACGGTCACCTGCAAACCGAAGAACGCGCCCGCCAGCGCCAGAGCCGAACCCCATTGTCCGGCGCCGGTTTCGGTGACCAGGCGCCGTATACCCTCGCGTGCGTTGTAGTACGCCTGGGCGATGGCAGTATTCGGCTTGTGGCTACCGGCCGGACTGGCTCCTTCGTATTTGAAATAGAGGTGTGCCGGCGTGCCTAGCGCCTGCTCCAAACGCGCAGCACGGATCAGCGGCGTCGGCCGGTACAGCGCGTAGGCGGCGCGGACTTCGTCGGGGATGGGAATCTCGCGCCGGTCGGACAACTCCTGCTCGATCAGCGCCTGCGGGAAGATCGCCGAGAGCGCGGCCGGATCAAGCGGTTGATTGGTTCGCGGATCGAGCGGCGGTGCTGGCGAGTGAGGCAGGTCGGCGACGAGGTTGTAGTAGGAACGGGGCAGCTCGTGGTCCGGCAAAAGGAACTTGGTTTGATTCATTGCGGATTCTCCTTCGTCGGCCCAACAAAAAAGCCCACCGCGAATTGCGGCGGGCTTCGTCACGGGCCAATTGGCGTCAGGTCATGCTAGGTCCCACCGCGCCGGAGATGCGCGCGCCACCACCAGCGGTGATCGCGGCGGACCGAAGCGACAATGTAGACCACGGACAACTTCATGACTTCAGTGTACTACGGCGAACGGGGTACGCAAGAGAAAACCGTTGTTGATCGGCTAAACTAATTGCGGCGGGAGGGATAGCGGTAGTGGCCGATGATCCTCCAGGCAAACAACACATCGTTGGCGGCCGGACCGTACCCGATGTTGTGTACGACCAACGGGCGCGTGCCGTCGGCCACGCATAAATCAATCAAAATGCCGATGTGCGTCAGACCGCCGCCGAGATCCCACGCCACGATGTCGCCGGCGGCGTAGTCGGCGGGTCGGTCGCTGAGCGGCAGTACATCACCATGATGTTTGAAGAACACCATCAGGTTCGGCACACGGCGATGATCGATGTTCGTGTCGGGTGCGCCGTGCCGCGCCACAAGCGGGTAGGCGGAGCGGCAGCGTATGATATCCTCATGCACGAGCTTTTGCAGGTCGTACCCGACCGCCCGGTAAATGCGAATGACCTCGTCGGTGCAGACGCCCTGGTCGGCCGGCACGTCGCCGCCGGGGTAGGGGATGCGGACATAGGCGGGGTCGTAGCGCACGTCGTGGGTCAGGCGTTCGCGGGCGGCTGCGACCAGGCGTACCGCGCGCGCGTCGGTTTTCACGCGACAGGCTGCCGCGTCGGCTTCGGTGGTGAGCACCATGCCGGCGGCGGTCGGTATCGGCGTGGGCGAGGGCGAGACTTCCACCGCGCGAGCGGAGTGAGAGGTGGTCCTTGTGCGAGTCTGCAGGGCCAATGTACCGGCCGCGGTCAGCACGCCGACCACCATCAACAGCCAGTACCGCCATCGTGGGGTGTGTGACATTCGCTCAGCGGTCATGCCTCGGCCCTTCGGCATGTGTATCAACCAGGATACCAGAAAAGAGGGTCGGTCTCACGCCTTAGGCGGCGCGGGCAACATCACCTCTTTGGGCGGCGGGCGTAGGTTGTAGTTCGAGGCCATCGAGTAGCCATAGGCGCCGACGGTGGCAACGAGCATCACGTCACCTTCTCGCGCCGGGGCGATGTCGCGATCATGTCCGAGCACGTCACCCGATTCGCAGATCGGGCCGACAATGTCGGCCTTCACCCGCTCGCGGGATTCGGCCCGCGTCAGGTTGACGATCTCGTGGTACGAGCCGTACAGGGCCGGCCGCAAAAGCGAGTTCATACCCGCGTTGACACCGACGTAGTACGCGCCGAGCTTGCGTTTGGTCTGCGTTACCCGCGCCAGCAGCGCGCCGGCTTCAGCGACCAGGTAGCGACCGGGTTCGATCCATAACTCGAATTGCGGATACGCCGCTTTGAACCGGCGCAAGCTCTTGTCGAGTTTCCCGAGGTCCAGCGCTGTTTGGCCGGGTTTTTCCACCACGCCCAGGCCGCCGCCGAGGTCGAGCACGCGTACGTCGGGCAGGGACTCGCCCATCGCGCCAAGGAAAGAGGCCACCTCCTGCCAATTTTCGTGTTCGAGAATGCCGCTGCCGGTATGCGCGTGCAGGCCGCAAATGCGCGTGCCATTCTCGCGCGCCAATGACACTAGCCGCGCGAATTCCTCGCGGGTGACCCCGAACTTCGAGCGCGTGCCGGCGGTCTTGACGTGGTGGTGGTGCCCGCGGCCCTGGCCGGGGTCGACCCGAACGAAGACTTCTTGTTCGGCAAAAAGCTGCGGCCAATGCTCGAGCGGGAACAGATTGTCGAGAGTGACGATCACCCCGAGCTGCAGTGCTTGTTCATATTCCTCGCGCGCGGCGAAGTTCGGGGTGAAAAGAATGCGGTTGCCGTCGAGTGCCGGAAAAAGCTGTCGCAGCAGCGCGATCTCGCCCGGCGAAACGCACTCGAAGCCGAGGCCGCGCTGTTCGAACAGCCTGAGAATCGGCGGAAAAGCATTGGCCTTGATCGAGTAGAAGATACGATCGACCGACTTGAGTCCGAGCAGTTGGTTCGCGGTCGTTTCGAGGGAGGCCTCGTCGTAGACGTAAAGCGGGGTATCCTGAGCCGCGAGCGCCAGCAATTCGGCGCGACGCTTGCGCCACCAGGGACGCGGAGTCTTGATCTTGGTTTCGACTTTCTCGTCGAAGATCTCCGCCCAGGTCGGTCCAAGCAGCGATTGGCTGTGGCCGCCGCCTTCGAACAACAGATGGTGAAGCCGGTCCACCATCCGTTCCGCCTGCGCCTCATCGACGATGAAGGTGA
>CAZEDX010000076.1:0-19960 GCA_964511015.1 uncultured bacterium | reverse complement strand
GTCGAGCCCGCCGCCGCCTTCACCGCCGCGAAGTTTTCGATGCGCGGCAGGGTGGTTTCGATGTAGAGCGTGTTGTGGTCGGAGTAATCGGGCGTCGCCCGCACCACCAACTGCGACCGCGCACCAATATGCACGCCACCGACCACCGGATTGACGAGGTAGTTGTTGCCGGCCATGTGAACGTTGGAATCGTACAGCGCCATCGTCGACATGCTGCAACCGGTGTAGTAGCAGTTCTCCGAACAGAATTGCGAATCGAACATCGCCAGCACGCCGCCGCCCAGGCCCTCAAACCGGCAATAGTACGCGTTCAGGTCGGCCCGCTTCATCAGCTTCACGATCGAAGCGACGCTCGAGGTGGCGTAGAACCACAGTCCGCGCAGTTCGATCACGCCGCAGTTGAGAAGTTCCATCGTGAGTTGCAGTTTGACGCCAAAGGTGGAGGCGCGCGGATCGAAACCACCGGTGCCACCGAGCGGGTCGAGTTCGCCGGCCTCGTATTTGTCCTGGCTCCAGGAGTTGGTGCCGGGTTGAATGATCAGCTGGTAGTCGCCGCCGAGGGCGCTGATGCCCTGCACTTCGAAATCGCCTGTGTAGAGCGTGGTGGAATCCTTCAGGTAGATGTAGACATCGTGAGTGAGCGGCTCGGTGATCAAGGCCAACACCGCGCTCAGGTGTTCTTTGGCCGCGACAAACGGATCTTCCCCTGTAGGTTGGTAAATGCCGGTGTTGGAATCGCTGCCGCCGTTGGAATTGACACAATACGCGGTTTCAAGAGCCATGCGGATCCTCCACTTTCTCGCTGTTCCATGTTTGTTCGTCGCCGTTCCAGGGCAAGATAATATCACCCCCCCCCCCCCGGCATTGTCAACAAATATTTTCATTTGAAGCATTTTTCAGGATTTCGAACACGTGTCCAAAAATCGAACAACACGATGGAATGACAAGTGATATCTACAACCGGCAGTTGATGATGCACACAAATACAACTATCTACTAATTGCATCTGATTGTGTCGTGTCGCGACGCGTTGCGCGCACCCGGCTGCACTGTGTTCGAAATCCGGGCACTTGCGGCTCCGTTCATAATGTGGCACAGACTGCCGGTTGTTGAGGCGCCCGTCGGTGGCGGTCGCGAAACAAAAAGGGCGGATTGACGGATCCGCCCTTGGCGTTTGGTGCGTGAACGCGCGCCCTACTCCAGCACGTGGATATTCTTCGCGGCGCAGATGTCCTTCAGTATTTTCGGCCACACGGTGACGCTGACTTCGCCCAGGTGCGCCTTGCGCAGGATTTGCATAATCGTGCGCGACTGGCCGATGCCGCCGCCGATGCTGAGCGGAATCTTGTCGTTCATGATTGCCTGGTGGTACGGCATCTTCAGGAAGTCGAGCTGGTTGGTCGCTTTCAACTGCTGTTGCAGGGTTTCCTTGTTGACACGAATACCCATCGAGCTCAATTCGTGGCGCCGTTTGGTGACCGGGTTCCAGACCAGGATATCGCCGTTCAGGCCGTGCATCGGTTGGCCTTTGGCGGACACGGTCGGCGTGACCCAATCGTCGTAGTCGGCGGCGCGCATTTCGTGCGGGTAGCCGTCGGCCAGCGTCCAGCCGATACCGATGATGAACACGGCCGGGTACTTCTGCAAAATGGCGGTTTCGCGCTGCTTGCGCGGCAGGTCGGGGAACATCTCGAGGATCTCTTCGGCGTGCAGGAAGGTCAGCTCGTCCGGCAGGTCCGGATACTTGCTGGTTTTGAGTGCCGGGAAGAGC
The DNA here is from genome assembly GCA_964511015.1 of uncultured bacterium. GTDB lineage: Bacteria > Lernaellota > Lernaellaia > Lernaellales > Lernaellaceae > FEN-1099. Next base: position 18,189 of record CAZEDX010000076.1, on the reverse strand, counting down.
TGCTGCGCGTATTGTTCGGCGCCTTTGATCACCTTCCAGATCTTGCGCACGATGTCCTTCAGGAAATCGAGATTGCGGTCGGCGGCGGTGATGGCACGCTCCCAGTCCCACTGGTCGACGTAGGCGCTGTGGTCGTGATCGAGGAAGTAGTCTTTGCGCACGGCGCGCATATCGGTACACAGGCCCTCGCCGGGCTTCATGCCGAACTGCTGCAGCGCGACGCGCTTCCACTTTGTGGCGGCCTGCACGATCTGGGCGTCGACGGGGTTTTTGTCGTGGTCGTTCTTGATGTGAAACTGAATCGGCGTGCGCGAGCCGTCGCGGTCGAGGTAGTCGTTGACGCCGCTGTCGACGTCGACGATGAGCGGCACCTCGACCATGATGAGATTCAGCTCTTTGCATAGCTGGTCGGCGATGTAGCGTTTGGTCGCGGTAATCGCGATCTGCGTGTCTTTCGGATTGAGCAGCGACTGGTAATCCGTGGGCAAAACCCGCTCGACTTCTTCGTAAGTTCCGATGCCTGGGCCGGCCAGATCTGCTTTTTTGTCTGCCATGGAGACTACCCTTTCGTGGTGATAAACGAATACCTCTTCCGCTGTCGGCGGTTGCCGGTGAAGAGATTATTCATGTGTGCTGCCTCGATGTGACCGGTTGAGCGTAGCACGCCGTGCCGGGCAGTCAATCGGGTTGTTGACCGGCCCGCGGCGTCCAGCTAAATTCACGGATAACCTTTTCGCGCGGAGTACCCGATGAATGCCGCTGATCCCACTCGGCTCCTGCTCAAGCGCAACGAGATCGCCCGCGAGATCTGGGCCAATCTGCCCATCTGGTTCGTGTATCTCGAGGCCGTCAGCATCCTCAATTTCATCATGGCCAACACGCCGGCGGAGCAGTTCGTCAAGGCGGGGATTTCGCGCCATTGGTTCGCGCTGACGGCGCTGCCGCCGCTGCTGTGGTTTTACGCGTACTACCGCAAGCGGTTGCAGCACACCACCAAACCCATCGACAAGGCCCGCGTTCACCGCTGGCTGTTGCAGGTGACGTTCGGCGTGCCGGTGGCCATCTGGGCGCTGTACACCATCCTGCCCTTCCTGCGCCTGGAACTGCATGCCGACTGGATGCGCCGCCTGTTCGAATTCATGCAACTTGGGTGGGTGGTCGTCTTCGTCGCGCACACCCTCTACTTCGGCGGCCTGGCGCGATTCTCGACCTTCTTCATCGTCGCCTGGTTCTACGGCCTGATGCTCGAAAACGCGGGCATTATCATGGGCTATTTCTTCGAACCCAACTACCTGTTCTATCTCGGCCGCCTGCCCGCGCCCTTCGCGACGATGATGGGCTGGTCGCTGGTGTTCTACACCTGCACCTGGATCGCCACCTACTTCCGGCAGTACTCCGACCGCCTGCAAAACTCGGTCGTACTGACCTCGCTTTTCACCACGGCGATCGCGTTGTCGGTCGACGCCCAGCTTGACCCGCTGGCCAGCCTGTCGAAGTACTTCTGGGAGTGGAACTCGATCTTGCCCAACTGGTGGCTGAACGTGCCGTTCTGTAACTACGCGGCATGGTTCGGTGCCTTCATGGCCTTCTCGCTAGTCTACTACTACTTCCTCGATCAGGGCCACCTGACGATCTGGCAGAAGAACACGAAGATCTTCCTCTACACGCCGATGATCTGCCTGCTCGCCGGCGTGTTCTGGATGTCATTAATGGTCATTTACGAGGGCGGTTTCGACGGGCCGATCTTCCAGATTCTCGACCAGTTTTACGACCGGCTGATGCCTTATTAACCAAACGGTTAATTGCCGCGAAACAGCGGGAACGGCGACCTTGCCGTCCCCGTTTTTTTTACAGGAAAAAGCGAACCCGGGAGCCCGCTGGCCCCCGGGTTTTCGGTGAAGAAAAACTATTGCACGAGGCTGGTCAGGATGCAGTACTGGAAGCCCACCGCGGCGTTGCCGCTGGCGCCGGTGTCGGTGCGCGTGTAGAGCGTGATGTTGAACGCGTCGATGAGCCAATCGGTGGTGCTGGTGTAGGCCGCATCGCCGATCACCGCGCCATCGACCATGAAGGTGTAGGTGTAGTTGGATTTCACGATCGCCGCCGTGTGGAAATTCGCGTCCGGATACGTGAAGCCCGGATTGATCAGGTCGTCCAGATACGCCTCTAGGCTGTTCCAGGCGCCGCCCATCCGGTAGCCCGCCCAAACGTCGGTGCCCACGGTCAACGTGAGCCAGTTGCCCGCGTCGATCCAGAAGCCGATGCCCGAACGGCCGTAGCCGGCCTGCCGGAAGGCGCATTCCAGCTTGACCGACGATTCGTCGAACAGCTCGTTGGTGACCAGCCAGACGTTGCCCTGGCTCGCCAGATCGGAAGTCAGCCCCAACAAGCCGTTGGTCTCGAGCACGTTGTACGTGCCGGTGGAGAAGGCCACCGACCAATTGCCGGTGTAGTCGTTGCCGTCGAACTGATCGTCGAACAGCACGGTGACGTCATCGTCGATCAAGTCGTCGTCGGCGACATCGTCGTCGACCATATCGTCGTCGACCGTATCGTCATCGGCGCTGTCGTCGTCCGCCGTATCGTCGTCGCACTGACAATCATCGTCGTCATCGTCGCCGCAACTGCAGCCGGCCAACAACGACACCACGCCTAAAAGCACGAGCATCAACGCCAAGGACCATTTCGCTTTCATCGGAACCTCCTTCGAGCGCTAGTGCGCAAAATCCTCGCGCGGACTTGGCGGCTACCCCCTGCCGATCCGCCTCACGGTTGCGGTCTCGCTATTTGGCCCTGCTGGCATGTAGAGTGCCGGAAATGACCACCGTCGTCAAACGGACCGCTGGCAATTCCCGGCAAGACTTTCCAACTGGTAGCGGTGGAAATCAGTTCGGCGGAATGATACCGACGTTGGTAAACAGGTATGCATCGTACGGGACACCGGAAACGAAGTGCCGGTGAAAACCCGTGTCGTCCCAGCGATAGACCACGCCCCCGCCGGTGTCGGCGCCGTCGATTATCTCGTTGCCGACGGCCCAGATCGAGCGTTCGTCCTGCGCGCGGATCTGCTCGATGGCCACCCCCTCCAAAAACGCCGTCTGGGACCAAAGAGCCCCGGCCCGTTCCCACCATTCCGTGCCCTGGAAAAGATAGCCGCTGTAGTTGTACTGGGCAGTGACGACCGCCAGATGATCGGCGTCGCGGTAAGCCGCCGAGCGGAAACCGCCCATGTCCGGAAATTCCTCGGACGCGTGCCAACCCGTTTGGTCGTAGCGGAGCAGCGCGTTGTACCACAAGGGCGGATCGATCTCGGCCCCCAGGGCCACCCCCGTGTCCGGGCCGCCAAACGCCAGGTCCATAATCGCGATGGATACCGGATGCTCGATCACCCACGCGTCGGCCGCGCGATCGAAGCGCCAGATCGAGTCGGCCAGGTAGTCGCTGTCCCACACCGCTACACGAACATCGCCGTATATCTCATTCACGGTGTCGAAGCCGCGATGGGTTCCCGCCCCGGGAAACAGCCCGCCGGTCCATTCGCCGTTACGCCACCGCAACCAGATCAACAGGTCGTCGTCATTGGCGGCGAATACCCAATCTTCCTCGGCGGTGGACAAGACCTGGTAGATCCACAAATCGCCCCAGGTGGTCGGCAGCGTTTCATCGACCGACCACTGTTCGCCGTCGTAGCGCAAAAGATGTTGGTAGTCGGCGGCCAGCCCATGATTGGCCTCGCGCACGGACAGCGCATCGAGGTATTCCATCGGTACCGGCGGCTCGACGTACGTCCAACGACCGTCCTGGAAGTGCACGAAGAAGCCAACCCAAGCATCGTTCTCGTAAGTGATGCCGGTCAGCCACAGTTCGGGCAGTTCGGCCGAGACCGCGCCCCCGATAGCCGGATGCTGGTCGTCATCGTTCGCGTCGGTGTCATCATCGGCCATGGCGTCATCGTCGATCACTTCGTCGTCGTCGACTACTTCGTCGTCATCGGCAGTGTTGTCGGAAGAGGCACAACCGAGCAAGACCCCGCAGAGGATCATCAAACAGATCAGCGGACAAATAGCTTTGACTCGTCGCATGATTGCACCGACAAAGCCCGGTTCATGGCACCCATTCGTCCATACCGATGTCCCAACCGTTTCCATAGGGTCGCACATCACCCTCGAAGTCCGTTTCTACGTACCCGGCTTCGATGTAGACCGGCACGGGATTGATGCCGGTGTCGCGGCAAGGGCTGGCGTCGCTCAGATGAAAGTCGCCGCCGGCCAGATCGACCAGCAGCGGATCGTCACTGATGTTATCCGCCGCGGTGCTGCAACTCGGCCAGCCGCACGCGTTTGTCGATGACAGATCGTTGATCTCCCAGGTATCCGCCGCCACCAGCCAATCCTGCTGCGCACCCCAAAGGTCATTGTTGACCAATGTCACCGAACCGATGCTCTGGATGGACATTGCGCGGCTATCGCTTCCCCAACCGCCGTCGATGATGTTGTTGACCAGCACGGTCGTCCCCTGATCGACGATGAAACCGGCGCTGAACTCCGTACCCGCTCCGCCCAAAATGATGTTGTTCACCAGTGTCGCCGTGCCACTGGAGTTCTGCACCGCACAGGTGCCTTGATCGCTTCCGGAACCGCCGTCAAAGAAATTGTTCACGGCCACCAGCACGGCCCCGGCGTTGAATACGCCCAGGGCGGATGAGACCCCCGCGCCGCCGTTGATGGTGTTGTTCATCATGGTCGTATTGCCGCTATTCTTGACGGCCATGCTCGTCGTACCCGTGCCGCCATCGATTTCGTTGCCTTCCAGTATCGCCCCAAGCATATCGATGTTCACGCCGCGGCTACCGTTGCCGGAGCCGCCGTGAATGGAATTACCGATCAGAATCGCCTTGCTGATATCCACCGCCACGCTGCCTTCGCTTCCGGAACCACCCTCAATGGTGTTGTTCATCAGCCGGACGTCGTAGAGGGAACATTCGACACCAAAGCTGTACAGACCGGCTCCACCGGCGATCTCATTATCTACCAACGTGAGTGGGACATCGCCCGACACCCCGTAACTCGCTTCCACGCCGGCACCGACGTCGATGATGTTGTTGACCAACACCGTCATATCGTGGCCAGCGTAGACGCCGAAGCTTTCGCCGGTGCCGCTGCCGCCATGAATGATATTGTCAACCAGGGAATCGCCCTTGCTGTCGTCGTACACGCCGTAGCTATCCCCGGCCCGCGACGCGCCATAGATGGTGAAACCCTGCAGCGCCAGTCCGCCCGGAATACTCTGCATTTCGACGCCGATCTCGCCCACGGCGACAATCGTCGTGACGTTGGCGCCAATATCCCGCGTCCAACCAGCCGGCTCATAGCCGCCGTAGAGGGAGACGCTCGTCACCACGTCTTCTTCGTATTCGCCCGCCGCCACAAAAACGGCTTTGCCGGCCGCCGCCGCGGCCGCGACGCCCGCCACGACGGTCAGCTTCGGCTCGGCCATGGTTCCGGGGTTGTCGTCGTTGCCGGTCTTGGCCACGAAGACCCCGGTGTCGTCGGACAAGAGCAGATCGGCGCCGCCGCAGTTCTGCACGATGCCGTCATCGGGCAGTTCCGGCGCTTCGGGGCGGGTGAGCGGATCGTTGTCGTTGCAGTCGTCGCTCCGGTAGGCCCAGCGCAATGGGCAATCGCCGAAAAACGACTCGGAAACATCTGTCTGCCCGTAGCCGTCACCGTCCAGGTCGAGAAAACACAAGGTGTCATCGTTGATCAAAGTGTCGTCGTCGAGGTCGTCATCGTCGAGATCATCGTCGGTTTGATCGTCGTCGAGGCTCGAGTCGTCATCCAGATCATTGTCCGCGTCGTCGTCGGGATCGGTGTCATCATCGGCCATGGCGTCATCGTCGATCACTTCGTCGTCGTCGGCGGAGTCATCATCGCCGTCCGCGCCCGGCGCACAGGAGCTCAGCGCACTCGTCACCAAGAGAAGCCAGACCAGGAAGTAGCCGATAGAGGATTTCATCACTGCCCTCCCGCTGCCGATCCGCGAGCCTGCCGACCCGCGAATCTCACTACTGCAATAACATATCACAAGGCTCGCGAAAGCAACCAGGGGGTCGTGGGCCTGATCCTGTCTGTTCTCACCTGGGACCCGGGGCCCGATCCCTACAGCGCCCTGGTCACCACCTGCAGCTTCTGATCCAGAATGTTCATGTACTCCTGGACGCGGCCCAGGGAGAAGTTGTTCGACTGGTACAGGACCGAGGTCAGCGTCAGCCGGCCGCGCCGCACCTGGTCGAGGTAGAGCAATTGATAGCCGATGTCGCCGCACTCGCCGGGTTCGTCTTCCGGCGGCTCGGCATGGGTACGATCGTCGCGGTAGTAGAGCAGCGGCTTCGCGGGCGACGCATGGTCGTAGAGCAGCCGGTTGATCCAGGCCGCTTTTTTGTTCCGGTCTTGCACGACCGACCACTCGTATGGCGCGAGGTCGAGCTTTTGCTCCGCCTCGCTCATCGCGCCGTCGACCGTTACGCCCTGCAGGTTGCGGCTGTTGTAGAAGGTGTTGCCCGGCGGGAGGCTGCACAAGCCGTCGGTGCTGACGCGCACCTTCGGGTTGTTCGACAGCATGCCGGGGTTGAACGGCAAGAACAGCTCAAGCGGAAACTCGAAGGCGTTGAAGTAGTAGATGTTGTCCAGATAGGCCGACGGCGATTTGATCGTCGCAATGGCGCGCACCTGGTTGGACGTGCTGCGGATCACCCGCACCGGGCCGTCGATCCAGCCGATCGTCTGACTGAAAAACTCTTCCTCGTTGCGCTCGACCAGGCCCAGGCCGCCGCGGATTTCCGCCGAGGCGCGAATCTTCAAGCGATCGACGACGTTCTCGCCGGTGCCGCCGCCGGCCGGCTTGGTCGCCAGCAACCCGATCGACATAGTGGCCCGCGGGTGGAATCCCATCGCGTAGCGGCTGGTATCCACTCGCGTACGGGCGTTGTCGAAGCGCACGTAGTCCAGCGGCGAAAGCGGCGGAGCGTTCTGCGGATAGCGCGCGAGGTACGCCCAGGCGCGCCCGCCGTCGACCGGGTCGTTGAGCTGCAGTTCCACCGCGGCGTCAAAGCCCGGCGGCAATGATTCCGCGCCGCCCTGGTCGCCGGCATCAACCACCATGAACACGAGTTGATCGTTTTCGTCGATCAGACCGTCTTCCGTCGAGCGTTTCGGCCCATAGGTGAGCGCGAACTTGCCGTTGGACTTGACCTCGTCGACCTGAAACGGCACCGCACGGGCCTGCCCGTTCTTGACTGCGAACAGGCGCGTCTGCGCCACCGGCCAGCCCAACGCCCCGGGCATCGCCTTGCCGGTCACGATCACCGGGTCTTCGCTGCGTTTGAGCGTTTTCGGATTCGCGGCGCCAAGACGCCGTTCGAACCCCAGCGACAACGCCAGGGCAAGAAGCAACCAGAGCGACCAGCGCCAGTGGGCGAATCGCATTCGCATTCCTCCCGGCCGGGCGCGCCTACAACGCCCTGGTCACGATCTGCAGCTTCTTGTTCAGAATGTTCATGTACTCGGGCACGCGGGCCAGCGAGAAGCCGTTGACCTGGTACATGATGGACACGAGCGTCAGCTTGCCGCGCTTGACCTTGTCCAGGTTCACCAGCTGATAGCCGATGTCGCCGCATTCACCCGGGTCGTCTTCCGGCGGGTCGATGCGCGCGCGGTCGTCGTTGTAGTAGAGCATCGGCACGGCCGGCGAGTTGGTGTCGTACATCAGGCGGTTGATCCACGCGCCCTTCTTGTTCGGCTCGACCACCGCCGACCAGGTGTACGGGTTCGGGTCGAGTTTCTTCTCCGCCTCGCTCATCACGCCGTCGACCGTTACGCCCTGCGGGTTGCGGCTGTTGTAGAACGTGCGGCCGAGCAGGCTGCACAGGCCGTCGGTGGCCACGCGGAACTTCGGCCCGCTGAGCACGGCGCCGGGGTTGAACGGCAGGTTGATCTCGGTCGGGAACTCGAAGGAGTTGATGTAGTAGATGTTGTCCAGGTACGCCGACGGGGTCTGGATCTTCCAGATCTTCATCTGGTTGGCCGTGCTGCGGATCACGCGCACCGGGCCGTCGATCCAGCCGATCGTCTGGCTGCTGAACTGCTCTTCGTTCTTGTCGATCGAGCCCAGGCCGCCGAGGATCTCGGCCTGGAAGCGGATCTTCAACCGGTCGACGATATTCTTGCCGTCGCTGCCGCCGCCCGGCTTGATCGCCAGATGGCCGATCGACAGCGTGGCCTTTTTGTGAAAGCCCATCGCGTAGCGGTAGGAATCGACGCGCGTGTTCTGGTTGTCGAACTTGACGTAGTCTTCCGCCGCGAGCGCCGGCGCGTTGCCCGGGTACTGCGCGAGGTAGGCCCACGCGCGGCCGCCGTCGAGCGGATCCTGCAACTGGATCTCGACCACCGCCGCGGCGCCGGGGGGCAGCGCTTCGCGTCCGCCCTGGTCGCCGGCATCGAAAGCCATGAACACCAACTGATCGCGGTCGGTGATGACGCCGTCGTCGGTCGATCGCTGCGGGCCGTAGGTCACGGCGAACTTGCCGTTGGGTTTGACCTCGTCGATCTGAAACGGCACCGCGCGCGCCTGCCCGTTCCTGAACGAGAACAGCCGCGCCTGGCCGACCGGCCAGCCCAGCGCGCCGGGCATCGCCTTGCCGGCCACGATGACCTGGTCTTCGGTGCGCTTGAGAGTTTTCTGGTTTGCCGCCGCCAGATCGAGCGCCAGCGCCAACACCAGCGCGAACGCAAGCGAAAGCAACAGCCAAGTGCGCCACCGGCCGAAACGCATCGAGCACCTCCGTCGCCAGACCCGCGGCAAGGGTAGCAAAAGGACAAGCGCCGGTAAACCGACCGGACTTCATTGACGCTGACACCGCATCCGAGTAAAGATCAGACAAACGTTGGGGGGATATCCATGCCGGCGACGGTGTATTTCGCTTCGATGCGCTCGAATGTGCGCCGCAACCTCTTGGACAAGATCGATATGCTCTTGACCAAAATGGGTCTGCCCGGCGCGCTGGAAAAGCACCACCTGGTCGCGGTGAAGACGCACTTCGGCGAGGAAGGCAACACGGCCTATGTACGCGTGGACTACGTGCGCCGCGTCGTGCAGATTATCCAGAAGGCCGGCGCCCGCGCGTTCGTCACCGATGCCAGTACCCTCTATCGCGGCAGCCGCGGCGACGCGATCGGTCACCTTGAAACCGCGCATCAGCACGGCTTCACCTACGGCACGCTCGGCGCGCCGGTCATCATCGCCGACGGCCTGCGTTCGGCGGCCAGCGTGCTGGTACCCATCGCGGGCGAGCACTACCGCGAGGTTCCCATCGCCGAATCGATCGCCTTGGCCGACGGCCTGGTGGCGGTCAGCCATTTCAAGCTGCACGAAGCGACCGGTTTCGGCGGCGCGCTGAAAAACCTGGGCATGGGTTGTGCGCCCCGCGAAGGCAAGCTCTCGATGCATTCGTCGGTCTCGCCGGCCATCGACAAGAAGAAATGCACCGGCGACGGCATCTGCGTGCGCGCCTGCACCTTCCAGGCGATCAAGCTGGCCGACAAAAAGGCGCAGATCGACGACAGCCGCTGCACCGGCTGCGCCGAATGCCTTGGCGTCTGCCCGCACGGCGCGATCGGCGTGCGCTGGAACCAGGCGCGCAAGGTGCTGCAGCAACGCATGGCCGAATTTGCGCTGGGCGCGGTGCACGGCAAGGCCGGACGCTGCTTCTACCTGAACTTCGTCATGCGCGTCTCGCCGGCCTGCGACTGCTACGGCATGAACGACGCGCCGATCGTGCCCGATCTGGGCATTTACGCCTCCACCGACCCGGTGGCGGTGGACGCCGCTTGTGTGGACGCGCTCAACGCCGCCCCCGGCCTGCCGGACTCGGCCTTGAAGCACGCGTTTGCGCCGGGCAGCGACAAAATCGACGACATCTATCCGAAGCTCCCGTATCTGGTGCAATTGGAGCATGCGGAAAAGCTCGGCCTGGGCCACCGCCAGTACGAACTGGTGCCGCTGGGTTGAGCGGGAAGCGAGGTAGTCATGAACATCGCACGGCGTCATCTGGTCCTGGTGGGGTTGAAGACCGACATGGTCAATCGCATCCGCAACGCGGTCGGCACACACGGCACCGAATACCACGTCGCCAAAGATCAGTTTGAGGCTCTGGGGCTGGTCGAAAAGTTCGAACCGTCGGTAGTCATCACCGCCGAACGCCTGCTTGACGGCGATGCTTTCATGTTGTGCGAACGGATCAAGAAGGATCAGCGCAACCGCGGCGTGGCGGTGGTGGTGCTCACATTGCCTGGCACGGCGTACAACCACGGCAAAGGAGCGCTCGCCGGTGTGGACTACAACCTCGAATCCTCGGCACAGGAAGACCTGTTGTCCGACGCGATCCTCGACCTGGCGGAAAAAACCGAGAAGTCGTATCCGCTATACGCCCGGCGCGGCAACAGGATGGCGGATGCACCGTCGGCGTACAACGATGCGTCGGAATTGATTCTGTCCGACCGCCAGTACGACGCGGAAAAGCGCGAAACCTTCTTCCAAGTCAATCCCAAATCCATTGAAACGCGGGAAGGCAACGGAACCGGGCCTGGGTTGAATCTCTACCACGGCTTCGGCGACGAAGAACCGGCCAATCCGCCGGCGGTGGAGCCGGATCCGCTGATCACCCACGGCATCGCGGAAGAAACTAACGAAGAACGTGAAAACGAACGGGAACTCGACAACGAATACAAAGACCCGATCGACGACTTTTTCTCCGGTCAAGACGACGCTGTCGCCGGCGGCCTGCCCAAATCGCTGGCGCCGCGCTCGGACTTTTCCCACCTGGCCGCGAAACGCACCACACCGCTTCGTGTATCTTCGCCGCTGCAATCAGGGGTCGCCGCCATCGGCCCGCAGGTCGCCGACGAAATCACCCGGGCCATCGATGACTGGCTGCGCACGGTGCTCGGCCGCAAGGTCGACGAAGCTTTGTTGATCGAAGGACGCAACACGCTCTCGCCGCTGGTTTTGCGCACGGTCGACCGCGCGATCCGCCAGGCTTGCAAGGACTGATCTTCCGCATGGCAAACCCTCCTCCAGACGGATTGAAAGATTTGCTACGGCTCGCCTTGGCCGAAGACCTCGGCGAAGGCGACGTTACCAGTATGGCTACGATCGACGCCAACGCGCGCGGCGAGGCGGTGATTCGCGCCAAGCAAGAACTGATCGTCTCCGGCCTGCGCGTACTCGAACCGTTGTGGAATATGGTCGACCCCGATGTCAAAATCATGTTGCGTTGCCGCGACGGTGACCGTCTGGCGCCCGGCGAAACCGTCGCCGTGTGCCGGGGTCTTGTTCGTTCGCTGCTGGCCGGCGAACGTGTGTGCTTGAATCTGCTAGGCCGCCTGTGTGGCGTTGCCACGCAAACCGCACGTTTCGTCACCCTGGCCGGCAAAGGCAAGACCAAAATCCTCGACACCCGCAAGACAACCCCAGGACTGCGCTTGCTGGAAAAAGAAGCGGTCCGCCACGGCGGCGGCTACAACCACCGCTTCGGGTTGTACGATCAGATGCTGGTCAAGGATAACCATCTGCGCGCGTGTGGCGGGGTGACCGCGGCGATCCGGCGCGTCCGCGCGTTCCGGCCGCATTTGTCGGTTGAGGTCGAAGTGACCAACGAGAACGAACTGCGCGAAGCCATCGCCGAGAAGGCCGACGTGGTGATGCTAGACAACATGGATCTGGCGCAAATCGCCCGCTGCATGGAGATCGCCGGCGGGCGTGTGCTGATTGAGGTCAGCGGCAACATCCAGCCAGACGTCATTGCTGCGCTGGCCGCCATTGGAGTGGACCGGATCAGCATCGGCGCCCTCACCCATAGCGCGCCGTCGGCCGACCTGAACATGAAACTGACAACCCCGACATGAAACCCGCCACCCGCCTGCGTCCGGCCCTGTTGTCGCGCTATCTGCGCACCGAGGTCTTCGGTCGCGAATGCTGTATCATGGTCGATCGCACAGGCAGCACCAATGCCGACGCGCTGGCGCTCGAGCTCGATGCGCCGCACGGCGCCGTGGTGGTCGCCGAGTACCAAACTGCCGGGCGTGGCCGCGGCGATCGCACCTGGTTCAGTCCGCCAGGCGCGAACCTGCTGTTTTCGGTGCTCCTGCGTCCGCCGGCGCCGGCCACCGCCTGGCCGGGTCTTGTGCTGGTCGCCGGGGTGGCGGTGTATGAAGTTGTGCGCGGGCTGGTCGCCGCGCCGGTGCGGCTGAAATGGCCAAACGACGTGTTGATCTACGGCCGCAAGGTCGCCGGTATCCTCTGCCAGTCCCGGCTGGGGAAAAATCCGGCCGTGGCGGTAGGCATCGGACTCAATGTCAATATGACCACGCGTGACTTACCCCGCGATCTGCGCACGAGCGCAATCAGCTTGCGTGATTTGGACGGCCGCGCGCACAGCCGGGCCCGGGTGCTGGCCTTGCTTCTGGCCGCACTGGAAAGGCAATATGATTTCTGGCGGCGCGACCGGAAGCGCGTGTGGCGAGCGTGGGAAGCCGCGGCGCACTTGCGCGGCGCACCGATCCGAGTGGTAGAGGCGCGACGCGAGTATGACGCGGTGGCGCAGGGGCTCGATCGTGCCGGACGACTGCTGGTGACGATCCGCGGCCGCCGGCGCACGGTGGTCAGCGGTGATGTGCTTTTGTTGAAGGAGTGACGATGCTGTTTGTGGTGGATATCGGCAACACCAACGTGGTCTTGGGAGTCTTCGAAGGCGAAACGATTCGCGCCCAGTGGCGCGTGGCCACTGAAAAGAAGCGTACTGCCGACGAGTACGCCATTTACGTCCGCGATTTCTTCCACTACGAGAATATTCAACTGGAGAAGATTGAAGGCTCGATCATTTCTTGTGTTGTGCCGACGCTATTGAGTTCGTTCGAACAGGTATGCGCCAAGTTGTTCGGCCAGAAGGCGTTGGTGGTTGGCCCCGGCATCAAGACCGGCATGCCGATCCTCTACGACAACCCGAAGGAAGTCGGCGCCGACCGCATCGTCAACGCGGTAGCCGCGTACCACCGCGTGCACGACGCGTTAGTCTCCATCGACTTCGGCACGGCAACGACCTTTGATGTGGTCAGCCAGAAGGGCGAGTACCTCGGCGGCGTGATCTGTCCGGGTATCGGCATCAGCCTAGAGGCATTGTTCTTTTTTGCCAGTAAGCTGCCACGCATTGAAGTGGCCAAGCCGCGGGGAGTGGTCGGCAAGAATACGGTCGAATCGATGCAAAGCGGCATTTTGTACGGCTACACCGGCCTGGTCGACGGCTTGGTCCGGCGCATTTGGAAGGAACACGGGCGAAAAATGAAAACCATCGCGACCGGCGGCTTGTGCGAGATGATCGCCGCCGAGTCGGAGACGATCGAAGAGGTCGATCAGTCGCTGACCCTTGAGGGCTTGCGCCTGTTGTATCAGCTCAACAAGACAGGTAAGTAGGTCCCTACGGGCGGGCGCCGACGGGGATCTGTTGGGCTTGCATTTTCCGGCCAGTTACCCTATTTTTGAAACCCTTTTGGACACCCGAAAGGTGAAATTCGCCGAATTTCGCGGCTTTTCAACGCGTGGGCCCGCGCTGCGGGCCGCAACCGGGAGTTGTTAGATGAAACTGATCGAAGCGGACAAATTGCGCAATGTCGGACTCTTCGGCCATGGCGGCACGGGCAAGACCAGCCTGGCCGAGGCCATGCTTTTCACCGCAAAGGCCATCACCCGGCTGGGCCGCGTGGAAGAAGGCAACACGGTGATGGACTACGAGCCGGAGGAGATCGCCAAGGCGGCTTCGATCGGCGCCGGCATCGCCTCGTGCGAATGGAAAAAGACGCGTTTGAACATCGTCGATACGCCGGGTGAATCGAACTTCGCGGCGGAAAGCCGTAACGTCATGGTCGCCGTCGACACCGCCATCATCGTGGTCGACGCCACCAGCGGCGTGCAAGTACAGACCGAGAAGTTCTGGGAACTCGCGGTCAAGTTGAACGTACCCAAGATCGTTTTCATCAACAAAGTCGACCGCGAGCGCGCCGACTACTTCAAGGTCCTCGACGAAATCGCCAACACCTTCAAGGTCACCCTTACCCCGTTGTTCATCCCCATCGGGCAGGAAGACAAGTTCGAAGGCGTCGTCGACGTGCTGGCCGGAAAGGCCTACACTTGGCAGCGTGACGGTTCGGGCACTATGACCGAGGCCGCCGTGCCGGCGAACCTGCAAGACGAATTCAAAACCTACCGCACCAAGGCCATTGAAGCGATCGCCGAAAGCAACGAAGAGCTCATGATGGCTTACCTTGACGGGCAGGAACTTTCCGCCGAGTCGTTGACCGACGGCCTCAAGGCCGGGGTGAAAAGCGGTGCGATCACGCCGGTGCTTTGCGGTTCCGCCTCCAAGAACATGGGCGTACAACCGCTGCTCGACCTAATCGCCGACGCGGCGCCCAGCCCGCTGGACCGTGCGGCTACCGAAGGCGTGAAGCCGGGCACCACCGACAAGGTCGAACGCAAACCGGCCGAAAGCGAACCGTTCTCGGCCATCGTCTTCAAGACGATCATCGACCGTCACTCAGGCAAGATGAACATCTTCCGCGTGCTGTCCGGCTCGATCAGCGCCGACTCGACCGTCTACAACCCCAACCGCGACAGCAAGGAGCGTTGGGGCCAAATTCTGAAGTTGATGGGCAAGGAGAAGGACGCCATCGATCGGGCCGTCTGCGGCGACATCGTCGCGGTGGCCAAGTTGAAGGAAACGTTGACCGGCGACACGCTGTGCGACGAGAAGAATCCCGTGCAGTACGACCTCATCCACTTCCCGGCCGCATCGCTTTCCTTCGCCATCGAGCCCAAGAGCAAGGGCGACGAAGACAAGATCCAGACCGGCCTGGCCCGGTTGTGCGAAGAAGACCCGACCGTCCGCATTCGCCGCGACACACAAACCAAGGAATTCATTCTGGAAGGCGTCGGCCAGGGCCACCTCGAGACGACTGTGGAAAAACTGAAGCGCAAGTACGGCGTCGAGGTCACGCTGGCGACCCCGAAAGTGCCGTACAAGGAAACGATCAAGATCGAGGCGCGCGCGCGTTACCGTCACAAAAAGCAGTCCGGCGGCCGCGGCCAGTTCGGCGAGTGCGAACTGGTGATCCGGCCCCTGCCCCGCGGCACCGGCTACCAGTACGTCGACAAGATCGTCGGCGGCTCGATTCCGCGCCAATTCATTCCGGCTGTCGACAAGGGCGTACAAGAACGTTTGGTGCGCGGCGTCATCGCCGGCTATCCACTGGTCGATATCGAAGTCGCGGTCGTCGACGGCAAGTACCACCCGGTCGACAGTTCAGAAATGGCGTTCAAGACCGCCGGCTCAATGTGCATGAAAGAAGCCGTCGCCAACGCCAAACCGATTCTGCTCGAACCGATCATGAACATGGAAATCACCGTACCCGAAGCCTGCACCGGCGACATCATGGGCAACCTGTCCAGCCGCCGCGGCCGTCCGGCCGGCATGGATTCGAAGGGCAAGAATACGATCATCAAGGCGCAAGTGCCGCTCGCCGAAGTGCTCAAGTACGAGCCGGATCTTCGTTCGATGACCAGCGGCCAGGGCACCTTTACCATGGAGTTCTCGCACTACGAAGAAGTGCCCGGCGAAATCGCGCAGAAAATCATCGACGCCTCCAAGCGTGAAGAGGAAGAAGAAGAGTAAGCCGTTACCTGGGCAAAAAGCCGAGCCGGTGCGGGATGTTGATCCCGCGCCGGCTTTTTTCTACACTGCAAAGACCAACAGCCGAGGGAAATCCATGAGACCATTCGAACCGATGACCTGGGAGGAGTTGCCGGCTTCCGCTCGGTCCGTGCTCCCGCAGGACGCGACCCCGGCCATTCGGACGATGGCCGCCCGCTCATTGTTGCCGATGGGTACGCGCGACCTGATTTCGGTCTTGTACTATCTGGCCAACGACGAGGAGCGCTCGATCCGGCGCGCGGCGCGTCAGAGTCTCACCGAGTTGCCCAACGACCTGCTGCGCAACCTCTTGGCGGAGCCGATTTCCACCAAGATCATCAACTGGTTTGCCCACCGCGGGTTGGCGGAAGATCTTTACGAACGCATTCTGCTTAACCGCATTACTGCGGACGAATCGATTGCCTATCTAGCGGAGGTGCTGAACAACCCGCGCCTGTTGGGCATCATCAGCAACAACCAGGAACGTTTGCTGCGCTCCCCTGAAATCGTCGCCGGCCTCATTCACAACCGCGCCACGCCGCTGGACGCGCGCGAACGCGTGCGTTCTTTTATCGAGCTTTCAACCGGCAAGCCGATCAGCGAATTCATTTCCGCGGCCAAACCATCGGAAGTGTCTCCCACAGCCGAGGCGCCGGTACCCGGCGAGGTTCCCCTGGAAGCCGTGCCCGGAGAGACCCTCGACACCGGCGAGACAACGGCGTTCGAAGCCTTGCCCGATGAGGAACTCCCCCCCAACTTCGATCTCGAGCACCTGGTCAAAGAAACATTTACCAGCGAGGACAACTTCGCGCAGGAATTCATGGTTGATCCCGACGAGGAACTGTCGGCCAACCAGCGACTCAACATGACCAACCGCATCCGCCGCATGAACGTTTTGGACAAGATGCGGCTGGGCCTCAAGGGCAACATCGAAGCGCGTCAGATTCTGATCAAAAGCGCTAACAAAATGGTTCAGGAATGCGTGCTGCGCAATCCGCGCATGACCATCGAAGAAGTGATCAAGATCGCCAAAGACAAGACCATGCGCGAAGAACTGATTCGCATCGTCACGAGCAACAAGGAATGGGTAAAAAATTACGAGGTGGTACACCAACTCTGTTGGAATCCGAAAACGCCCCTGACCACGGCGCTCAAGTTCCTACACCGGTTGAACCTCAAAGATGTAATTTCGATCTCCAAGAGCAAACAGGTGCCCGGCATGTTGGCCGTGGCTGCGCGTAAAGAAGTTGAAAACAAACAGAAGTTCCGCTGATGGACGACAAAAAAATCAATGATCTGCTTGCGCCACCGCCTCGCGAACCGGACGCCAAAACCTTAGCGACCGAAGAGCAACTATGGCTCAAGCTAAAAGAAAGACCGGCCGACGAAGCCCGTCATCGCGACTACGTCGGTTTCGCGCTCAAAAACAACCTGATCAAGAACGCATTAAGGCGCTATGGCGAGATCGTCGACGCGAAAGAGCAATACTCCATCGAGGACCGGCGCTTGTCCAAGAAGTACCAAAAGAGCCTGGTAGATGTGATGTTCTTCACGCCACGGCGACAGGAACCGCGCAAGGTCAACTCCCTCGAATTGCTGGGCATGATCATGTTGATGTTGGGATCGGTGATCGGCCTGTACATGTTGTTCGACGACAGCCTGCGCCTCTCTCCGACGGTGCTGTTGGTGCTGCGCCTACTCTTCCCCGTATGCACGACCCTGCTGGTTGTCATGTTCTGGAAGAGACTTAAGAAAGCCAAGTCGCTGATTAGCGGACCGGAAAACCGCTGACTATTTCCGCAACAGCTTCTCTTTGATCGAACGCCAGAAGTCCTTTTCCTTCTTATGCGGAGCCGGCTCCTCCGCCGTCGTGGCTTCGGCCGCCCGGCTTTCAGCACGGATCGAGGCCGGCGCCGCCGTCTTGGTTTCCGGCACCCTGGGTTTATGCGCCGCCAACGGCAACAGCGCCTGTTCGTAACCCCGGCGTAGTTGGGCATTGCTGAGCACCTGGAACGCTTTGGCGTAGAGGTCGACCAGGTCGTCCACCAGTTTCTGGCTGACAGTTCCGAAGCTCCAGCCACGGTTCCAGTTTGTTGAGTTGGCTACCCTCGGGCCCTGCATCTGCGCCGAAAGGTTGCCTTCTCCGCCGCGCACGTAGCCCCAGTCCCACCAGGGAGGGGTGTCGCCGTAGGATATTTCAAAAACCGATTCTTTTCCGTATTCACCCACAAGCTTGAAGTTATCCTGATAATGTTCGAAAAGATCGTGGCCGCTTGTCGCGATGAGTTCATCGAGGTAATCCACCAAAACCGCTTTATTGATGGTATTGCTTCCCGCCACAAGGTCTTTTCCGTAAACCCCGTTGTAGAACAGATAAACCCTTGCCAGCAGGG
>CAZEDX010000075.1:0-20097 GCA_964511015.1 uncultured bacterium | reverse complement strand
CAACCTGTAACGCATGTCCTGATAACGGGTGTAACGGATGTCATGATACCGTACATTTGACAGGGGCCGATTCAAACAGGCACAATACGCAACCAGAAAAAGGAATAGCTCTTGGGGGGCCGGGAGCACACTGCGAATAAATGCATGATTAAGGAGTACATTTTATGATCGCCTCTACGAAAAAGACCTTGTGGTTTGTCGCCCTGCTCATCGCCGCGCTGGCCTGTTTCGTGGGTACCGCGCCGATCTGCAACGACAAAGATTGGGATCGGGTGGCCGACGAGGAAGACAACTGCCCGGATATGTACAACCCCCAGCAAGGCGATGAAGACGGCGATATCGTCGGCGACGCTTGCGACAGCACGACGACGATGCACGAATACCGTTTCGGCCATTGCTACCGCACCAACTGGGACGGCTTCACCGGGCCGGGGTTCGAGGACATTCCGTTGACGATCTACTCCCCGCGCCAGCAGTTCGGCGCCGGCCGGCTGCGTTGGCCGGACATGATCCATGACACGTTGGAAGACGGTCCGTTAGCGCAGAACGGCGAAGGCATCTGGTTCATGGGGCAGTGGATCGGCGTGGAATACGCGACCGCCACCTTCTTCGAAGCTTTCGTGACCGAAGCCAATGAAAACGACGTCGTCACCAAGATCGAGGGCTATTACCAGATGCTCGATTGCGAGTACTGCGACTACACCATGTCCTGGCAGACCGTTTGGGATGCCACCATGGTAGGCGAGTTGATGCCTCCGGAATTCTGCGACTACGAAGTCGATGACGACACCACCGCCGATGACGACGCCGACGACGACACGGTCGACGATGATGCCGCGGACGATGACAGCGACGATGACGACGACGATGATGACGACGACAGTGGCGATGATGACGATGACGCCGCCGCGGACGACGATGACGACGACGATAGCGGGTGTGGATGCTAACTGGCGCTTACCGCCCCGGCTGCCGACCGGCCGCCGGGGTCTTCGTTCCGGAGGGGGAGCATGAAAATCAGAAACTTCCTGTTCTTGGCGTTGGTGGTCGTGGCGTTGGTCGGCGCCGCCCAGGTTCCGGCCTGTGACGATCGCGACCGCGACGGCATCAGCAATTCCGAAGACAACTGCGCCTTCACCTACAATCCGTTGCAGCGTGATGAAGACGGCGATTCCAACGGCGATGCCTGCGACACCGACACGCCGATGCACGAATACATCTTCGATCTATGCTATTCCAGCACGCTGACGCCCAACGGCGCCGGCGAAACGTATACCGATCTGCCCACAACGATCCTGGCTCAGGACACCGGCGACGTGGAGGGCGTGATCCGCCTGCCGGCGCAGGTCATTTCGCAGGATCTGACCGGTGTCGGCCGGCACAACGGCGAGTACGTGTGGCTGATGCTCGACAACACCAATCTTTTCGACTTCTGGGCCGTGTTGCTGGAAGGCGGATCTATCACGGCCGATACCGACAACGTCGTGCAGTCGATCGAGGGCACCTACAACCTGTTGTATTGCCCGAATTGCTTCGGAGACGACTACACCGACGATTACACGAACTGGACGGGCAAAGCGATGGGTGTCTGGACCGCAGAACGCACCGATCCGGTCAACTGCGGCCTGACCGACGACGACACCGCCGATGACGACACCGTCGATGACGACGCGGTGGATGATGACGAAACCGACGATGACGAGGTCGACGACGACGAAGCGCCGGCCGACGATGATGATGACGACGATTCCGGTTGCGGCTGCTGAGTAGGCCTATTCCTCGCCGGGCTGGTTGGCGAACCAGTCCGGTGTGAGTTTTTACGCGCGAGGTACAACATGATCCGTTGGCTGTTTGTGCTGCTTGTGACGATCTTCCTGTCGGCCGGTTGCTCATGCTCCGATGACGATGACGACGACAACGACGATGCCGCCGTCGGTGATGATGACGAAGATGACGATAGCGACGACGACGACAACGAAGTCGACGATGACGAAGTGGACGACGACACCATCGATGACGACATCGTCGACGACGACACGTCCAACGTCGACTGCACCCAGACCGTCGAGCGCGGCGATCTCGAATGGTCCATCTGCGACAACGGCGAGGATATCACCCACGGCGACGCCGTCACTTACGTGGAGCAACTCGAACTCGGCGGCCACGACGATTGGCGCCTGCCGAGCTGGAAAGAACTCCGAGAACTCTACGACGAAAGCCGTGAGATCGACACCGATTGCTACATTCCGGCGCACATCGTCGACCCGTTCGTCATCTCCTGCGTGTGGGCGTGGGGGTCGGAGACGGTTGTGCTGTCGGGCGAAGAAATGGCCATGCGTTTCGGCTTCAGTCACGGCAGCGCCTCCTTGTGGGGCAGCGACGACGGCCGCGACTCGCGCGTACTGGCCGTACGCGACGTGACCAAGTAGCAATTTCCTTTTTTTTCGCCCGCACCCTTGCCACCAAGTTCCTTCAAGCATAGGATAAGTTTGTCAGGTGCACTTGGTTGGGTAGTACTTTTTGCGAGCGAACAACCCTCATTTTTGGAGACGGGCGGTTGACACCTGTGGTCGTGGCCGGGGCCGTTGGCTGCCGTGCGTTGTGGTGGTGTTGCTCGGGCTGCTGATCGGCGGAGTGTTGCGCTTCCAACCCCATGACGATGCCTACATCACTTACCGGGTGGCCGACCAATCGGCGCGAGGCCAAGGACTGGTCTACAACGTGGGCGAACGCGTGGAAGCCAGTTCCTGTTTCTTGTTCACCGTGTTGTTGAGCCTCGGGCAACGCGCCTGGAATGCGAACCCCGTTCGGCTGGCGCTACTGCTGAACACCCTGGCCCTGCTGGCGGCGCTCGCCGCGGCCTGTCGTGTGGCCGATCCGCCCGACCGGACCGGCGCGCCACAGATTCCCTGGTTGCTGCTGGCTTTCGGCGGCCTGCACCCGGCGATGGTGATCTACCTTTTTTCCGGCATGGAAACGGTTTTCTTCTCCGCACTGCTCTTTCTCGGCTTCGCCGCGCTGGTCGGACATCTGGAACGCGGATGGTCCGCGATGCTCGCCGGGCTGGCGATCGGTCTGGCCGCCGACGTTCGTCTTGAAGCCGTGCCATTCGGGATACTGGCCGCGTTGCAAGTCCTGACCCTCGGCGAACCCCGGCGGTGCTGGCGGCATGCGGCCGCCTTGCTGCTCGGGCTGGCGATCATCTTTTTGCCGGCGCTGGCTTGGCGCTGGTCTTTCTACGGCTATCCGTTTCCCAACACCTACTACGCCAAGGTTGGCGGATTGCACCTGCGGCTGCTGGCGCGGGGAGCGATCTACAGCCTGTTGTGGCTGGTGTTGAACTGGCCGGCCGTGTTGGCCTTGGCGCTTTCGTGGCCGTCTCACCCGCGCACAACCACGCTCGGTCGGCGTCAGCTCCTGTCGCTGTCTTGGCTCGGCGCCTATCTGGCGTACAACGTCTATGTCGGCGGCGACTACTTCACCTACCATCGCTTTTTCGTGCCGACGATTCTGATCGTCGCCTGGACCTTGCACTCGCACACCGATCGTCTGGCCGCCTGGCTGTCTCGCCGCCGTTGGAACTGGGAACCTTGGCAGGTGGCCGTTGGATTCTATCTTCTTTGCTGCGCGATAGTCTCGTTCTACCCTCCGCACTTCTATGCGTACCGGCAGGAATTGAAACCGATTCGGGATTGGGTGCAACTTGGGCGCACCCTGCGCATCCGTCTGCCGCAGGGCTGTTCGGTCGCGGTGGGCCCGGCCGGCGCGTTTCCCTATGGCCTGGGCGCGCGATTTGTCGTACACGACTCGATGGGCCTGACCGACGCCGAACTGGCCCATCGCCCGAATCAATCGTCACGGCTGGGCATTGCCGGGCACGATCGCGAAGATTGGAACCGCACGTTTGAACTGTCACCCGATCTGGTCTTCGTCGGCTTCGTCCCTGACGATTTCGACGGGCTAGACCGCAAGGCCATGCAACGGGCTGTAGCGCTGGCCAAACGGGTGAGTCCCACCAACACCACCATGCTGGAAGCGTTGTTCAACGAAGGAGTCAGAGCCGACTATCGGCCGGTCGAGCTGCGCGACTTCGGCCGGCGAGCGGTGTTCCTGTTGCGCAAAGAAGCTTCGATGGACCTCAAGCGTCTGTTCCACTCCACCACGCTGCTGGAAAGCAAGAAGCGGCCGGCTCGCTCGCGGCCCCCGGTCATTTCTCAGTCGGGAATCCAGCTGCCGTCCAGTCGTTGATACCACCGGCGACGTTGTAGAGCTTCGGGAATCCGAGTTCGGCCATGATCTTGGCGGCTTCCATGCTGCGGCGTCCGCTGCGGCAGTACACGACGTATTCCTTGGTCTTGTCGAGCTGGGCAACGCGATCGCGAAAGTCGGCGGCTTTGTAGTCGATGTTCAACGCGCCGGCCAGATGCCCGGCGGCGAATTCCTCCGGTGTGCGCACATCAAGCACGACCAGCGTGTTGCCGCCGCTGGCCCGGCTGATCATCAACTGGGCGCGCCGAACATCCATCGTCTCCACGCCGGCCCGCGATCCGCAACCCGCGACCCACCAAGCAGCGAGAAGGATCACGGCTACCGCCGCGGCGCCGGTCGCCAAACGAATCCAACCGAGACTGCCCTGTTCCATCGCTATTCTCCGGTATCGTTGTTCGTGGCGATTCTAGCACTCTCGACCATTCGCCGGCATGCGTCGCCCCACCGTTGCGGCCCGCCCCGGCTTGCCGTATCCTGGTGCTCCTTGAATCGTCATTCATCGAAACACGACCAAACCGGAGGTTGTCATGTTCCTGATTCTTTTGGGCGCGCCCGGCGCGGGCAAAGGCACGGTGGCCAAGAAGCTGCTGCAGTTGGCCAAAGCAGCGCATATCAGCACCGGTGACATTCTGCGCGGACAGGTCGCCGCGGGCACCGAATTGGGCAAGCAGGCCAAGGCGTACATGGACGCCGGCGGCTTGGTCCCCGACAGCCTGATTCTCGACATGATGAAGGTTCGTCTGGCCGAAGAGGACGCCAAAGCCGGCTTCATCCTCGACGGCTTCCCACGCACGATCGATCAGGCCATCGGCCTCGACGCCATCCTGGCCGAACTGAACGTGAAGTTGACCGGCGTGATCAACATCGAAGTGCCCGACGAAGTGGTGCTCGACCGCATTCTGTCGCGGCGCACTTGCTCGAATCCGGCCTGCCAGGCCATTTACAACATCAAGTTCATGCCGCCGCAGACCGAAGGCATTTGCGACAAGTGTGGCTCGCAGCTCATCGTGCGCGCCGACGAAACCGAAGAGGTCGTGCGCAACCGCCTGAACGTATATGCCCGCAGCACCGCCCCGCTGATCGCCTATTATGAGAAGAAAGGCCAGCTCTACCGCTTTGACGGTCAGACCAGCGAAGGCGTGATCAACGGCGTGAAAGAGCTACTCGCCGCCGAGAAGAAAGCCGCCGCGCCCGCCGTGTCGGCGCCGAAACCGGCTCCAAAACCGCCGGTCGCCAAGAAGGCCAAGCCAAAGAAACCGGCCAAGAAGGTCGTCAAAAAGGCCAAGCCCGCGAAGAAGGTCGTCAAAAAGGCCAAGCCCGCGAAGAAGGTCGTTAAAAAGGCCAAGCCCGCGAAGAAGGTCGTCAAAAAGGCCAAGCCCGCGAAGAAGACTGCGAAGAAGGCCAAGAAGGGCAAGAAGTAGACCGTAAAGCGCCGATCAAGCGGCAGCGATTCGTGATGAGTCGCTGCCGTTTTTCTTTGTGTCGGCTTCCGTGCGCCGGCGCCGGCTCGTTTCCTGCCACCAGAACAGGCCGAGCGTGAACCAGCCGAGCACAGCGATCATCAATCCGTTGCGGAACCACGCCGGTTGATACACGAAATCCACGGCGAAAGGCCCGGCTTCAACCGGCATGGCCAGCAGGCCATTTTCCACCATAACCTGTCGCGGCGATCCACGCCAACCGGGAACAAAATTCTGGTTGAGCACGACACGCCCCGCTTGCTCCGC
The DNA here is from genome assembly GCA_964511015.1 of uncultured bacterium. GTDB lineage: Bacteria > Lernaellota > Lernaellaia > Lernaellales > Lernaellaceae > FEN-1099. The sequence goes on along the minus strand of CAZEDX010000075.1, from coordinate 14,101 downwards.
CCGTCCGCGCACGGTAAAGCGGTTCACGTCGACCCGCCAGGTGTTGATTTGGCCGGGCACGGTCAGGAACACTTCGCCCCGGTAGTCCGGCTCCGGCCGTGACGAACCGTCGAGTTGGATCCGTTCGGCCGGCGTCGCGTTTTCCGGCAACAACAGGTCGCCGTCCCAATCGATCGTGCCCCGGTTCTGCCGCAGCAGCCAGTACATGTTGGCCTGGATCGGCCGCCCCGCGCCGCGGGGCGCGCCGGGATACGCCGCGACCTGCCGAAAGCCGGACGGCGCCAGCGGAAACGGCGGCTCGGCTCGTGTGAAGGTTGAATCGAGCAGACGCATGTGCGCCAGCGCCGTGGGCAGCAGCGGCAATAACGCCACCGCCGCCAGCAGCCAACGAGCCCGCGCCGGCACACGTCGCGCCGCGAAATCGACCGTGCCGCCGGCGAAGAGAACCAGCGCGAAAGTGACAAAGAAGTTGGTGTACTTCATCGGCCAGTGCATAGCGTTGAAGACCGGGAAACGGTGCAGCCTGACAAATAGATCGAACGGCGCGTTGGGCCCCAGCCCGATCCAGACCAGCAGCAGCACGGCCGGCACCAGCACCCACACACGGCGCCAGGCCAGCACCAGGCCGAGTGCGGCCAGCGCGGCGATCCACCAACCTAGGCCGATATTCTTGTAGAACACGTCGTACTCGCGAACGACGAAGCGCCCCCACTCCATCAGGCCGGTGTAGAAATGCTCAGCCGCGCGGTAGTCGGCATACGGCACCCAACGTGTGTTGACGCCAAGCAGTTGCACCAGGCCGAGGACCTTGAGCGCACCGGTCACTGCCGTGGTCGCGGCGAGCGCGATGACCGTCAAGGTGTGCGTGCCGCGGCGAACGCCGGGCCACGGGCCGAGGTCGCGCGCCACCGCCCAGGCCAGCAGGAACAGAAAGAAAAAAGGCAGCCCCTGGGCGATCTGCTGCAAAATGACGACCATCACGGCCGTCGCCGCCAGCAGCCAGCGGCGGTCGTCCATCGCGCGGACGGTGAAGTAAAACACCAGCGGGAACAAGTAGTAGCCGAAGTGCATCGGCCAGCCGTAGTTCACGCGCCAGGCCATCCAGCCGGCGACCAGCAGCCCGAGTGCGGCGGTCATCGCCGCCACCGGCGCAAAGTCGAAGGCGCGCCGCGCGGCGAGATAAACGCCCCATGCGCCGAGGAACAGCACAATCACCAGTTGCAGCTTCATGCCGACCTCTTCACCGCACAGGTAGCTGGGGATGGTGAGCGGCGAGAGTGAGCCGTCTTCCGGATGGGCGACCAGCGGATAGCCGCCGCCGAAGTACGGGCACCACTTCGCCAGCGCGCCGTGGGCCAGACTGTCGCGCGCGAAACGCTCGAACGCGGCGATCTTCAGCCAGTCGGCATCTTTCGGCGCGTTGCCGGAATAAATCGCGCGCAGCGGCGAGAAGATTGGCGAGGCGTACGCAGCCGCAGCCAACAGCAGCAACAGCGGCACCAGGTAGCGCTCCAGCCGGTTCACGCGTCCCCCGCCCAGGATGGATCGGCCATGATTTCTTCGCCATCGCGGCCCGTCGCCACCAGCCGGTGTACGAGCGCGATGCGCCGGCTGTAGTTGGCCCACGGGTAACTTTCCACCCGCCGGCGCGCGGCTTGGCCCAGCCGCCACGCGTCGTCCGGATGCTCCGCCAGCCACACCAGCGCCGCCGCCAACGCAGCGACGTCATGCGCGGGCACGACGCGCGCTTCCTGCCCGTCGCGGGCGATCGAACCGGCTTCGTCGGTGACGACCAGCGGCAGGCCGCAGGCCATCGCTTCGTAGGTCACCAGGGCGCTACCCTCTTCCACCGACGGAAAGACGAATGCCGACGACGCGCGTAACAGTTCCGGCACGTCGGAACGGAAGCCGAGGAACTTCACCGTCGCGTCGTTGCGCCACGGACGCAGACGGTCGGCGATCACCGGCTCCTCGCCGCCGATCAGCCATAGTTCGCCGTCGATCCGCGCCTGCCGCCACGCCTCGAGCAGCGTGAGAATTCCTTTGCGCACGCCGAGCTGGCCGACGAACACCGCCCGAAACCGCTCCGGCGGCCGCGCGCGCACCTGGTAGCGGGCGAGGTCGGCGCCGAACGGCAGGCGGACCAGTTTGCGCGCCGGGAAACCGCGGTCGCGGAAACTGCGATAGCTGAGCGGACTGGGCGTCAGCACCAGGTCGGCCAGTTCGTACTCTTCCACGCAGCGCTCGATCGTTTCGCGGTAGGTCGGCTCATAGGCGATGCCGTGCCGCGCGTAGGCGTCGATCAGCAATTCCGTCTGCGTCAGGATGTGCATGCTCGCGCGTTCGATAATCAGCCGCCGGCCGGATTCCTTCACCCGCCGCGCCGCGCCGGTGGCCTGGCTGTTCCACAGATGCACCACATCCCACGCCTCGCCGAGGTGCCGCCGGCACGCGCGGTCGAACCACCGGTTTTTCTCGCGGTAGTAGCGCTTGTCGTCGAGAAACCACAGCGCGCGCCGCGGCGGAAACCACACGTCGGCGATGCACTCTTCGGCAACGACGGTCGGCTCGTGGCCGAGCGCGACCAGGCGGCCGAGCTGACCGGCATCCCACAAACCGCTGACGGCGCGGAAGGCAGTGTGGCCGATTCCCGGTCCGGCGAAGCGCGAGGCAATGGCGTAGAGTGAAGGCACGGGCGGATTCTACCAGAAATCCGTGCTTGAGGCCCGTGCCCGGCTGTGCGATTCTGCGACCCAATCAAGGAGGTAGCCGCGGCCATGACCGTTTCAGGCGAAAGCACCGGCGCCCGCTTACTGGGCATGTTGGTCATCATCGCGATGGTGGCCTCGTTTGCCTGGCGGTTCTTCCTGATCTTCCACCTGCCCCTCAATGAAGATGAAACCGACACGCTGCATCGCGCCTGGCAGATCGGCCACGAAGGCACGATGTACATCGATTCGCTCGAGGTACGCACGCCGTTGTCGTTCCAGCTCGTGCGGCCGTTCCTCTGGCTCGGCCAGCCTTCACGCGTCTACCTCGGCGCCCGCTTCATTCAGGTGCTGCTGACCGGCGCGTTGTTCTGGTTCCTGTTCCTCTTCGCCGACGCCCTCGCCGGCCGGCGCGCGGCGCTGTGGGCCGTGCTGCTGGTCACCGGCTTCAACTACTTCCTCGAACGCTGTTCGCAGGCGCGCGCCGAACCGTTGATGCTGGCGCTGACCTTCGCGGCGTTGTGGCAGTGGGCGCGGTGGCGCGCAGCCGAAGGCAACACGCGGACCATCGCCGTTTCCGGCGCGCTGTTCGGCCTGGCGTTCATGACCAAGCCCTCGGCGCTGTTCGCGGCGTTCGGCCCGCTCGCCGTCTGGGCGGTCGACCTGCTGCTGACCAAAGAAGACCGCCGCCGCGCCTGGCGCGGCCTGTTCGTCTGGGGCCTGGCCGGCCTCGGCGCCGGCGCGCTTGTGTTGCTGCTGACCTGCGGCCTGCGCACGCCCGAGGCGGTGACCTGGGTGGCGCGCACCAGCGCATTGCTGCGTTACAGCGAAAAGTTCCGCGGCACCAATTGGTTCGTCCTGCGCACGTTCTACACCAATCCGTTGATGTGGCTGGCGTTGATCGCCGGTTTGTTCTGGCTGCCGCTGCAACTGGTCGGCGCCCGCCGGCGCTGGACGATTCTGGCGCTGATCGGTCTGGGTTGGGGCGGCGTGCTCAGCCTAGTCGCGCGCGGTTCGGTCTTCGAGCAAGATCTCGTGCTGCCGGCGCTGCTGTTGGCCCCGGCGGGCGGGCTGTGGCTCGCGCGCTTCGTGCCGCTGGGCGGCCGCCGGGCGCGGCTGGGCACGGTGCTGACGGTGCTGCTTGCGCTCGGTTTGCTGGCCTGTGCCGCGCTCGAGGCCCGCTACCAAATGCGTTACTCGGCCGATACGATTCGCATCTATCGCGGCGTGCTCGCGCCGTTCGTCGGCCGACCCGCGCCGAGCGAACCGCCGTTCCGGGTCGATGGCTTTGCCTTCATGGATTTCCTGCGCGGCGAGCACGACCGCATCCATTACTACCCGAAATCCACGCTGGCCGAGAGCCTGCGGCTGGCCGACTTCGTGTTCGCCGCCAGCGCGCCGAACCAGGTGGTGCTGACCGAAGCCGGTCTGCCGATCGCGCGACCCGAGGCGTACCGCCTGATCAAGGCCTCGGTCGCTTACCACATGGCGCTGCTCGAACGGAACATCGGCGGCGAAGACGGCTGCCGGTCCATCGCGCGCTTCCTGCCGGGCACGTGCAACCCGGCCTGGTCGCCGGGCCAGCGGCTGCTCGCGTTGTTGATCCGCGCGAATCCGGACGTGATCGTCTTTAGCTACGGCGTGGTCAAAATGGTCGACTACTACCCGGAAACCCGCGGCTGGTACCTCGCCGGCTACCAGACGTGGTATGATCCGGCCACGGGAACATTTGTCGGGTTGCGCCAGGGCCGCGAATGGCCGGCCAACCCGCGCTGATGGAGGCCTGATGGATTTCACCCGGCGATTGGCGGAGCGCGTGCTGATCTGCGACGGCGCCATGGGCACCGAGCTCATGCGCCGCGGCGCGCCGCGCGAGGTGCCGGGTGACATGCTGAACCTTCAGCGGCCCGACCTGGTCGAGGCGGTGCATCGCGACTACCTCGCCGCCGGCAGCGACCTGACCATCACCAATACCTTCGGCGCCACCGCCATCAAGCTGGACAAGTACGGCCTGGCCGACCGCGCGCGCGAGATCAATCTGGCCGGCGTGCGTCTGGCGCGCCAGGCGGTCGGTCACCAGATCATCGTCGCGGGCGACATCGGCCCGACCGGCGAGATGCTCCAACCTTACGGTCCGGCCGAACCGGCCGCGGTGCGCGACGCGTTTGCCGCCCAGGCCGACGCGCTGGCCGAGGGCGGCGCCGACGTGCTGATTCTGGAAACCTTCTTCGACCTGCAGGAAACGCTGCTCGCGCTGGCCGCGGCGGCGGCGACCGGTTTGCCGGTCATCGCCTCGGTGACGCTCGAGCCCAAACGCGGCTCGTTCTACACCATGATGGGCAACCGGGCCGACGACTGCGCGCGCGCGCTCGCCGACGGCGGCGCGGCGGTGCTCGGCGCCAACTGCTCGGTGACGATGAGCCACATGCCCGCCATCGCAGCGGCGTTGCGCGCCGGCACCGACCGGCCGCTCATTCTCCAGCCCAACGCCGGCCAGCCGGAACTGATCGGCGACCAGACCGTCTACCACGAACAACCGGCGGATTTCGCCGCGGTCGCCCCGGCGCTCGTCGCCGCCGGCGTGCGCATCATCGGCGGCTGCTGCGGCACCGACCCGCGGTTCGTCACAGCGCTGAGAGAAGCGCTGGGGTAGAGAGAGCGGCGGGCGGATGCACGCCCTCCGGCGCGAACGACCATTACCCATTTCACTCGTGAGTCGAAAAAAGGGCGGCTCGCCAACCGCCCCGGTCAATCGCGCCCCTAGTTTCCTTCCGGTGTCTGCTGCGGCAGCGTGCAGTCGTTGGCGTCGCCTTCTTCGGTGACCGTCCAGTCGGTGCCGCCGGTGAAGTGCGCCAGTTCGAGGTAGTACACGCGGGCGAAGTCGTGGTCCCAGCATTCGGCCAGGGTCAGCGAATCGAGCGGCGGATCGTTCGCCGGCAGGTCGCCGTCGGTGACCAGAATGTCGCAACGGCCGTCGCCGGTGGCGTTCCACTGCGTGTTGAACCACATGTGCTCAAGGGCATCCTGCTCGGGTTCTTCGCTGAGGTCGGCCCAGAAGTCGAAGGTGAACACGCCGGTCAGGTCGGCGTACTCGTGGTAGTTGTACAGGGCGTCGACCGGGTCTTCGTCGTCCTCGCCCACGAAATCGACGAACTCGATGTCGATGCGGCGGCCGTCGGTGAGCGTGTCGTAATCGACGTCGATGTGGCCCGCGCAATCGAAGGTCGGATCCATCGTGGCGATCGTCGTGTAGTCGATGAAGAAGTTGCCCACGCCGCGCCGCTGGGTGGACGCGCTGGCCTCGACCGCGCCGGTCCAGATCGTCGTCCAGGGATCTTCCTCGCCCGCGTCCTTGTCGCGCCATTCCCAGACGAAGTCGTAGCTGTCGGCGCCGATGTTGGTCATGGTGAAGCGCGCGTTCACCGGCGAGAGCCCGCCGTTGTCCCACGGCCCCCACACGGCGGTTTCGCCGTCGAAGAAGGTCGGGTCGTAGCTGGTGATCTCGTCGAGCCAGCCGAGCATGTCGGCAACGTAGGTGTTCACCTCACGCGTGACATCCACCGTTTCGTCGTAGTACGTCGCCATCTCGCCCAGCGTTTTGACGCCGAGCTTGTCGCTGCCGGGCAGCGTCAGCCGCATCGCTTCCGGATCGGGGATGGCGTTCAGGAAATCGTCGAGCCCCGACGCGTCATCGTCGCCGTAGGCGTCGTCATCGCCGGAGTCGTCGTCGCTGTCGTCCTCGTCCTCGCCCCCGCCGCACGCCAGCGGAAGCAGCGCGAACAGGGTGAACGCCAACACGGTCAGCCAGCAAACATGCCATTTCATTTCATCCTCCCTTTTGCCGCCGTGCCGTGAGCCGGCCGGGCGGCGCTATTCCTCGACGGGCACCGGACGGTCGCGTTCGGCGTCGACCAGGCAGAAGAAGCCGAACGGCTCGCCGGTGCGGTTGCGCAACTGGTGCACGGCGTCGGGCGGCACGTAGGCGACATCGCCCTCGCGCAGCACGTGCCACGCCTCGCCGATGCGGATCTCGCCCTCGCCGCGCTGGCCGACCACCACGTGCTCGTGCCGGTGCCGTTCGCGCGTGGTGTAGCCGCCGGGCTCGATTTCGAAGTAGCGCAAATGGAACTGGGTGTGTTCGCCGCGCGCGCCGGTCAGGTTCACCCGCCGCACGCCGCGGAAGTCCTCGGTGGTGACCTTGTAGGTCTCGTCCGGCGCACCGTCCCACCGAAAGTCGGCCCGCCGCCGGAAGATTCGCCCCACGGTCTTTTCTTCGGTCATGCGCCCTCCGCCTGCACCGGACCGAATCATAGTCCCAACCCCCGGACGGGGTCCAGCGGCCGGAGAGGCGGGCGAGAATCAGAACGATCGACATAGAAACTTTTTGCCGGCGTATGCCGTCTTCAATATTCTCCCGTGACAAATTGAAAAAAAACTATAGTTGGCGCTGGAAATTGAACTGCTGCATATTGCAGCGCCACTTTGGAGGGAGGTTCTTTTGGCTACCTATTACGTGGACAACGACAAGACAGACGATTCGGGCGCGGGCACTTCTTGGGCCACGGCGAAGAAGACCATTCAGGGCGCGGTGAATCTAATCACCGGCGCGCTGAGCGGCGAAAATTTCATCTGCCTCAAGAGCGACGCCGCCGACCCGACCTACAGCGGCGACGCCGTCATTGCCAAGGGCGATGTGGCGCCGATGCCGGTGGCGAACCGGATCGTCAGAAAGAGTTGAGCCGCCCCCTTGCCGGGCGGTGATTGGACGTTCTACCATTGACTCGGGAGGGTCGAAATTGAGTCGGAAGTACGTGCCGTGGGTGCCTCCGCGCGCCGAAACGAAATACGAAATCTGGGTTCCGCCGAGCCGCAATGCCCGCTATACACCGTGGGCTCCGCCGAACGGTGCGCGAGGTTTCGTTCCGTGGAACCCAGCCAACCCGACCATACCGATCGGATTGCCGACGCAGCCGTTTCATCAGAGTTCAGAAGTATGGCATTGGCTTCCAACTGCAACCGTACAACTCAGAGCCTATCCCCCGTGGTACACCGGGTTCGTAAAGACATCAAACATCATGGTAACGGCATCGCGTGAGCCAGCGGTCCATTCGTCCTACGGTTTGTACTCTCCGGTGCAATTCGATTTCATGCCGCCGTCGGTCGGTCGACCGATAGAGTCGACGAGGCTAATTACACACATCGGCGTTGCATCGGCCACAAGTAACCGCATGACCACAACCATTAAAATCGGAAAGCAGATTAGCTACGAAGAAGCTATGTCGCGACCGTTCGATCCCGACGATACGATTGCGGTGCAAGCTCGTCGCTCACTCGAACGAATGCCGGCAGACATTGCCTTATACTTTGATACCGACACACTAACAAGCCACAAAACCTCATTGCTGATTGACTGTCACGAAAACGTCAATTGGCTAAATTGCCCAACCCGAGATGATTTCTCGGATATTTCGCTAACCAATCTCGACACATACGGGATAAGGATTAGGCACCTGACTATCGTACTCAACAATCAGTTCATTCTCGACCGTAGCTATGATATCGTTCTGTTGCCACAACAAAGTCTTTCTCTGAAAGACGATATTGCTGCCTACCGCCGGTTCTCCGTGCAAAGACGTCTGAATGGTTTCTGGTCTCCACAGATCTCGTTGCCTCCAGTCTTAGAGGTCGCGTCCCAGGAAATTGGCAAATGCTACGACGTTAAATACCTTCCTGGTTGGAGGTGTCCGGGTAACGAACGAGACTACTGGATCCATCGGCCGAACAGCTTCTGCACCGAATTCTCGAGTTGGGCGATCCGACAGGCGACGTCACTGGAGCCACCTCAACTTGCTAACGAGGACATCGAAGGCAATTTGGTACTCGAGGATATGGTCGACTTCTTCCACATCGATCTCAACGGAAAGTGGCTAGGTGTCCCTCGCGGAGGTTCCGCACGCGACGCAACGGTGGCGTACGAACGTCTCGGAGATCTGGTCAAGCCCGGTGATTATTGTTGTGAGCTTGTTCCTCCCGGTCACGGCTCGGGTGGTCACTCGATGTTTTTCATTGGTTGGTGCGACGTTGCGGGAAATCCCTGCAGTTTCAATCCAAATCCCCCACCATTGAACCCAGGACCAAATGGTGACCCCACAAGATGCTACAACTACTTTTGGTCAGTAAGCGGCAATTGGAGCATGGTCAATCAGGTCGCTATGTTTTCGATCAGTGACTCAACGTTTCTTACGACCGTCGACGCAAACAATAATCCTATTGGACACATCAGATGGCTACACGAATGCAATGGTTTTGGCATGATGCCTTAATAGTGACACACTGTCACTTTAGAAAGGGAGCGACCTGTCTAATGTCATGCTTCCTTTTGTTGGTCCTGTGTACATGCAATTCGGACTCCAATAGTGATGACGATGAACAACCGGATGACGACACTACTTCCTTCGCCGACGACGACTCCTCGATCGATGATGACAATGGTTATCTTGCAACAGATATCGAAGACGCAACCATTGTTATTGGCAAAACGGGAGATGTATGGATCGGCGGCGACTATTACTGGACCGCCGAGGTGGCCCACTGGTGGACCACCAAATTCTCATCATCCGGCGATCCGATGTTCAGCAACTTGCTCGAAAAGCACGAAGGTGACGCCGCGTTGATGGTCCCCGATTCCACCGGTGGGATTTGGTTGGCACAGGGAAGGTGCATTAAGTATTGGATTGACGGATGCGCCGAACTCTCTTATGCCGTCAGGTTCCTAGCGTCAGACGGTACAACCTCATCGCAATATATATATGAACTCCAGCCCGGCGAAGGTGCTACGGTCAAAGCGCTGGCTGCCGACGGCGAGGACCGGGCAGTTGGCGCCGCGTCGATCGGTAGTTCGTCGCAAGGTACGTCGTACATCCAACGTTTTATAGTCGGAATCGGTCAGAGGCCGGACATATTGGAAGTCGATCGCGTGGGGTTGTCGACAGATGATCGGGTCGTTTTTGACCGCAACTTAAACGAGTATTGGGTGTTCCTTGGCGATACGACTCAACTGAGCATTGTGAAATACGATCAGACCCTCACCGAGTCCTGGTCCCGGGATTTTGTTATCGGTTCGCTGCTGCCAGTCGGGTCTGCGGTTTATCAGACATCGTTGGTTGTTGATGACGAAGGGGGCCTCATTCTAGGAGTGGACGTGAGCCTTCCTTCAGGCGCCGTCGAATCCATTTTTGCTCATATTGAATCCAATGGTGAAACGGTCTGGAACTTGACCGAGACAAATCTGACCATCTCGGAGTTGGCAATTGGCCCCGACGGCCAATTGTTCGCAAGTGGCTTCAAAAAAATTGACGGCGCTTGGCAAGACTACGTGTTGTGCATCGGTAACAACGGTGAAAAGGACTGGGCCATCGCGACTTCTGGGTTGACTTGGTCGAAATGCGGGTTCGATCGCCTTCCGTTGGACATTGACGAGTCCGGCAATCTGTATCTCGGGGGAGGGGAATTGCTAAGCTACACTTCGGCGGGTCTTCAGCGATGGCAGGTTGCAGCACCGCAAGGCACGTGCATTCCTGATCTGTCCGTCAGTGCATCGGGCGAAGTTGCGATTGTGGCAGGCCGCGAGACTTCGTCGGTCTTGATCACCACCAAATACTCCTCCTCCGGCACCGAGCTTTGGGTCGCCGAATTCGATGCGAACAACCCCTAATCTTCCGCCGGGTCGTTGTTTTCGAATGCCCCACTGAGAATTTATCTCAATACGCCGTGCGGTTTGACAAGGTTTTCGCCCGGTGCCATCATCCGACCACTTCGTTTGGGGACGTTTCATGCGGCTTTTCCATGGATTGTGCGTTGTTTTGGCGGCGGTGCTATGGCTTGTTGCCGGCTGCACCCCGGCGGCGTCCGAGGAACCCTGGGCGGCTTCCGCCCCCGCCGCGAAGGCCGCGACCGAGCCTACCCCCTGCCATCTGTATTGCAACGACGCCTGCTCCCATGCGCAGGAGCCGGCCTGTTCGTATCAAACTTCGGATGCGTGCCTGGCGGATTGTCTGCCGAGCTGCGAATCCGGCGACGTTCACCAGAAAGTAGCGGCCTGCGAAGGCGGGGACCAACCGGCCCCGGCGCAGGACGCGGCGCGATAGTCGGCAGCGAAATATACCTGTTTCGTGGAGGCATGCCATGACCCAGTTCAAAGAGATTCCGCCCGACCTGAAAGTCTATTTCAACGGCCGTTTTGTCGACTGGAAAGACGCGACGGTGCACGTGATGACACACGCGCTGCACTACGGCTCGGCCGTGTTCGAGGGCATCCGCTGCTACAAGACGCCGAAGGGGCCGGCGGTGTTCCGGCTCAAGGAGCACGTCGACCGGCTGTACAACTCGGCGAAAATGTACCGCATGACGCCGAATCTCACGCGCGAGGAGTTCACCAAAGCCATCCTCGAAGCGATCAAGATCAACAACTTCGACGAGTGCTACGTGCGCCCGATCATCTACCGCGGCACCGGCGCGTTCGGCGTCAATCCGCTGGACAACTCGATCGAATACGCGATCTGCTGCTGGAAGTGGGGCAAGTACCTGGGTGAAGAGGCGCTGGAGAAGGGCGTCAGCGTGCAGGTTTCGACCTGGAACCGCATCGCGCCCAACACCATGCCGGCGCTGGCCAAGTGCGCGGCGAATTACGCCAACAGCCAGCTCATCAAAATGGAAGCCGTGAAAAACGGCTACACCGAAGGCATCGCGCTGGACACCGAGGGCTACGTCTCCGAGGGCTCCGGCGAGAACATCTTCATCGTGCGCGGCCGCACGCTGATCACCCCGCCGCTAGGCAACTCGGTGCTGCCGGGCATCACCCGCGACACCGTTATCACCCTCGCCCGCGAAACCGGGTACGAAGTGATCGAAGGCCCGATCCCGCGCGAAATGCTCTACATCGCCGACGAGGTGTTCTTCACCGGCACCGCGGCGGAGATCTCGCCGATCGCGTTCGTCGACCAGATTCAGGTCGGCGAAGGCCGGCGCGGGCCCGTCGCCAAGCACCTGCAGGAGAACTTCTTCGCGGTGATCAACCTCGAGCGGAAAGACACGCACGGCTGGCTGACGTTCGTCTGATCCGGCCCGTCTCAGACAGAGGTGCCCGGTATGATTTGGCAGATCCTGGCAGTCGTTGTTTGCGTGCTGGTGCTGGCGCCGGTGGCGCTGTACGCGCTCGGCGCGATCCTGTTCCGCACCAAACGGAACCCGGATGAAATCCACTACGTCAAGGCTGCCGATGGGTGGGACCTCGCCATCCGCCGCGTGCGGCCGAAAACCGACAAGGTCCGCCCGACGCCGGTCATCCTGCAGCACGGCCTGGGCGCCGCCCACCGCAACTTCGACCTGAACGACTCCAACTCGCTGGTGCACTACCTCGCGCGCGCGGGGTACGACTGCTTCTTCCCCGACCTGCGCGGCGTGGGCGACAGCGCCTACCGCAAGTGGGGTCACCCGAACCGGTGGCACATCGGTTTCGACGACTTCGTCGAGCTGGATCTGCCGGCGGTGATCGACAAGGTCTGCGCCCTCACCGGCGCCAAGCAGGTGCACTTCGTCGGTCACTCGATGGGCGGCATGATCGGCTACCGGCTGGCGGTCGGCCCGCACGCCGCCAAGCTGCGCAGCCTGACCAGCGTCGCCGGCCCGGCCATCTTCAAGGCCATGACCAACTTTGTCGGGCTGACCCGTTTCCAGCGCTTCCTCGACCCCTTCCCCGCCATCCACAACGACGTGTTCAACACGATCCTGGCCCCAATCGCCTACGTTTTCCCGCCCATCGCACGCAAAGAAGTATACTGGCCGAACGTCGAGCGGCGCGTGCTCGCCGAGGGCGGAGCCAATATCATGGCGCCGATACCCCGCCGGCTGCTGCTGCAGTTCGGCGCGTGGGTAGAATTCGCCAAGTGGGGCGCCCACCGCGACGCCGATTTCGAAGCCGAGCTGGCCAACATCAAAACGCCGATCTTCGGCCTGGCCGGGTCGCAGGATTTCTTCTGCCCGATCGATGCCATCGAGCCGGTGTTCGAAAAGGTGCAAAGCAAGAAAAAACGATTCCGCGTTTTCTCCGCCGCCAACGGCGACAAATCCGACTACGGCCACGGCGACCTGGTCGTCGGCCGGCATGCGATGAACGAAACTTTCCCGGCTATACTGGACTGGCTGGTCGAAAACGAACGCAAGTCGAGGTGAATGGGCCGATCCGGCCTCCTTTTTGCCCAATTGTGGGCGGGAATAGTCACAACTTGTTGATAGACATGACGAAAGCCGTTGTTGATATACAGTATCAATAGGCAAGATTTCCCCTTGCCAGCAGATTGGCAAGGTGATACAAGGCATTGGCCTCAAACAGCAAGGAGGTGGCTATGCCCCACTCGGTTGCCGCGGAATTGAAGCGGTTGGGTATTGGCCGAAAGATCCGCACACTGCGCGAATCCAAAGGCATGGACCTGGACGATCTGGCGGCGCGGCTGGGCCTGTCCCGCGTGCTGCTGGGGCAGATCGAGACGGACGTGGTGCCGCCCACCGTCGCCACGCTGCTCAATCTCTCCAAGCTGTTGGGCGTCGGCATGGACCACTTCTTCGCCGAGTCCGAATCCTCCACCAAATACGAAATCACCCGCCCGAACGAACGGCTCGCCGTGCACCACGACGACATGGCCGGTTCGGGCCGGTTGGCCTACAACTACGAAAGCCTCGCCTACCGCCTGGCCAAGAAGCACATGGAACCGTTCTACGTCGAGTTCGAGGTGACCACCGAGCCCGGCGAAGCGCTGATGCACGACGGCGAGGAATTCGTGCACGTGCTGGAAGGCGAGATCGAGTTCCGGCTGGGCGAAGAGACGATCCGGTTGCAGGCCGGCGATTCGTTCTACTTCTATGCCAATGTCCCGCATTCCATTCGCGGGATCGGCCCGGGCAAACCCCGGGCGTTGTTCGTCCTGTATCCCTACAACAACTAGCGGGGCCCCGGGGCCCCGTTTTTTGTTGGGCGACCAGCGAACGCCGCGGCCGGGCGGGACGGCGCGGCGGCAAGAGGAGAAAGCGACATGCAAGAGATCCGATTCCACGGCCGGGGCGGCCAGGGCGCCGTCATCGCGAGCAAGATCATGGCCTGCGCGGCGTTCAAGGAAGGGCGCTACGTGCAGAGCTTCCCCAAGTTCGGCGTGGAGCGGCGCGGGGCGCCGGTCGAGGCGTTCTTGCGGATCGACCAGGACAAGATCCTGATCCGCAACAACGTGTACACGCCCGACCACATCGTCGTGCTCGACCACACGTTGATGGAAGCGATCGACCCGACCACCGGCCTGAAGGAAGGCGGCTGGGTGTTGATCAACACCACCAGGCAGCCGACC
>CAZEDX010000074.1:0-20124 GCA_964511015.1 uncultured bacterium | reverse complement strand
CTTCAGCGGCTTTTCCTTGATCAGCCCTTCACCGGTCGTCGCCACTTGTGTGATGAGCTCGTTCAGGTCGAACTGCTCTTTGAACAGTTCCATGCGGCCCGATTCGATCTTCGACAAATCGAGGATGTCGTTGATCAGGCCGAGCAGGTGCGTGCCGGAATTCAGAATGGCGGTCAGATCGGTCTCTTGCTGCGACGTTAGCGCGCCGTCGATACCTTTGAGCAGAATCTTCGAGAAACCGATGATCGAATTGAGCGGCGTGCGCAATTCGTGGCTCATATTGGCCAGGAATTCGCTCTTCAGCCGATCCGTTTCGCGGGCTTTTTCGTAAAGCTGGATCAGTTTCTTGTTGGCGCGTTGTAGTTCGTGGGTCCGCTCTGTAACCTTGGCTTCCAACCGGTCGATCAAACCTAGCTTGTCGATCGCCAGACCGGCAATGTTAGCCACCGCCATCAGTTTGTTGGCATCTTCGGTCTGAATGGTCTGCCGTTTGTGGTAGTAGTCGGCGAGTAGCAGGCCGATCATATGGTCGGCACCGCGCACGGGCACGATCAGATAGGCCTTGCTCTTCCAGGCTTTCATCTGCGGCTGCGGGACAAACATATTGCCCCATGGGTTGTTGATTACCGCAGGTTTGCCGGTTTGAAACACGCGACTTTCCTCAGTGCGGCCGTCAAGCTTGATAGGGTTTGACTGGCAGACCGCATAAATCTGCTGTGCCCAAGACGGATCGGTAGGGTCGATCACCGCGGCAATCGCCAATTCGTCATCGCGCGCCAGATAGATCTGGCTGCGATCGAAGCCGAAGTCCGAACAGATGCGCGTGGCGATGATGTTCAGCAGATCTTGCAGCGAACGCACCGATTTGGAAGCCTCCGACAAGGCGACGATGCCTTGCAGTAGTTCTTCCTGCTGGGCGAGGCGCACCTGCGACTGCTCCAGCCGTGTCGCCTGCCCGGTCACCAACTCGCGCGTCTTGGCCAGCGCTTCGCGTATCGCCGCCTGGTTGGCGCGACCAGCGGGCTGTCGTCCGAACCACGGCCGCTTCCAGACGATTTCGTAACTGCACGATCGTTCTTGCAGGGCGACCGAACGCTCGTTCGCCAGCGGGCAGATGAACCATTTCTGAGCGATCGGATCGTCGCTGGTCAACTGCGCGCGCCGCGAGCTTCGCAGCTTAAATTGCGTGGCGGCCATGGCGGCGAGAATTCCTTCGAGCCACAACTCCAACAGCAAGCTGTTGGGGTGACGTTCGGCGATATCCATCCGCAAGACAAATCGTTGGCGGCCTTCTTGTTCGAAAGACAACCGAAATGTGCGACTGCGCTGATTCACTTGTTCCACCAACTCGGCGAACAGCTCCTGAGGCTCGGAGAAAAACGGCAGCAATAACGAGCCAAAGCCCAAAGCTTCGCTGGCCCACACCTTGCGCCCGGCGAGTATAAGGCGATCTTTGCCGCCATCGTTGACCAGCACCGCAATTAATTGCCGGAAGGTAGCCTCGTCAATCCACTCGTTTCCCTGCGGATCGGTTTTGAACGGCCACTTCTCGACGGGGACCACCGTTTCTTTGATGGTTTCCCACAGCGGCTGATACAAGCTAAATGCAATCTCGGGCTTCAAAGTGTCTTCCTGACGCCACGTCTTCGATACACCGCCCCCTGCGGTGTACGACTTTTCTATTTCAGTCTAGGCATTGTGGAGACCGAAAGCAAATTCCCGGCCGCTCAATGGAATCCGTCATTGGTTTCCAAGTAACCGGCCATCCGTCGCGCCCAGTCGGCGTAGACATGCGGCGGCGGATGCAGCAACTTGTATTCGGGTCCGGTTTCTTGCACGTTGAGACACCAGGTCGGCAGACTCGTCGACTGCGCCATTAACCGGGCGTCGGTCAACTCGCCTTCCTGGGAACACGGGGCGACAAATGCGGCGATCTTGGCCCGCGCGCCAAACTCAGCGGCAAACGCCTGTACTGCCCGCCGATGGTTCTCGACCTGAATCGGATGAACCAGTTCTTGCCGGTGCTGTTGCCCCAACATCCGGTTGTAGTGGGCGGTCAACAGCATGGCCAGGCGCGAATGACCACAAAGGAAAGCCCCAATGCCCCGCCAAGCCGGCGGCAAATAGAAATGCTCGGCAAAGAGACTCGGGTCCACGGCGAACTTCGCTACGTCGATGTGTTGGTTGAGAAACGCCCGCGAAGAAAGAAGTAGAATATGGAGCAGGTATACGTCCGGCTCAGCGCCCATGGCCGCCACCCGGCGGGCGGAGGCGACAACCTGTGTCGGCGTATAGGCGCTCACTCCGCCGTTCCATACCTCGTACTTCCGTCCGGCCGGCGCGTGCGCATTCAACTCGCGTTCGAGATAAGCGGCCAGCGTCTGATCGTCTTCGACCTCGGCGCCATAAATGGTGGAACAGCCGCCCATAAAGATGCGGAATACGCCCGGCGGCTTGCGTACTGACCGTTCCGGATCGCGCAACCCGAGACTATTGACCGTCACCGTCCGCGGCGGGCGATGCGGATTCCGGAAGACTACCTGCGTGTTCGGGCGCAAGCTGTACATCAGCTTCGGATCGTCCATCGGTCGGTGCACATCCAGGTCGGCCGCCTGGACGTAGATCATGTCCGCCACATAGCGAGGAAGCGGCTGCAGATGCAACACGACTTCGGCCGCCGCCGCCGCCAGCAGCGATAGCAAGACGATGATCAGCAATTGATGGCGGAAGACAAACCCTCGTGCGAGCATGCGCATTCCCCGCCCTAAACGCGTGCGCCCGGCCGATTCCGGCCGGCGCCGAAAACTCATGGACGAATGCTGAGTGAATGTAGGCTGATCATCTTTACGCTGTCAACGAAGCCAGCCCTCGCTCGCCAGCAACTTCGCTAGTTCCCCCGCCCACTTGCCGTAGGTTTCGGCCGTCGGATGCGGATCGCGTTCGTCGACGGTCGCGGGCACGCACCAGACCGGTAAGTCCGCCGGTGTCGCCAGCCGACGCGCCGAGAAGTTGCGGCTGCCGGCGACACATGGCATCTCCAGCGCCGCCAGGGGAATGCGACCGCGGACTTCCGCCAGGAACTCGGCCACCATTTGCCGGTGATGGGCCAGACTTGTCGCGGCCAGGGCTTCGCGACGGCGGACGGAAGGCATCATGCGGTTGAAGTGCGCCACCAAGAGCAACGTTAGCCGCGAACGGGCCGCCAGCGGTGCGATCCATGGCATGGTCCACGGCGGCACAAAGAAATGCTCCGTCAACAACGAGGGGTCACGTCCGTACATCGTCACGTCGACACAATGCCAGAGAAACGCCCGCGGTCCGAGTAGGTTAATTTGCAACAGCAGCCCATCAGGTTGCGCCCCTTGGGCGATCAACCGTCGCCCAAGCGTGACGATCTGAGTCGGACTGTACGCATTGACTCCGGCGTTCCACACCTCGTATCGCCGCCCGGGCGTCGCCCGTTGGTTCAACAAACGTTCGAGTTGGGCCGATAGCGTTTGATCGTTGCCGACCTCGGCGCCGTAGGTGGTTGAACTACCGAGGATGATGATCCGGCGCACGTCGGGCGCCTTGATGCGGCTGCGTTCGGGGTCGCGCAGTCCCCACGAATTGATCTGTACCAGCCGCTCCAGACGGTGGGCTTTGGTGTAGACGTTGCGTGAATTCGGTAGCAGTTCGTAAAGCAGCTTCTCGTCGAACGACGCGCGATGCGAGGCGGTATCGGCGGCCTGGATCCAGATTAGATCGGTAACATACGACGGTAACGGCAGCCAATGCAGCATGATCTCCGCCATGGCAATTGCGGCGCATACCGTCAACAGCAGTGTCAGCAGCGGGTGACGAACGGCGGCGGCTCTTACCGACATTGACCGGTCCCGTGTCCGAACCCGCGCGTTGGTGTGCCACGGTTTCGGCTGCTAAAATGCAACATTAAAGCATTCTGGTCGCAAACCGATACTGGATGGTACGAATCCGTGCGTCAAGAAGACGAAAGCATCCGACAACCGCGGCAGACGGTCATCCGTTCTATTTGGCCGCTCATATTGTTGTTGTTGCTGCTCGCGGCCGCCGAGTTACTGACCCGGGCGACGGTCGAATCGACGCGCCTGGATCGCATTCTCGATCTGGTCGAGCGGGACCCGGTGTTGCTATGGCGGTTGCGAGCGGGCTTGAACACCATCTTCGAAAATGCGCGCGTGCGCACCAGCGAGCACCATCTGCGCGGCCCCGCATTCGACGTGCAACCGCCGCCGGGAACCTGGCGAATCGTCTGTCTCGGCGCAAGCCCGACCTTCGGTTGGGGTGTCGAGGAAGCGGCCACTTACCCCACCCTACTGGGCGACCGCTTGCGCGCCCAGGGAATTCCGGTCGAGACCATCAACGGCGGCGTACCCGGCTATACCTCCTGGCAAGGCCGCGGTTTCCTGCCCCAGGTCCTTTCCTGGTCTCCCGCCGCAGTCACGATCGCCTACGATCTGAACGATCTGGACATCTACCGTTTCTTCGTCAATGACGGCCGCCCCGATTCCGCCCACACTCCGGAATCGGAAACGCGCATCGCCGCCCAGAATCTGCTCGACCGCAGCCGGCTGTATACCTTCGCCCGCCGGAATCTGATTGAGATGCTCTCGCACCGCGGCGGCCCGTTCCATGCCTCACGCATGCCGCGACGGGTCAGCCAACCGGAATACTGCGCCAACCTCCTGGCGATCGAACGTGAATGCCGCGCGCATGATGTGGCTGTGGTGTTTATCAAAATGCCCGTCCATTTGCCGTTTTCGCGGCTTGCCTCGCGTGATGCCGCCACCGCCGCGCGGGAATCATCGCTTGGCAATGAGGCCGTCGGGCGTTCCGACTGGCCGGCGGCGATGGCGCACTACGAAAACGCCTACGAAGCCGATCCGACGCGGCTCGATGTGTATGACAAACTCGCCGACGCTTTGCGGCGTGTCGGGCAGACCGAGCGAGCTCGCCGGATTGACGGTCTGATCGCCTTCGCGGCCGCGTTCTCCGATCAAGCCCACCGGCAATACAACGCGACGGTGGAGGAAGTGGCCCGGGCGACGGGCCGACCGTGTCTGGACATCGTCGCCGCCTTCACCGAAGATGGCCGCGGTGAAGGCCTGTGGAATTCCCGAGAAGATCCTTTTCACCCCAACGCAGCCGGCCACGCGGTCATCGCCGCCTTGCTCGAGCAGACTCTGGCGCCGCTATGGGCCAAGGAGCCGTGATATGAAAGTGACCAGCTTTATCGCGCGCTATTTGTGGCTATGGTTCTTGCTGCTGATCGTGGCGGGTGTGCTGTTCTTTACCTTCACCGGCAACGACCCGGTCATGCCGGCCATCTACCGCTAGCAACCGCACCCACTGTCGTCATCATTGTCATCGTCGTCTGCCGACACATCATCGTCGCCGGTATCGTCGTCGGGTGACTGGTCGTCATCCACGTCATCGTCCGTTGCATCATCGTCGGCCGCGTCGTCGTCGGCCAGATCGTCATCCGCAACGTCGTCATCAACAGTGTCGTCGTCCACCGGCTCGAGTTCACCGAATTGCTCGACAACAGTTGAGGGCCGGTAGCCTTCGGTCATTGCTTGCAAGCCACCCACGACATAAAGCGGGAATGCCCCGGAAGCCACGTGAAAACGCGGTTCGCCGCCGTTTTCGCCGGCCGTCCAGGTGTCGGTGCTCGGGGAATAGCGCCAGCAGGCGGCGGACAGTTCGGCGTCTTGCAGGCCGAAACAAGCCCAGGCTTCACCTGCGATGGCACCGGATGCGCCGCCCCAGTAGCTGACCGGTAGGTTAGCGATGACGGTCCAGGTATCGGCGGACGGATCATAGACTTCGCCACTGGCCAGATAGCTCGGAGTCGGTGTGGAATCGTCGATGCCGCCAAAGACGTAGATCAAGCCATCGACCACCGCGCTGCCGTGGCCTCGGCGGGCCTGGTTCAACGGCGCGATTTCCGTCCATTGGTTGGCGACCGGGTCGTAAGCGTAGCAATTCGCCTGCGGCACGTCGGCTACGTCGGCGCCGCCGATCAGATAGAAAGTGTCGCCGACCGCCTCGAATGAATAGTCGTAGCGCGCGGCGGGCATCTCGGCCCCGCCGGACCAATTGTCCGATGAGACGTCATAAATGAGCAGATCGGCGACAAAAGTAGTGCCATCGAATCCGCCGGCGAGATAGATCTCACCTTGGTAGAACAGCGCGTCACCCTGTGCCACGGGATGCGGAGCTTTGGTCAGTGGTTGCCAGCCCGACACGGCGTCATAACGCATACCGGTAGCGAAGAAGTTGCTATCGTCGGTGCCGCCGATGACATACAGCGTTCCCTCGTCGTCGACAGTCGCGGCTGCGTCAAGCCGCGCCTGGTCGAGTGCCGTCAAGGTATGCCAGTCGGCAAGCGCCGCCGTCGCCATCGTCACCAGTGCCGCGATCAGAATAGCAGAGAAGCGTTTCATGGCCGCACCCCCACCGGGATGATCTGTAACGAATAGGGCCACTGGCCGTAAGTGGCGTAGAGCAAGGTGTAAGCATCCTTGGTCATGTCGATCTCGGTGATCTGCTGGTACAGGCTCCAATTGGTGGTGAAATACGGCAGCGCGTTCGGATCGTCATCGTTGGCCAGCTCGACAAAGAAGCCGGCAGCGCCGGCGGCAATCGACGCGGCCGGATCAAAAGAAACGGTCGCCGTCACCAGGGGAGCCACGTCGTAGGTCCACGGATCTACGCCGACCGCAACGTAGTCGCTCGCCACCACCGTGCCGGCCGTCGAATCTTCACGAATGCGAATCTGAACCGACTCGTTGTCTGCCGTGCGTCCGGGGGTGTCGAAGAAGGTCAAGGAGAGCGTGACTTCCGCCGGCGGTGACGCCGCGTCAATCGAGGTAATGGGCGTCGGATTGTCGTCGGCATACCATGCTTGCGCCAAGAGGAACCGCCCGTCTTCCACGGCGAGTTGCTCCGGCAGGTAGTAGGCCAGCGATTGGATCGACCCCGATTTCATCGCCGCCGCACTCCAGATCGGCAGAGTATCGAAAAACGGCTGGCCCGGTTCGTAGGTCAGCAGCATGGTCGGCGAAAGCTCGGCAAAGCCTTCCCCATCGTAGGTCTGCCAGAATTCGTCGGACAACAACGCCGGCAGGATGCGCAGAAACTCGTCGAAATCGAAGCCCAGGCCCTTGCAGGCGGTGCTGTCGCTGAACCCTGAAGCGGCAAACAAATACAGCGCCGGGGAGACTTCTGGCGGCGGCAGTTCCCGCAGATGCGCCAGGTAGTAAACCGCCCGTTGGAAGGCCTGTTCGCGGTCAAGGGGCTGTTCGGCCGGGAAGTACTCCTGGTACAGCGGCAAGTAGTAGTCGATCACCTCTTGAAGATCTTGGCGCCCGGCCATTGTCAGGAGAAAACGTTCGGTCAGCACCAGATACAAATCGAGCCGTGGCACCATGAACTCTAGGCCGCCTTCGATGATGGCCTGCATTTCGCCGCCCGGCGCATTGTCGTCGTAACCAGTAAGGACATCGAGTTCGCCCGAATGCACGCGAACCGACAGATGTGGAGTTAGCATATCCTGCGCCACGATGTCGCCAGTGCAGTGGTCCAACCCGCCGATCGCAAAGGCAAGCTTCCATGGGTCGTCCGGAAAGGACTCGAGGGCATCGTCGAGCAGGAAGCGGTTGAAGTCCGGATGGTGGGATTTGCCTCCCTTCACCGCGCCGTCAACCTCGCCCACGATGAAGTTTGCCAGATCGGGCCAAATCGCGCCCAAACGCAGATAGGCTCGTTGCCGTCGCAGCAGTTCCGGATTGTGCACCGGATACGGCCCCGGGTGCAGTTCGCATTGCACGATGTATTGATCGGCTTCGCGTATATGCACCGACGGTCCGTACGCCCAAGCCACCGCCGGCAGCAGAATCGTAAGAGCAAGACTCATACATAGGACTATCTTCATGAAACACCCCGACCGCATACTTGCTAACACTATCGGCTGGACACCGGGGGTGAGTCAATGCGAGTCAAACACGCAGGAAAATCGAAAAGGTACTTCCCTGATCGAGCATGCTTTGTACTTCGATGCGACCAGTGTGGACCTGAACGATGTGCTTGACAATGGCCAGGCCTAAACCGGTGCCGCCCAGCTTGCGACTGCGCGCTTTGTCCACCCGGTAGAATCGTTCGAATATCCGCGATAGGTGTTCCGGCGGAATGCCGCTGCCCTGGTCGGTGACGTCGATGCGCACCTCGTCGGTGCCGCCGGTGACGGAGACCACGACGTTGTGTCCGGGCTCGCTATACTTGATGGCGTTGTCCACCAGATTGACAATCGCCTGTTCAAGTAGCGGGGCATTGATCTGGGCGGAGATATTCTCGTCGCAGTTCAATTCCATGGCGATCTGCTTTTCCGCCGCCTTGGCGCGGCAAATCAGCAGGGCCGATTTCAACACCGGTTTGAGCCGCTCGCGATCGAGGCGGATCTGCCGCTTGTCCGCATCCTGATCCAATCGCGACAGACTGAGCAGGTCTTCGATGATGGCGTCCAACCGATCCGCATGGCGCTTGACGATTGCCAGGAATTCACGCGCGTTCTCTTCATCTTGAATGGCGCCATCGAGCAGCGTTTCGACGAATCCCTTGATCGAGGTGATCGGCGTCTTCAACTCGTGCGACACATTGGCCACGAAGTCGCGCCGGATCGTCTCCAATCGCTGGATGCGAGTGATATCGTTGAACACGACCAACGCCAGGCGGTTGGTGTCATGGTCGTTACGAATGAACGAACCGTGGGCGTGCAGAAAACGTCCGCGCTCGCCCTGCAAGGCGATTTCGGCCTCGGTCTCGCTCTGGTTCGCGTAAAGGCGCTCGAGGAAACCGCGCAGGTCGGCGTTACGGATCACTTCGTTCAGCGGATGGTCCTGCACCTTGTCGCGGTCCAGTTCGAGCACACTGAGCGCCGCGCGATTGCAGCGAACGATCCGTCGTTCTTCGTCCAACACCAATACCGCCTCGGCCATATTCGACAAAATCGCTTCCAGTTCGTTGCGTTGTGCGGTGATTGTGCGAATTCGCTGCTCCAACTCCGCCGCCATGTCGTTGATGGTTTGCGCCAACGTTGCGAGTTCCTCGGAATCGGGCAACGGCAGACGGTAGTTTAACTCACCGCGAGCCAATCGCGCCGCGCCGCTTTTAATGTTGCGCAATGGTTGGTTGATGCGCTGGGCGACCAGAAAAGAGGCGCCCGCCGCCAGCGCCGCTACCAGCAGGACCACCAGCAAAATGCGCTCATACCGAACTTGCAACGCGGCGGTGATGGCCGGAATCGGCGTGGCCGCGCGCACCACGCCCACCACCCGACCGTTTCGCATGGCCGGCACGGCGACGTACATCATCTCTTCGCCGATCGTCGGGCTGTAGCGGATCGAGATTGAGGTCCGGCCTGCCAGTGCCCCGCGTACTTCCGGCCGATCGCCGTGATTCTCCATTTTGCGAGGGTCTTGCCGCGAGTCACCGATAACGGTCCCGTCCGGAAGAATTACCGTCAATCGTTCGTGGGCGTCTTCCCCACCCACTCGACACAAGGTATTGACTACGTCGATTTGTTCCGTTGTATACCGGTCGGCCACCATGCTCTGGACGAGGCGGGCCACCGCCTCCAAGGTATTCTGATTCTGCTCCAGATAGAAACGCTTAAGGGTGCCAAGGACAAACAGAGTAATCACTGTCACCGCGATCAGGATCAAGGTCAGGAACGGAAGGAGAACCTGCCATAAAAGACGTTTGTGCCCGACCATCGATTAGTCCTTGAAGCGGTAACCGACACCCCGCACGGTTTCGATCATTTTTCCAGCTTCGCCCATTTTTTTTCGCAGACCGGTGATTTGCACATCGACCGAACGTTCAGTAACCGCGTAGTCGTCACCCTTGACGCCACTGATGATCTGATTGCGCGAGAAGACCCAGCCCGGATGGCGAGCCAGAAAATGCAACAGAGCAAACTCGGTGGCCGTGAGAAGGAGCGGCTCGCCCCCCAGGCGCACTTCGTGGCGAATCGGGTCGATCGACAGTGGACCGGTGGTCAGCGGTTCAGTGTTGTCTATATCTTGCTGATTGCGACGGCGAAGAACCGCCCGAATACGCGCCAGCAGCACTTTGGGGCTGAAAGGTTTGGTGATGTAGTCATCAGCGCCGAGTTCGAGACCGGTCACGATATCGGCGTCTTCTCCTTTGGCGGTCAACATGACGATCGGAATGGCAGCCGTGGTTTCGTCACGCTTGAGTTGGCGACAGACCTCAAATCCGTCAACGCCAGGCAACATGAGATCCAACAGAATCAGATCCGGCTGCTCGATCTTAGCGCGACGAACGGCCTCTTCGCCGGTGGTCACACAGATGATGTCGTAGCCTTCTTTGGTCAGGTTATAACGGACGAGTTGAAGGATGTCTTCTTCGTCATCCACCACCAGCAATTTCGCTTTCGACATCATGCTACCTCGCCTTTGGTCTCTATGAAACAAATTTGTCGTGTACACAATAGTACAATGTTAGCCTTGGATTTGAATTGTATTAGAACACGGCTGAATTTCGCCAGCCAGCCCGCCAAAAGTCTAATCAAACGCTAATCGTTACCTAACGCAGTTCACGTAAAAAACACACGTTTAGCTAGCACAACACGAAGGAGTTCGGCTGAATGACCAGTTTGATCGTGGTGACTTTCGCTCTGGCCTTGGCCTTTGACTTCGTCAACGGTTTTCATGACGCTGCCAACTCCATTGCAACTGTGGTTTCAACGCGCGTACTAACTCCCCGGCAGGCCGTGGCATGGGCCGCCTTTTTCAATTTTGTTGCCGCTTTCACCTTTGGAGTGAGTGTCGCTTATACCGTCGGTAAAGGTGTAGTGCATACCGAATTGCTGCGTGGACATGTCGAAGTAATCCTAGCGGGGTTGGTCGGCGCCGTTGTCTGGAACCTGCTGACTTGGTGGTGGGGTTTGCCGTCATCGTCTTCCCATGCCTTGATTGGCGGCTATGCCGGTGCAGCGTTCGCGTTTGGTGGCGCCAGTCTCTTGATCCCCAAAGGCCTGATCAAGGTCACAGCCTTCATTGTCATCGCACCGGTGGTCGGCATGTTGCTGGCTTGGGCGAATCAACTGGTCGTCTACCTGATCGTTCGAGCACGGCCAAACCTCAAATGGAACAATGTGTTTCGACGCCTGCAGTTGTTGTCCGCGGCGGTCTACTCGTTTTCACACGGCACCAACGACGCCCAAAAAACGATGGGCATTTTGTTTGCATTGTTGGTTGCCGGCGGTCAGCTGGCAAACACCGCCACTATGCCTATTTGGATCATCTTCTTGTGTCACGCAATGATCGCAGTCGGGACCATGTTCGGCGGCTTTCGCATTGTCCGAACCATGGGAATGAAACTTACCAAGCTCGACCCCATGCATGGCTTCTGCGCCGAAACCGGCGGTGGCGTAACGATTCTCGCCGTCTCGCACCTTGGAATACCGGTATCCACAACCCATACAATCACCGGGGCGATTGTTGGCGTGGGGGTAACTGGAGGGCTTCGGGCCGTCCGCTGGTTGATGGCCGAAAGAATCATTTGGGCTTGGATTTTCACAATCCCTGTCTCCGGGTTGATCGGCGCTCTGTCGTATTACACCTACACCTGGGTGTTTAACTAATTGATATCAATAACAAATTGTCTATCATCGGATCCAATGAGCAGCAGAAACCGAAGGCGGATTTAAATTGTCCGGTCGATATCATAATTGTTTCCGAAGCCGGGGTCCTGTTGACTTTTTCGGCAATATGCCCTAGTAATTCCTGCTCCAAGACACCGGCTGAGGCTGAGAACCAAAAACCTTCCAACCTACGAGTCGAGGTGGCCCTTGCTCAAAAGTCTGATTTCGAAGGAATTCGGGTTCTATGACCTCTTTGAACGCCATGCGCAAACCACGCTAGACGCCGCCAAAGCCATGCAGGAAGCGGTGAACCATCTGGACAACAATACCGAAATCATCAACCGCATTTCGGAACTCGAACACAAAGCCGACGAACTGACCCATATGACCGTCGACCTGATGCATCGCACTTTCATCACCCCGCTTGACCGTGACGAGATTCTCAAACTGATCTCCCGTATGGACGACGTGGTCGATTTTGTCGATGCTGCCGCGCATCGCCTGGTGTTGTTTGAAATCGCCGAAGTACCCGAGCGGCTGGCGCAGCTCTGCCAGGTTCTGATCGACGCCCAGGCGCAGATCTGCGATATGGTCAAGCTGTTGCGCAAGATTAAGGGCAGCGACTTGCATAAGCACGCGATGGAGATCAACCGGCTGGAGAACCAAGCCGACCAGCTTCACCGCGACGGACTGGCCGAGTTGTTCAAGCGCTACAAGCACGATCCGTTGCTGGTGATCAAGCTGAAGGAGATCTACGAGATCCTCGAAACCTCGATCGACTCCTGCGAGGACGTCGCCAACATCGTGGAAGGCATCGTGCTGGAGCACTCCTGATGACCTTTCTGATCGTCGTGACGTTTTTCCTGGCGCTCGCGTTCGATTTCGTTAATGGCTTTCACGACGCAGCCAACTCCATCGCCACAGTGGTTTCCACACGCGTGCTCACTCCGCGCCTTGCCGTCGCCTGGGCAGCCTTCTGGAACTTCGTCGCGGCCTTTACCTTCGGCGTCAAGGTCGCCATGACCGTCGGCAAAGGCGTTGTACACACCGGCATGCTCGGCGGCCATGTCGAGGTCATCCTGGCCGGTCTGGTCGGCGCCATTGTGTGGAATCTACTTACTTGGTGGTGGGGACTGCCTTCGTCATCGTCGCATGCGTTGATCGGCGGCTTTGCCGGCGCGGCCTTCGCCTTCGGCGGTAGGCAGATGCTCATCTTCGGCGGGTTGGCCAAGGTGGCGATGTTCATCGTGCTGGCGCCAATCATAGGTATGCTGTTGGCGTGGATCAATCAGACGATCGTCTACTTGATCGTCCGCAAGAGCAAATCGACCAAGCTCAATGAGATCTTCCGCCGCCTGCAGCTCGTGTCGGCGGCGATCTACTCCTTCTCGCACGGCACCAACGACGCCCAGAAGACGATGGGCATTCTCTTCGCCTTGCTGGTCGCCGGCGGCCATCTTGCGGTCACCGACAAAATGCCCGCTTGGATCATCTTTCTCTGCTACGCGATGATCGCCGCGGGCACGATGTTCGGCGGCTTCCGCATCGTGCGGACGATGGGCATGAAGCTGACCAAGCTCGACCCGATGCACGGCTTCTGCGCCGAGACCGGCGGCGGCGTCACCATCCTCGCCGTGTCCGAACTCGGTATCCCGGTTTCGACCACCCACACCATCACCGGCGCGATCATCGGCGTCGGCATGACCAGCGGTCCACGCGCGGTGCGGTGGCTGGTCGCCGGCAAAATTATTTGGGCCTGGATCTTCACCATCCCCGTCTCCGCCGTCATCGGCGCAATCACCTTTTGGGTGATCAAACCGCTCATCTAGCTAGGCTAGATATCTTGACGGAATCGCTTTGGCTTGCGTTGTCGACATTTACCCGTTTTTTGCCCGTGCAGATATGTATGCGACCCGGTGATTTGTTCGCAATTTGACGCGCATTCTGCCGGAAAACGACCGGCAGATTGTGACGAAATCGCCGCGCAAGTGCTTGCTATCGTTATAGCATTATCGTCGAAAACAAGCTGCGAAAAGTGCCATTTTTCGCCCGCCGATCGACCGTGTTTTCGTGCCAAACACGATGTGCAAGTGTTTGACTTTATTAGACCCGATTTCCCGTTAAACGCCCGTTTTTCACCCGTGTTTTGAAACATCGTTCGACCGCTTTCGAACGGTCGTTCGTTTCGTTTGGTAATGTCCTTCTATTCGTCCTATGAAAACTTTTTATACCCCACATCTGGGGGCGATCACTTTTCACAACACTACGGTAAAACTTCCGGTGACCAGGATATACGGTTAACTGCAATTACCAAACCGGTTGAAGTCTACTCCA
Organism: uncultured bacterium; assembly: GCA_964511015.1. GTDB lineage: Bacteria > Lernaellota > Lernaellaia > Lernaellales > Lernaellaceae > FEN-1099. The sequence goes on along the minus strand of CAZEDX010000074.1, from coordinate 6,104 downwards.
CCCACTCCCGCACCTGTTGCCGAATCTCGGTCAGTTTGCCTTTTCGCACGAACACGGCCGGGCGGCCGAGCGGCGCGTCGACCTCGATGACCTGGCGGCCGGAGTGGGACTCGTCGGTCAGCAGGTGTTGCCACTCGCCGTCGGGTAGATAAACCGTCACGGAGGTTGCGCCCTCGGTAACCACCGGCGCGATCAGTAGATCGTTGCCGAGCATCCATTGTTGGCCGGCCGTGTAGGCCGCGGGCCATTCCGGATCGACCAGCACGGTGTGGCGGATCATTGGCAGCCCCTGCTCCACCGCCTCTTGCGCCAGGGCCAAGAAGTACGGCGCCAGGGCTCGATGGATGCGCGCGAACAATGAGAAGTGCGCCAAGGTTTCGGCGTCGCTGTCGAAGCGATGATTGACGCCGCTCTGCAGCCCCTCGTGCGTGCGCATGACCGGCGTGAACGCGCCGAGTTCGGTCCAGCGCATGAACAACTCTTTCGTGCTCGGTCCGCCGGAGAAGCCGGCGATGTCGTGCGTGAAGAACGGCACGCCGGCGAGGCCCGCGGTCAGCCCGGCCGTGACGACCGTCGGCAGCCCGTCGAGCGCGGACCAGGTGGCTTCCTGGTCGCCGGCCCAGACGATCTGTGCGACGCGCTGCTCGCCGGTGTAGCCGCTGCGCGTGAACATAACATAGTCGCCGTCCGGATAGGCTTCTTCGAGCACCTCGCGATTCAAGCGGTGCCAGGCCTCCGGGTACAGGTTGTGGTCGCGCGGCGCGTCGCCGTCGAACTGGCCGGCGTCGTACGGCAGCCATTCGCCGAAATCGGCCATCCAACCCGACATCCCGTAGGCGACGGCTTCGCGGGCAAATCCCTGAAACCAATCGCCCGCCGCGGGGTTGGTCACGTCCAGCAAGCTGCCGGCGAAGGTCACGATGGGAAAGATGTAGGGTGTGCCGCCGGTTCGTTCGATCAGGTAGCCGTTCGCCACGGCCTCTTCCCATTGATCGTACGCCAGCGTGACAAACGGGTTGAAGTAGCCCAGGAAGCGGACGCCCTGCGCGCGCAATTCGGCGATCAGTCCGGCGAGGTCGGGATACAATTCTTCGTCGGCGGTCCAGTGGTACTTCACGCCGGCATTGCCGAGCCCGAACTCGCGCCGGCCGAGCCAGTCCTGCACCCACATGGCCGTGACCGTAACATCGGCCGACAACGCCGCCGCCAGTCGTTCACGCACCACCGCCGGCCCGCCTTGCGCCGCCAGCCACACGCCGTCGAACGCCCAGTCCGGCGGTGGTTGCTGCGGCCGGCCGACCGCGGCGGTGAGTTGTTGCACGACCAGCGCCGGCCGCGGGCCGGGCAACAGCAAGAACGAAACCTCGCGCCCGTTCCACACCTCGGACGACCAGACATCAGCCTCTTTTGCGCCAAGATCGAACAACGCATATTCGGTGTTCTCCAACAGGAAACCGAAACCGCGCAGCGGATCGACGAAATACGGCATCGGGAAATAGGAATCGGTCAGCTTGCCTTGGAACGGCAGCAGTGGATTCTCACTGCGGCCCACGCCTTGTTCCGACACCCAGATCGGCACGCGCCGGCCGCGGAAATCGAGGAAGTTGTATTGTTCGCCGAAACCCCAGAAGCGGTCGTCGTCGCGCAGATGGAAACGCAGGCGTAGCGCTTGCGCCGACGCGTCGTTCAGGCGCACGGACACGCGCAGACCACCTTCGTTCGTCGCCGTGAACGTCACCGCGCCGAAGGCGTGGCCGTTTTTCACAAGGCGTAACGCGTCGCCATCTTGTTGAAAAACCAACGCGGACGTGGAGCGGTTGGTATCCCAGAAATGGAAGAAGCCGAAGAGCATCCAGGCGCCGCCGTCGAGTTCGTCGGCTTCCACGCCGAGCCATTCGAGCAGAATGCGGTTGTCGAACGAGACAGTCAGCTTGCCGTCGGGGTCAAGCATCCAGCGCCAACCAGCCGGTGAGGCCGCTACCGGGTCGTTCTCTTTTTCGACCGTGCAACCGAAAATCGTCGTCAGAAACAAAACAAGCAACAAGGTGGCGATTCGTTTCATGTGACCTCGCTTTTTCGGACTCGGATACCACAAACCGCGGCCGATGGGAATATTTTTCTAAGTCATTGTCATACAAACACAATTTTGTTTTTCAATGGTGTCTACATCTGATACAACACGCCGAGCAGGCATTAATTGTGTTTCTTTTCGATTTTTGACTTGCATTTCGAATGCGGTTCTGCTTGAATGAGGGCTCATTCAGCTACCTCGGTGAATCGGGGGAAGTCATTGCCAGCCAGTCACGCGGTTGAAAAGCGCACGGGCTTATTGCCTGAGTACCACCACATCGTCTCCGATTTCCGGGCTAACCATATCGTATTTTCACGTACTTCCGACCATTTGTCTAAACGCAAAGGAGGAATCGTCTAATGAGCAGAGTGATTAAGAAAGCAGCGGTGCTGGGCTCCGGCGTCATGGGGAGCGCCATCGCCGCCCATCTGGCCGGGTGCGGCATCCCGGTTTTGATGCTGGACATCGTTCCGTTCCCGAACATGTTGAGCGAAGCCGAGCAGAAGAAAGTTGCGACGGACAAGAAGATCCGCAACAAAATCTGCCAGGGCTCGCTCGACGCCGCTCTGAAAGCCAAACCGCCCGCCTTCTACACGAAGAAGGCCGCCGACATCATCACGATCGGCAACTTCGAAGACGACTTTGAGAAGATCGGCGACGCCGACTGGATCATCGAAGTAGTCGTTGAGCGGATGGACATCAAGAAGCAGATACTGGCGAAGGTGGACAAGTTCCGCAAAGCCGATTCGATCGTGTCGACCAATACCTCCGGCCTATCGGTGAAGGAAATGACCGCCGAGGTGTCGGAAGAAATGCAGCAGCACTTCATGGGCACGCACTTTTTCAACCCGGTGCGGTTCATGAAGCTCCTTGAAATCATTCCGCACCCGAAGACCAAGCCTGAACTGTTGAAGTTCATGGAAGAATTCTGCACCGACGTGCTGGGCAAGGGCGTCATTTGGGCCAAGGACACCCCGAACTTCGTCGCCAACCGCATCGGCGTCCACGGCATGATGGGCACGATGAACACCATGATGAAGATGGACTATCGCATCGACGAAGTCGACACGATCGTCGGCCCGCCGCTCGGCCGTCCGAAAACCGCCGCGTTCAAGACCGCCGACCTGGTTGGTTTGGACACGCTGCACCACGTCGCCATGACCGTGTACAACGGTTGCGCCGACGACCCGGATCGCGAGACCTTCAAGCCGCCGAAGTTCTTCGATGACCTCGTCGCGAAGAAGTGGCTCGGCAACAAAACCAAGGGCGGCTTCTACAAGAAAGACGGCAAAGACAAGCTCGTCATCGATTGGAAGACCGTCGAATACGTGCCGCAGACCAAGCCGGAATTCCCTTCTATCAAAGCGGCCAAGGGTTTGCCGCTCGAAGAAGGCATCAAGAAAGTCGTGTACGCGGATGACCGCGCCGGCAAGCTTGCCTGGGCTCTTGCCTCCGAAGGCCTGCTGTACACCGCCAAGCGTGTGCCTGAAATTTCCGACACGATTCTCGAAATCGACCGCGGCATGAAATGGGGCTTCAACTGGAAGCTCGGCCCGTTCGAGACCTGGGATGCGATCGGCCTGGAAGAAAGCGTGGCCAAGATGAAGGCGGAAGGCAAAGCCATTCCGGCCAGCATCGAAACCATGTTGAAGAAGGGCAACAAGACCTTCTACAAAAAGGAAAAGGGCAAGCTCTTCCAGTACGATCTGGTCAACCAGAAGTACATCGAAGTGCCGAAAGACCCGAAGATCATCATCCTCTCCGAAGACGCCAAGGGCGAAGTGTGGAAGAACGACGGCGCGACGCTGTGGGACATCGGCGAAGGCGTGCTTTGCTGCGAATTCCACACCAAGATGAACGCCATTGATACCGACATCATCGACGGCATCCACAAGATGGTGGACCTGCTCGAAGAAGACAAGTTCGAAGCCGCTGTGGTCGCCAACCACGCCGAGAATTTCTCGGTCGGCGCGAACATTTTCATGATTCTGATGGCGATGAACAACGGCCAGGCCGACATGGTCGAAAAGCTGGCGCACGAGCTGCAGCGCGCGAATATGCGTATGAAGTATTGCCGCAAGCCCGTCGTCACGGCTCCGGCCGGTATGGCTCTGGGCGGTGGTTGCGAAATCACGTTGCACGGCCAGAAGGTCGTCGCGGCTGCCGAAACCTACATCGGTCTGGTCGAAGTCGGCGTCGGCGTGATCCCGGCCGGCGGCGGCACGAAGGAAATGACGCTGCGCATGACCGAAGGCTTCGGCCCAGCCAACCCGGCGATCTTGCCCTTCGCGCAGAAGGCGTTCGAAAACATCGCGATGGCGAAAGTGGCTATCGGCATGAAAGACGCCGTGGATGCCGGCATCCTGCGCCCGACCGACGTGATGGTTCCAAACCGCGACCTGCTGATCTACAAGGCCAAGGAAGTTGCGCTAGGCATGCGCAGGGCCAACTTCAACCCGGGCCTGCCCCGCACCGACATTCCGGTCGGCGGCGAAAGCACCAAGGCGGCCTTCATCATCGCGGCGAAGAGCATGCGGGACGCTGGCTGGATCAGCGACCACGACGTATTAATCGCCACCAAAGTGGCGCACATCATCGCCGGCGGCAATCGCTGGGAAGGCCAGACGATCAGCGAGTGGGAATTGCTGGACCTCGAGCGCGAGGCCTTCATGAGCCTGTTGGGCGAGCCCAAGACCAAGGAACGCATCGCCTACATGCTCCAGAACAACAAACCGCTGCGTAACTAAGCCTTACAGGAGGAACATAGCGATGAGAGAGGTTGTGATTGTTAGCGCTTGCCGCACGGCGGTAGGCAAAGCCAAGCGCGGCGCGCTGATTCACACCCGTCCCGACGATATGGGCGGGGTGGTCATCGCCGAGGCCATCAAGCGCGCTGGCATCGACCCGAAAGAAGTACAGGACGTCGTGATGGGCTGCGCCATGCCGGAAGGCGAACAGGGCATGAACGTGGCTCGTCAGGCTATTCACTGCGCCGGGCTGCCCGATGAGATCCCGGCCTATACGATCAACCGTTATTGCAGCTCCGGCTTGCAATCGATCTGGATCGTGGCATGCGACATCGCCTCCGGCATGATCGATATCGGCGTCGCCGGCGGCACCGAAACCATGTCCATGATTCCCATGGGCGGCAACAAGATCGTCCCGAACTTAAAATTGGCCGAGAAGTACCACAAGGCGTACGTCAGCATGGGCCAGACCGCCGAAAATGTCGCCAAGATCTACGGCATCTCCCGTGAAGACCAAGACAAGTTCGGCTTTGAATCGAACATGAAAGCCGCAAAGGCCGTGAAAGACGGCGTGTTCAAAGACCAGATCGTCCCGTTGCCAACGCACTTGTACGACGGCAAAGGCGGCGTGAAGGAGTTCGTGTTCGACACCGACGAAGGACCGCGTGGCGACACGACTATCGAAGGCATGCAGAAACTGAAGCCCGCGTTCGCCAACCCGGCGTCGAAGTACCCCGGCAAGGAAGGCATGGGCTCGGTGACCGCCGCCAACTCGTCACAGATGAGCGATGGCGCTGCGGCGCTGGTGCTGATGGCGAAGGAAGTGGCCGAGAAGAAAGGCCTGAAGCCGATGGCCAAATTGCTGGGCTATCGCGTGGTGGGCTTTGACCCCGATGTCATGGGCATCGGCCCGGCCCTGGCGATTCCCGAACTGATGAAATCGGTCAACAAACAGCGCAAGGCTAACGGCGAGAAAGAACTGACGCTGGACGACATCGGCGTGTTCGAACTCAACGAAGCCTTCGCCGCGCAAGCTCTGTATTGCGCGCGCGAGCTGGGTATCATGTGGGACAAGCGCATCAACCCCACCGGCGGCGCGATCGCCCTGGGCCACCCCCTGGGCTGCACCGGCGCGAAGTTGTCGACGCAGATCATCTACTACATGATCGCCAACAACTTGAAGTACGGTATCGTTTCGATGTGCATCGGCGGCGGCATGGGCGCAGCCGGTCTCTTCGAGAACATGCAGTACAAGGCTTAAGCCTGTTCGCAAGGAAAGGCCGGGG
>CAZEDX010000073.1:0-20377 GCA_964511015.1 uncultured bacterium | reverse complement strand
TGATGTACCTCGAACGGCTGGCGGAAGTGATCAAAGACACCAGCCTGTGCGGCCTGGGCCAGACGGCGCCCAACCCCGTGCTTTCGACGCTGCGCTGGTTCCGGCACGAATACGAAGAGCACATCTTCGACCGGCACTGCCCGGCCGGAGTCTGCACCGAGCTGTTGCAGTATTCGATCGACGCGGCCAAGTGCACCGGTTGCACCTCGTGCGCCCGCAAGTGTCCGGCCGAGGCGATCATGGGCAACCCGAAGTCGCCGCACTACGTGATTCAGGACAAATGCATCGGCTGCGGGACGTGCGTCACCGTCTGCCGCTTCAACGCCGTGCAGGCGCGATAGCGAGAGGTGGACAAAATGATTCAAATCGAAGTCAACGGAAAACAGATTGAGGCCAAGCCGGGCGAGATGCTGCTGCAATCGCTGCGCCGCGCCGGCATTCACGTCCCCACCCTGTGCTTCATGGAAAACCTCTTCCCGAGCGGCGCCTGCCGCATGTGCGTGGTCGAGGTGGAAGGCCGGCCGAGCCTCGTGCCCAGCTGCGCTTTCCCCGTGACGCCGGGGCTGAAGGTACACACCCACTCCCCGCGCGCCATGAATGCGCGCAAGACCATCATCGAACTGTTGTTGGCCAACCATCCGGACGACTGCCTGTATTGCAACCGCAACAACAATTGCTCGTTGCAGGAATTGGCGGCCGAACTCGGCGTGCGCCAACGGCTCTACGCGGGCACCAAGAACGACTACAAGGTAGACAATTCCAGCCCGTCGATCACGCGCGACCCCGCCAAGTGCATCCTGTGCGGCAAGTGCGTGCGCGTGTGCGAAGAAGTGCAGGGCGTCGCGGCCATCGACTTCACCAAGCGCGGCTCCCGCACGATCGTCGGCACGGCGTTCAACGAGGGCTTGAACGTGTCGAGCTGCATCAACTGCGGTCAGTGCGTCATCGTCTGCCCAACCGGCGCCCTGACCGAACACAGCAATGTACGCGAAGTGTTGGCGGCGCTGGAAGACAAGAATAAGTACGTGGTCGTGCAGCACGCGCCGGCCGTGTCGGTTACCGTGGGCGAACTGCTCGGCGTGCGCCCGGGCAAGGACGTCGTCGGCATGATGACGGCGGCCCTGCGCTCGCTCGGGTTCCAGCGTGTGTTCGACACCAGCTTCACCGCCGACCTAACCATCATGGAGGAAGGCTCCGAGCTGGTGCAGCGGCTGACACAGGGCGGCGTGTTGCCGATGTTCACCTCGTGCTCGCCGGGCTGGATCAAGTTCGTCGAGCAGTTCTATCCGGAATTCACCCCCAACCTGTCCACCTGCAAGAGCCCGCAGCAGATGATGGGCGCGTTGATCAAGAACTTCTGGGCGCAACGCGAAGGCGTCGAGCCCAGCCAGATCTACAGCGTGTCGATCATGCCGTGCACGGCCAAGAAGTTCGAAGCCAACCGGCCGGAACTCGGCCATGAAGGCATGCCCGACATCGACGCGGTGCTCACCACTCGCGAACTGGCACAGATCATCAAGATGCGCGGCCTTGAAGTGGACACCCTCGAACCGCAGGGCGCCGACTCGCCGTTCGGCGAGCGCTCCAGCGCCGGCAAACTGTTCGGCGCGACCGGCGGCGTGATGGAAGCGGCGCTGCGCAGCGCGTACTTCCTGGTCACCGGTGAGGAAATGCCCAACCTGAAGATCCAAGCGGTGCGCGGCCTGAAAGGGCGCAAAGAAGCGCGGGTCAAGGTGGGTTCGCTGGAACTCGGCATCGCCGTCGTCTCCAGCCTCGGCGAAGCGCGGACCCTGCTTGAAGAAATCAAAGCCGGCCGCAACGACTTGCACTTTATCGAAGTGATGACCTGCCCCGGCGGATGTATCGCCGGTGGCGGCCAGCCGCTCGGCCTGGCGACCGAGAACATCAAATCGCGTCTGAAGGCACTGTACGAAATCGACCGTGATGCAGCGTTGCGGACCTCGCACCACAATCCGTGGGTGGAACGTGTGTATGCGGAATTCCTCGGGAAACCGCTGGGCCACAAGAGCCATGAGCTCCTGCACACCCACTACGCAAAGCGCGAGGTAATCTGGTAGAGTGAGTGACAAGATGCACCAAGCGGTTGCCGCTCCGCTGATCACTACGATCCAGGAACGTTGCCGGATGTGCTATACGTGCGTCCGGGAATGTCCGGCCAAGGCGATTTCGATCTCCAACGGCCAGGCTTACGTGATCACGGACCGGTGCATCGGCTGCGGCAACTGCGTGCGGGTGTGCAGCCAGCACGCCAAGCGGGTGCTTCGTTCCGTGGGCGAAGTGCGGATGTTCATCAATGCGGGGGCGCGGACAGCCGCCTGTCTCGCCCCCAGCTTCCCGGCCGAATTTCACGATCTCGAACCGCAGAAGCTGGTCGGCATGGTGCGCAAGCTCGGCTTCACCTTCGTGCACGAGGTGGCCTTCGGCGCCGACCTCGTGGCCGATCGCTACCATCAGCTGCTGACCCGGAACGATGAACGCAAGTACATCGCCACCACCTGTCCGGCGGCGACGGGTTTCGTTGCGCGCTACTACCCCGCTTCGGCGGTGGCGCTCTCGCCGATCGTCTCGCCGATGGTCGCCACAGCGCGCGCCCTGCGGGAAATCTACGGCTACGACCTGAAGATCGTCTTCATCGGACCCTGCATCGCCAAGAAGGCCGAGGCGTACAACGAACAACCCGGCGAGGTGGACAGCGCGCTCACCTTCAGCGAGTTGCGCGAGATGTTCGCCGAAGATCACGTGGACCCCGAACAGGTCGAACCCAGCGAATTCGACCCGCCGCTCGGCGGCGTGGGCATGTTGTTCCCGATCAGCCGCGGCATGTTGCAGACCGCCAAGCTCAACGAAGATCTGCTGGAAGGCCAGATCATCGCCGCCGACGGCCGCCGCGACTTTGCCGAAGCGATTCGCGAATTCGACTCGGGCGATCTGGATGTCAAATTGCTCGAAGTGCTGTGCTGCAATGGATGCATCATGGGGCCGGGCATGACCAGCCAATTGCCGCAATTCCGGCGGCGCGCGGCGGTCAGCCAGTATGCCCGGCAGAAGCTGGCCCGGCTCGACATGGATCAGTGGCGCCGCGACATGAAGCGGTTCGAAACCCTCGACCTGCACCGCAAGTTCCCGCGGGCCGAGGGGCGCGAAGACCTGTACAGCTGGCTGTACAGCCCCATGTTCTCCGATCTCGACCTGCGCAAGCAGTTCTCGCTCGACGACGGACAAACCCTGATGCCGACGGCGGACGAATTGACCGAAATTCTGCACCGTTTGGGCAAGTATGCTCCCGAAGACGAGCTCAACTGCGGCGCGTGCGGTTACGACACGTGCCGCGAACACGCGGTGGCCATTTACAAAGGCCTGGCGGAAATCGAAATGTGCCTGCCCTTCTCCATCGAGCTTTTGCGCAAGACGGTCAAGGAGCTGGACATCTCCCACCGCCAACTGGCGGAAGCGCAGGCGGCCCTCATTCAATCGGAAAAGCTGGCCTCCATGGGCCAGCTGGCGGCCGGCGTCGCCCACGAGGTCAACAACCCCTTGGGCGTCGTGCTGATGTACGCGCACATTCTGTTGGATGAATGTCCGGCCGATTCCAAACTGTATAACGACCTCCGCCTGATCGTGGACCAAGCCGATCGCTGCAAGAAGATCGTGGCCAATCTGTTGGACTTCGCGCGGCAAAACCGCGTCGTCCTCATGCCGACCGACATTCGGGCTTTGGCCGATGCCGCGCTGCGCGCACTACCGGCACCCGACGGCATTCATGTCGAAACCGTGCATGATGTGGCCGATCCGATCGCCGAACTCGACAAGGACCAGATCACGCAAGTGGTCACCAATCTGATCAGTAACTCTTACGCCGCGATGGAAGGCACGGGCGGCTCGCTGACCGTGCGCACCGAAGGCGACGAAACCAACGTGCGGTTTATCGTCTCCGACACCGGCTGCGGCATTCCGAAAGAAAATCTACACAAGATTTTCGAACCGTTCTTTACGACGAAGAAGATGGGCAAGGGCACGGGCCTGGGCCTGGCAGTGACGTATGGCATCGTGAAGATGCACCGCGGCGGCTTCCAAGTGAAGTCCAATGCGGATCCGGCGGCCGGGCCGACCGGCACGACGATCACCGTCACCCTGCCCCGCCAGCCGCAGTCCGGCTAACGAACCGCGGCCGGTTTGCCCTGAGCCGTCCAACGTGCTAATCAATGGCCGCCGCCCTGCGGCGGACGAACGAGGCAAGAAGACATGGAACAAAAGGCGATTACGGTGCTGGTGGTCGACGACGACCATGACTATCTCACGCAAATGCAGATGCGGTTGGAAGCGGCCCATTACCGGGTGTTGACCGCGGACTCCGAAAAGGAGGCCGAGGACATCCTGGCCGAGAACAAGCCCGATGTGGCCGTTCTCGACCTGATGATGGAAAACATGGACGCCGGTTTCGTGCTGTGCCATCGCATCAAGAAGATGGACGCCAAGATCCCGGTCATCTTGGTGACCGCGGTGAGCAGCGAGACGGGCATGGAATTCCAGGCCGCGACGCCCGAGGAAAAGGCCTGGATGAAGGCCGACGTTCTGCTGACCAAGCCGGTGCGTTTCGAGCAGTTGCAACGCGAGATCGACCGCCTGCTGAAGGCGTAAGACGGCAAAATCCGACGGGGCGGCCGGCCGCCGCCCCGTTGTTCGCATGGCGCGCCTTGCCGGCTCGCCAGGATGGGATGAACCGTTGACTAGGTTGAACATACTGATCGTCGATGACGAACTCGGCATGCGCATGGCCGTGGCCCGCGCGTTGGAGCGCTTCAGCATCACCCTGCCTGAAGTGGAAGGCCCGGTGGAATTTGACCTGGCCCAGGCCGGTACCGGCGAAGAAGCCATGGATACGCTGATCCAAGGCCCGGTCGACATTCTGCTGCTCGACCACAAGCTCCCCGGCATTTCCGGCCTCGACGTGCTGGCCCAGATCGCCGAGCGCAAGATCGATTGCCTGACGGTGATGATCACGGCGTATGCGTCGTTGGAAACTGCCGTCACCGCGACCAAGCGCGGCGCCTACGACTTTTTGGCCAAACCCTTCACTCCCGACGAACTCAAGGCCACCGTGCGCAAGGCGGCCAAACACCTGGTGCTGCAACGCGAGGCTCGCAAGCTGGCCGAAGAGAAGCGCCAGGTTCGCTTCCAGTTGATTTCGGTAGTGGCGCACGAACTCAAGGCGCCGATCGGCGCCATTGAAGGCTATCTCTATCTGCTGCGCGACCGCCCGGCGGGCAACGACCTGGCCAACTACGATAAGGCGATCGAGCGCAGCATCACGCGCCTGCAAGGCATGCGCAAGCTGATCACCGACCTGCTCGACATGACCCGCATCGAGTCGGGCCAGAAGAAGCGCGAGTTCAGCCAGTTCGACCTGCGCGAGGTGGTACAAGGTTCCATCGATACCGTGCAGGCCGACGCCAACGCGCGTGGCATCACCATTCAGTTCCCGGCCGGCGAGCCTCTGAACGTCTGCGCCGACCGAGGCGAAATGGAGATCATCACCAACAACCTGCTGACCAACGCCGTCAAATACAACCGCGACGGCGGCAAGGTCGAGGTCGCGCTGCGTTCCGAAGCGGATCGTGTGGTTTTCGCCGTCAGCGATACCGGCATCGGCCTGTCGCCGGAAGAAGCCGGCAAGTTGTTTCAAGACTTCGTCCGCATCAAGAATAAGAAAACCAAGGATATCATGGGCAGCGGCTTAGGGCTTTCGATCGTCAAGAAGATCGCCCAGATGTACGGCGGCGATGTCGCGGTGCAAAGCGAGCCCGATGTCGGCAGCACTTTCACCGTAACCTTGCATCGGGACCATCTCTCCCCCGCGCAACTGGAAGCCGGGTCGGCCGATGGACAACCGGCCCAGGCCTAACCCCCGTTCCCACCGCCTGACCCACCAAACCGTAGATGCCACATGCGTGTCGGTGATCGCCAGCGGCCCGCCGGCGCAGAGAGCGGCGCGCCAGTCGCTCTACTTCGCCAGCGGCCCGCATGGGTGTAAGATCGCGGCTGCGGCCGTGGCGTTCTGGTTGCTCCAGGCGCACATCGTGCCGCGATAAACCGCGAGAGGTATGGCGTTGCGCATCCTGCTGATCCATCCGGCCGAAAGTGACGTGCTGCAGGCCAATCTGCCGCGTGAAATCGAGGCCGTGCGCGGAGCGAATCCGCCGATCAGCCTATTGCAGGTGGCGGCCGCCGCGCGCGAATGGGCAGGCGCGGATGTGCGCGTGGTCGACGCGCATGCCCAGGGGTTCTCGCCGGCGCGGGTGGCCGAGATGGCGGCGGCGCTACGGCCCGATTGGGTCGGCCTGGGCGCCGTTTCCTTCACCATGCGCGCGGTGATGGCCCAGGTGGCCGCGCTCAAACGCGCCGTGCCGCGGGTGCCGGTCTGGTTGGGCGGCCTGCAACCGTTCCTGTATCCGGAGGAGACCGCCGCTCTGCCCGGCGTCGACGGCCTGGTGCTTGGCGAAGGTGAACACCCCCTGGCCGCGCTCTGCCGCTGCGCCGGCGACTGGGCCGCGCTGCGCCAGGTGCCGGGTCTGCGCTTCTGTCACAACGGCGAGACGATCGATACCGGTGTCGCGCCGCCGATCGCCTCGCTCGACGAATTGCCGCAGCCGGCCTACGACCTGCTCGAACCGCGTTTTTACAGTTCGGTACTCACCGATCGCCGGCCAGTGGCCATCGCGGTGACCAGCCGCGGTTGCCCCTACCGCTGTTCGTTCTGCTCTCGCTCGGTGACCGGCAAACGCTTCCGCAGCCACGGGCCGGATTACGTGCTACAGACCTTCGCACTGCTCAAACGGCTCGGCTTCGCGGCGGTTTTGGTCTACGACGAGGTATTCACCATCGACAAGCCTCGCGTACGCGCCATTTGCGACGGACTGCGCACGCGCGGCCTCGCCCTTCCCTGGATGGCCCGCGCCACCGTGCCTAGCGTCGACGAAGCGCTGCTGCGCGACATGGCCGCCGCCGGTTGCGAATGGATCACCTTCGGCATCGAAGCCGGCGCCGAACGGGTCCTCAAGCGCTTGAATAAGGCGTTGGATCTGGCCCAGGCGCGCGAAGTCTTCGCCGCCGCCCGCCGCGTGGGACTGAAAACACTAGCCTATTTCATGGTCGGCAACCCGGAGGAATCGGCGACCGAGGTGGCGGAATCGGAACGGTTCCTGCTCACACTCGATCCGGACATGGCCCACGTGGCGGTATACACCGTCTATCCAGCGACCGATCTGTATCAAGAAGGAATGGAACGGGGCTACTTCCCCGATGTGTGGCGCGACTTCGCGCGCGACCCGTCGCAACCGTTCGAAGCGCCGTTGTGGCCCGGCCCGCTCAGCAAAGACCAGCGTTTCGCGGCGGTGCGCCGGTTGTATCGCCGCTTCTACCTGCGCCCGCGGCGCATCTGGCGCGAGATCCGCAACCTTACGTCCTGGGCGGCGTTCCGGCGGCGCGTGCGCTACGCGCTGACCCTGCTTTCCCCCGCCCGCTAGATCCGCAAATAGAAAGGGCGGAGCCGCGGCCCCGCCCCGTGGTTACCCACTCGACGAATCGTCAGCAGCCGCAGCCGCTGTCGTCGTCATCGTCTCCGCTGTCGCTGCCGCCGTTGTCGTCATCCGTGGCGTCGTCGTCGCTGACGTCGTCGTCACCAGCCTCGAGCACTTCAATGTAGCCCGACTCCACCAGTTCGGCGGTGCCGGCCGCGTTGGTCGCGCGCAGCACGACGTGATAGATGCCTGGCTCGGTGAAGGTGAAGCTCGGATTCTGTTCGTTGACTAGTTCCAACTCGTCCAGGTACTGACCGAAGCCCCACTGCCAGCCGTTGATCTCGCAGCCTGCCGCCGCGGTGGACTGGTCGGTGAAGTTCACGGTGAGCGGCGCTTCGCCTTCGGTCACGTCGGCGGTGAACGCCACCACCGGCAGGCCGCACTCGGTCTTGATGTACGCCGCGCGCACCTTCTGATAGGTGCCGGCGCCGAAATCGGTGGTGTAGGTCAATTTCACGGTGTACACGCCGGGGGCCGCGTAGGTATGCACCGGGTCGGACTCGGTCGAGGTTTGGCCGTCGCCGAAGTCCCACAGCACACTGGTCGCGCCGCAGTCGCCGACGTAGTCGGTCACGTCGGTGAAGGCAACATCCAACGGCACCTCGCCTTCGGTCACATCGGCTTCGAAGTTGACGGCCGGATCAGGGCAGTTGGCCGTGATGTAGGCTTCCTTGGTCACCGAATCGGTGCCGTGCGGGCCGGTCACTTCCAACGTAACGTCGAAGGTGCCGGAGGTATTGTAGGTGTGGGTGGGGAATTGTTCGGTCGAGGTTTGGCCGTCGCCGAAATCCCACTCGTAAGCGGAAATGACGCCGGTGGTATCCGGCGTGAAGGTGACGGTCAACGGCACCTTACCCTGGGTCTTGTTGGCCACGAAGTCGGCCGCCGGCGGATCGACGTCGGGCACACCGCGCAACTCGATGTTGTCGATCCCCCAGTACTCGCCGTTGCCGCCCGACGTGTAGGTGAACGCCAACCGCAGATCGGTGACGTTGTCGGCGAATTCGCTGATGTCCAGATCGACCACGCCTTCTTCTTCGTCGCTGGCGAAGTTGGCCACCGCGTTCCAGGTCGTGCCGCCGTCGTTGGACACCGACACGATGCCGTGGGTCGGGAAGATGCCGTTGCCGGGCACGTAGTAATGCGTGAACACCAGGCGCACGTCGGTGTAACCGAACGGGTTGATCGACTCGCTGATGATCTTGTCATCCCACTTGGTGAACGTGCCGCCGCAAGCGCCGGCGTCGGCAATGATGAACACGCCGTCCCAGTTGGTGTTGCTGCGGCCGCCGGGGTTCTCGTCGGACCACGTGCAATCGGTCGCCTGGCCGTTTTCGATCTGCCAATCGTCCGGAATGCCGGCTTCGCTCACGTCATCGAAATCTTCCCACCAGAAGCCGATCGGGCCGACGGTCGTGGTGAAGACCTCGGCCGTGTTGGTGTCCTGGTGGCCGAAGCCGTCGGTGGCCCGGACGACGTAGTAGTAGGTCACGAAGTTCGGCAGGCCGGAGTCGGTGTAGGTCAGAGCCTTCGTTTCACCGATTGGTTCATTGTAGTTGAAGCTGCCGCCTTCTTCGCGGCGATAGATCTGATAAGTGATCGGCGCGGTCATGTCGTTGGCCGCGTTCCAGGTCAGCACGACCTTCTGGTCGCCGCCGTCCGCGTTCTCGGCGCCGTCGAAATCGGGAGCCGCAGTATCGGAATAGGCTGTGTCGGTCTTGTCCTCCGCGCCGGTGCTGCCGTTGTTGGCGTCATGGTAGTAGACGGTAATGGTGCCGGCGTTGTTCACGCTGAGCATGCCGTCGGCCGACGGCGCGTCCGAGGTGGTTTCGATTGAGCCTTCGAAGGTGCCGGTGCTCTCGATTTCGGTCAGCACCACGTCTTCGCCACTGGTTTCCAAAGTGCTGTCGATCTTAAGCGTGTACGTGCCCTGCCCGGTCAGGCCGGAGTCGGACAGCAACACGCCGATCGTGTCGTCTTCGCTGTAGCCGGCCGCGTCGAGTCGGACGATACCGTCTTCGGTCGCGCCGGCGAGCAAATCGGCTTCGTAGGCGCGGTACTGATAGCGAGTAATCGTCAGATGAATCGAGCCGGTCGAGGTTAGCGGCTCATCGAACACGATATGCGCCTGGCCGACCGCATCGCTGTAGGCTTTGCCTAGGATGACACCTTCCTGCACCAGCGCCACGCGCGCGCCGGCCACGCCGACTTCCACATCGTAGGTGCTGGAGCCCAGCGGCACCACCGGCATATAGTTCGGGGAGAACTCCGACGGCACGCCGGCGTACATCTCCTGGGTCGGATCGCCGAAGTAGTGGAATTCCTCGATCGCGGTCAGGGCGTACGGATCGTCCTCGCGCATCCAGAGGTTAAAGACCTTGCCGTACAACATGACTAGCGCCTGGCGCCACTCGGGGTCGTTGGCCTTAGTATCCGGGTAACCGGGCACGTAGTCAGGCCACATCGAATCGAGCCAGCCCCAGAACATGCGGTCGTTGGTGCCCGAGTAGCTCAGTTCGGTCGAGGCCATGATGCCCACGGCGCCGCCGTTTTCGTTGCGTTCCCACGACTCGCTGAAGCACGGATCGGACGAGCTGTCGAAGTCGCCGGTGAGGCAGTTGATCGACCAGATCGTCGGCAACATATCGCCGTTGTTCAGCCCGTTGACGTTGCTCACGTAATAAGCCGGGTCGGCCCAGCCGGTTTCCTCGCCGTGGTCGCGGTGGGTTACGAATACCGTGCCGGCCGATATCGCGGCGGTAATGTCAGCAGCATCACCGTCCCAGGCCAAGTTTGGGCGCTGGATGTCGGTGGGAATTTGGTAGCTGCCGTAGGTCCACCAGTCGGGTGTCCAGTTGTAAGTGCTTTGGTTCCAGTACTTGGGGTTCACATACGATTCGGTCACGTAAATGCGGTGCGGGGTGAACGGCGAATTGGGCATGTACTCGTTGAACCAGCGGTACTCCTCTTCGGTCGTGCGCAGGAAGCGCCGTTCTTCTTCACCACCGCCCAGGTGCTGGAAATAAGCCGCGAACCAAGCGTTGGTGTAGTAGGTGTCGTTGTCGACCGGATCCCGCTCGTACTTGATGATGTCGTTGACGCGTTTCTGGGCCTGGTCGGCGGTTTCGATCGAGAGGCGGCCTGAGTGAATGTCTTCCCAGTAGTCGGAGCCGTCAACGGTTAGATAGTACAGGTCGGAAGCATTGTAGCCGTCATAGGTAGGGCTGATGAACTCGGAATCGCCGATGAAGAGGATCCATTCCGGCGCCGGGTCCCAGTTGTCGTAGGCATCCTGAATGAAGGCCTTGATCGCCGCGACCGAAGTGCCGGTTTCGTTGGTCGTATACACTTCGGTGTCGTAGCCCTGCAGGATCTTCCACTCGGCCAGATCTTGTGCTGCGTCGGCGAAATTCGGTCCGCAAATGATCAGGTACTCCGCGCCATTGGCGCTCTTGCCGCGCATCGCCGGCTTCGGTTCGTTGGCGAAGGCCATGTGGTTCATTGCCAAATCATAGATGCGTTGGAAGCTCTCGCCCCGCCGATCAGTGAAGAACTTGCCCTTGCCGCCGCGGAACTGCACGTTGACTTCAAAATCGCTGTAGATCAGCGCCTGTTCGGTCGCCGGCAGCACCTGTACCGGGTACAAATTGAGGCGAGCCAGACGCAGGCCGCGCACGACGATCGGCTCTTCCAACTTGTAAAGCGTGCCGGGGAACGTGTCGTTGCTGTCATAGATGGACGCATCGCGCTCAAAGGCCGGGTCATCCTCGCAATAGCAATCCGGCGCCGGCGCTTGCGCGGGGATATGGTTGATCCCGTTGACTTTGCGCACACCGGAGGCGCTCACCTTAACCACCGGATCCGCGCCATCAGGCACGGCGATCCAGCGCGACAACACCGGTACTTCCGGTTCGCCCGGGAAGCCGTGCTGCGACATCCGGTTGAAGGTGACCCGGTTCCAGATTTGCCCCTCCGCTTCCAGTTCGTCGATCTGGAAGCCGGGAAAGTGGACCCGGAATGAGAACGTTGAGACGTTGCTCTTGTCGATCACCACCTGCGGGGTGCGCGAGGTGATGGTGCCGTCCACTTTGATCCACCGCGTGCCGCCGTAGGCGGTGGCCGCTAGCAACACGAGCGCGAGGAACAACAACAGCCAAGTTCGACGGGACATTGTGCTCTCCTTACCGTAATCAGAGGGCCGGCTCGGCCGTCATCGCTGCGACTCCAGCGCTAGTCAGGGCCGTAGCCAGCCAAATCACATTATTTTATCACGACTTCGAGTTCTTGGGCAAGTTCCGATTTCCTTTGCCCGTATCGCTAGTTGGCCGGCAGTGGCGCCGGGCTAAGACACGATTTCCGACCACGACAGGATGTCGACCTGGTCGGCGATGATGTTGTAGGCCGGCGAGTAGGTGTACCAGTAGTTCGGGTCCGAATTGTTGGTGAATTGACTGGGGTTCTGCACCGTCACCGAGCCGAACGCGGTGACCACGCCGGTGAACTTCACTTTGCCGTGCAACTCGTAGTCGCCTTCGGTGTACACCAGGCCGTTGATTTCGCTTTGGGCGTTGGTGTCGAAGTTGATCAACACGTCGTCCTGCGCCACGAAGCTGACCGTCGCGCCCTGCGAGTAGAAACCGCCGGTGCAAATGATCTTGCCCGTGGCCACGATCGTGCCGACACCCGAGATGGTGCCGTTGATGGTCACGTCGCCGTCGACGAAGATCGCCCGGTTGCCGTCGGCTCCCGGGGGAATGTTGTTGAAGTTGACATTGGTCAGCGTCACATTGGTGTCACGGTCGCCGAAAACCTTATTGTTGTTGAGGTTCCAGTTCGGATTGGCCGCCCCGGCGATTTCCTTCCATTGATCGTCACTCAACTTGATCGCGGCCAGATCCATCGGCTCCTTTTCGATCCGCGTGACCGAAGAGACGTTTCCTTCGATCGTCGCCGTGCTGCTGGCCGGCATGTAAAGGTTCAGGTTTGGCGTGCCGGCGTCGAGGGCCAAATAGGCGTTGCCGTTGACGCGCACGCCTTCGCTCGACACGCGCGGCTTGCCTTCCAGCCGTAGGTCGCCGCCGACGTTGATCACGGACAAAAAGGCCGAGTCGGTATTGACGATCGCCTCGATGCGGCGCACGGCGGTTCCCTTCCGGCCGGTGGCCACCACTCGCTTCAATGCCGGCGAAAGCACTTCCACCACGACTTCATTGGTCGCGCCGTTGTCCAGCGACTGGCCTTCGATCGCGCCTGTGTAGTCGCGGTTGTCACGCAACGTCCCAACGGCGGCCTGCACGCCGGCCTCCGCGGCCCAAAAGGCCTGCGCGGTGCGCCGGTAGTGGCCGCTGATGCGTAAGTCGGTGCCCACCACCAACAGGCTGGCCAACCCGAGCAGGGAGACGCCCATCAGAATCATGAGGACGATCATCATCACCATACCGCGTTCATTGTTGTTGATTCTCATGGCGCACCTCACTCGCCGGAACAATTGCCGGCGCGGGCGGTGAACAAGGTGCAGGAAGCAGACTCATTGCCCTGCATGTCCACGGCGGTCACGTAATAGGTGTAGCAGTACTTGCTCGTATTCAAGTTGTTGTCGTCGTCGGTGTACTGCACCCCCACCAGGCTCGTATTCTCGTCGCTCACCATCGAGTAGATGCGCGCGAACGAGCCGCTGTCTTTTTTCCGGTAGACGTTGTAGCCCTGGATGTCGGTTTCGGAATTGGCGACCCAGGTCAAATCGACTCGCTTCAGAGCCATTGCCGTTGCGGTGATGCCCAACGGACAGGCCGGCGCCGTGGTGTCGGTGATGTAATCGTAGGAGTAAGCGCCCGTGGTCGGATCGCGATCCTGCACGCCGTTGGCGTCAGTCGAGAGGAAGTAGACCCATACCCGCGCGTCGGACTGATACGGAATGGTCGTCTCCCATCGGCTGTTGAGCGAACTGTAGGTCATCACCAGGCTGGCGTAGCCGCTGTCCGGCGCGGTGGTGAGGAAGCTGCGGTCGACATAGTAGTAAGCCTTGGTGGTGCTGATGCCTACCCCAGCATTGTCGACCACCGTGGCGTGCACCGGCACGGTGCGGTAGTTCTCGACCTTGATGTAGCCGCGCGTGGTGCTGCACGGGGTGTTGAGCGCCGGCTGGTCCTGCTGCACGTTGCCGATCTCTGGCCCGGCCGAGAAAGTCAGCGCGATCTCGGGGCTGCCGCAAGTCATATTGGTGAAGATCGTCTTTTCGTAGTTGAAGACCAGGCGGATAGTCGAGGTGGTCATCTGAATGTCATCGGCCGCCGCCGAGTGGCGCACGGTGGCGCCGTAGGGGAACGAGTTGGTCAGCGCTCCGCTCAGATTGAAGTGACCGCTGCTGATGGTCGAGATCACCGCCGCTTCAACGGTAGCGCCATCGACTAGATAAATCGTGTCGCCGGCGGAGAAGCCGGTGGTCGACGCCGGCGTGATCACGTTGTTGCCAGCGGTCGCCGCAGACGACAACGTGGTCCACATCCGCGTGAACACCAGGCGCACCGAACGCGTGCCGCTAGCCGCGATGGTCGGACGTCTGGCCCAGTCGAAGGTGATCGTGTCGCCGGACGCGGCCGGCGTGGTGGAATTTTCCCACACCGTCGTGCCGTCGGGAATCTGGATCTTCTTCAGCCGCGCATCCTGATGATCCCAGGTCGGGGTCATGCCGAGGATATAGGCCGAAGCGGTCGCATCGTTCTTGATCTGGAAAGTGACCTCGTTGCGATAAGTGCCCACCGTCGCCGGGTTCACCGTGTTGTCGCGGTAGATGCCGCCGTTGTGAATGTTGACGGTGATGAACGGGCTGGCGGAGGTGGTTCCTTCGTCATCGGTGGCGATGGCATAGAGCTGGTAGCTGCCGTCGCACCAGGTGGAGATATCGCCGGCGCCGCATGGATTCGCATCGCCGCCGAAGCCGCAATATTCCTCGGAGTAGTCGGTCCGCGGGAAACCAAACCAAGAGGGGTTGGGGCTGACCTCGAAGCGGATGTTGTAGATGCCCGAACCGTTGTCGAGTTCGAGGCTCGGCGGCACGTGCAGACCGGTCTGATCGGGGTCGTAAGCGCGCGCTTGCAGCACCATCTGGGCATTGCTGATGGTGACATTCGTCGTCGGGGAGATGATCTCGACCAACGGCGCGGTGGCCGACGGGCGGCCGCTCGCATGACTCACTGCCGAGTAGTTTCCGCACCGGTCGTACGCCCACGCCGAGTAGTAGTACGTCGTGCCGTTGACCAGATTGGTGTGCGAGTAGATCGCGTTCTCACTCGGCGCGCCGGGGAAGCGGCCCACATCCTGCCCGTCGGTCGGGCTGGCCGGGTACGAGTTGGTGGCATAGCGAATCACCACGCCCGCGGTGTCGGTCTCGGCCGGATACCGCCACACCAGGTCGATCGCCTGGTTCCGCGCGATGGCCTGGAAGGGGCTGACCGCGCTCGGGCCGACCGCTGGCGATTCGGCCGGCGTGGTGCTGGTCATGTTCGCCGTCGGCACGTCGGCCGCAGATCCCGGGCCGTCGCCGTGAACCTCGGCCGAGAGCGTCCCCTCGTTCGCACAGTCCACGGCGGCGACCTTGTAGTAGTAGGTCACACACGGAGTCAGACCTTCGTCGGTGAAGCTCGTGGCTTCTTCGTCCAGCACGTTCTCATCGGCGATGCGCGTGCCGTCATTGGCCGTGAAGTTCGCGGTGGTGCCGCGATAAAGCCGATAGCCGCGAACGTCTTTGTCCGCCGGCGCCTGCCAGGTGATCGTCACCTTGCCGGCGCCCGCGCTGGCGTCGACCGCGGTCGGCGCGGTGGGCGGCTGGGTGTCCTGCAAGGTGAACGAGGTTTCGGCGGAATAGTCTGACTCGTTCCAACTCCGGTCGTAGGCCCGCACCGAGACGTAGTAGGTCGTGTTGTTTTCCAGGCGCAGGTCTTCCACTTCGTACTCGGTCAACGTCTCGTCGGCCACCGCCGCCGCGGGCGTCAGGTAGGTGCCGGAAGCGGTCCCATAGTAGATTTTGTAGCCGCCCAGGTCGGTCAACGCGGTGCCGTCGCAGGCATTTGTGCTCGGCGCCGACCACCGGACGGTGAAGTGCTCGCACGTGTCGGATTTGGACACCGTCACCGAACTGGGCGCGCTGGGCTTGCAACTATCGACGTTGAACGGCCGGTTGCCCATGTTACGCAAGTCGACCGATTCAGTGATCCGGCGCGTGCCGGCACCCGAGGTGGTGCCGACAAGCACTTGTAGTTCGACGCGGCGGATTGCGGCGCGCTGAATCTGGTTCAGGCCGTTGACCGCGTCGGGGATCATCTCCTGATTGGCTTCGTCGTAGTAGTGGAATTCGAGGTCCTTCAGCCCCTCCACCAACTTGACGTTGTCGCGTTTGAGCACGCCGCCCGGGAAGGTCACCGTGTAGGCCGTCTGTTCGATGGTGCGCACTAGGGTAGAACTGGCGGAGTAACCATTGGCCAAGGGAGCGTTCAAGTAGATGACGTCGGGTTCGACTCCGAGATTGACGCGGTCGCCCGACTGACGGACCTGGACCATTTCGACTTTGCCGCCGCCGTTGATGAACACGTAGTCTTTGTCGCCGACGGCATCCCGGTTGTCGCGCAGGTCCAACTTGATCTCGGTATCGCCCGCGTTGGCGGCTTGCGCCAGCACCACTTCGATGTCGGTGTCCGTGTCACCGAGAAAGGTCATGGCATACTTCTTGGCCACCGTGAAGGTTTCGCCGGTGACCACGCCGAAGCCGGCCATGTGCAGTTCGCGGGTCAGTTGATCCACCGCAATGCGGGAGGCTTGCACCACGCTGGTGATTTCCTCGATCTTTTCAAACCCGCGGTGCTGGCTGATGTAGACGGCGTACGCGGCGCCGATAAGGATAATGCCGATCAACAACGTGATCATCAGCTCGAGAATGGTGAACCCGCGTTGCCGGTTGGTTTTCATCGTACCACCACCGTTTCGATCGAGACGACCTGTCCCAGCGAGTTGGTCACCTTGACTTCGACCACTTTCAAGGTGTCTTCGGCATTTGGGGTGACGATCGTTTCGCGCTTGTAGTTCGGGTAGTCGGTGATGTCGCCGAATCCTTCGGTGCTTGATTCCACGCTGTCGTAGGCTTCCAGTCGAATGCGTTCCAGCGCGGTGGTGCAAAGATTGGTGGCGGTCGTTACGCCTTGCGACAGGTTCTGGCGATTGGCCGCCGCCACGAGCACCGCGGCTACGGCAATCAGACCGATTGCGACCAAAAACGTGCTGACCACCACTTCGGTGATGCTGAAGCCGTCTTCCTGTCGCCAAATCGGTCGTTGGATTTTCATATCCACTTCTTCCACGGTCCCGGACTGCCGTTGATGTTGAAGATCCAGTTCTGTACCCAACCGGTGCTCATGATCTCGATGGCGCGCCCCAGTTCCGCCTTGCTGTCGACGCTCGAGGCGACATAGATCACGCCCGCGTTAACCGCCCCGCCGTTGGGCCGGAAGGTAACCGACGGCGGGTTGGTGTCACCGAGTTTCAGGGCGCCGGTGATCGTCAGCCCGTCTACGCCCGAGGTGGTGACGGGACGGAACTCGAACTGGCGGCCGTAGTACGAATACGAGTGGGATTTGACCAGGTCAGAAGACTCGATGCCGTCCAACTCGCTGTCGGCGTAGACGTTAATGCGGCGGGCTTCGGTGTCGATGACCACGACGACGTCGTAGCCGCGCTGAATCGCCATGGCCCGGGCTTCGCGAAGCTGCATCGCCAAAGCGCGGGTGGCCCCGTTGACCTGCATGACCGGCAAATAGCCCCGCGCAATGGGGAAGGCGGCCATGCAGATCCCGGCGACAAGTATCGCCACAAGCAGCTCAACCAGGGTGAATCCGCGTTCTCGTGATTGCTTGTTCATCGTTCCTCACTCCGCCCGGCTGGCCTGTTTTTTTCTTCGGTCATTTTCGACCGGGCCTTCAACTCCATCTGAGTTCTGAGCAAGGATAATGCCAAAGCGTACAACCGCCTGAAATATAAGAAAAAGACGGGATATATCCCGACTCGAATCCGCTGTCCACATCATGTTCGCAGATGGTTGCCAAACGAAATCTAGCACAAAAAGCACAAATCAGACGTGACAAAGTGATGGAAAAGGCGATTTTTCGTCTTGGGAGAGGCCGAATGGGCGCTTTTTTGGTCACCCCGGCCCAAACCGCAATCTTGATCCGTAGGCCGGGTCAGATATGAAAGGAGTTCACAAATCATTACGAAATGTAATACACGTGACTATTCGTTACCCCCTAAAAGAAAAGCCCCCGGCCATCGGCCGGGGGCTCCAAGTTCGTGTTTAGGCGAAGGTATCAGCCGCCGATCGCCAGCCGCAGGAAGCGGGCGAGGTCGACGCCGGCATCTTTCAGCAATTGCTCGACGGTCATCTTGCCCTGCGGGTCGCGGACATAGATCTGCTTGGTCAGGCACACATCCTGGTAGAACTTGCCGAGCTTGCCTTCGGCGATCTTGTCCAGCATGTTGGCCGGCTTGCCGGCGGCCTGCGCCTCGGCGCGATAGATGTCCTTTTCCTTCTCGACCACATCGGCCGGTACGTCGGCCGGCTTCAGGAACTGAGGCCGCGAGGCCACGATCTGCATGCCGATGTTCTTGCCCAGCTCGGCCACGTCCTTGCCTGCTGCGCCGGTGATCTCGCACAGGCCGAGGGCGGTGTTGTTGGTGTGAATGTAGCACCCGAAAATGTTGGCCGGATCGCTCACCTTCACCAGCATCGCCTGGCCGATGACGATCTTCTCACCAATCGCGGCCACGGATTCGGCGATCAGATCGCCCACGGTTTTCTTCGGATCGGCAACAAACTTTTCGGTCACGATCTTTTCCGGGTCGGTGGTGCCGGTCTGCGCCACGTGCTCGGCCAACTGCTGGGCCATCTTGCGGAAGCCTTCGTTCTTGGCCACGAAGTCGGTTTCGCAATTCAGCTCGAGGAATGCGGCCTGCTTGCCGTCAGCCGCCAGCACCGCGCCGATGAAGCCGGAGTTCGCCGCGCGTTCCGCGCGTTTGGCGGCCTTCGACAGGCCCTTCTTGCGCAGCCATTCGACGGCCTTTTCCAAGTCGCCGCCGTTTTCGGCCAACGCCTTCTTGCAATCCATCATGCCCGCGCCGGTCTTTTCGCGCAGGTCCCGAACCATCGTCGCATTGATTTCCATCGTCTTTCTCCTCGTGCGTATTTCGGCGGTTTACTGTTCGTCACCGGCGTCTTCGGCCGCGGCGGCCTCTTCCGGGGACAGGGCTTCGTCCGCCGTCGCTTCGTCGGCGCGCTTGTTGCGGCGGCGCGACGAGCGTTTGATCTCGATATCCACGCCCGCGGGCGACGGCGCCTCGGCGGGAGCGGCTTCTTCAGCGACCTTCTCGCGAACCGGC
This sequence comes from uncultured bacterium, assembly GCA_964511015.1. Lineage (GTDB taxonomy): Bacteria > Lernaellota > Lernaellaia > Lernaellales > Lernaellaceae > FEN-1099. The sequence continues at coordinate 1,361 of CAZEDX010000073.1, read as the reverse complement.
CGGCGCGCGGCTTCCTCCTCGCGCGAGCGGCGTTCGCGGATTTTTTGCTCGAATGCCGCCTGGCCTTCGATGACGGCGTCGGCAATCGCGCTGGTGAACAGCTTGATCGCGCGGATGGCGTCGTCGTTGCTTGGGATCACGTAGTCGATCGGCTCCGGGTCGCTGTTGGTGTCGATCATCGCTACTACCGGGATGCCCAGGCGGTTGGCTTCGTGCACCGCGATGCGCTCCTTGCGCGGGTCGACGACGAAGAGCATGTCGGGCACGCCACCCATCGTCTTGATGCCGCCCAGGGCCTTCTGCAGCTTCACCATTTCCTTTTCGAGCTTGAGCTGCTCTTTCTTGGTCGCCAGGCCCCAGTCGTTCTTTTCAGCCATCGCCTCGAGCTCGTTCAGGCGCTCGATCGACCGCTTGATGGTCACGTAGTTGGTCAGCAAGCCGCCGAGCCAGCGGTGCGTGATGTAGTACATGTTGCAGCGTTTGGCCTCTTCGGTCACCGTGTCGGCCGCCTGCTTCTTGGTGCCGACGAACAGCACCTTGCCGCCGTTGGCCACGGTCTGCACCACGGCCTTCTGCGCCTTGGCGAAGGCTTCGACCGTCTTCTGCAGGTCGATGATGTAGATGCCGTTGCGAGCGCCGAAGATGTACGGCTTCATCTTCGGGTTCCAGCGCTTGGTCTGGTGGCCAAAATGGACGCCGGCTTCGAGCATTTGACGGAGAGTAATCATGCGGGCGAACTCCTTTCGGTTCTTGTCGCCGACGGTCGTCATCCCCCGCGGGAACCTTGCGGCAGCGTGTCCTTTCGCCAGGACGCCGATCGTCGCGGCAGCCATCGCCGCGAACCGTCGCACGGCACCGCCCGACAGGGTCGGAGCGCCGGCCAGTTTGGGTAGTTACGGGTGCGTCTGACCAATTCAAACACACTACAGGCCCAAAGGCCGACGGGTTTTAGCACAAGGGAGAACGGGGCGCAAGGGGGGCTTAGGGTCGGTCTTTGGATAGGCCATTCTCTTAGGGACAGTCCCCCGGTGCCTCCTCATCGTATGATGATAACCAGAATCCGTGGTTGCCGTTTCAGCCGGTCGTGGCGATCCTGTCCATCCCATCGAAAAAGAGGTCATTGCTGCAAACAACCATGTTTTTTGATAACTACCAACGTGCAAGTTATTGATTACACAGGGTTCGCCTTTCGGGAACACGTCACAAACAGCCATGCAAATGAGTATTTTTCGGCGCGCAAGTGCCTGATTTTGTTGCGGCCAATTTTCCACAAAAAGCCCATTTTTCGCCCATGGTTTTGGGCAAGTCACTCTTGTCCAAAACGACTCTTTAAAATAGTTGACCTCTGGACAGGATGTACA
>CAZEDX010000072.1:0-20977 GCA_964511015.1 uncultured bacterium | reverse complement strand
GGCCAATGAATGGCGTACAATGAAGGCTAGTCTAGAAACGTTTTGAACAGCAGTGTGGCCGGGCACTAGCCTCGGCCTCTGGGTGGATTGCCTTGTCGCACGCGCCCTGCTAAACACGGGGAAACTGCGCAAGGAGAGCCTCATGCGCCGCGCTGCTTTGTTTCTGCTGACCATGTTGGCGTTTTCGACGATCGCCTGGGCCGTTGGCGAGATGGCGGTCGATTTTTCTTTGCAGGATCTGGAAGGTCGGGCCCAACGTCTTTCCGAACAAAAAGGCAAAGTTGTCTTGCTCAGCTTCTGGATGACCTGGTGCGCGCCTTGCAAGGTGGAAATCCCCCATCTGGCCCGCTTGTACAACCAATACAAAGACCAGGGATTCGTCGTGTGGGGCATCACCGGCGATGCGCCGTCTGACCTGCCCAAGGTCCGGTCGCTCGTCCGCGCCTACAGCATGACCTACCCGGTGCTGCTCGATCAGGATAGCCGTGTCAACAACCTGTACAACCCGCGCAGCGACTACCCGATGTCGGTGTTGGTCAACAAGGAAGGACGTGTGGTGTGGTCGCATATCGGCTTCCAGCCCGGGGACGAAGTCGAGATCGAAAAACAGATTAAAGCCGCGTTGGGGATCTGATCCATGCGCCGCTTCTTGTTGGCCTGCGCGATCGTGTTTGGACTGGCCGGCGTGGTCTGGGCCTTTCCGTGGGAAACGCCGTTGACCGATTCGGTGAACGTCGTCGAATCGATGCGGGTCATGTATGACCAGACCGATCCGGACAACCCGTTTTGGGCAACCGTCAACCGCCTGAATCTGCTGGTGGCGAAAGGCCGCTTTCTCGCCAGTCTGCGCTACGACACTGAGGCGTATTTCCTCGAAGAGGAGTACTACGCGCGCTACGTGCCCGAGAAATTCTTCTTCCAATACGAGCAAAAGCCGTTTCTGGTGCGGGTCGGCGACTCCTTCGTGCGTTTCGGCCAAGGACTGACCCTCTCGCTATTGCAGCGTGACGAGTTCGGTGAGGACACAACCATTCAGGGCTTGCTGTTCCATGAGGCGTCGGACTACTTCGACTTCGACGCTATCGGCGGTCCGGTGAACCTCGGCGACGGTCGTTCGTTTACACCCGTCCGCGCCCAGACCGAAGAACCGGAGTTTTTCGACGAGCGCGATCTGCTCTACGGCGGTCAATTCATGGCCGGCCACCCCCGCTATCTCAAAGTGGGCATGTCGTACGTCGGCGGCACTGTCCGCTACGATCCGGAAAGCACCCTGGCGCGTTTTGAGGAAGACGACAACATCAGCTTGTATTCCATCATCGCTGATTCACCGGATCTGGGCGGCGTCGGCGCGGCTCAAGGCGAATATGCCTGGTTGGAGCGTGAAGACCTGCGCAACGAGATCGAAGATGTCGCTTACGAAGGCCGCGGCGCCCACGTCGCCACAACCTGGTACATCGGCCCGGTCACCGCACTGCTGGAGGGCACCGATTACTTCCGCTTCGATTACGAATACAACGATCCGCCGAGCATGGACTATCCCAAGGTCTCTTTCGGTCACCTGCCCAACTACCAGGACGCGATCGGCGGCCGGGCGCGGCTCGACTATGTGATCACCGCCATCAACCTGGGCCTTTACGCCAACTACCTCAATATCCAGACCCACGAAGAAATGCCGCTCGATCTGGCCGGTCACTACAGCAGCGACGACAGCCCGTGGCTGGAGTGGATCGAACACGTTTACGGCGGCTTCGATTGCGCGTTCGGCAACGGAACCATGCTGACCGGCGCCGGCGGTTACCGCGAAATCGTGGAAGGCCGCTGGGTCCACGGGGAATTGGACTTTGACATGCCGATCGTGCGGCCGCATTCGCTGGCGGCGGGCTACCACGTCAAGCAATTCCACGGTTTTGGCTCCATGCAAGAAACCGACTACTCGGCGCACGAAGCCACGCTGACCTACGGCTGGGCGCCCTATTTGTCTTTGACCGGCACCTACGAGTATTCCAACGAACCGGTAGGCGGCGAAATCTCGCTCGGCGGCGAAGGGGAAGATGAGGATCCGCACTACTGGGCCGTCGAAAGCATGGTCCGTCCCGTCGACTGGCTCCAGATGGTGTTCGCCTACGGCCGTTACAAAGGAGGGCTTAAGTGCAGCGGTGGCGTCTGCCGCATGATGCCTCCCTTCGAGGGCTTCAAAAGCGAGTTCGTCGTCCGGTTCTAAGCACAAAAAAATTGCCTCATCGGCGCCGACGAGTTTTCGGCCTGGTGTTAGATCAAATCCGCAAAACAAAACGGGCGGCCGATATCGGCCGCCCGTTGGTGTTTCGGCCAGTGGATTTAGTTGCCGGGTGAAGCGGGCTGGGCGTTCTGGATCCCTGCCGGCATTCCTTGCATCCCGGGCGTGTTCTGCATGCTCGGCATCGGTACGGTGAATTGTTCCAGCGCCTTTTCGTCGATGTTGATCTTCGCGGTCTTCTTCAACGGCTCGATGATGGAATCGTAGGCATCCTGCTGGCCCTGCATGCGCAAGCGGGTCATGACCATCATCTTGACCTCTTCGAACGTGCGCTTGCCGGCTGGCTTTTTCTCGACCACCTTCAGAATGTGAAAGCCACGCGCTGTTTTGATCACATCGCTGACCTGGCCGATTTCCAGTTTGAACGCCACCTCGTCGAGGGCCGGGTCCATGCGACCCTGGGGCACGAAACCCAAATCGCCGCCGCGTTCACGGGTGCCCGCGTCGTCACTGAATTCCTGTGCCACCTTGGCAAAATCGGCGCCGGCCTTGACCTTGGCCAAGGCGGCCTTGGCCTTCTTTTCCGCTTCGGCCGTCGTGGCGGCATCAGCGTCGGCGGCCACTTTGATCAGAATCTGGCTGATCTTGGCCGATTCCGGCGCATTGAACTCATCCGGGTGCTCGTCATAGTACTTGCGCGCCTGCTCTTCGGTCACTTCCGCCTGCTTTTCCTTCATCTTTTTCTGCAGGTAGGCAATGAACAACACCTGCTTGGTGTAGGTGTCGATCAAGCGCCGCACTTCCGGATCGCGCTCGAGGCCTTCGCGTTTGCCCGCCGCGGCGACGACTTCGAGGTCAATCACCTTGTTGACGAGCATCTTCTTGCCTTCCATATCTTGGAACATCTGCGCCTGGCTCGGGTTGCGCAGCAGGCCCTGGATCATCTGCAACAATTGCTGGTCGGTAATCTTGATTCCGTTGACGGTGGCGAGGACCTTGCCCTCGTCCGTGGTCTTGGCCGTCTTGGCCTGGTCGCAAGCGATCCAAGCCAACGCCAGCGTCAACACCAACGCCAGCAACATGACCTTGCGCTTCATACTCGTTCTCCTTCTGCGCCTGCCGGGCGCCCGACGCCGCCGGACCGCGACAATCGCTTGTTCTGTGTTCCTTTGTTCGCGCGGCGGTCAGATTAGTCGCGCCGTGCCATGGTGTCAAACCGGCGTTCAGAGCCCCCGGTTGGTTGATCGTTGGTGTTCTATTTCCTTGCGGTGACGATGATCCACGGGAAAAATACCTCGGCGTGCCGGATCGTCAGGACGGTGCCGACCAGCCGGGTAAACTCGCGCAGGCTCCAGAAGTTGCGGTGGTCCGGGTCCCGGCCGCACCGCCGGACATGATGCCCGCGCGCCAGGTTTCCCAATGAGAAGAACGGCTCCCAAGGCACCGACAGCACCACGTCGTTTTGGGTCACCCGGGCGATCTCGCGCAACGCCCGCGCCGGGTCTTCCAGATGTTCGAGCACTTCCAGGCAGATCGTCTGCTCGAATTCACCGTCAGCAAAAGGCAGGGCGTACAACGAGCCGACCCGCAACTCGCAGCCGGTGTTCAAGCCGCGGGCAAACTCGAGCGCTTCGGGGCGGAGGTCGAGGCCGCAGAACTGCCGGTCCGGTAAAGCGGCGCGCAATCACTGGAGCATAAACCCCTCGCCGCACCCGGCGTCGAGAATCCGCGTCCCGGCGAGTGGCGCGACCACTGCCTGGACCCGGCCGACAAACCGCTTCAGCAGCCAGCGGTGCAACGGATTGGGGTTCTGGTACTTGCGCAAGTTGCCGTTGGCAGCCAACGGGTCGATGTCCATGCTCCCAGGTTTGGTTTCGATAAAATTAGGCCTGCCGTGCGCCATGATAGACGAAATGCCACGTTTGTCACCCGCCACGGCGGGCGGCCACCGGTTGCAACCGCCATAAGGTGGGAGTACATTCCCGGTCGGATTCAGGAAACATGTTGGCGATTGATTTCCATCAACGGATGATCATCAGAACGCGGCGGGTACACCCGCTGCCTAGCAACTTTTGTGGGAACACACGGCGGGCCTGTGGGCTCGCCGTTCTTGCTTAAGGAGACTCATCATGCCGGACCCGTTCCGCAACGAACCCCTCACCGATTTCAGCCGCCCGGAAAACCGGGCGGCGTTTCAAGCCGCGTTGGCCAAGATTCGAGCTGAAGCCGCCAAAGGAAAGCCAATTCCGCTGGTCATCGGCGGACGCAAGATCATGACCAAAGAGACGTTTGTCACCACCAACCCGGGCAACCCCCAAGAGGTGTTGGCCACCTTCGCCAAGGCCGGCCAGAAAGAAGCGCGCCTCGCCATCGAAGCGGCCGACAAGGCGTTTGCCGCCTGGGCGGCGGAGCCGGTAGCGCGGCGGTCGGCCATACTGCTCAAGGCCGCGGCCATCATGCGGGCCCGCAAGCATGAGTTTTCCGCGGTCATGGTGCTGGAGATCGGCAAGAACTGGGTGGAAGCCGACGCCGACACCGCCGAAGCCATCGACTTTCTCGAGTACTACGCGCGCGAAGCGTTGCGTTACGCCCGCGGCATGGACACCGTCGAATGGCCGGGCGAAACCAACGATACCTTCTACGTGCCGCTGGGCGTGATCAGCGTGATTCCGCCCTGGAACTTTCCCAATGCCATTCTGACCGGCATGACGGTCGCCGCGCTGGTGACCGGCAACACAGTCTGTCTCAAGCCCGCCTCCGACACGCCGCTGATTGGTTGGAAGGTGGCCGAAATGCTCTACCAAGCGGGGTTGCCGACCGGCGTGCTCAATTTCGTGCCGGGCTCCGGCGCCACCTGCGGCGAAGAACTGGTCGTTCACCCGCGCGTGCGCATGATCTGCTTCACCGGTTCGATGGAAGTCGGGTTGGGCATCGTCGAAAAGGCCGGCCGGATGGCGCACGGCCAACAGTGGATCAAACGTGTAATCGCCGAAATGGGCGGCAAAGACACCATCATCGTTGACGAGTCGGCCGATCTGGATTGGGCGGCCGACCAGGTCGCTGTCTCCGCCTTCGGCTTCCAGGGCCAGAAGTGTTCGGCTTGCTCGCGTTGTATCGTGGTCGGTTCGGTCTACGAAAAGTTCCGCCGCAAACTGGTGGAACGGGTCAAGAAAATCAAAGTCGGTCCGGTGGACGACCCGGCGAACTGGATGGGGCCATTATCCAGCCGCGCCTCGCTAGACAAATGCTTGCACTACATTCAAATCGGGCGGCGCGAAGGCCGGATCCTCACCGGCGGCAACCGGGTGAAAATCGGCAGCGGCTACTTCCTGGAACCGACGGTGGTGGACGGGCTTAAGTTCGGCTCTCGTATCGACCAGGAAGAAATCTTCGGTCCGGTACTCGCACTGTTCAAAACCAAGGACTACGACACGGCCCTGCACTTCGCCAACGCAACCAACTACGGCCTGACCGGGGGCGTGTTCTCGCGCAACCGCGAACACCTCGAACGGGCCCGGCGCGAGTTCCACGTCGGTAATTTGTACCTGAACCGCAAGATCACTGGCGCGCTGGTCGGCGTGCAGCCTTTCGGCGGCTTCAACATGAGCGGCACCGACTCCAAAGCCGGCGGCCGCGACTACCTGGGGTTGTTCTTGCAAGCGAAGTCGGTGACGGAACGACTGTAAGATGAAGGCGGGCGTTGCGCGCCGGGGCCGGCTGGTCGTTTTCCGGCCCGGGCCGGCGCCTGCCGGATCGGTAGGTTTTTCCGATGCAACGGTATCGTGACCATCGCATCTTTACGCATCACGAACGCGAGTTCGTCCGTGGCCGCGAAGTCACCATCGATTTCGAAGGCCATCGCTTGCGCGCGTTCGATCAGGAACCGGTCGCCGTAGCGCTTTATGCCTGGGGCGTGCGCACGGCGTCGCGCTCGATGAAGTTCCATCGCCCACGAGGCATCTTCTGCCTGGGCGGGCGATGTATGAGTTGTGTGGCCCGGGTGGACGGTCAACCCAGCGTGCGCACCTGCCGTGTGCTCTGCCGCGACGGCTTGACCGTCCGGCGCGAAAACGCCATCCCGCAGGCGACGGACGATCTGCTTCACACGCTGGATTTCGTGTTTCCGAAGACGTTGCCGTATCACCATATGTTCACCCGCCCGTTGGCGTTGAACAAGCTGTTCCAACAAGGCGTGCGCATGTTTTCCGGCCTGGGCGATCTGCCGGATCAACCGCTGCCGGTCACCCCGGTGCGCGAACGCGAAACCGAAGTGCTCGTCGTGGGGGCCGGCCCAGCCGGCATCGCGGCGGCGCTCGGCGCGGCGGAAGGCGGCGCGACCGTGTTGCTGATCGACGACGCCCCGGAACTCGGCGGTCATCTGATCGGTTGGCCGGAACCGGTGCTCGGCGCGGCGCATGGTCTGGCCTGGGCCGGCGCGCAGCAAGCGGCATTGACCCGAAAAGGGGTCGCAGTCTGGACCGGAGCTGAGTGTCTCGGTCGCTACCGCGAAGGGTTCTGGGCCGTGTTTGAGGGCGGTGCGCTGACTCTCGTGCGCGCCCGGCGGGTGGTCTTGGCCACTGGCGCTTACGATCAGCCGTCGCTCTTTGCCAACAACGATCTGCCCAACCTGTTCAGCGCGCGCGGCCTGGCCAAGCTCGTCCACCGCTGGGGCATCTGTCCGGCGGTCGCCTGCACCGTGGTCGGCACCGACGACGCCGCGTTCTCGCTGGCCGAGCATTTGCCGGAGATCGGCGTGCGCGTGCTCGGCCTGGTCAGTCCGGAAACAAAGGTAGCCGGAGATCCGGCGCGGGCCGAACGTCTGCAACACGCCGGCGTGCCGCTGTTTCTCGGCTATCGCGTTACCCAAGCCATCGGCAATTTCCATCTCAAGGGATTGCGGCTCGAACCGGTCGGCGGCGGGGAGAAGATCGATCTCCGTTGCGACCTGGTGGCCGTCAGCTCTCCCGGCGCGCCGAGTTGGGAACTGGCCGCCCAGGCTGGCGCCCTGGTGAAATTCGCGCCCGAGCTGGGCGGCTTCGCCGCTCAAGCCGACGACGTCGGCCGCACGGGAAACGGCGAAGTGTTTATCGCCGGGGAAATGCGGGGTCCTGCCCGGCCGGCGGAATTGCACCGGCAGGGGTGGGACGCCGGCGTCGCCGCCGCATTCGATCTGCACACCAAACCACCACGCCCGTCGGAGCGCTAGTCATGCCGCGCAAGACCATCATCTGCCGCTGTGAAGACATTACGTTGGTTGACATCGAAGAGGCATTGGCGCTCGGGATGCGCGACCTCGAATCGATCAAACGCTTCCTCGCGTTGGGCACCGGCGCCTGCCAAGGCAAAAATTGTCTGGGTTTGCTGGCCCGCGTGCTGGCCGAACGCGGTGTGCCCGCCGACGAGATCAAACCCATGGTCAGCCGCGCTCCGCTGATCGCCGTACCCCTGGCTGCCTTCGCCGGCGAGAAGGAGGGCGCGCAGTGAACGGACCACAAACGGTCATTGTCGGCGGCGGTATCGTCGGATTGAGCCTGGCCTGGAACCTTGCCAAACGCGGTTGGACCGATATCACCGTGCTCGATCGCGAGCACCTCAATGCCGGCGCATCGGCGCGTTGCGGCGGCGGTGTGCGCAGCCAATGGTCGACGGCCGACAACATCCGCATCATGAAGCGCGCGACCGAGCTGTTCGAGAGCTTCCCAGCCGACACCGGCTTCAACAACTGGTTTCGGCAAGACGGCTACCTGTTCCTGGCCTACACCGACCAGCAGGCGGCCGTCTTCGAGCAAAACCATCGTCTGCAAAAAGAAAACGGTGTTCAATCGGAACTGCTATCGCCCGCTCAAATCAAAGCCAAGGTGCCGGACATCAACACCAACGGCATCATCGTCGGCAGCTTCCACCAGAAAGACGGCGTCTGTTTTCCCTTCGCTATGGTCTGGGGTTACGCCAAGGCCTGCCGCCAACTCGGCGTGCGTGTGCTCGATTTCCACGAGGTGACCGGCTTTGAATTGGCGGGGGACAAGATCACGCAGGTGGTTACCCCCCGCGGCAAGTTCGCCGCCGACCTGGTAATCAATGCGACCGCCGCCTGGGCCCCGAACATCGGCCGGATGTGCGGCGTCGAGCTGCCCAACCACCCGGAAAAGCACGAGGCGATTGTCACCGAGCCGTTACACCCGTTCCTGGGCACTAATCTGATTCCGATGGACAGCGGCATGTATGTTGCGCAAACAATGCGTGGCGAAATCTATGCCTGCGTTGGCCTGGAAAAGGGACCCGCCACCGATTACAACCACACCTTTGCCTTCGCCCAAAAGATCAGCCGGTTGATGATCCGCCTGCTGCCGCGCACTTCCGGCGTCAAGCTGCTGCGCCAGTGGGGCGGGTTCTACGACATCACACCCGACACCAACCCCATTGTGGGCTTCGTCGAGAAGCCGGCCAACTTCTACCAGTACCACGGCCTGATGGGCCACGGCTTCATGTTCGCCCCCGCCATGAGCGAGATGATCGCCGAGCACTTGGTGACCGGCAAACTGCACCCCGATATCGCCATGTACGGCCTCGAACGCTTCAAAACCGGCGGTTTGGAGGCGGAAAAGATGATTATCGGTTAGGTTTTGGTTTCTGAGCCTACCCCGTCACCTGAACAACTGGCTTGTTGGGGTGTCTCACCTTGGTATAGAAAAGAAACTGGCGGGATAGCCAAAAGGTGATTGTGTGCCCGAAACCTGGCGCGATCAGATGCGGCGTTATAAAGACCGATGGATCATCGGTGTGGCCGCCATGTTGTCTGCGTTGCTCCACATCGCGCTGGTGCTGGCTTTCATGCGCTTCTCGTTCTCGAACGTCCCTATCGAACCGAAGGCCATGGATATCGATCTGGCCGATGCCGCCAGCCTGCAGCAACTCGCCAACCAGATGAGCCAACAGGAGCCGCAGCGCATCGACTTCCGCCAAACACCCGGCAACGACCAGGTCCCAGTTGCGCCACAGGCCTACAGCTACCGCAACAACAACGTCGCAAACACCCATGACGCCCGCCGAGCGGTGGACGAGATCCAGCGCCGCACTGGCCGGCCCGGGCCCGCACAAGGCGCCGGTTCAGCGGCCGGACCGCCCTCCAACCAGCAAACCGGTTCGCGCAGCGGGCAGGGCTCGCTGCCGCCGATCCCCGAAGTCGGTGAAGGCGTTGGTGAACGACGCGACGACCAGCGCAATCCAAACCAGACCGGCCGCGGCCAGGCGAGCAGTGTCGACCAGATGATTGCTCGCGCCGGCATGCCCAACCCCACCGGTGGTGGCGGCGGCAACGGCGTCGACCAGTACAATCCGAACGTCGGCGACGGTGGCAGCGCGGTGTCGATCTCGACGCGCGAATTCAAATACATGTCGTACTTCGCGCACATGAAAGAGAAGATCGAGATGGCCTGGGTCTATCCGCAGGAAGCCCAGTCGACCGGCCAGCAAGGCATGACGACTTTACAGTTCGTCGTTTTGCATTCAGGACAAGTCAAAGAGGTCAAAGTCATCCGCACTAGTGGCTTCCCGCTGCTCGACAAATACGCAGTGAAAGCCGTGCGCGAAGCCCATTTCAACCCGATGCCCGACCAATGGCCTGACCCGCAACTCACCATCACCGCCAATTTCATCTATCGGCTGGTTGGGTACCGGACCATTCAGTAATTCAACAACCCCACTGGCACTGTTCGCCCATCTGTTCTAGAACGATTGTCCGATTTTCGACAAAAATCCAAATTTTTCATTTTGAACGATTCGTTATTGGTCCAATTCGGTAAAAACCATACTTTCCCTGGGGGCGGTATTTGGCCAATATACAATGAATAGTATGTGGACAACTTTTTTTCGTGAATTGGCACTAACCGTGAAAATGCTCTTGCCAGCGAGTTGGAAAAGAGCATAATAGCACCCGAGTGTGGACGGATTTACTTGCAGGATCAGACAATGGAAACAATAGAACATGATCGGCGCAGTGAAGCGCGGATGCGGATCACCACACCGGTACTTTTCACGGTTGAAGATCGCATGCATCTGCAAAGTTCGTACGACATTTCGACGACGGGAATCGCCGTGGCATGCCCGTATCGGCCGCCGGTAGGCACCGCGGTCCATCTGCGGTTCACCCACCCACGGTTAGGCGGTTACGTGTCGGCCGAGGGTATGGTGGTACACGTGACCTCTCCGTTGCCGACCAATCCGCAACATCGGGTCGGGATCAAGTTCATGCGGGTCATCCGCCCGTTGAACGAACAGACGGTCAACTGACCACCCTTTCCGGGTCGCTTTTCCGACCGCGGGGTCGAGTCTTGCCCTGCGGGTTTTCCCTTGACATCATTTCGCGCACATATGAGGATTAGCTAGCTTTTGTTCCTTATAAACGGCGGTCCGGGTCGCCGGATTAACGCGATCGAGCGACCGGCAAAAGGGCGGGCATAGCTCAGTTGGTAGAGTACGAGCTTCCCAAGCTCGGTGTCGCGGGTTCGAACCCCGTTGCCCGCTTTGATCAGCAGCGCGGGGCCTCGATCCGACAGAAGGATCGAGGCCTCGGCCTTAAGGAGGCCTGTTTGTCCGCACGCATCGTGCGCTGTCCGATTTGCGGCCGCGAGGCGAACTGGGATGATCCGCCACGCGGACCGTTCTGTTCGGCACGTTGCCGGCTGTTGGATCTGGGCAGTTGGGCGGGCGAAGCCTACCGGGTGGCCGCCGATCCGCCTGAAGCTGCCGAAGAAGCCGCCCCGTCCACCTCTGACGAGACGAGATCCTAGATGGCCGGCGGCGTTCGTTTTCTCGGCCGGGCAGTCAAGTTCCTGTGCAAGAGCGTGTGCCTGCTGGTCGTGGGCATCGTCGGCACCGTGCTGTTCATCCTGACCGCGCTCAACTTCCTGTTGCAAACCGGGTTCTTCACCAACTTCGTGCTCGACCAGGCGCTGCCGCCGGTCGAAAGATTGACTTGCTCCAAGATCGAAGTCGACAAGCTGCGCCTGTCGCTGTACCCCTTCTCGCTGCTGATCGAAGGCGCGCGGTACACCGACGCCGAAGAGAAGTATTCCTATCCGTTCGCCACCGTGAAGCGGTTGTACGTGCACGTGCGGCCAGCGCCGTTGCTGGTCGGCCAGGTGGTCGTTGACGAGGTGACCGTCGAGGGCGCGGAAAACTATCTGTTCCTCCGCGACGGTCTCGAGAACCTGCCGATCTGCCCCAAGCCCGACGAACCGGAAGAGCCCTTCGAACCGTTCAAGGTCAAGCTGCCGATCGTGGTGGAGAAGGTCAGCGTCGACGCCAAGTTCCGCATGGACATGCCGTCGGTTGTTCCCGAACCGACGGAAGACGAGCCGAACCCCGCCCCGACGCAGCCGCTGGCCCTGCGCGTGGATTCGATCAAGCTCGGCGCCCACGGCAACCTGAACCGCGGCGACGTCGCGGCGGACTTGCACATCGGCGGAGTTGACGCCTCGTTCGGCGAGATGCGCGATCAGATCCAAACACTGGACCTGGCGGTCGAAGGCAATCTTCAGACCTGGGTTGCCAAGCTCAAGCAACTCGCGATTGAAATGCCCGACCTGCGCCTGAACGTGACCGGTGATGCCAAAGATATTCTCACCGGCCTCGACGTGTCGACCGACGTGCGGCTCGAGGTCGACGTGCGCAAGGTGAATCAACTGGTGCTGCGCCAGCCGCAGGATCTTCAGTTCGCCGGCTTGCTCACGCTGGCGGCCAACGGCAAGTTGAAGCTCGCACCCGAGCAGTTGATCTGGGCGGCGCAGGGCAGCATCGGCGTGCCGGAGGCGCAAGTGAATCGCCTGCCGCTGCGCGAGGTGCGGGTCGACTTCATCGCCTCGCCCGAACGCGCCCACCTTACCACGTTCCACGCCCAGGTCGGCGGCGGCACTATCGATCTGAACGGCAAGCTCGATCTGAAAAACGAAATGACCTTCGACGCCGACGTCGCGACCAACAGCCTCGATGTCGGCCAGATTCTCGCGCACCTCGGCCAGTCCCAGCTCGGGGTCGCCGGCCGCGTCGGCACCGATCTGCACGCCGCCGGCCAGCTCAAACCGTTGCTCGTTGACGCCAAAGGCCGCGTGTCGGTCGCGGGTGCGCAATACCAGAAACTGGCGCGGGTCGATAGCTTGTCCCTGCAACTCGACGCCACACTCGACAAATCAGCCGCTAACGGCACGTTGCGCTACAATGCGCGCACCAATATCGACTTGCAGGATCTGGTCTACACCCAGCGCGTTACCACCAATGCCGAAGGCCTGGCGATTCCGGCGCAGTTCCGTGACCTGGTGGAAGTCGGCCGCGGGACGATCGCCTTGGATGCCAACGGCACGGTGCCACCGAAGAACGGCCCGCCGATGAACGCCGTTGCTGTGGGCGACATCGTTCTCGAAGAACTGCGCTATGCCGACCAGACCCAGATCGCCAGTGCGAACCTCGCCTTGGATGCGCGTGCGACGGTCGGCGCCGCGATCGCCTATCAGGCGAAAATCGATTTGCTCGCCAGCGAAGTGCGCCAAGGCGACAAGATCAGTGCGCAAAAGGTCGAATTGTTGCTGGACGCCGGCGGCAGTCCGGATGCCAACGAGGTGCGCCAGTTGAAGCTCGCCGTCGACGGCGTGCACGTGGATCAGGCAGACTTTTCCCGCATCGGCCTGAACGCCGCCGGTCTGTTTGGCGCGAAGCGCAATCAGGTGCGTGAGTTCACATTGACCACCGATCACACCAAGCTGGTGATCGGCGGCGGCGTTGATTTGCAGGGCGACGGCCCGCTCGATCTGACGGTCGATCTCGAGGCCGCCGACCTGGCCGAGTTCGCCGCGTTGGTCGGCAAGCCGTTGGCCGGCCACGGCAAGTTGAACCTGCGGGCCTCCGGCACGGCCGCCGAGCCGCGAGTTAACGGCCAACTCGATTTCGGGGAGTTGCGTTTTGACGTCTATAACGTCAACGCCATTCGGGCCGGGGTGGGTTTCGACGGCGCCAAAGTGATCATTGACGATCTGGTGATCGAGCGCGAAGGCGCGCGCATCACCTTCGACGGGTCGTACGACCTGAACGAATCGACGGTGCAGGCCTTGCTCGACCTGCCCGAAACCGAGATGCGCGAGCTGCTGGCGCTGGCCGGCATGCAAGACCAGGTCAAGGCGAGCGGCAAGCTCGGTTTGCACGCCGACATCTCCGGCCCCGTGGTCGCGCTCAATGGCTCGGTCGTCTTGAGCGGCAAGGAAATCGAGGCCTACGGTGAGCGGGTGAAGTCGCTGGCGCTCAATGCCCGACTGGCCGACGGCGAGGTGTTGCTCGACGACTTGACGCTGACCAAAGAACGCGGGATCCGTCCGCTGGTTTCGCGCGGCGTGTGGAAACCGCGGCCGACAGCGATGATCACCGACGCCGATCAGCAACCAACCGTCATTCAGCTCTCCGGCGCGCTGAATCCGAACGACAGCACCTTTGCCTTGAAGCTGCGCACCAACCGTCTCAACGAGATGGCCAGCGACACGGTCGCCCGTCAGCGGTTGCACGTTATGGCCGACCTCGATCTGGTCGCCGACGTCGAAGGCTCGTTCGACAACCCGGCCGGCGCGTTCGAGTTGCGCATCGACCGCGGCCGCTACGAGCATTTCGACCTCGGCCGCTCGACCATCAAGGCGATCTTCGCCGACCAGCAGATCCAGGTTACCGGCGCGCTGTTGGCCGATCGGCGGCCGTGGGCGCCCGACGACGAGGTTGCGCCGCGCGTCGCCGCCGCCGGTGCAGACCCGGATTTCGCCGACGACGGCGCCTTCCAGGTCGCGCAGACGTCCGGCAATCCGCCGGCTCCGGATGCCGGCTATGGTTCGATCCGGCTCGACGCCACGCTCAAGCTCACCGAGGCGCGGCCTTTCGAGGCGCGTGTGCGTTTCGACCGCTTCGACTACTCGAACTTCTTGAAGTCGGCCGAGCAGGTGCGTGAGCAACAGCAACGTGCGGCGGGAACGCGCCGACGCCGGGCCACCAACGGCGGCGAAGAATACAAAGGTCTGATCGACGGCGAGATCGCGGTGGACGGGCGTTTCGGGGCGGCCGTGGAAGGCCAGCAGCCGGAAGCGGGGGCCGAACCTGCCTTCAACGCCACCATCCGTTTCGACCAGCTTTCGTTCCAGCGCGGCAGCTTCGTGTTGCGCAACCAAAACGAAGACGGCCAGGTGCGACCAATCATGATCACCTACCGCGACGGCCGCGTCGATGTGCAGGATTTCGCGCTCGGCGGCACCGGCATGCGTATTAAGATCGACCGGCAGGACTTGAACAACGAACCCTACTTCGTGCTCACCGGCCAGGTGGCGCTCGAAACGGCGAAGGCCTTTACCAACTCGATCGCCACGGCAACCGGCATGCTGCGTCTTGACGCGGCGGTGCCGGTGCGGTTCGATCTGGGCAAGGTGACTGCCAGCGCGAAGATCGACCAGGCAACGATCGATCTGGCCGACATGCCGACGTCCATCGAAAACCTGAAAATGGACGTTCAGTTCGCCAACCGCGTGGCGACTGTGCGCCAGCTTAATGCGGACATCGGCGGCGGCACGTTGAAGATTGGCGGCTCTTACCGCCTGCCCACTCCCGTGGCGCAGAACACCGACGATTCAGCCACGCCGCCGGCCGCCGGCGAAAGCGCGCCGAATGAGGCCGCGCACGCGCAGCTCGAACTGTTCGTCAAAGTCGACAACGTCAAGACGCGGTACGACCCCTATCTGGAACTGGTCGTACGCAAGGTCGACCTGCTGATCACCACGCGCGCCGACGGCAAACTCGACGTGTCGGGGGAAGTCGACATTGAAAAGGCGGTCGTCCGTTACAACATCGACATCGTGCAGATTTTGCAGTCGTTCCAGAAATCCGGCGGCGGCGCGGCCGGCTCGCAGGTCTACGAGAAGAAAGAAGAGTCGGTTTACTTCAACATCGTGATTCGGGCCCCGCGCGGCGTGGCGGTGGACAACAACTTCATCCAAATCGAGATGGCCGTCGACCTGGTCTTGACCGGCGACAACATCAGCCCGGGCATGATCGGCACCGTGCAGGTGACCAAGGGCCAGGCCACGGTCTTGCAAAACACCTACAAGGTCAGTTCGGCCGTCATTCAGTTCTTCGACGACACGCGCATCTACCCGGCCTTTGACATCAACGCCGAAACGACGGTCAACGAGATCGACATCTTCATCAACGTCTCCGGTACGCCGGACCGTTATCAGATCACCTTCCAGTCCGACCCGCCCATGACCGAGCGCGACATCGTCACGCTACTGTCGCTGGGCGTTTCGTACGAGCAGTTCCAGGCCGGTTCGGGCGACGAAACCGCCGCGCTCGCGGCCGCCGCGCAACAACTTATCGGCTCCCAGTTCCGACAGTACACCGGCATCGACTTCGGCGTTGACACTTCGACGGGCGTGAGCCGCCTGCGGGTTTCGCGCGAGTTCGAACGCGAATTCATGGTTTCGCTCTTCCGCGGCATCGCCGATCCGACGCTGAGCGCCGAAGCCGAATGGCGCTTCATGCGCTACCTCGCGGTGTACGTCGACTGGAGCAACTTCGCGGGCCAGGAAGCGGTGCCGTCATACGGCGGGTTCGGCACCGGCATCCGGCTTAAGATCGACTTCCGGTAGGAGGACCGCTGGCCAGGCGCACGCTACTGCTGCTGTTTCTGATGCTGCTCGTGACGGGCGCGGGAGTGGTGTCAGCGCAGGACCCGCCCCGGCCGGCCGCCCAGGCGCAAGCGGCCGCGCCGTCGCCCGCCAATCCGCCCGGCGATACCGAAGCCACCGCCTCCGACGCCGAACTGGAAAAGTACTACGGGCGCACCATCGCCAAGATCATCTGGGACATTCCGCCATACATGGAAACGCGCGTCATTCAACGCATGTCCAAACTCAAGGAACGCGACGTGTTGTGGCGCTGGCGCGTGCGCCAGACGTTGCGCCAGATGTATCTGCTCGACCAGGTGGCCAACGTCGCGATCCAGGTCCGGCCGGTGGGCGAGCAAATCGAAGTCACCATCAAGGTGCGGCCGCGCTACGTGCTGCGCGACATCGTGGTGGCAGGCGCCTCGTCATACAGTTCGCGCGAGGTGCTTGACGACATCCTGCACATCGAATCGGGCGACGACTACCGACCCGAGCTGCTTGAAGAATACCGGCGCAAGATCGAGGCGGCCTATGCCGCGATCGGCAAGTTCCAGGCGCGCATCACCATCACCCCGCAGCTCACCCAGCGGCTACAGGACAACTTCGCTGACCTGCACATCGAGATCAAAGAAAATGAGACCTATAAGGTCACGGCGTTCGACTTCTCCGAAGCGCTGCTGACGATCTACACGCCCGAACAAATTCTCGATGCGGCCGACTTCGACCCGCCCTTCAAGTTCGAGCAAGAGCGAATCGACCGCGGTCTGGCGCGTCTGGAGAAGTGGCTGCGCAAGGCCGGCCACCTCGAGGCGCGCTTGCCCGAGCTAAGCCTCGACGACCCGGCCAGCTACACCATCGATCATGCGCAGAAGACGGTCACCGTGCATCTGCCGGTGCGTGTCGGGCCGCGGATCAAGATCATTTACGACGAGGAATGCTTCACCTGCACCGAGCGCAAATGGAACCTCGATGACGTGCTGGGGCTGGACAACCAGCGGCGGTTCAACCGCTACATCGCGCAGGACTTCGCCAAAAAGGTGCGCCTGTTCCTGATGCGCGAGGGCTACTACACGGCGATCGTCGACCTCGAATACAAAAACTACAAAGACCCCGACGGCGCGTCGGTGCGCGAAATCCGCCTCAAGGCCGACCGCGGCCCCAAGGTGCACATCCGGTCCATCGAATTCCTGAACAACGCCGCCTATGACGGCGGCGAGCTGCGCGGCCTGCTGACCAACACCTCGGTCTACGTCGAAGAGGATTTCGAAAAGGATCTGCAGAACGTCATCAACTTCTACAACTCGCACGGCTTCCTGCAGGCGCGCATGGTGCAGGTCAACGCCGACTACGACGAGGCGGCCAACGCGATCGACGTGACGATCGACGTGGAAGAAGGCCCGCAGACGATGGTGCGCTCGATCGTCTACGAAGGCTACACCGTGGTGAAGCGCCGCGACCTGCGGTTGGCGGTCGAGGAAAAACGCGGCGAGATGCTCGTCGCCGGCCAGCCGTTCAACCCGTTCCAACTGCCCAAAATGAAGGCCGTGCTGCTCTCGGTCTACCTGACGCGCGGCTACATCAAGGCCCGGGTGAAGGAAGAGGTGCGCTTCTCCGAAGACAACCGCTCGGTCGACATCGTCTTCCGCTTCACCGAGGGCCGCCAGTTCCTGTTCGGGCACCTGTACTACCGCGGCAACAAGATGACCCGCAAGCACGTCATCGAACGCGAACTGGTCATCGTGCCGGGCGAGCCGTACAACTACGAAAAGATCTTCCGCTCGCAGCAGGCGCTGATCGCGCTCGGGCTGTTCACCAGCGTCGACATTCGGCCCGTGTCGCAGACGCTCGAAGAAGACGCGGTCGACATGATGGTCGAGGTCAAAGAGCGCAAGAGCGGTTACATCACCGGGGGCTTGGGCTGGAACTCCTACCCCGGCTTCAACGCGGCCTACGAAATGGGCCACCGCAATCTCGCCGGCCATGGGCGCCGGCTCGGCTTCCGTTTCGAGGGCACGGTCAACGATCCGTCATTCATGCTCGACCAGAGCCTGTTCGCCGTGTTCTTCACCTGGCCCTGGATCGCGCGCGTGCCGCTGGACGGCTCGCTCACCGTACGCGACCAGGTGCAGCACCAGATCGGTTTCGACGACCGGGCCTACGGCGCGATCATCGGCACCACGCTGGAAGCGCGCAAGCTGTTCAACTTCCTGGAAGTCACCGGCAAAACGCCGGAGCTGCGCGAGTTCGCCGGCAACATTCACACCCACCGCTGGGTCGACCCGGTCACGCTCAAGCTCGATTACGACATCTACAACGATTACATCTTCAACGTCAGCGACGCGGTGCAAGACCAGGTGCAAGGCCAGACGATCATCACCGCGCTCAGCCCGATGCTGATCGTCGACCGGCGCGACGACATCTTCAACCCGACGCGTTGGAGCTACGACACGCTGCGCTTCGACCTCGGCACGCCGTACCTGCTGAGCCAGGTCAACTTCCTGCGCGTGACCGGCCGCAGTTCGTGGTACCTGCCGCTGTTCGAGTGGCTGCCGTTCCTCAAGGGTTGGGTCTTCGCGGAAAACCTCGCCGCGGGTCACGTGCAGCTACTGCGCGAGGGCGACCTGCTGCCGATCAGCCAGCGTTTCTTCCTCGGCGGCTCGACCACCGTTCGCGGCTTCGAGCCCAACGAGATCAGCCCGGTCGGCACCGACGGCCGCACACCGGTCGGCGGCTACTTCATGGCTTACCAGAACACCGAACTGCGCGTGCCGCTGAACCTGTACAGCCTGGGCCTGATTTTCTTTTTTGACGCCGGAAACGTCACCGGCGGCACGAACAACTTCTATCTCGACCGCATCCGCACCTCGGCCGGCCTCGGCCTGGCGTTCCTCACTCCGGTCGGCCCGCTGAGCGCCAACTACGGCTTCAAGCTCAACCGGCTGGAAGGCGAAAGCTTCGGCGCGTTCTACATCTCCGTCGGGAATATGTTCTAGGCGGGGCGGAGCAGGTTATTTTCCTCCATTAGCAACCACAACCTCCGCCCGAGGATTCGCTTTTCGTGTCGTCGTCAGGGCCGTTGACGTTGTCGTCATCCAGACTGTCATCGTCCTGGTCGTCGTCGGAATCATCGTCGGCGTCGTCATCGACGGTATCGTCATCCGTCGTGGTGTCGTCGTCCGAATCGTCATCGCTCGTATCATCATCCACGGTGTCGTCGTCCGAGTCGTCATCGCTCGTATCATCGTCCACTATGTCGTCATCTGCGGAATCGTCGTCCACCGTGTCATCATCGGTGGTGTCATCGTCTGCGGTGTCGTCATCCGTGGTGTCATCATCGGTCGACAAGATGCATTCGTCGGTTTCTTCGCGGCAATGGTAGCCTGACTCGCACGGGTCGCCCGTGTGATCGCAGGATGTCCCATTGCATGTGTCGTCGCCGTTGCAGAATAGGTCGTCTTCGCACGACACGCCGTCGTTGCCGGCCCACTCGGTGCGCGAGAAGGACACGTGGCAGATCTCGCACACGTTGTCCGGGTTGACGTCGCCGTCTTCCCAGCACGCGCCATCCACATAACAGCCGGCGCAATCGACGTACTTGGCGATGAAGTAGCATGTGTAATAGGGGCATTCGTCTTTGACCGGCGAGGCATACTGGCCGAAGATGATTGGTGCGCCATAGAGGTCGGTTTCGATCTGCACTTTTTGTTCGATGTTGATGGACGAAATCTCTGGCAATAACTCCGTCCGTGTGCTTCCGCTGGCGTCGTACCCCACAATCGCGATTTCGTAATCGAGGTGACTGCTGCTCGTGGCGCGGAGAGCTGCCACGAACACGTTTCCGTCGCCGTCTAGCGCCACATCTTTCGGCAAAACAAAACCGTAGGTGTCCTCACGGTAGGTGTCTTGCCATGAGAGATCGCCGTCGACATCGAACGCGGTCGTGAGCAAGTCGTAAGACGACGTTGTCACTTGCACCAAACCGATCAAGATCAATTGGTCGACCGGTCCGACCGCGAGCGCCCGACCGTAGCAATTGAGGCTGCCGTCTCCACACTGGTGCTGCAGCGTCCAGGCCCTTGTTCCATTCGGTTGGTATTTGACCGCCAACATGGTCTTGAGCGTGGTTTTCGCGGCGGTCTCCACATCCATGGTGCCGGCGACCAAGGCGTTTTCCTCACTGTCCAGCGCAATGGCGCGCAGGCTGGAATAGACCGACGTGTCGTAGCGGTCGTACCACGCCAAATCCCCGTCGGCGGCGTACTTGGCGACGAGTGCATTGTTTTCGCTGTCCGTTGCGTTGCCCGCCAGGTAGATGTCACCCGCGGAGTCGACGACACCGTGGCGGAAGACGCCTTGCGGCCAGTCGCCTTCGGAAAAAACGCGGGACCATGAGACGTTGCCGTCGGCTTCGAACTTGGCCAATAGCGGCCCCTCGTGGTCCTCGGATTCGTAGGCCCAGCCGAAGGCGAACACATTGCCGTCGCCATCGATCGCCACGCCGTTGAATCCGCTGCCTTCATCCGGGTAGTTGCCTACGTAGCTCCACGCCAGGGCGCCGGTCGCGTCGTATTTGAGGAGCACGGCCTCGGCCTGCGCGCAACCGCTCGCCACGCAGACGACACCGGCGACGTAGACCGAGCCGTCGTCGGCCGCCTGAACGCCCAAGACCACGTCGGTCAGGGCATATGGCGAATCGTAGATCGCGCGCCACGATACGTTGCCGCTCTCGTCGAACTGCCAGGTGACCAGATCCTTGTAGCTCGAAGTGGTGGAGACTTCCTGCTTGCCGATCACCGCGTTGCCGTCGACATCTACGGTCAGCCATTACTCGTCCAAATCGGCGTAATACCCATCCGCCAGAAACGACGTCATCCACAGCAGATCGAACCCGGCCTTGTGCTCCATATTATCGGACGCGTGAGCAAGCGGGGAGAAGCAGAACAAGAACACAAGGCACGCGGCGAGAAGGAATGAGCGGCGTTGAGATTCGAAAACCACGATCATGAGCCTGTCCCGAACTCAGTTGAAAGTTAGGGAAGGCGGTTGTTGGTTTCATGAT
>CAZEDX010000071.1:0-21601 GCA_964511015.1 uncultured bacterium | reverse complement strand
CTCCGGCCTTTCTTTTTTGTCCGCATCGGCTAGGATTCTTTTCGATGAGCCAGCGACCGATCACCCACAAAGAGTTGATGACCTTTGCCAAGCGCCTTGGCGAAGCAGAATACCAGTCCAAGTTGAACTACTTTCGCATCATGGAATACCCGCTGGCGTTGACGCTGCTCGATGTACAGCCGGGCATGACGATGCTCGAAGTCGGATCAGGGTTCATCTCCCTGCCCCCGCTTTGGCTAGCCTCCGAACGCGGCGCGGCGGTTACGGCGGTCGACCGCGAGCCGTACACCGACGAGCACCGCGAGCATGTCGAAGCGCTGGCCAAGATGGTGCACCTGGTGCCGGAGCGGTTGCGCATCGTCTCCGCCGACGCCCAGCATTTGCCCTTCGACGATGATACGTTCGATCGCATCAGCGCGGTCAGCGTGCTGGAGCACCTCGACTTGTTCACCGACGCCTACGTCGCGCGCGAACTCGGCCGCGTGCTGAAGCCCGGCGGCCGGCTCGTCATCACCGTGCCATTCAATCTCGGCAAGCACATTGAAAACGAGGACTGGGGCGGCGAAGGCTACGAGCAACGCCACTATACCGACGCGACGCTCCGCGAGCGACTGATCCACCCCAGTGGCCTGCATTTCGTCGACGCCATCGCCTTTGGCGAGGTCGACCCGGCCGTCGGCAAAAAGGTGCTGGCCTTGCCCGAGGCCGAACGCCGTCGCTTCGCGGAAAAGGCCGGTAAGAACCCCGATAAATACTGGCGCGAATACTTCCGCGTCGAGGGCGAGCAGTTCGTTGTTCATCGCAGCCTGCTGCCCGATTGGGTGTTGAAAGTGTCCGGCCTGATCGCGTTGGTGCTCGAGAAGCGAGAGGAACCGCTGCCGAAAGGCTATTTCCTCTACGATCCGTTGGCCAGCTTTGCCGCCAACGAGCAATTGACGCGCAATCCCGACAACTCCCCCTATTCCCTGACCATCGATCGCGTGCGCATCGAAAACCTATTTGGCGACGAGGTAGATGTGTTCGAGTCGGGCGAGAGTTGCCGCGTGCTCATCTCCTTTACCTGTCATGGCGAGGTCGAGGACCCTGCGTTTCGCGTTTTTTTCCATGATGAATCCGACGCCGTGGTCGGCGGCCTGCACGTGGCCCGGTCCGGGCAGCGACTCGGCAAGTTGACCGGCAGTCATACCCTGGAAGTGCATTTCGGCATGTTGAATCTGGTGGGTGGTCCTTACCGCATCACTGTCGGCGCATGGGATCGCGACCAACCAGATCCGATCCCACCGGTGGCTTACGACGTGCATGTGTGCCGTTATGTGATTACCGTTAACGACCGCAAACAAGGACTAGCCGGCGTGGCCTACACTCCGTATGCCATTCGCCTAGACTAGCCCCCTTTGACGGCCTGCGGGTCGGGTGATACGTTCACCGCTCCACAGGAGGCCGCATGGACCCCAAGGACATCATCGGTATCTGCATTCTGGTTGCAGCGGTCGTGCTGACGGTCATCCTGCTTCAGTTCCGCTTCATTCGCCGCCGGCCAATCCTGTTGCTGGCTTTTTTGGTCAATCCCGGCGTCGTCGGCATTTTGGGTGGTTGCGCGTTTCTATTGCGCGACACCGCTGCCGCCAACCCCTGTTGGATCAGTTCGATGGTATTGATGATTCCGTCGACGTTCGTGGTGATGTTTGTCGTGCCCAAGGCGGTGTTCGCCGAGTTGACCACCAAAGACGGCGCTCCCCCGGACGATCAGGGCAAGGGACAGCCCTGAAGCAACCGCTGCAGCACTTCAGGCTTCCCCGCCACATCCGCATGTTGTCGCACAAACGCGCACGCCTCCGCATCGCGGCGGTTACGCCGCAAAAGATCGCGCCCTTCGCGCAGCAGCTCCTCCGCCACCTGGCCGTTGCTGTGAAACTCTTTCAGCAGCTCGACGATTTGTGCCAACGCTTCATCTGGCTTGTCGGCGTAGTCCAAATGCACTTGCAACACCAGCATGGAACCGGCCAATCGGCGCGGTATGCGCCCCAACCCTTCTCGAAGGATCAGCTTCGCGCGAGCGGCATCTTGCTGCCCAACCTCGTAACTCGCCGCCACGGAGTACAACATGGCAACATCCTCCTCCGGCCAATCGGTGCGCGGCGCCAAAGCGGTAAAGATACGGTAACCGACCGCCGGCTCGACACGCCGGTCCCACGCGATCATAGCCGTCTGCAAAGCAATGTTGTGATCGACTTTCGGCAGCAAGCCGATCAACGTCTCCCAGTCGCCTTGCAGCAGCGCTAGTACGCAATGGACTTCGATGCGCCACCGGTGATTGGCCGGCAGCTTTTCCAAGACGCGCTGGAGAACGACGACGGCTGAAGGGTACTTAGCCATACGCCATGGTGCTATCACTTCCGGCAGGTTGATTCCGCTCCCCGGCGCGGCGACAGCCAAGAGCACGGAAACCGCGTCATTGTTGCGGTCGGTAGCCAGCAAGGCCGTCAGAAACAAAGACGCCGCGCCAACCAGATCACTGGGACCAAAGCTCGTATAGGGAGTTTGCGAGAAAAAAGCGAGCACCGTGGTCCAGTCAGAACGTTTGGCCGCCTCCTCGATCTCCCGCAACGCCGAGTTCGTAAGCAAGAAGCCCAACGCATTCTGCGCGTCGACGGCCTGTTGGCAGTCCCAGAAGCGCTGCGCAACCAGCTCGTATTCCTTCCGGGCCGTTTCACGATCCTGCTTCAACTCGGCCGCGCGGGCCAGCATCAAGTGCGCTTCCGCGGCGGCCGGGTCATCCGCCGGCGCCAGGCGCAAAAGCCTCTCGGCGTACCCACGCATAAGTTCCGGCTCATCGAGTGGTTTGATATAGCGGCGTCCGAGTTCCGCCAGACGTTCTGGTTCGCGGCGCAAGTCCCGCAACAACGTCGGCATCAGCGCTCGCACCACGACGACATCGCGCCGTTCCGCGCTGTGGGTGAAAGCCTCGATCAGTTGTGGCCCGGACCACAACCGCGGACTTGCCGCGAGCGCGGCCACGACGATCAATCCGAAACCCAGCAGGAATCGTGAGAAGGAAGACTTCATGGCCGACAAAGTCCTTCCTCCTGCATCATTTGTCTCCAGGCTGAGGCGATCAGTTCCGCTACATGGCGGTTGCCTTCCGGTGTGAGATGAACGACGTCGGTGTGCACAGCCGCGCTTTCGTAGCGCTTACGGATGAGGTCATACACATCTACAAAACCAGCGCCGTGGTCCCCCGCCTGGCGTTTCATGATCTGACGATAGATCTGGTCCGGTTCCTGATAGGCCTCGGCAGCCACGAGGGTGCGTACCTGCTTCTGTTGGAGCATCGCAAGCATCTCGCCCAGCGTGGCGGAAAATTCCGGTGGTGAGGAAATGGCCTTCTTCGGTCCGGCTTGCTGCCGCGCTCCGACTAACAACCGCGCGAACAGGTTGTACGCCCGGCTGTGCTGCAATACTTCGGCGACCCGTAATGATGCGCCGCCCTGGCCGGCCCGCGCTTTCTGCCACATTTGCCATAGTTCCCGTTCGCTGTAAGGGCCGCGCGTCAGGCGACTGTCGTTGTAACCGACGTAAAGAATAACGCCGTCGGGGTGATAGTCCGGCAGCAGGTAATATTCCAGGAGCATTTTGATCTGGAAAATGGTGTACCCGGGTTCGCCGGCGTTCAGCAGTTCGACCGAGCAGCCATTGCCGTGTAACACCTGTTCAGCAACGGCCGGCCAGGCTTGTTCGGGCGGCAGATTGACCCCGAAGGTAGACGAACCGCCGCAGCACATAACACGTTGCACGCCGGGTGCCTTTTGTTTAGGCACTTCACGTCCGCGGATCTTCACCCGGCCGACTCCGAAATCGGAATCGCCGCGAAAGACCTCTTTGTTCACCCAAAAGAGCTTGTCGTGGGAGACAACCGTCGGCGCAAAATGCATGGTTTCAAAAGAGGAGGCGTCTGGCGAAATACGCAATGCCCCTTCCACCAATAGGCCCGCCGCAAGACAAGCGCTGAGCATGAACAAGCCGTAACCTGAATGTTCCCGCCAACGTGAATAGGCCCAAAGCCTACCGGCGCCGATGGCGATGGCGGCGGTGGACAACCACCAATTCGACGTCGCCGGAAAAGCGGCAATGATCAGTGGTGCCACGCCCGGAATCACAGCCACCGATTCCGTGCGCAACCACCGGCGCGCCTGTTCCCGCAAAAAGACCAGTCCGACCACACTCAGCAAAATGGCCGATAAAATGAACAACGGCTGTCGGCGGGCGATCCATAACAGGGCCGCCCACACAACTACTGCCGGAAACATGTGCCAAAAGGACTTCTTCTCGTCAAATGGTCTGGCCGCCCAGACGGCGACCGCGCGCAGGCCGACGGCAACCGCGAACCAGTAGGTCAACAGAGACGACGACAGCGAGAATACGTCACGCAATAAAAAGGCGATCAACCACGGAAGGAGGTCAAACAACAACCGCCATCGCAGGCGAGTTTCTTCCGCGCGCTCACGGGTCCAGATCCGCGGTTCGAGGCGCCAGACCAATACGGCCAAGAACAACACGATGGCGTTGTGGGCAAAATGGGCGGTGTTGTTGATCGAGGCAGCAATCAAAAAGACCGAGCGCCAGTAGAAGACGAGACCCGTGCCGAATGCGACACCGACGGCAAAGAAACGCCACGAAGTCAGCCGCCGGAGACTAGCGCGATTCATTCAGTTGCTGCAAAAACTGCCGCGCACCGATGACGACCTCGTGATCGGCCGGATAGGTGCGAATGATTTCCTCGAACAACTTCACCGCTTTGTCCCGCTGGCCAATCGCGGCGTACAGCCGGGCCGCCCCGGCCTTGGCCCACACTGCCTGATCGCTGCTCGGGTAGCTTTGGTAGATGAAGTTGTATTGTTTCAGCGCCTCGTCATACCGCTGCTGGCTGGCCAACAGATTGGCCAAACTGATGGTGGCATTGAGCATGGCGGTCGTGTTGGCGCGGTATGTCTTGATGATGCGTCGATAGATTTCTTCTTCCTGCTGGGCCTGGCGCCGCTCGTTGTAGATCTGCGCCATGCTGCTGAGCGAGTTGATCGCCTGCTGGTAGTTCGGATAACGAGTGGCGAGATCCTGATAGGCCGCCAGTGCCTGGTCGAACTGCTTCTGCATACGCAGAATTTCCGCCAGTCCATAACGCGCGTCGATCACCGCGCCGCCGTTCATAGCGAAATTTTTGATGATGCGGTTGTATACGTCGCGCGCCGCATCGAGCTTGTTCTGCCCGATCAGAATCGAAGCCTGGCTGTGCATCGCCCAGGCGGTTTGCGGAGAGTTCGGATACCGCGCCACCACCCACTGCACCTGGGCCAACGCCGCATCGAGTTTGTTGTCGGCCTGTAGCTTGTTCGCCGCCGCCATGCGTACATTGATCACCGCATTCGGATCGTCGGCATGCTCGGCCATCAAGCGCTTGATGATTTCTTCCATTGCCGCGTAATTGTTCAAGGCGATTTCGGCCGAAGCCAGAGACTGCAGGGCGCCGCTGGCGCGTGGCTGGCGGGCGAAATCCGTGGCGACCTGGCGGAAGAGTTGCCGTGCCTGATCGTATTGGTTTTCCATCATGGCGATGTTGCCCAGCCCCATGCGAGCCTCGGCCATCGCTTCGCGGTCGTTGGCAAACTGTCGCATCATGCGTTGGTAGAGTTCTTTGGCTTTGGCCGGCCGGTTGCCCTGCAACTGCACGGCCGCCATCGCGCCCATCGCTTGCACGCGTTGCGGATTGGTCCGCGCCAGGTTGTAGGCCTGCTGGTAGACGCCGACTGCCTGGTCGATCTCGCCCCGCATCGCGTGGATATTGCCCAAACCCAATTGGGAGTTGAAGGCAATCTCCGGATCGTTCTTGTAGGTCGTGGCCAGTCGCTGGTAGAGCTCGCGCGCGCCGTTGAAATCCTGCATTTCCAACCGCATCTGCGCCATGCCTTCCAGCGCCGTTGCCGCCTGCCGCGAACCCGCGAACTTGGCAATGACCTTCTTGTACTCTGCTTCCGCTTCCTGGTTGCGCCCGGCGTTACGCAACAAGATCGCATGATTGAGTTGCGCGTCGGCCAGCCCTTGCGCGTATTCCGGGAACCGGCGTTCGATCTCGGCATAGGTAGCGGCAGCCTGATCCACCCGGCCGGTATCGGTGTAGATCTGCGCCATGCCGGCCAAGGCCCAGTACACCTGCAACGCATCCGGATACGTCTTGATGACCTTCTGGTAAGCAGCCAACGCGTTTTCGTTGTCGCGTTTTTCCTTGAGCACGTTGGCAATGCCGAGCTCGGCATCGATCCGCGCGGTCCGACTGTCGGCGTGGCGCGCTAGTATCTCTCGGTAAGCTCCAATGGACTGGTCATAGCGCTTTTGTGCCAGATATGCCTGGGCGATAGCGGTCAATGCGAAAAGATCGTGGTTCGAATCAGTGCTGATTTGGCGAACCTGCTGAAAGATCTTGATCGCATCGTCAAAGCGATTGCGTTTGGTCAGCACATCGCCGAGCCCCATCAAGGCGTCGACCCGGAACGCAACGTTGTCGCCATGGGTGCGGATCATTTCACGGAAAATCTTTTCCGCTTCATCCAAGCGTCCTTGTTCGATGCGGATCTGAGCAATGGCGTTTTTCGCGAACTGCCGCATGTTCTCGTCTTCGGCCTGCGCCGCCACTTGTCCATATGTCGCCGCCGCACCGTCGAGGTCTCCCTGTCGCCGTTGCAGATCGGCCAGGCCACCGCGAGCTTCCACCCGAAGCGGCGCCTCGGCGGTCTGGTCGTTGACAATGGCCGTAAACATTCGTTGGGCGTCGACATACCGGTTCTGATCCAAAAACGCGCGGGCCATCGCCATTTGCACGCGCAGTCTGAGTTGCGGATCACGAGTCTCGGCAGCGAGCTTCTTGTAGATTGCCAACGCGCCTTCGAAATTGCCGTTCTGACGCAGCGTTTCGGCTTCGCCGAGGCGGGCATTGACCGCCAAATCGCTGTCCGCCCGATACTGTTGGCCGAGTTGGGCAAACACCTGTCGGGCCTGATCGTACTTGCCCTGCTGAATATAAAGTTGCGCGATCGCATTGAGAGCACCGACCTTGATCGAATCGTCGGCGCGGGTCGTCAGCACTTGTTTGAACAACGCGATGGCTTCGTCGACCCGCCCGTCACGAGCAGCGATATCCGCCAATCCCTGTAATCCGGTGGCTTGGGCATTGGCATGATTCGGCAGCTCGGACCGCATCCGTTGGTAGGTCTGCTTGGCCAAGTCGTAGCGTCCTGTCTCTTCGTAGATCTTGGCTATGTTGGACAGCGCCTGGAACCGCGTGTCGCCGTCTTGGAACGAGTCGAGCAAACGTTGATATACTTTTAGCGACTCAGGGAACTTACGTTCCTGGTGCAGTACCGCCCCGATTCCCAGGTCCGCGATGCGGGTGACTTGAGGATCGTCCGCAAAGGTGTTCCGCATACGCTGATAAACCGCCTCGGCTTCGGCCAAACGCCCAAGCTGGATCTTGACCTGCGCCATAAACCCAAATGCCGCCGCACGATTGGCTTTAAAACGGCTACCAGTGGCGACACGTTCATACCCCGCCAGCGCCTCGGCAACACGGTTCTGCTTCACCATGGTGTCGAAAACGTAGAAGGAGGCCTGTTCTAGGCCTTCTTGTCGTTGCGGATACGCTTGCCGCATCTGAGCCAATGCCTTTTCGGCTTCCGTCAAACGACCCATGGCCGACAATGAGCGGACAATCGACTGCTCGGCGTTGAATTTCTGTTCTTCGTTGCTGGCGAGCTTCAAACCTTCGCGATAGTTTTGCAGTGCTTCGTCGTAACGGCGTCGCGTTTCAGCGATCGAACCCAGACCGAGGTAGGCCTTGAGCCGTTCGTCTGGATTGCGCGCCGCCGCGGGATCGGCCAATAGCCGACGGTATGTTTGGGCGGCCTGCTCGAATTGGTCGACCTCAAGGTAGTACTGAGCCAGCCCGTCCAACGCCCACAGCGCCTGGACGAATCCTTTGTGCTCGCGCACCAACCGCTCATAGAGCGCAATCGCCTGGTCGCCGCGGCCGGTGAAGCGCAACAGTGAAGCCCAGGTTAGATTGGCGTTATTGATCGTTTCCCGGTTGTCGGCGAATTCCGTGGTGAGTTGTTTATAAACCTGCTCCGCCTGCGGGAAAAGCCGTCGCTCGGCATAGATCTGCAATAACGCACTCAAAGATTGCATCCGGAATGCCGGATCCCCCGCCTGGGAGATGGCCTGGTATTCGGCGATCGATTCGTCGTACTTTCCCCCGCGCCATAACAAGGCCGCCGTCTCCAGACGTGCGTTGAGCATGGCTCGCGTATCGGCCGGGAACCGGCGGGCGATTTCGTCGCGCACTTTGGCCACTTCGGTCATGCGATCCTGAGCCGCGTAGATCGCCAGCATGGCGTTGAGCGCGTCAACCGGCAGGCTGCCGGCCTCGATATTCGCCACCGACCGCAGGATCTTGAGCGCATCCTCGGGCTTGTCCTGCAACCGCAGGTTTTCCGCGAGAATCAATTGCGTTTGGGGCAGGATCTGCGGATCATTCTGGAAACGCCGCAGCATTTCCTGCAGCACCAAATACTCGCCTGCGTAGTCCTCGGTTTCACGGTAGAGACGCGTGATTTCACCGTAGGCCGAAAAGACCGGTCCCGGCTGGTCGGTAAGGGAAAAAATCTTGCGCAACAACTGTACGGCCTGGGCCGGCTGGCGCGCATCGCGCATCAATCGCGCCTCTCCGGTCAGCGCCGCTATGCGTGCATCAAGGTCCTCGGGGAAACGTTCGGCCAACCGATGAAAAGCTCGTCGCGCGCCGTCCAGGTCGCCGCGCGCCGCAAGCGCTTGGGCATAAAGGATGAGGGCCGCCCGGACCTGGTCCGGTTCATTGGATTCCTTGAGCACCTGGTCCAGGCGTTGGATAGCGGCATCCGGCCGGCCGCGGGCCACATCCAACTCGGATAGTTGGGTCATCAAGTCGTGTCGGAAACGGAGGTTGTCTTGGAAGTCCGTCAATAGCTTTTGGTAAATCGCTTCGGCGTCGGCCCAGCGTTTGAGCCGTTTATAGTATTCGGCAATACCCTTGCCGGCCCAGATCGCGCTCACGGTGCGCGGATAGTCGGCCATCACCTTCCGCAGACGCCGCAGACCTTCTTCTTCGCGGCCTCGCACGTTTAACAACGCATTGGCGAAGAACAGTTCACCATCCAGAATGCTGTCGGTTTCGGTTGGGTAGCGGCTGCGCAGTTCGTCGAGCACCTGTTGGGCTTTGGCCAGTTGGTTTCGTTCGACCTCGATCTGAATGATCGACGACAAAGCACGCGAACCGGCCTGGCCGCCGCCGAAGCGTTCGATGATCTCGCGGTACTTGGCGATCGCCTGATCGTAATTCCGCTCGTCGTGCAACATCTGCGCGAGATCGAACTGTGCGCGAATTACCGCGTTTTCATCCAATGCTCGTTGGCCGATGATCTTCTCGTAAATCTCCCGCGCTTTGTCGGCTTGCCCGGTCAACTTGTACAAGGCGGCCAAACGGTCCCAGGCTTCGATGGATTGCGGATGATCAGCGTAGCGCTGGGTGATATCCAACAGCGCCTTCTCTGCTTCAGGAAAACGCCTTTGCTGGCGCAAGATATCCGTAAGGCCGATTTCCGCCAGTAACACGGCGCCGGTTTGATCGGGAAAGTCCTTCATCACGCTACGGAAGAATTTGGCCGACTCGTCGAACCGGCTAGTATCTAACATCAGGTTACCCAACGCATTTCGCGCGGAGGCCACCTTGGACGCGTTGGCCGCGTATTTTTTCAGCACAATGCGGTAGAGTTCTTCGGCGCGGGCAAAATCCGACCGATTCCGGCATTCCTGAGCCGTCTGTTCGAGTTTCTCGTAGCTCCAGTTGTTGGGATTGCGTAGGTAAAAAATCACCCCGCCGGCGATGGCTAGAAGCAACACGGCTGCCAACGCCTGGGCCAGGTGGTTGCGCGCCATTAGACGCCCGAAACGACGCAAATAGAACTTGTCGACCTTGGCCCCACGAGCCGCCAAGCCGGCGATCTGTTCTTCAGTGTAGCCGGTCATCGACTTGAACGAAGATCCGTTCAACTGGCTTTCGCTGAGATCAACCTCGCGGTGTTCGCTGACGTTGAAAACGGCGCCGGTGAGATCGGCACCCGTGAATTTGACCCGTTCCAGAAACGAATTCGAGATGTCAGCGTGTGACAGATTGGCCTTGGATAGATCCACATCGGTCAATGCCGAAAGATTCAAATTGGCTTCTACCGCGTTGGCGCCGGCCAGATTGACCTTGTCGAGTTGCGCGTTTTGGAAGCTCGCGTGCTGGATGTTGGCTCCGTCGAGTTCGACGGCGTTGAGCTTGGCGTCGGAAAAATCGGCATCCGACAAGTCGGCGCCTGACAGAATAGACTCGCTCAGTTGTGTTCGGGCAAGATCGGCTCCGTGCAGAACCAAGCCGTTGGCTTGCAACTTCTGCCATTTGCAACCCACTGCTGACAGGTCGGTCGCCTTGACTTGGTGCAAACGCGCTCCGTCCAGCAGGGCCTCGTTCAGGCGGGCTCCGGTCAAATTGGCGCCACACAGGTTAACCCCGGTCAGATCGGCACCAGTCAGATCGGCTCCTTCTAGCTTGCAACCCGCCAGGTCCGCGCCAACCAAACGCACCTTGCTCAGTCTGGCCCGAGAGAGATCGGCCAGCGCCAGGCGAGCGCCGGAAAGATCATTCTTGCGCCAGTCCACACGTGAAAGATCGGCACCTTCGAGTTCGCCGGTCTTCAATTGCCCGGAGATCTTCTCGATACTGGGTCGGACGCCGCCGTCTAGCACTGGGCGGTTGACGTTGGCCTCCGCCAATCGCTGGCGGTACTCATCTCCCGTAATCGAGCCGGCGGTAAGCTGTAAATCGAGTGCGTTTTTAACGCCTTGGTCGATCATTCAATGGTCTCCGAAGCTGGCTGCGCCAAACGGATTTCCCGCATGCATACGCGGATGGTGGCGTTCGATTTCATGCCACGTAAATCTCGGCAGAGAATAGCCTTTGCGATTCCGGCAAGTCAACCGAAAGTGAACTTCGATTTTACAGTTTACAGCATGGTTTGACTTACCGCTCCATTTGGCCAATAGATAGAGCCACGATCCTCCGGAGGTGAAATGAAGTATGTCGCCTTGCTCGCGGATACCCTTATTCTGTTTGGGTACACGACGGCCAGGCCGCTCCCGCCGGCGGGTAATTCATTTGAGTTGGTGACCAGAGATCATTTCGGACTCGAAGTCCTGATGCCCAGATCAAGGCAAGAAGGCAGATACCACGGGAAAATTTGTAGTTTTGACGTAGAAAGCCTCGGGAGACGTGTCGTTCTTAGAATCCTTGTTTTAACGGTATTTGGTCTGGAAAATGCCCACGAGTTCACGACAATTGCATTATCAAAGGGGCGAGACGAGAAGGCTATGTTCTCAAACCGGTAATGGGTGTGCCTATTGAATCTTTGCATCCGGGGATCGGCTAGCGCACAAGAGCGGGGGGCCAATATTCTTGACCAATTGAAGTTTCAAACGGTTTACTTTTCTGGGCTAGAAGAGCCAGATGAAGACAAGTTGAATTCGAATCCGTCATACGAAGAGATGAGAACGGAGTAGAATCCATGAAGAAACAGAGGTTTTTGGTTTTTCTGCTCGTGCTGACGATCTGTTTTGGCGCTTGTGCAACTTCTCAGCATCCTTCAGGTCCCGGCGGTTTCACATATACCATGCAAAGGGACGAGACTGTAAAAATCCAGATGCCTGTGCCCGACACCTGGCCGGCTAGTTTCACCACCGACCCAACCGCTTCGTTTCTGATCAAGTCGCCAAACGAACAGATTCTGATGCTCGTGACTCTAGTACCCCTCGAAATCAACTCGGACCGTCTTCTCGATCAGGTTGAAAAGAAATTCAACGCGGACCATGTCGGAACTACTGTTCGAAATATCGAAGGTACAGTCAGCGGCCACAAGGTTCGCGGCATCCAAGCTCAGAAGGACGGAGCAGAATTCAACGCGTTTTTCTTGGACGTAGACCGTGGTGTCTACCTCATTGTATTGTATATAGGCGCAACTGCTACAGATTCTGAACGAGAAGCCGCACAGTTCATGTTTGAGCGTTTGAAGATCATGGAAGACGACAACTGATTTCGAACGGCTGAACTACTCGTCCACACTCTTCTTGCATCACGTTTCGCAAAAGCATTCTTTAGAAAATAACGTATATATCCGATAAATAGAAGTAGAAGTGGTGAGGCTTTTTGGGAAAAAGGGGGGCAGGAAATGAAACGTTTGTTAATTATTCTCTCTTTCTCCCTGTTATTTACCAGCTGCGCCACCCAACAGATGGTAACCGGCGCCGGGGGATATGCGTATCTCCCGGAAACCGACAAGGTCACTCGTGTAGAAATCCCCGTTCCACACGGTTGGTATTGGAGGCAGAGCGGGCGACTCCCTGATGCGGTTTATGTAGTAAAATCCCCAGATCATAACGTTGAGCTTTCAGTAATGCTTCTTCCGAACGATCAACGGGCCTCATCGCCCGCTGAACGGATGCGGCAAGTGACCAAGCGAAGCCTCCGTGACAATCCATTTCCTATTCGGCAGTTCGAAACGACCATCGGCGGGCGCCAGGCGCTTGGGCTGGAAATCAATATGGGTAGAGAATGTCTAGGCTGGTTCTATGTCGATGACGACGCCAACGGCGTCTATGCTATTCATCTCCGTGTCGCGGCGCACGCCAGTCGTTCTCAAGTAGATGCAGCCAGCTACATGTTCGCCAATTTGCGTTTTGTCAAAAAATCGCGCAAATAATGCAGCGATTCCCCGACACCTCTGGTGAGTCAATGCGACATCTTTTCTGTTTGGCTGTTCTTTTTCTATATTCTGCCTGCGCAGCTCGACTGCCTGTTGGCTCGGGTGGGTTGACCTACCACACCTTTTCCGACGAGTTGACCAAACTCGAGTTCTACCTTCCTGAGAAATGGACGTTTTCTTCGTTTCCAACGCCTCGCCCCAACCTGTCGCTGGTTTCGCCTAGTGGAGCGGTGACCATACGCATCGAACGCTTGCCAGACGATATGCGTGCGGCTGATCTTTTGCGAGTTATTGCCGAGAGCAAACGGGCCAGTGAGGAGCTGGCCACCGTAAAAATGACCGAAGCCACCGGAACTGTGCTAGATCAGGAAGCCCGTGGCTGGCATTTCGCCGAAGGTGAATCGCGTGTGACGATGTTTGTTGTTGAACAAGGCCGACGGACCTATGTTGTGATATTGATGTCCGCCATAGAAGCAACGCACTCGGAACTCGAAATTGCTAATTTTATTATGGCCCACTTGCGCTTGGTCGGGGAATAGCACACAAAGATCTTCATGATGGTTTGCAACGGGTATTCGAAATCATGATCACGAAACGTTTTGCTGGTTTGCTACCCGCCCTTCTTCTTGTTGTGGGTTGCGCAACTGCTGTTTCTGTCACCGTTCCGTGGCCGGATCCCATTCCGTTGAGCCGTCCGCCGGTCGATTTGCCCGATATGGGACTGCGGATGATCCCTGCTGATGGTTGGACTGTGGCAATCGAAGATCGTTTCTATCATTCTTGGAACGGGCCGCTGCGCGCCACCGGCGCACCGGTATTCCGGCTGGTCAGTGCGGACAACTACCGCTATTCGTTGGACGAACTGGTCACCTCCGCTATTCGCGCGGAGGGCGTGCAAGTCCCGGCCGATCCGAGCGACCGTCTGGTCGCCAACATCGCCGGTCGCGAGTCTTCGGGGCAGCTTCCAATCTTAAAAACTAAGATCATTGCGTTCGCCTGGCAACGCGGACCACGCACTTTCTTGTTGGTCATGAAATGGAGCGATCAGATCGACGGCGAATCCTGTGTGGCTATGGCGCATTCGATTGTCTTTTCTGAGCCAACGCCCGCAACGCCTTGAACACTACATAAACGCAACCCAGCAATATGAACCATACCAACGCGTTTGAGACATAGAACAAAGCGGTCCAAAAACCGCTAGCTTCAAACGTCACGGCTCTAATGCCCATTTTGGCGGGCAAAAAGGCCGAAAACTCCACTCTTTCATCGGTCACCCTGGACCCAATCGTCAAACGTGGGTGTTGGGCCGCCAGCCAACTGGCTAGATGCTCTCCTTCCGGATCGGACAAAGCCAGCGGCGCGCCAAGATTGACACAAGCCACAAAGGGCCCATCCAACGGCACACGCTGGCGTTGCTGTTCCAGTTCCGGCATTACTTTTTTTGCCTGCAGATTGGTGGCATAGCGGTCAGCTAGATCGGGTAAAGGCGCAACCACCAGCAAGTTGCCGACCATGCGCCAATGTAATGCCCGGCCGAACATGCCGATCCGTTGAGGGTCGAGCGCAATCTGATCGGCGGTTACTGTGCCCAAACGGATTTTCCTTGCCAGCGCGATGATCTCCGATCGCCGATCCGCTGGCACCAAGGTCAGAGTCTTTTCAAGTTCCTTGTCCGACGCCGCCGTGGCAATCAACTGTTGAATCGTCTCGCCATTCGGACCGAGCGGAGCGTTGAGCACGTTATGCTGTAAATCTTCTCCTTGCGCCATACGTTCGAGAATGCGACGCATTTCGTCCACGTTGCTGATTTCAAACAGCAACGTAGGGAAGCCACCGGGGTTGTCGAAGTCCAAAGCCATCGCCACTTCGTTGCCGGTATTTTCCAGAAACTTGGTTAAGACCATCATGACCAGCTTTTTTTGTAGCGGCTGCATATTGGGTTTTCCGGACAGCGCACTGACGAGAACCGGCGCCAACGCCGACGGCTGGCGAACGCGGACGGCGGCGTAGAGATAAGTGCCTTCGTCCGGCAGCACCAGACTGGGGTGCTCAGCCGGCTTGTCGAGCGTGAACGGACTGAGCACCTTTCCGTTTAAACCGGCTAAGATCATCTGCAGACTGAGCCCCTCGTCTTCCAGGTAGCCATTGAGCGTAGCGGCCTGGATCGCGGCGGCATTGAAAAACGCGCGCGGATCGAACGCCTTGGCCCTCTCTTCCGGGGCCCGGAAATACGAACGCGACATCAGCATCATGCTGGCATCCGCCGAACTGTCGGCCAATTTGAGCGACGTCCGGTAGCGTTCCGGGTTGTCACCTACCGGGGCTCGCCCTTCTGCATAAGCGTCGATCGATTGGATCACGGCTTCCGGCGGCCCGACCACCAGCATATTGCGAATGAACGCGACGGCCCCACCGCCTTTCTGATAGACCCGCACCCCACGATGTTGTGCGAAAGCCTCTCCTTTCGCGAACAACCCAAGACCAGCCAACATGCCAAAAGCGCGTCCGCCGGCGCCAAGGTCGATGTAAGTCGTGAAAGGCATCTGGCTGGAGGAGTAACGAGTCAAGTCTGACGGAACGCTGATATGAAATGAGCGGAGCAGGTAGGCGGCTCCGGCCATCAGACCGTCGTGTTGTTGCAAGTTAGTCCAGTTGTTGAGCAACAAACGGACGACGTTCATGTCGGGCATGCGCGCCACCGATTTGATTATCTCGGCATCGGCCAGCTTCTGGGCAGAATCGAGTGGGTGGTTCAAGCGAATGATCGAGCCGGCGGTAGCCGGCACCACATCTTCCAAACCGACGTCAGTGGCCCAAAACCAGCCACAGAGCGCCAGCGGCAATAGGGCAAACACGAGCTTGAGCACCGGTCGCTTCATCGTCGGATTTCCTTCGTGGAATTCAGATGGCACATGCTTAGCCTGAGTCGCCGATAACGGCAAGGGCAATCCATCGTCGCTGCCGCCACCTGATCATTCACCGACACTGAAGGCGGTGCATTCGCCGTCGTGAATGCGACCGATTACCGTTCCGTCTTCGTCGGTGCGAAATAGCCTAGCGCCGACGGCATCCCATTCCGCCATTACTTCTTCGTCCGGGTGGCCATAGTTGTTCGGGCCGACCATTACGATGGCGAATTGCGGCTCGACGACACCGGCAAACCCCGGCGCATGATCCGGGCTGCCATGATGCGGAACTTTGACCAGTTCAGCTTGCAGGTCATTGCCGAACAGGTCTATGAGCTCATCCTGCGGAGCTTCGGTGATGTCTCCGGTCAACAAGGCCCGGCCGCCTTCGCAATCGATCATGAGAACAATGCTGTTGGCGTTGACATCACTGTAACCTTCGTCCGCCTGCAACACCTCGACACGGCAGTCGCCAATGTCTTCGCCATCGCCCCGCTCGACAATACGCGGTTCAATATCCTGGGCGGTCACCGCCTCGGCGAACTCTTGCCAGCTCACCGTATCCTTCGTTTCTCCATTTTCCCACACCTCGCCAACGGGAATTGATTTCAACACGTCGTCTAATCCCCCGCAGTGATCGGCATCCGGGTGGGTAATCACGACGTAGTCGAGTTCGTGAAGATAGAGATCATCGAAATAAGGCAAAATCACGTCGTAGCCAGCCTCGTTCGGACCACCATCGACCAACATCGTGGCACCGTTGGGAAAACGGACCAAGATGGCATCGCCCTGCCCGACGTCAAAAAAGACGATCTCCAGACCGTTCGGCGCTTGGTAAGGCGGGTCGGCATCATCATCGGTTTGGCTGTCGTCATCCGTTGGTGAGGAGTCGTCGTCGCTGTCATCGTCCTCATTTGACGAATCGTCGTTATCATCATCCGAGTCATTGCCGTCGGATGGGTTCGACCCCTCCTCGGCAAAGGCGCAACCCGTCAAGAAAACCAGCAGCAAAACCAGGCATTTTTCCGTCAAATCGTCCCTCCTTTTCTCCTTTGGCGCCGTAACTCTAAGCCGAGCTGGTAACCGTGGCAAATAGCCCGCCAGGTCAAGCTGTCCGACCGATCCTGAAACCTTTTCTAATCGCTTGACAGGCCGTTTCCGGCGTGCTATCCCTGCCCGGCTTTTTGGGCGTCGTGCTTGTGCGCCTGTAGCTCAGCTGGATAGAGCAACGGACTACGAATCCGTGTGCCGGGGGTTCAAATCCCTCCAGGCGCGGCGCCAAAAAGGGGATCGAGCTTGCTCGATCCCCTTTTCTTTTATCTACTCGCCCGCGTTCAACCGGTGGTACATGCGCCGGTTGGAACGGTAGATCGTCACGAACTCACCGAACAACTCGTCATAGATACGGCGATTGGCCGGATTCGGCCGGTACTCGGCGGCGCATGACACCAATTGAGGGATGTCCTCAAACCGGATGTGTCCCAACCCGACCGAAGCGATCAACGCCGCACCACGGGCATTCGCTTGTAGTGGGTCTTCCATTTGGCGAATGGTGCGATCCAGAACGTCGGCAAATATTTGCGCCCACACTGCGGATCTCGCTCCGCCGCCAACCATGTTCAATGGATCGAGTTTCCGGCCAACGAACTTCTCCACATATTGCAGGCTCCACCGTGTGTTCAACGCCACGCCTTCCAAGAAGGCCCGCGCCAAATGTGCCGTCGTCGTGGTCTTGGCCAGATTGAAAAGTCCGGCTCGCACCTGATTGTCTTCCACCGGAGTGCGCTCCCCGTTCAGCCAGGGAGTAAAGATCAACTTGTCCGAACCGGGCGGCGCTGCCGCGGCAAGTTGATCGACATGACGATAAGGGTCAGTTGGGCGCGGCACCCCGAGCATGTCGAGTTGCGGAAAGAGGATCTTGTCGACAAGAAATGTAAGACAGCCACCGGCAATGTCCTGTTCGTTGGCACACTGATAGCGCCCGGGGATGGACGTCGGCAACGATGCTATTGAATGGAACACGTCCGTCTTTTTGAACGTCACGATGCACTGCACCCAAGAGGACGTGCCGACATACAGGTGGCCTTCGTAGTCGCGCACCGCGCCGGAGCCGATACAAGCCGTCTGGTGGTCCGGGGAACCACATACGACCTTAACCGTCGCCGGCAATCCCAGTTGCTCGGCGACCGCCGGCGTGAGCGAACCGAGAATCGCGGTCGACGGCAGCATTTCCGGCAATTTTGAACGGTCGATGTCCAGATAGGCAATCAGATCCGCATCGTAGTGAATTCGATGGATATCACGCGTGTCGCTCACCCAGAACAACTGCATCGAATCGAAGGACGCCGCGATCCGGCCGGTCAGGCAAAGATTCAGGTAGTCCTTGCTTGGCAAAAAGGCCGCGGCACGGCGATACAACTCCGGTCGCTCATGTTTGATATACAACACGTGCGCGATATCGTCTTTGCCCGACAAGGTGGGACCGCCGCCGGTTTTCGGGATCCAACGAATCAAATTGCGCACGGAGTAGCCGGCGACGCTCGGAAATCCACTCATGAGCCGTCGGACATATCGTTCGCCACGCGAGTCCATCCAGGTCAGGGAATTCATTACCGGGCGTCCATCGCGGTCGACCGCGACGGTGCTGGAAAATGTGCTAGATACCCCGACCGCCACGACCCTCGCCGCTCGCCCTGGGTCGGCACGCAGTAAAGTACTGCTTGCCGCGACGAGAGCGCGCCACCAATCATCCGGATCCTGCTCCGCGCCGCCGCCAGGCAAGAATATGATGGGGGTCGGCTCGAAAGCCGAATCGAGAACGCGGCCATGAATTGTAACCAATGAGGCCTTGATCCCGGACGTGCCGTGGTCGATGGCCAGAACGATTGGATCGCGATCTTGCTGCGCCATGTTGATTTTCGCGCGCGTTTGCCGGCTACAGATCCAGGTTCTTCACGTTGCCGTCGGCGTCGATTTCCTGAACCATCACACCGCCGAACCCAGCCCCACCTTCCTTCTTGGCATCCACCTTCATCACGTTCGGCACCATGCCGATGAATTCCATCGGATTGACCGCCGCTTCCGGCGGCACGACACCACGAATGGTGATCTTGCCCTGCAACATCAACAATACACCGATCACCGCTGGAATGGCTGTCCCCTCGCCCAATGCTTGGCTACGCGACGCCAGATGGAAGCGGTATTCCCGATACGCCCCGCGCCGCGTGCCTTTTGCGATCACACTGACACAGCCGCGCTGGCTACCGAAATCGGTGCGTTTCAATATCTCTTCGCGCTTGTTGATGATAAAAGCGAGTGCCACGTCGTACGGGGCGATTTTCTGGCCCTGGACATCCAACGGCTCTTTGCTGTTCATCCCGAGTCGGCACATGTCGCGGGTCAAATCGTAGTATTCCTCCGGCAACACGGTACCCTTGTTGGTCACCTGGCGGACCTTCAAATATCGCGGCAAGGTCACCTGTTCCGGATGTGGGTACGGATAGAGCATAATGTTCTCACCCAGAACCGGAAAATCGAAAGTCTGCCGCAACGCAATCCCATCCGGCTCGAAATACTTGACGTGCTTCAGCTCGCCGTCCAAAAACATGGGAATATCGATGGTCATGCAGTGAAAACGATGACCAATCACCCCGGGTCCTTCAAACGGTTCACCACCGTGGGCATGGAAAATGTCGATCGAATCCGTTTCGTCTAGCAAAGATTCAGCGGCTAACTTCGCCAACAGGTTCGTTGCTCCCGGCGAACTGCCCATGCCGATCAAAGCAGTGATTCCAGCCTGTTTGGCCTGTTCATCCATAGCCAACAGATCGTAGGTCACGTCCACATCGTCACATACGTCGATGTAGTTGACCCGCGCCTTGAGCACAACACCCAGGATCGTTTTCACTGTCTTGTAGAAAGGCCCAACGCAGTTCAGAACCACATCTGCGCCGGCAATCGCGTTGGCCACACTCGCGACATCGTCCGCTTGAAAAGGCAGGGGGCGAACTTTGGTTCCTAACTGCGCCGCCAGTTCCTTGGCCCGTGTGACGTTGATATCGGCCACAATAACTTCGCTAATCAATGACTGATTCGCCAGCGCTTTGACTGCCGTGCTACCGACGGCGCCGCAACCACCCAGAACAACCACTTTCGCCATTGTTTTCTCCGCGTTCGTTGTTGACGCTGACCAGCTTGAAGTCCCCTAGACCTTGCAGCAACGCGCGCATCCCGGCATCAGGCCTCCCCGCAATGCACTACGAAACTGTCGATACAAGTCGCTATTCCAGATTTCTTCCATTCGGCTTTGTCGCAGATTGCCCATCCGAACGTAAAGGAATTGGCAAGGATACACATCGCCTTGCGCGTTGAGGAACGTGCTGCGCCAGATAAACACACAACGCCGGCCGAGCGCGACGTTGGGGCTGTACCATTGGCGTATCTCCCCCACATCCAACACCGGCTTGGTCAACACGCCGTGTGCCTGGTCAGACCTCAGGAATTCGACCAACGGCGCGAATGCTCCTTCCGGCGGTTCATACTGGTGAGTGAGAATGTCAATCGGAACTTCGCCGAAATGCTCGCGCCAGAATTCCTTTTGTGCAACAATTTCCTTCGGTGTCAGGAAATTGAGGTGGCTCAATCGGACGACCACGTGGCGGAGGTCGGAGACGTCTTGGACAAAGCGCGGCAGGTCGGCCACGCTGTCTTCCGACAGTACGTAGTTGACCATCGGCCCGCGTTTCGGCTGCAGCTCGGCCCAACGGCGCAATGCCGCAAGGGACAGGTCGTAGGCACCGACCTTGCCTACCGTGCGGTCGTGTGTATCTCGCGCACCGTGAATACTGATCAATACGGCGTCGAGACCCATCTCCGCCAATCGCTGCGCCTTGTCCTCGGTCATCATCGTGCCGTTGCTGACCAAACCAATCGGCAGACCGTGCTGTTTGAACGCCGCTACGATCTCAACGAGATCTTCCCGCGCAAAAGGCTCGCCACCCGAAATAAAAACACCAGGCCGGTACGGCGCCCATTGGCGGGCAAGATCACGATACTCCTCAAGTGTCAGTTCATCGGAACGAGCGATGTTGTTGTCGGCATTGAAACAATAGGGACAACGCAGATTGCATCGCGTGGTGACGTTGATGTTGACAACGAAAGGAAACGCATTGGCCCGACCGGAACTTCGAGCCATCTGGGCCGGTAGTACCAACAAGTCGCCAATCGTGCGCAACAGGGGAAAAAAGGGGCGAAACGTCCGCAGATTAATGAGTTGCGATTCGAGTTTCGTCCAGAGACTCACGTTTTCTCCTCGATGACAAAGCGCCGCAGATAGTGCCGTTCTTCTTCGGTCAGCCGTCCCAGCCGGTCGTGTACCGCCTCATTGTGCATGAGATTGTCACAAACGCGGTGGCAACCGATGGGAGAGAAATACGGGTGCTTTTTGGATTCGCGCAGGGCCATCCGCCGAAATTCGCGATAGGTTTCACTATGCCAGATCTCGGCAAACGACTGGTTCCGGAGATTCCCCATTGGCTTATTTACGCCCCGACAACAAGGGGCGAGATCCCCATTCGGTAGTACGCGCGCAAAAATCCAGCCGACGTAGCACGGAATCCGCTCGACCCGTTCCGCGTCGTAGTCTCCTTTGGTCGCGCCGATCGAATTGACGCGCTCCAACAGACCATCCCAGTTGTCGAGGCGAAAGGCACGTCGCTCGCCGTGCAGTTGATCGACCTTTCTCTTGACCTGGGGTAGATGATCGCGCAGCACCTGCAGATGCGGCGGCGTCAACAATAGCCCATCGGTGCGTAAATG
>CAZEDX010000070.1:0-22203 GCA_964511015.1 uncultured bacterium | reverse complement strand
GCGATCATGTACCCAAACCCATGTGCCGTTCTTGTGGCGCATGCGAACTTCGATCTCGTACAAGTCCAATTCCCCATCGAAGTGACGTTTCAACAACTTGTCGGATTCTTTCAAGTCATCGGGGTGGCAAAGGTTGATCCAGGTTTGCAGGCTAATCGGGACAAGTTCTTCCAAACGATAGCCGACGATTTGCGCCCAACGCTCATTGAATACCACTTCGTTGGTCTGAACGTTCCACTCCCACGTGCCAACTCCTGTGGCCTCAATGATATTGTCCAAACGCTGGTGAGCCTGACGCAGTTCTTGATTGGCCGCCGCAATTGATTCATGCCGGTGGCGAAAAAGTCGGTTACGCTGTCTCAACACCACCAGGAATGCCACAAAGAACAAGGTGGCGGCCAATGGCAAAGACGCACTGGTGGCCACGGCCAAACGCCAGCGCTTGGCCGTATTGTCGATCCCCATGACCGCAAAAACCCCAGGGCGGCCCGGTATTTGTATCGGCACCACACCGGTGACCCAGGTTCCCCACCGGTCCCGGTATGGCCCAACGGTGGTTTCTTTCGCCGTGATGAATACACTCGAGATCCGACTCGGTGCTTCACGATAGATCTGGCCGGCGGGCGATTCATCGGGATGACCGGGTGGTTCGGAATCGGCGTAAAAGAAGATTGCTCCGTCGGTTCGGCGCCCGACCAAGTACGCAAAACGGCAAGTTTGGCTGGCGTGGCAGACAACGGCAAGTTTCTGTTTGAGATGCGCATAATTCTGGACAGTCAGATCAACTGAAGTGCCGGTCAGGTCGGCAATGGGAAGATCGCTGATCATCGCCTTCCCAAGGCGCGCGTTGTTGAGGAGGTCGGATCGGAAGTGC
Organism: uncultured bacterium; assembly: GCA_964511015.1. Classification (GTDB taxonomy): domain Bacteria; phylum Lernaellota; class Lernaellaia; order Lernaellales; family Lernaellaceae; genus FEN-1099. Next base: position 21,329 of record CAZEDX010000070.1, on the reverse strand, counting down.
CGGTCAGCGCTAAAGGCAATCCAACCCGTAACCAGGAGACCCAAAGCCGCTACTACTGTGATACGGAGCCAGAACCTGCGCTCCCCTGCTCGCCCTTGTTGGCTGTCGCCGACCAATAGATGGCATTCGGTCGTCATATTTTTAATGTTGGACTCCACCAACTGGTACATTCGGAGTTCAGCATTGACGTAGCCAGATGTCAACGGCGCCAGGCATTCGACATGCAGTCGAACCACAGCCTTGCCCTTTGGTCATCGTACGACGTGGCAATCGTAGTTGTTCCAGTCGACGATGCTACCGACGACGACATGGCCGGCGGCGGCGATGATGACGATGAGGACGACTCCGGGTGCGGCTGCCGGCCAGGTCCCGATTCACCCAAATCCTGTTTTCGCGCCAAGATTTTTGCCGGGAGCAGGACTCGAAACGTCTGTAGCGCCGGATTTACGGTTCTGGTTCGATCACCACGGCGCGGGCCACCGGCAGCGACGGGATCGTCACCACCCACTGCTCTTCCCCACGTTGTTCGAGCCCAACATCAACATGGTCGTCGCCTTCGGGAGACCAGGCTAGCCAGGGCTCGAAGCCCTCCGGCGGTGACAGCAAAATTTCCACGTCCGTCTTTTCCCGCCACTTGAACGGCGCTAGCAGATTCAGATCGTAGTCCAGATTCGACACAAACAACACCAAGCCGTCCGGCGAGATGGTTGTCGTCACGTCGACTTGCGGGTCTTCGCTGTGGGCAAAAGCCTGATTGCCCGTCATTTCGCCGATGCCGATCAGACCGGCAACCTGCCCCGCTTCAGCGGACAGACGCCCCATCTCGACCTCTGGCTCTTCCGGGCAATTCGCGTCATCCTCTTGCCCAAAGATGAAGTACAGCAGCGCCTTCGAACCCCACGCCAGATTCTGGTAGTACTGGGACCGGATTTCTGCCGGCGTGTTGCATCGGAATTGAATGCCGCCAAGTTCCATCGTGTTGTCGATGCCTTGCGTCCAGTTGATAATGGGCCGCGGCTCGGCAGCACGTTTGGCCGCTAAGGTGTAGTAGCCGGCGAACTCAATGCGATCCCAATAGAAAAGCGGCCAGTTGTAGTTGCATTTCGGCGCCCACACGCAATAGTGGTCCATGCCGCCGAAATCCGCCATCGATCCCCATTTGCCGAAGACGTACGAGCAGGCGTTGTACATCCACATCGGCAGTTCCGGCCCCAGCAGTTCCAACTGACTCTGCAGGGCGGTTAGCGCCGCCGTCGGGGGTTCGCCGCCGATTTCCGGTTCACCGGCAACGGCGTTCATCAACCAGCGGGGGTGATCGCCCCAGGTCTCAGCGGCGGCGATGTAGTCCGAAGTCGGGTTGCCGACGTGGGTGAAAACATAGAAGTCCTCCGCTTCCGCCAGAGGCAAAACGGTTTCGGGGGGAAAAGATGCGGACGGATACCAGATGAACATGTTGATGCCGGCATCACGCTGGACCTGCCGCCACGCCGCATCAGTGAACACATCATCGCCATTCCAGTTGCCCACAGCAAACTGAGGCGGGAAGACTCGCATTTCGCGCGTGACGACGCGAATATCCTTGTCGTCGCCGTTGTTGAAGGCGACGCCGACAATCAAATGCTCGCCCCACGCTAGACCGTCACACAACGGCAAGCGAATGGTGCCGGTTCGCCCGGGTTGCAACACGGCTTCGTCAAAAACGGCAAATTCACTGACGTCCAATCCGTTCAGAAACAGACCGGTAATCGTGGGGACTTGCGCATCACTATCGTTGCGCACGAAGACCAAGAGTTCGGACCCGTCGGGCCGCGCACTGACATAGCCGATGGTGACGACTTCCTGGGTGATCTGCCCGGTGAACGTCCAGGCCGTGCCGGCATCGGTTTCGACCTGTAGCGATATCGGCGCACCGTCGACGATGGCCTCATCGCTCGACATGCACCGCACGGTTCCAATCTCGCCCACCACCAGCTGCCGCGGCACGACTTCACACCACTCAACCGGACCGCCGCTTTGCCAGGGCAAGCCGTTGACGAGCACATCGGTCACCATCGCATTCGCCGGAGCGTTAAAGAAACCCCACAACATGCCGCCGACGGTCGGTGGAGGATTGCTCAGTTCCACAATGCGATCGTCATAGTAGTTGGGTTGAAAGGAAATCTCGTTGATCTGCCCCACGCCGCTAGGCAGATCGCCCACAGAAACAATACATGTGGATTCATCGGAGCCGGAGTTGGTATTGGTCGCCGTCAGGACAATGCGGTAAGCGCCGGCTTCTTCGTAACTGTGTTGGGCCTCTTCTTGATCGACCGAGGTGCCATCGCCGAAGTCAATGTGGAACGTCAAGTCGAGACCCTGCGGATCTATGGATTCGACGCCGGAAACGGCCACCGCTTCCCCAATCGCCACGCAAGCCGCACTGCAATCGAGCACGGCCAGGGGATCGGGCCCCGGCTCGGCGTCGTCATCCGCCGTATCATCGTCAACATCGTCGTCGACATCGTCATCAACGCTGTCATCGTCGGCGGAATCGTCGTCGACGGCATCATCGTCGGCTGCGTCGTCGTCGGCGACAACGTCATCATCGGCGGCATCATCGTCGGCGGCGGCGTTGTCGTCGTCGTCTCCCCCGCAAGCGGAAACAAGCATCATCGTCAAAACAGCCCATCCCAGCCACAGCCACAACGTCTGCCGTTTCATTGGGTGCACCTCCGTCAACAATATAACTACAGCACCCTGTAGAAACCGGGTCAAGATGCCGTCTATTCGAGTGACAAATACGCCCGAACGAGGCGTCGGTCTCATGGATGAAAAGCACACCGCCATGTAAAAGAGCCGTGCAACACAACTCACGCCGTCAATTCTGCTTTGCCGACGACCACCCGCGCAGGAGGCATCTGCTTGGCAGCCATTCGGCGCCCCCATCCGCGATCAACGGTTGGGGGCGGTGGCCGGGCATGGAATCCACCGCCCCCGGGGATCAGGGACGGGACTAGTATTTCGGCGGCCGCACGAGCAGCACGCCGTCGAGCGGTAAGGCCTCGAGCAGAATGCGGAACGAGTCGCCTTCGTTTTTGAAGGCTATGCCGATCTTGGTGTAGTACTTATGCTCGCCGCGGGTACGCACAGTCACCACTTCCAGGTGCTCGCGTTTGGTGCCGTTGTTCTCGGGCTGATAGTTGGCATCCTGATGGCCGTTGTTCGGTCGAGGCATCGTCGAATCTCCTTTCGAGACGATAGGGAAGAAAAATGCCTTCCTATGGCGCAGGGCGATCCAATGTCCGGTATTGTACGGCTTCGGCAACGTGTGCAGCACGAACGCGGTCGGCGCCTTCGAGATCTGCAATGGTACGCGCCACCTTGAGGACCTTGACCAACCCACGCGCGGAAAGGCCGAGCTTGTCGTGTACGGTTTCCAGCAGGCGGTGACCGTCACTGTCGGGTTCGGCCAGCTCCCAGGTGAGGCGATTGGTCATTTCCGAGTTGGTCAGAATATCGGTGCCGCTGAGCCGCTTGGCCGCGGCCTGCCGCGCGCGCATTACCCGGTCGCGCACCGTCGCCGACGTTTCTCGGCCGCCGGCCCGCATTTCACGGTAGCGCACGGCCGGCACTTCGATGTGCAGATCGATGCGGTCGAGCAACGGCCCGCTGAGCCGGTGGCGGTAGCGCGTGATTGCCGGCAACGTGCAGGTGCAGTGATGGGTGGTGTCACCCAGGTAACCGCAAGGGCATCCGAGAAAGGCACAGAGACAAACGGATGGAAGATAGAAAACGATGTTAGGGGCTATATTGGGCTGAATGTTGAGACGCGTGGAGAAGGAATAGACAGGGCAATTGAACGCGCTTGGCAGTGGTCAAGGACGAATAAAAAATAGGTCGTACCATGCGTTAAAAGAGGCGTGACTCCCTTTTATGTTTTACTGTTTGTTGGATTTCGGTTGGCCAGGAAGAGGTATTGGGACCGGTTGTCCTGGCACCGGAACCGGGATTTGGAATTCGAATGTCTGGGTGGGCAATTGCCGCCCCCAGTTGATTCCATGAGCATTCTCAAACAGTTTATAAAAAGGTGTCTTTTCGAACCACAAAACGTATTGGTTGTAAAGACTCCTAATCAAATCACAAAGACCTTCAATGCTTTCAGTATTTACGACCTTTACGCCAAGCTCGCGTGCTTTGTTCCTATCGATGCTTCGACCATGACTCTTCAATTCATCATAGTTCACGAAATAGCTCACGATCTTTTGAACGGCATCGTCGTTTTCATCGCACTTGAGCATGTAAGCGCCGAGCCAATTACGGGCAAGCTCTTCGGAAAGCTTCTGCGCGCTTTTACACATTTCAAGCAAATGCAGATCGTACTTCTGGAGCAGAGGCAAGTAGGCTGTCAGGGCTTTTGGACCTTCAACCTTCAACCTTTCTTCAATACCCTCAAAAGCTCTTTGAATCGCCCGTGCAGGGATGCCGTTGATTTGCGGATCAACTGGGCCTAGTGTCCCCTGTGAGTCCATTAAAATCTCATCACCGGAAAAACACAATAACGTGGCAGCACTGTAAGCGTTGCCTGGGACAATAAATCGAACGTTGGTGAACTTGTCACGTAATAGACGGACGATCCGTTCGGTTGGTTCCGGTTTCCCGCCATTGCTTATTAAAAGAAAATCTACCGACGTCCCATTTACAGTTTGCAGAAGGTCAGTAATACCGACTAGATCACTGTCGTCAATATACGCTGGTGACCTCAACGGAAGATCATGCGTTTTCGTAACGTAACAGAGCAATGGTCTTCCGGTGATTTTTTCAATGCGAATGAACGTCTCCTTTCGGAGCGCGAAAAGATTGACATTCTTTAGCCGGACCACCATCTCCGTGAGAGCTTGGTAGGTACAAGGAATCGTCGAGAGATTCGCGGGGTCAAGTTTTGGTGGTTGCTCCGGAGCCATGATTCGCATTCCTTTCGGAGGAAGCGGATTCACGCGACCTTGCGATGGTCTGACTTTTCTCCGCTTTTTCGACACGGTTCATCCACGGATGAATCCGGAAGATAGGGACGAGATCTCAAACGAAATGGTCAGGTCTGAGGAGTTTTGGACCTCCTCCTTCATTTCCTGAACCATTCCCATCGCCTTGAGGCCCTCACGGTATATGCCGTCTGCCTCCTCAAAAACGCGAAGCACCTGAGCTACGTCGGCGTCTTGGTCGCGTAGCTGGGCTAAAAGCTCTCCCGCATCAGCCATCGTCATGCCTCCTGCCCCCAACAGGGAGAAAAATTTTAGCATTAGAACGAGCCCTTGTCCAGGCTCGACCGCCTCTCTGGATTATCGGCAACCCTTTTTCAATTCTTTAGACCACGGCGGCGTCGAAAAAGTCAAGCAGAATCCTCAGACCCCATGTAAAAAAAAGAATCCGTGGAGTGAGCACAAACTAGCGGTTTTAAGGCCGCTTTTTGGCTCCGCTTGGATAGACAGCGCCAAGTCAAAGGAACCACTTGTCGTCGTCCCGAACGGCCTCTGCGACCGCCCTTCCACGGAGCAGTCGGCCAAGCCGGTAAAAATGCCGCTTCATGGCATCACGGTCCGTCAAATGACCATACGGAATCTCAATAACCTCGTAAGCACGGCTGCGAAGCTCTTCGCGGATCTCACGGTCTTGCCTCTGCGTCCTTGGATTCCCGTGGATATGTTTGCTCATGCCATCGAGGTAGATGCAGATTCCTTCTTTTGCACCTGAAGGGTCATCGAAAAAGACGTCTGGTGTAGTTGTGCCGCAAGGCCTGCCAAGCGGAATCGGGAACTCGTTCTTGAACCCGCCAAAGCCTGCTCGCTCCAGCATGCTCACAAGGGCTTTAGCAGCCTCGTTGACGGGCATCTCGGCGTCCGGCTCCTTCGGCAATTTGGGTGGTATGTCGTGGGAGAATGAGAGTCCTGTACCCCAATTCGTAAACCGCTCGATAGCCAGTTTGCGGTTCAAATGCCGATGGTAGAACGCGTTGCGGAAATGGAGTAGGCAATCCACGCATGCGCGGTCGCACTCGCCAGGGCAGTCACGGACGAACTCCAATGCAGCGTTCACGATCTCGTTCCAGCGAGCCAACATTTGCTCCAGCAATCCAGAACCGCCGGGCATCGGATCGTATATAAGGATATCGAGTTTATCGTCACCAGGGCGGCCGATGGCGAGAAGCTGAAGGTCGTTGATCTCCATCTCCAGGACATGCGCCGCGCCTTTGCGAAGTGCCTCCATCACGCTGTAGGCTTCCTCACGGTTCGTGCAATCCTGCAGGCAGATTGCGTCCGCGACGATGTCCGCATAGAACCCAACGTTATCGACAGGCGCGCCGCAGCGCTCCTGGTGGTCTTTCCTGAAATTGTCGAGGTCGGCTTGGGATGCCAGGGGAGAGCGGCTCTGGCCGCAGATCCGGCAGACAGGGAATCCCAGGCCATTACCAGAGCGCACTTGGTTGGCGACACCAACATTGACCAAACGGAGGAATACGCCTGAACGATAAGTGACTGATTTCGGACCCCAGGCGAACGCCCTGCCTCCCTCGTATCGTCCTTGTTCATAACCATAAACCGCCACGCCCAACTGGAAGCGATAATCCTCTTCGTCTGTGATGTGGGAGTTGTGAGGTAAATCCACGTCGCACATCGGCACGGCCTTCAACGCGGCGGTCGCCAGCGTCGATGTCGCACCGTCCGTCGCGGTACCGACCTCCCGTATGGCTTCCTGCGCACTGCTGACTTGGAATAACAACGGCTCCACAGGTTCAAGATGGAAGAACCTTGGCAAGAATCGATGCCCGTTCGCATAGATCAGGTTGCCTGGTATATATTCGTGCAGGGCAAGCGATGGACTCCGACGCAGTTCCCAATTCCGGATGTCCGAGGCGAACGGCGGCGCAAGATGGAACCCGACGACCGATCCAGCGTCGAGTCCGTATCCCGGCAGGAATCCTTCGGCCGCGAGAACCGCGTAGGTGTAGGTGTCGTCGTAGCCCTCAGCCTCGCGTTTGGCCTTGCGGCTGATTCCTTTAAGCTTCTTGACCAGACGGTCGCAGCGGTTGCGAAGGGCGTCCTCATCAGGATCGAGCGTCCCTTTTCGGTGCCTGACGGCTTCCAGGCGACTCAACTGATCTAGTGCCCAGTGAAGTCGTTTCCTCAGGCGACCTAAAACAGCGGTGAGCGTTTCCGGCATCCCGTTGAGGTATTTCTCCAGCACCGGATTTTCGACGACGGCAGCATCGTCGCTGGGCCAACCCTGGGCAAAGACCGCCTGCACGTGGCTCAATGCTTGACTTCGGTATTTCACGAGCATTTGGGTGAATGGTGAAAGATCGAACGGTTCGCTGCGAACATGCCCCGCACTGTCGAAAAGATAGTCCTTGATCTGCGTTGGGAAGCAGATGCTCAAGGCCTCCGCGAGGTCTGCGCGGTCGGCATCATTCAGGCCGCCGCCAGGTGAAGCAAGTCGGAATAGAGCCGTCAGCACCGACGCATGGACGTGCTTCTGGACCATCACCCAGTTTTTCAAATTAAAACTCGGCGGCAGGATACGTCCGTTGAGGAGCTTCATCGGATCGATGAAGTAGGCTCGGTCGTGGCTCGCGGGACGTGCATAGGTCATGTTCACGGCCATCCGATGTCGCCGACCTGCACGCCCCGCCCGCTGCCAGTAATTGGCGGGCAACGGCGGTACGTTGCGCATCAGGACCGAATCCAGGGCCCCGATATCGACGCCGAGTTCCAGTGTCGGCGTGCAGACCAGGGTGTTCACACGCTCGCCTTCGCCCTTGAAGATCCGCTCGATGATCTCACGATCCGACGCTGGAATTTGCGCCGAATGCTCTCGGGGACGGATCATGCCGAACTGTTGGTCCAGAACCATGAGGTCGTAGTTGTCCGGGTCCTCGTCCTCGAACTTCAAAACGCCCCCACATCGGAAAACCATACAGGATGCGTTTGGCGTTTTTCGCACATTCGGTCGGCGGCAGACGTCGCATCGATAGACGCCATGATTGGGAGCGATTAAAAGCCGATCCGCATCGATCTGCTTGACGTCCGAGCAACCGGGAAGCGCATTGTTCCGACGGCCGACGAGGGTTACGTTCGTCAGCAGGTGAATTTCATCAGTCAGCAGGCGCCAGAGTTCCTCAAAGAATGTTTTAACTTTGTCGTCCGGAATGCCCCAGTTCTTGGCGGCTTGACGTGCGGCGGTTCCCGCCCGCTGTCCCAACCATTGGAGAATGCGGCTTCGCTCGTCATTCACTTCGTATCGGAGCTTCAAACCTTTGGGACCGCCCTTGAAAACGGGCAAATAGCCATACTGCACTTCGCGGTCACCCTCGAACCAAATCTTGCTGAAAATCTGATCCTCTCGGTCGAGCAGCACTCGGTTGCGGCGAGCGGTATCAAGGAGTCCGGCCACACCTTCCAAAAGCTCCTCAGGAGCGCAGCCCGCCTCCGAAGCCCAGATCTGGAAAAATTCGTGGTGGGCATCCAGGCCGACATAGTCCACGCGGATGCGCCCCCAGGGTTCAAGGCCGATGCGCTGACGCGCACCCATTGTGAGTTCCCGTAGAATCTGGATGCGCAGGAATCGCTTCCGCTCCCTCGCGTGCTCCAGACCCGTGGCTTCTTTTCGTGCGACGCGCCAGACCTCGGGAATCAGCGCCGCAGACAGGTCGTCATCGTGGTCGAGAAGACGATCCAGATGCGCTGTCAGATCGCCGACAGAAATCGGGCCCTTTTTGATTTGTTCATACATCAGCGAGCGAAGACGAAATCGACGCGCATGGTCCTGCATCCATCCGGCCTGGAACGCTGCGTCTTGCCGATTGTCGGCAAACACCAAGAGACGTTTACGCACGGCATGCTGGATCATGCTTTGCGCCAGCACATGGACGTCGGAAACCGTCAGAGCCCGAATGGGACGAGCCGGTTCCCGATAGGTGCCGAGGAACCGTCGTCCTAGCGATCCACAAGCGACACAGGTCGTAAGGTAGCCGGGGTTGTCCTTGTCCTGCCAAACGGCGAAAAGCTCGACCAACCCGCCATCACGACCACAGCCGTCACAACGGTCGATCTTTTTCGGATGCAACGTGCCGCAATAGCGGCAGAGGTACAGCGAAGCGCTTTTCCGGGGAATGTCTTCATCCTCGTCATCGCCGTCGCTGAGGGCCAGACGGTCAAGCAATACCACTCTGCTGCCGCCAAGCGTCTGGTCGAGCGGCGGCCAATAATGACGGTCCTCTTTCGCTTCCCCGCCGCCCGGCGTTTTTCCGCTCAGATCGAAGTCCTTGACGAAGTGGACGAAGTAGTGCTGGCCGCAGGTCGTGCAGGTCAACACGGGAAGGCGGAATAACTCGCTCTCCTTCTCGACCGCTTCCTCTGCTGACAACCACAGGCGCGGCCGCGAATCACCGGCAGGAAAAGTCACAACGGCCCCACTGACACCCCGAACAAAGCAGTGTACCACCGGTCGCAGCAATGGACGCCCGTCCACACTGCGTGAGGCCGCACCGAGCGCCAACCATGTTAAAACTTCCTCAACCGGCACCGCGCGGCTGAGTCGCCTACCAAGGTCCTCGACCAAGTCAAATAGTGCGCGGGGTTCCTGCAGAGCATCGGCAATTTGGTAGACCGTTTCATCAGCAGCGAGTCGCTCGTAGAGACTCTGCTGCCATTTCCCCGGGTCCAGAGCCGCGCCGGTCATCGCCTGAAAGACGCCCCGCAAAACCTTGACCGCATCCCTGTGCGGTGGTTCTTTCTCCAATTCAAACATAGCGTCCAATACGGTTTGCAAATGGACGACGGGATCGCCGGGCAAAGGAGCGCTGGGCACGCGGGTCGACGCCCAGGTTTCCTCTTCGTACTCTTCGCCGATCAATGAGACGCTTTCTTTGTCGACGCCAAAGAACCGTGATGCGAAAACACGGCCTGCCTCGGGTCCGCGAACCGGATCGGCGATGGTCGCCGACGTAGCGACGCATACCGTGTCCTCCGGTTTCTTCCCACAGAACGCGCGGAGTCGCCGAATCAGGCAGGCGGTCTCGGCCCCGGCCGCCCCACTGAAGGTGTGCGCCTCGTCGAACACCAAGAACTCCAGGCGAGCGTCGTCGAAAAGTTCGACGTCCTGGTGCCGAGTGAGTAGAAGCTCAAGCTGCTTCACGTTCGTCAACAAGATTCGAGGCTGCTTGCCGGGAGTACGCATGTCCTCACGTGACACGCGCTCCTCGGCCGGATGCACCGCCTTTGAATCCTTCTGCTCTCGAAGCTGTTTTACTTTTGCCTGATAGTCGGCACGTGACGCGCCAGCCGGAAGGACATGTCCCGTGACATCAGCTTTATGTTCGGGGGTCTTGCCAATATACATGCCGAAAGAGATGCCAGTGCCCGTCAGTAATTCCCGGAGTCGTCCCAGCTGGTCCTCGGCCAGCGCGTTCATCGGATAGACAATGACGGCGACTATTCCCGCTCCGGCGTTTTCGTCACGAAGCTGCAGGCATCGACTGATGATGGGGTACAAAAAGCATTCGGTCTTCCCCGATCCCGTTCCGGTTGATATCAGCACCGAGCGGCGTTTGGCGATCTCGCGGATGGCTGTCTCCTGGTGCCCGTAGACATTGGGAAATGGAACCAGGCTCGTCATGTGCGAGTGAAGCAGGCCCTCCGCAATCAGGTCGGCGACCTTCCCACCTTTGCGAAATGATCGGCTCAGGCTGATGTAGGGACCCTTCATCAGCGGAGTGGCGCGGGTCTCCTCCAGGCTCAGGAGTCGTCGCATCTGGGCGTTCAGATCACGGTCTGCCAATTGGTAGGTGGTGAACTGATACTTCAAAAAATCGCTTACGACTTTTTCCGTAAATGTAATCGGATTCAGCACGGTCACTTCCTCCGGGGTTTCCGAGTCGGCGGCACGACGTTCCCGAAAAGATCGGTCGGCTCTGCATTCCCAAACAGGTCCTTGGGAGCACCCTTAGTGCTACTGTTGCCATCTCCATGCGTATTTGCTTGATATGGCTTGGGAGTGGGCACGATTTGCTCTATTAGCCTCGCATGCCGTTCACATTCTTCCCACGACTCTTCAGCGGATTGCTCCAGCTGCCACGGGAAGAAGCGCGGACCAAGACGAGAGGCCACAGGCTGATACTCCTTGGCGCGGTCATTGTGGCCGAGACCGTAGTCGGCTAGGCGCAACTTCTCTGGAATCATCCAACCCTCGCCATCATTTTGCGAAAGGAACGCTTCCAAACCTTTTTGTTTCAGGTCGCAAAACGCGACATACGCTAGTACAGTATGTCGCAGTTCTGGGTCCAGTTCTTTACCGATTCTCCAGAAGCCTTTGGGATCACAGGAACGAGTAAAATCCTTTGAACCAAGTTGTGCCAAAGGAATATCACTCTCACGAAGAATCCATTTAACATCCACTTCGCTTGCATCGGCTGTCATTGCTGCCAATGCATCATTTATGACACGCAGACGCAAGCGCTCTGCTTCCGTAATAGCCCAGAGCCTTCGCCATCCTAGACTAACTAAGGTTGACCCTCTCCACGTTCGCCATTCAGGAGAGAATAATTCGTGGCAACTGCATAGCCTGTTTGTTATCAGGCCCATTGCGCCTGCCAATTTTCCGTTGACGCCTTGCGGAATCGCCATCTCTTCAATGATAAAGTAGTTAAGGGTTATTCCCCCAAGCCGAGTGCGAAGAAAATAGTCGTAGATGAAAGAGTTTAGAAATCCGCACAAGACGGTTTCAACGAATCCATTTGAGTTCTCGGTCTTGAGAACAGGGACCTTGTTCCCGCAAGGTCTATCCCCAAGTACAGTTGCAATCATCGTGCGGGCATTTGTTGCTGAAGTGACGTCCATGAAACCCACTTTTGGTGTTCTGCAGGGTTCTGCCTTAATGTAGTCTGACAAGCCCATCACGAATTGCGGCTCCATCACCTTTTCGCTCCACGGTATATCCCGCCAGACTGCGCTTCTCCCTTTTCCGGAAACCCACCCTTTCTGGCTGAAATCGAACTGCCCGATCATCCGTCCTTCGTACAGAGGCAGTGCAACGTCCTCAATGTCGTCAACATGAATTGCCTTCGTCCCATCCCGCGACAGCACGACGCCATCAGGGCGATCCAGGATGGACCAATGCTTCCATTGCGGATCGAGCTTGGACTTTCCCTCTTTGAACCCGAACTCCCTGATCGGCCGCCATTTGCCCTTGAGCCAATGACTGTATTCATCTGGCTGATAGCCTTTCTCTTCCCACTTCGGCCTTGGTGGGAAAAGCTTGGAATCGTTGGTCATGTGGAATTCAGTGGCGTACTTGATGCCCCACCCATCCGGTCCGTCGTCTCCGAGCAACACACCGTTGGAATAAAGCTTCTGGAGAATCTCCAGATCTCGCTCGTTCCGGATTTCAAGGATCGCCTTTGATTTCGGACTGAATTGCTCCACGCGCCCGCGCGGATAGGCGAGCACATGCCGCTCCGCGTCTTCCCAGTCTTCAAGGGCGCGGTGCATGAACGCGGTGCGAATTGCCTTGGTCGATCCGCCCTTTCGAACAATCACCGGGCAAAATTTGAATCTGCTGTCTATATCGAAAACCTTTTCTCGGTTCTCAAACCCAAACAGCCACTGCCATTCGCACTTCTCCAAAAACAGCTGCCGCAGGTCGGTGCTGCCCTTGTCGGTGTATATTCCCGACGGAACCAGGAAGCCGAACTGCCCACCTCTTTTGGCCAATGCATGGGCCGTCTCAAGGAACATCTTGTACGTATTGATATCTGCTGATCCCTGGTGCCGGTAGGGGTGTTCCGGGTCTGAATAACCTTTTCTTCCCTGGCGCTGCCTGCGCCAGCTGTCGTGCAGGCTGACATTGTCGGCGGTCGACCTGGAGATCGAGAGCTTTTCACCGCCCTCCTTGGTATCGCCGAAAGGAAATGCGACGTGCTTCGTCCAGTTTGAAAGCGCCTTGAGTTGAGCGTAGTAGATTAACCAATTCCGCGCGATACCGGGATCGCTGGCGAAGAATTCGCGCTGTTTGGCCAAGGCTTCCTGCTTTCCGTAAGCCCGATAAAGCGGATCGATGTTCGAGAAGAACTCCTTCGAGTTCGGTTTTTGGATTTCCCACGGCGGATTTCCGATCAACCCGTGGAACCCTGATTTGTCGCTCGTGAAAACATCCGGGAATTCCAGTTCCCAGTGGAAGCACCGAAGCTGCGCGATGAGACTCCGGACCACCTCTAGGGTCTGCTCCGACGGAGCCAAAAAGTCCTTCGGCATGGGTGCCAAGTCGAGTTGGTCGCCCGGCCAGAACCAAATGGCGCACCATGTATCAAAGGCCAATCGTAAGCGGACGAAGGACTCATTGCCCAGAATCCGCTCTCGATAGATCGCCTCGCGCTGCTCGGTGTCCTGCACCGGTAGGGCGTGCAAATCCTCAAACACGCCAACCGCCTCACGATGCAGATCCTCCAGCGTGAAGCCTTCCTTCATGAAGGAAAGCACGTCTTCGCGGCGCGCCTTGATCCAGGCGGCCAAAGCCGGTTTGATTTTTTCGTTCTTGAATTTCTTGATGGCGTCGGTCCAGTCGTGTCCCTCCCGCTCCCAGGCCATCGCCGGATACTCTTGGAAACGGTCAAACCAACACCCGACAAGGCTGTTGCCGCACTTGAGTTTGTGGTCGAGGAAGCTGAAGGGCAGGCGCTGATCCATCGTCTCGATCCATAGAGCCATGCGCGCCAGTTCGACCGCGAGTGGATCAAGGTCCACTCCGTAAATGCACCGCTCGACGACATGGCGCTTCAAGCGGGCGCGCAACCGATCCTCGAACTCCGGGTGATCTTTGGGGACCGGCAAGTTTTCCTGGGAGGGATGATCAAGCGGAACACCATCCGCCAATCGGCAGATCGTACGGTCGGCGTTCTCCTGGAGTCGTCCGTGGTGGTGGAGGCTCTCCAGCAGGGCATCGGTAAGAAAACGCAGGGCGGCGACGAGGAACGATCCGCTACCCATCGCCGGATCGCAGACCTTGAGCGCGAGGATTTCCTCAGGCTTCTTTGGAACCGACTGCCCGTCCGATCCCGAAAGGTACGCAAGGGGATGGAGAGTCCGGCGCGTGGTCGGGACGGCCAACTGCGGCCGCGTGTAGAATGTGCCCGCACCTTTGCGCGTTCCGCCCCACCGAACCAGATACCAGTCACCGGGCGGCACAATGCGCCGCACCAGCCCCTCGGCGGCAGTGCTGACCTGCTCCTCGTATTCCCGGTCCTTCTTTTTCCCTTTGGGAGCCTTAACAATCTTCGCCGCTTTGACGGCGCGAGCGGCCCAACGGCGGACGGCGTCACGCAGTTGCTCATCCGCGTCTCCATCTATGTCGGTTTCGTTGTCATCTTCAGATGCTTCGTCGGTCCCCGCGTCCTCCTCTTCGGCTTCCGTCTCCTCCGCTTCTTCTTCAGTTTCCTCCTCTTCGGAAGAAGCTTTCTTCGAAGAAACCTTCAACTTCGAAAGGAGCGAGGCGAGTGCCGCGTCGTCCATCGCTTCGAGACGCGAAAAGGGCAGCGCCGGTTGGTCGCCGATGTTCAGGAAAACGATCGGCTCGTCAGGTTCGGCGCGACGCAGTTCGAAATCGAGCAAGCCCTCATAAAGGATGCCGATGTACTCCGAGGACAGATCGGAGAAATCGACCGGGGCATCCACCCATGTGCTGCCGCGCCCCTGGCGCACCTTCACCTTGCTGCGGCACAGCAATTCCAGGATGCGATGGACATCGGCGTCGCTGGGGCAGTCCTTCTGGTTCTCCAGTGCGTACAGAGCCTGGGAGATGGGGTCGGAAGAACGTGGATCGCCCGGCAGGAAGAGGCCGCCGCCATACTTTTGGATCGGCATGGCCTCGTGCCCCGACCCGTGGAAGATCAGCCGAAACAGGGAAATAATTCGAGGCCACGCGCTCCAGGAGTGCCGCAGTCGCTCTCGCCCCCCCCCCCCGGCGAGTCGATCAAGCTGCTCGCGCAATCCCTGGAGGCCGTAGGAGTCGTTGTAGATCGGATTGTTTCTGGGAAGCAGTTCTCGCGCTTCGGCGAAGAGTACGACGACGCAACGCATAACCAGACGTGTGGCGGCGATGTAAATAGCGCGGCGCTTCTCGGCCGTTGGACTGTCACCCTCAAAGGCGTGCAGCGTTTCACTCGATGCGTGAACCAAGTGTTCCACCGCGAGTCGAACCCGCTCTCCCAAGGCGCTGCTGAGTTCCGCCTGTCCCTTGCGGGACGCCAGGATCGAAGCGATCATGCGCGACGGCTGGTCGGCCGATGGTTTTTTCAACGCTGCCGCGCTGAGAATTTGCCGAAGCGCCGTGATCTGCGGTCCCGGCACACCCTCTTCGAACCATAGGTCGACGTCCCACTCGCACCACGCATCGTAATCCGCACCGGCGTGAATCAGCCGCCATTGGCGGGCGTTCGTCAGTAAGGCGATCTTTTCGCCGGTGTTCCTGAGCCACTCGATCACCCGCGACACGGAGCGGCGACCGCGACCAATGCCAAGTCGCGTGACGGTCTCGCTGTCCCTGGTAGCGCCCAACGCGGCGTCGGCGACGAACACCGGGAGAACCTCGCCGAAGCCCCCTTGCCACAGATAGCGGGGTTTGATGATTTCACCGGTGATCGCCCGGCGCGACCATTTGGTATCAACGGCAGTACCCTTGGTCCACTGCCCCTTGGGGAAACCCAGAACGTGTTCGACCAGAGTGTCGAATAAGGCTGGTAGGTTTTTGTCCTCGCCGTTCTGGAGCTTCGTAACGTCCCGGCGTAAGCGTTCAACCGCATACTTCGGAAGCGGATCAAGTTCGTCAGGGAAGTATTCGGCCAGCTTGGAAGGCGCAATGAGCAAGCCGCCGTGTTTGAGCGAGGCCCACCACGCGAACCGGTCCTGGGAGCTTACGGTCGTCATGGCCGTCCCTCCCTTGGCAACAGGATTTCCACCGCAACGGGGAACACCTGGGCAGACCCGCGTAATGTATATCGTTGGGGGAGAATGCGTTCGAGTACCCGTTTGCGTTCGATCTTCAGCCGATTCAGCAGGTCCTGGTAGTGGTTCTGTCGCCGCTTCAACTCGTCGTCGAGATCGCGTAGGCGCTCTTCCTGCTCGCGGAGGTGTGGGGCGAACAGTTCCTGTTGCTTCATCGCCGCCAGCAACTTGTCGCGTTCCTTTTCCAACTTCTTGAGGCTGGTTTCGCTCATCAGCCGTTCGATTTCCTTTTGGCGATGATCGAAGTTCTTTTTTTCCTCTGTCGCGGCCGTCTTTGTTCGTTCTTGCAGATGTCCACGAATCCGGGTGGTCAGTCGCTCTGCCGCCGCCTTCAACATCGGTCCAAGATCGGGTTCGATCTCTTCCCAGAGGTCCTTTGCGCGCTTCACGTCTGCCGCACTCGCTGGATCGTCTCCGTTGCACCACGCCGTAGGCGCGGCATGGGGCAAGGGCGTGTGGAGACTACCGCCCTTGACCGGCAATCTAATCGTGCGGACCCAGTGGTGAAATGGTTCGCGCAGTTCATTGACGGCCAGTTCCTCAACGGTCAACAACACCAACGCGTCCGTGTCCGCCGGGACATCGCCTCGACAAACGCTCCAACGACTCGCGGCAAAATCGCCTCCCGCACCCGGGAATCGCGCCCGGGCGAAAGTCACGAGGGCATGCCGAAACATCGGATGTCCCAAATGGAGGAGCAGCGTGTCCTTAGCCGGGCGAAATACCGGTCGTCCATTCTTCTTCTGGATGAACAACTGCGGGTCGAATATTAAGCCGGGCATCGGACCCGGTGCGCTGCCTTTTCCCTTCAAACGAACGGTGTCGTTGATCAACGATTCCCATTTGGGCGGCCGGCGGCAGAGCCGAAATCGGCCACGTTCGTCTGGTCCTTCCAGACACCGGGTTCCTATGCCGAATCCCAGGGCGACTTCCAGTGTGGATCGAAGGGTTTCCGGGGCGAGATCGATTTCCCGACACAGGTCCTCCAGTCGTTCCTTTTCCTGTTCGCCGGTCACTTGGCTTTTTTTCCGAGGAACCTCGGCTCTGTTTCGATTGGTCTCCACGTCGCGGTCCAGACCGCTGATGACGCGATCCGAGTCTTCTAGATCGACAAACCGTCGAGAGAACGCGGCATCGAAGACCTCACCCATCGAGCCGAGATCCTCGCGGATCGTGTCAACCTTTTTCACGACGTGGCCGAGAAACTTGAGATCGGCGTCATCCTCGCTGGTGAAATGATGAACGGTGACATCCCGCGCTTGCCCATGCCGGTCCAAACGTCCGTTGCGTTGTTCAAGCCGAGACGGGTTCCAGGGGATATCGAAATGCAGCATCAAACGGGCGGTCTCTTGTAAGTTCAGACCTTCGGAGGCGGCGTCCGTGGCGATCAAAATCCGGATTGAGTCATTCGGGTCGTTGAACGCATCGCGGATCAAGTCACGGTCGTCTTGATCCATGCCCCCGTAAAGAATCCTGATACGTTCACCGTTGTCCTCGTAGATTGCCTTGAGGCGTCGTTCGAGGTAGTCCAGCGTGGTCTTGTATTCCGTGAAGATGACCAAACGCTCCTCGTCGAGCCACTGGCGGTCACGCCGAAGGTACTTATTGACCAGGTCGATGATGCGATCCAAGCGGCTGTCCTTCTTCGGATCGGTCGGCGCGTCGTCATGCCAAGCAAGACCGAGATTGGCGAGCGCCACATCGATAGCGTGGATGCTTTCCTGCAGAGGGGTGACGAACGGTTTCAACCACGCGCCCACCATCCGCACGGCATGCCGAGTCCGATCTTCACGTTCACGGTCATCCTCGATGTCCGCTTCGCTGGCGCGTTTCGCGGCCGCGACCTCGTCCGAATCGGCGGTTTCGTCTTCGGAAAGCCCGTTCTTGAATCGGTACCAGGACTCGGCAAAGGTATAGGGACACGATAGCAGCCGTTTGTTCAGCACTTCGACGGCGAAGGACCCGGCCAACTGCTCCGTCCGGCTCGATGCCGTGATCAGCGCCTTGACCTTTTTGCGGAATGATTCGACGGCATTGGCCAACGCCTTCTCTTCCCGCACGAAATAAAGAGGTACCGGCTCCAGGTATCGTTCCGCGAATCGGCGGGGCCTTTTTAATCGGTCATCCAGGTCGTTGATTTCGCGTTTGAGACGACGAACGACGACCGTTTCCACGCGCGCTTTCTCGTCTGGAGTGAAATCGCTGGTCTGGGTGAAACGAACCGGATCGAGCAGTTCAAGAAGACCGGAGAAGGACCGGGTGTGCCCGTTGTGCGGAGTCGCCGTCAGGAAGAGTTTGTGTTCAAAATACGGGGTGATGCTCCGCAGCATCTTCGTCAGATCGCTGTCATCACCGAAATTCGATGGCATCAGGTTGTGGGCCTCGTCCACCACGAGCAGGTCCCAGGGCAACTGGGCCGAGAGCGGGGTCTCTGAGTCGGTTGTTCGGCAGGTCGAGAGGAACTGTTCGAGCACATCGGGTTGTCGCAGATAGTGATAGGAAGAAACGACTCTGGGAAAAACACGCCACGGGTTGGCTTGCAGCCCAAGCCGTTTTTGCAGGGCATGCGTTTCGGGCCGATCCACGACGTCGAAGGACAAAGCGAACTTCTGCTCCATCTCTTGCCGCCACTGGTTGCGCAGGGATGCAGGACAAATGATAAGCACGCGACGGATGCGTCGCCGAATCAGGAGTTCCGTTAGAACGAGGCCCGCCTCGATGGTTTTCCCGAGGCCGACGTCATCGGCCAGGAGCAGGGACACCCTGGGCATTTGCAGCGCCTGCAGCAACGGCACCAACTGGAAGTCGTCCACCTGGATCGCACCGTGAAACGGAGAGGCGATCGGCAACTCCGATAACTCGCCGGACCCATCTGGTTTCAAGAAGGGGGTGATCGCGCTCCACCGAGTCGCCCGGATCAATGCGGTTAGTTCTGATGAGTTCATCGGCGCGGAGCCTGAAATCGAAGGCAGAGCGGTTGGTTCCAGAAGCGTCGCCCCTTGTTCACGTTCCCAAAGGACCGCGTCTTCCGGCACACCGTCTAGGTCAGTGTATTCAACGCGCACTAGGTGCAAGCGACCCTCTGGGCCCGCATCAAACGGTTCGACCGAGGCCACGAGCGCACGCCGGTTCCTCAAGGTAGCCATCATGCCGACGCGGGGGATCGAAGATTGTCCTACGTTTTTCTGTACCATCTGCGTCCGTCCCGAACGAAATCCATTGGCACTCAAGGCAAAAGCCGCCCTCAAGCGGGCAAGCAATGCCTTTCGTGGCGCAAGGCCAGCGAGAAAATCCTCGGAAGTATTCAGCGCCTACACGACAATACGCGCATCATACTAAAAAACGGATGTGACAGCGAGGGTCATTTCAAATTTTCCGGTTTCTGCATTTTCGAGAGGTTAGAAACGGGGAATCCAGATACCATCCTGGATGGGCAGGCCATCTCGAACGCGATCCGGGTCGACCAGATAATAGCTTTGGATTCCGGCTTGCTCATCTAGATGCACGGATTCGCGGGCATAGAACCGTGGCACGCCCTCGTGCCGGTCGAGCCGCAAGAGCAGTTCCGGCCCGACCTCGTAAAGTTCGCCGTGGACGACAGTGATGCCGCCCGCGATCATGCCGGGAAATGGACCAAGATCGAGTAGCGTGTACTGGGCTGCCGTGACCGCCTCACCGAGGAACCTCGCCTCGCGCATCAGGCCGTGGTTCCGCTGGCCGCGCTTGAGCGTGCCATAGACGAAAAGGATCGTGGAACCACTGCCTTGTTTATTTCGCTTCGTGCTCGAGGCCATCACCCTTGCCCTTTTTCGTCGGCCGCCCATGTCTCCACGCCGCGCTGCCGGTCAGATGCGCCATCAGGTGCTTACGGACGTTCTTGAACTCGTCACCCACGATCCCGGTATGAAGCAGCAGCAATCTGAACTGGTACTTCGTGTTGTTCGGATCGTAGTCGACGCGCCGAGCGCTCGCCGCCCTGGAATTCAGCGCCTTTGCCGCTAACGCCAAAGAAAAAACGATGTAGGAACGGAGCACCCCCGCATGGGTCGTACCATTGAAAAACCTTAGCTCGAGGCTGCCCCTAAAAAAGTAACTCGCCAAATTCAACCCGTGATAGCGGGTCGAGCAATAATGTTGCGGATGACCGTTGTACGAGCCATACCAGAGGCGGTTTAGAGTCCGGAGCGATCGGACGCGTTGCTTGCAGATTTTGCTTACGAACTTCGGGTCGTTGGCCTTTGCGTACCGGCGCAGGCGTTCCTCGTTGACCGCGAGCGCATCGATGATCAGCCGCTCTTGTTTGTTGATGATCTTGACCAGTCGGACGAGTGCGGGCGCATCGAAATGCTCTCCCGAAATGTGGACGTGGATGGCGGTTTGTCCCGAGGCTCGACCGCCCGCGTTCCGCAGCGTCCTGACGACTTCCTGGAGTTGTTCGATGTCCGACCATTCAAGGATCGGTGTTACCACCTCGGAACGCAGGTGCGCGGGAGCGTCCCGGAGCGACGCATCCGAGACTATTTTCCAGGTGCGCCCGCGCACATCGTCGACCGCCCAAGTGTCCAGGCCATCGACGTATCCGCGATACTCGGCCGAGCCGCCGACCACCGCCTGGACCGCTTTTGCCGCGCGCTCGCGTGAGATCGAAACGAGTTCGATCTCGACGCCGAAGCGCAGAGTGCGTAGCGTATATTTGGTTTTTTCTGTGCCCGCTTTTTTCATCGGCAATGCCCCCATTTAGCGTGCCAACACATCGCTTCGGGGGACCGGGAAGTCAAGGCAAATGTGCGCCGTAAGAGCTTGTTTTTGAAGAAGATTAGCGCTGCGAAAGGTGGTGAGATTTCAGCCGTTTCGGAGCTTCTGGACCCACCCGTAGGCCCTGTAACCGGGGCAGGCGAGTTTGCCGAAGGTACAGTGACCAAAAAAATTATCCGGCCTCAGGCCCAGCGTGGCTATCAGATTTTTGGCCAGAGCGAAAAAGGACTCCTCCTGGGCCGCCGTGGGTTCGCCGCCAGCGTGTCCAGGACCAGCGAAATCGCCGACCAGCATGATGCCGATGGATCGTGTATTCTGCCCTTTGCAATGCCAGACCACGTCGGTCAGTTCGTTGCAGAGGTAGATCGAGCCGTCGTCATCAAGGCAGTAGTGGTAGCATAAGTGCGGGCAGCCCGCAGCCGAGATGTGGTTCCCGGGTAAAATGTGGTACCGATTAATTCCAAAGACATCCCGGTTGCCTGATGGGTCGGTGTGGCCAAGGCTCTGGTGCAGGATCACGCGGTCTATCTTCCCCAGGTCGCGCTTCTG
>CAZEDX010000069.1:0-23113 GCA_964511015.1 uncultured bacterium | reverse complement strand
TGCCTAAACCGAATGAAGGCCCAAACGAAAGAGCGAAAGATTGTTGACACTACCCTTCAATCCCCGATCAGAAAGTGCGAAAAATAGGGTACGTTATCGGTCCGGCGGCACGGGACACAGCGCGGTCTGGTGCCATTGTCGGACCGGAAGCTGACGGTGACGAAACCGCGGCTGCGGCGCAAGGGTGCCAGCGAGAACGCGGCGTCGTGCTTTTGGCTATTGGAGAGCCTGGTGGAGCGGGGCGTCGATCCCTTGAAGAAATATCTGTTCGTGATCGACGGCTCGAAGGCGCTGCGTTCGGCGATCGACCGCGTGTTCGGGAAGGAGCATCCGGTGCAACACTGCCGCCGCCACAAGGTCCTCAACGTGTGCGACAAGCTGCCGGACGACCTGAAGGATCAGGTGAAGGCGACGATGAAGGCGGCGTTCCGGCTGCCGTGGCAGAAAGGGATTGCGCGGCTGAAGAAGCAGGCGGACTGGTTGGCAACGCATCACCCGGAGGCGTCCCGGAGCCTGCGGGAAGGCTTGGAAGAGATGTTCACGATCAACCGGCTGGAGCTGTCCCCTTCCTTGCTGCGCTGCCTGGCGACGACGAACATCATCGAGAGCCCGAACTCGGACGTGTGTCAGAAGACGGGGCGCGTGAGTCGCTGGCAGGAAGGGAAGATGGTGCTTCGTTGGAGCGCGACGGCGTTTCTGGAAACGGAGAAGAAGTTCCGCAAGTTGATGGGCTACAAGGATCTCTGGATGCTCAAAGCGAGGCTGCGACCGGAAGCGTCGGTTGACTCGAAACCGAAGGTGGCCTAATCATGCAACCAACCGCCTTCCAAGAACTATCAACTGAGTTCGGCACAGGCTCCGGTAACTCGGCAACAGAACAGTTGCAGTGATTTGGCGAAGAGTTGGGACGGGTGCCCGATGAATAGCCGAAGCTTTATTGAGAAGCATGAGATCAAGACTATTCTTCTGTCTTTCGCTCTTTCGATTGTCACGGTTTCGGTATGGATGAGAGCCACCCAGTTCTGGCCGGGCTCTTCCCCGGCGGAAATTCTTTCCGGAAACATCGTGGTGGTTTCCGCTCGCCGGATTCTGACGTACATGTTCCTCAGCGGCCTCGATCCGGCGGGCCACACCTTCATCCTCGCCCCCGGCTATATTCCGGTTCTGGTCTTCGTTCTCGCCGTTACATTGATGGGTCTCGGCGGTCTGACCAAACGGCTGGGTGGCTCGGCGAACCTTGCCATCGCGGTCTACGCGTTCATGCTCATCGAACACTCGATCTACGGGTTTCGCATCACCTCCGGCAACGTCGGACGCATGCCCGGGCAGATCACCGATTTCACCGCGCCGCTGTTCTTTGTGGCGCTGATCTGGTCGTGGTACGAACGAAAATGGTGGGCCTGGTTTCTGGCGTTCGTGCTGGGCACTTTCAATCGCGAGACGACGCTCGCGCTCTTGCCGCTGGCTTTTTCCCTGTCGCCGGTCGCGGGCATCGCCACGGCGGCCACCTGGGCGGCAATCAAGTGGTTCCTCTCCTGGTGGATGCCCGGCGCGCTGGGCATGCATCAGTTTATCGCGAACATCGCCTACCTCGGCACGGATATCGCCGATCCGCTGGCCGGTCTTCGATATCTCGCCGAACTCGTGATCGGCGGCGTATTGCCCTTCTTCGGCGTTCGTCTCGCGCTACGCGACAAGAGACTTCGCTTCATGTTGCTCGCCTTTCCGCTGTACTGGGCGGCCATCGCGGTGTTCGGTTGCATCCCCGAATTGCGCGTGTACAACAAATTGAGCGTAGTTACCGCCGTGCTCTTTGCCCTGCACTTCGGCAGAACCGATAGTCAAGCTGGCGCATAATTCCGGGGACACCATACAGAGGCCGCGCCAATCGACATCGAGGTCCGGCGACGAGCAGCCGTTCGACGACGGTAGATCGGGTTTCGTATGGTGTCCCCGAACTCCTTACGGATCCAACCCCTCGTTGACGATCAACTGGTCGAGGTCGCGCACCGTGCTGTACGGCAGGTAGCCGCGGGCCCACGCCTTCTCGTAGAAATCCTCGACCAGCGCCGGCTGGCGGCAGTAGTCGACGCACAACACGAGCTTGCCGGCGTCGGCGACGCGGTCGAGAAACGGCAACTCGTAGGCAAGGTCGTCCGGATCGGCCGGGTCGTTGTCCCAGTACCAGGTGTCTTCCTTGCCGACGCCGTCGATGGTCGCGAGGTAGGCGTCGTTCTCCACCAACTCCACGGCGTTTTGCGGAAACACCAGAAAGCCCGGATGCTCGGCGCGCGCGTAGTCGGCCAGGGCGGCGACCAGATCCATCATGTCCTGCGCGGCATCGGCGTTTTCCGGGTTCTCCTCCGACCAGTAGTAGTAGGCGTCGATGATGTCGAGGTACATGCCGTCGAAGCCCTCGGCCAGAATGCGGTCGAGGTACGCATACAGAATATCCTGCCAGCCGCTCAGCCAGTAGCGGACCTTGTAGTTGCCCGCCCAGTCGGGGTTCTCCGGCCCGAGCCACGGCGGCGGATCGTCGGCCCATTCGTCGCGCCAGTAGAAGCGGTAGTCCTCCGCCTCGCCGATCGAGAAGTAGCTGACCACGAGCTTGCCGCTTTCCTGCATCACGGCGATTTCGTCGGCGCTCCATTCGCCGGCCGCGGTGCCGTCGGCGCTGTAGTCGGTGACCACGAGCGCGAAGCCGGTCGCGGCGACTTCGGCCGGGGCGAGGTTTTGCAAGAGGTAGAGCCACGAGTCGACTTCGGCCGCGGCATCGTCATCGCCGACGTCGTCGTCGGCGCCCGTGTCGTCGTCGCCGGCGTCGTCGTCGGCGCCCGTGTCGTCGTCGCCGGCATCGTTGTCGTCATCGTCGCCGGCGGCGCAAGCGATGGCGCCGAGCCCGACCAGCAATATCAGCCACCAGCGGGCAATGCCTCTTCTTTTCATTGGCTTCCTCTCCGGTCGTTCGGCCCGTTCCATTCTACCACCGGCGTAGCTTGCAGTGACCCCATGTTCTGCGCTACACAGAAGGGGCAACCAAACCAAGGATCATACCCATGAAAAAGCCGATCGGCCCAAAGAACGTGTTGTATCCGTTGCCGGTTCTATTGATTGGCGCCATGGCCGCCGGCCGGCCGACCTACACGACGATCGCCCACGTCGGCATTCTCGATTTCGAGACGATCTCGCTGGGCTTCTCCAAGTCGCACTTCATCAACGTCGGCATCAAGGAAAACCGCACCTTCAGCGTGAATTTTCCGACAACGGAGATGGTCATCCAGACCGACTACTGCGGCATGGTGTCGGGCTCGCGGGAGGACAAGGCGCGGCTGTTCACGACGGTCTACGGCGAACTCAAGACCGCGCCGCTGATCGAGGAATGTCCGCTGTCGATGGAATGCCGCCTGGTCGACACCATCGAGCGGCCGAAGCATGACGTCTTCATCGGCGAGATCGTGCAAACGCATTGCGAAGAAAGCATGATCCGCCACGGCGACGTGCTGTACGACAAGATCCAGCCCATTCTGTTCACCATGTCCGGCCACGGCTACTGGCGGCTCGGCGAGCGTTTCGCCACCGCGTGGGAGATCGGCCGGAAGCTGAAACGCTAACCGCCGTTTGCGGCGTGGTCCGCTTCGGCCTAAGATCGGCCGTGGGCTAACCTCCAGGCTGTGAGGCGGCGATGAAGATTCGGTTGTTGGCGGTTGGGTTGTTGGCGGCGCTCGCGGCGGCGCTGTTGCTATTGGCGTGCAGCACCGGAGACGATTCCTCCGATCGTTCCGGTGGCGACGATGACACCGGCGGGCTGCTGCCGTCCGATGACGACAACGGCGGCATCGACGATGATGACGACGACGATGACGACGACGGCGTCGGCGACGACGATAGCGACGACGACGACGATGACGACGACAGCGTGAACGAAGCCTGCGACGGCGATGCCACCCCGCACGAAATCCGTTACACCAAATGGGCGCAAGTGCCTGACGTGCTCAAGACCGCGCTCTACAACGTGTTTCAGGATACGATGGTGTGCGAGGATTTCTACGGCCGGTTCATCTCCTGGTACGGCATTCTGCGCGAGAGTTCGCGCGCTTTGCGCGACTACTACAACCCCGACTACCCCGGCTCGCGATGGGACGAAGAAGTGCTTGCCGCGCAGATCGCGGTCGCCTATATCGACGCGCGCAACGAGAACCTGAACGCCGCGTTCCTCTCGCAAGAGATCGATCAATTGTACGCCGCGTTGGAAAGCCCGGTGCCGGCCATCGGCCAGCCGGAGCCCTACTTCAAAAACCACGAGGCCGAAATCCTGGCCGATCCGCAGGCGTTCTTCTGGTACCAGGTGCACTGGGCCAAAATGGCCTTCGACGACGAAAACCTGAAAGAATTCCCGTTTATGCTCTCGGGCCACGTCTGTTTCAAGGTCGACACCACGGTCGCGTTCAACCCGGGCCTGCCGTTCACCAATTTCAGCGATCCCAACCTGCCCATCAACGTCTTCGAGATCTACAACCTCGAACTGGCAACGTGGAAACTGCGCTTCAATCCGGAACTGGTGTTGGTGAATCAGCCGTCTACCGGCCTGGCGGTGTACGAGTAAGGACGGACCGTTCACCGGCCTATTTGATCTTCCCTTCCCGGCGCAGGCGGAAGAAGTGTTTCCAGCCGAGGATGAGAATCCAGCGGCGTTCGCGCGGCGTCAGCTCTAGCTTCGTGCCGTAGGTGCGTTCGATCTTGTCGAGCAGAATATCGACCCAGTTGTCGACGAGCAGAACGTTCTTCGGCCAGCGCGCCTTGGCCCGGCGACGCGACCGCGCCAGCAGCGGCGCGGGGTCGGCGGTGGCCGTCGACTCGGCCAATAGTCGTTCCCACACGCGCAGGTAGAACGCCTCCGCGCTGCGGTAGAGCGCGTCCACCTTTTCGGCGGTCTTTTCCAGCCGCACTTCGCCCTGGTACGACAACGCCAGCGCACAACGCACTACCGCCGGCAATGACGCATGCGGGCCGGCCTGCGCCCGGGCGAACGGCACGAGGGTGCGCATCGCCTGCAGACACGCGCCAAGCACGGCCTCGCGCGCCAGGTCGTCGCGCCACCAGAGCAGCGCCAGGCGTTTGCTGAAGCGGCCGAGGTGGTAGAAATCCTTCGCCGCCGGGCTCGTCGCCGCTTGCAAATCGGCGAGGCTGACCACGCAGTACTTGCACGTCTGCTTGCCGCCGTCCGGCCGCGGCAACTCCAGGTAGTAGATGTTCGGCGGCAGCATTTGCGCCAGCCAACGGTCACGGCGGCGCACGTAGAAGGCGCGGTAGTCGTCACAGATCAGGTAGAAGTCAAAGAAGCTGGTGTCGGTCGCCAGCGCGGGGTCGAGTCGCGAACCGTAGAGCACAACGGCGAGCAACGCCTTACCGAACCGGCCGCGCAGATGGTCGACCAGCGGCGTCGCGGCGGGAAAGTATTGGCGACAGTATTCGTCGCGCAGTGCCGCCAGCAACTCGCCGTTCACTGCCCGGCCCCGGCGGCCTCGTCCGGTTCGAGCCGCGCGATGCGCGCCTCGAGCACGAACTGATAGGCGAACATCGCCGGCCACAGCCGCGCCAGGCCGTGGTAGGCGCGGTCGAGCGCGCGGATGAACCAACTGTCGGCCCGCGTTTCGAAGACCAGCTCGAACGGCAGCGGCGTGTAGTGGCGGCGCACGATCTCGAACCCGGCCTGCCGCACCAGCCGCTCGAAGGTCGCCTGGGTGAATAACCGCACATGCGTCTCGTCAAGAATGCCGCGCGGCCCGTATTCGAACCGGCCGAGCAGCAACGAAACGCGATAGAACCAGATCGCCACATTGCCGGTGGAAATGATCAGCCGTCCTTCTTCGCGCAGGTGGCGGCGTACGGCGGCGATGACCAGTTCGCGGTGCAGCAGGTGTTCGATGACGTCGGAGACGATCACCACATCGAACTCGCGGCCGTAAGGCAGTTGCAGTTCGGCGTCAAGATCCGCCTGATGATACTGCGCGTAAGGTAGGCGCACTTGCGCGGCGGGCAAGCGGTCGACGCCGACCACCCGGCAACCCTTCTTCTCTAACTCGTGCGCCAGCAGGCCCTGGCTGCAGCCCAGATCGAGCACGCTGCTGCCGGCGGGCACGGTGTCGAGAATGCGCCGGTGCGAGCTGTACGGCGACTTCTTGAAGGTGTAGTTCTCGCCACGGTGGACCAGCCACCGCCCGTGCCGCCGCAGATGAAGCTGGTGCAGCCGGTACGAACACGCGGTCGCCAGCGCATCGGTCTCCGGACCGCCGGCGGACAAAGCGGGCAGCGCCACTTCGGCCAGCCGTTCACCGAGCGATTTGATCTGCACGGTCACCTGCGCGTCGAAGGATGCGTCATCGTCGTTGAGCAGAAACGGCACGCGCCGCATCGCCGCGACATGGCACACGCGTGGGCCGCCGTGCCAGTCGCGCAACCGAAGGTTGAGCACGAAATTGGCGACGCTTTCGCTCAGGGTGAGCCGGCTGCCGCTCCGCGCGCCGCGCACCAGCGCCGCGCCGCTCTCGAGCGCGGGCAGCAGCAAACGCGCCAGGCCGTCGGGGCCGAGGTCGTCGCCGGCCGACAACACGGCCACCAGATCGAAGCCGCTTTCCAGGGCGAAGGTCAGTCCGACCTTGCGGTTGCCGCCGTAGCCGTAGTCGCGCACGGCGCGCACGACCGTCACCTTTTCCCACCCGGCGCGGCCGGACAGTTCCTGCCCCAACTCGCGGGCTTCTTCGGCGCTCAAGTCGAAATAGACGTAGATCGCCGCGAGTACCGCGCGCAGTTCGCCGGGAATTCTTTCTACCGCCGCTTCCAACGCGCGCCGGTCCGGGCAGTCAGCCAGATACACCGCCACGCGCGGCCACGCGTTTGCGGCGCGGGCCAGCGTCAAAATCCGTTCGAGCGGCGTGGCGGTCGTCATTGGCAGTTCAGTATCTTCGCGGCCTGGCCGAATGGCAAGCGGCGACGGCCGCGGCGGCCCGCCGGCAACCCTGGACTCCCCCGCCGTCTGCGTACAATATAGGTGGCCCGTGCCGGACACGGAGGAGACGTGATCGATCTGGACACCGCATTGCGTTTGGTCGGCATGCGGCTGGGGGACCGGGCGTTGATCGGGCCCCAGGTCGTACAGCTCGACCTGACCGACGCCTGCAACAACAACTGCGTCGGCTGCTGGGCGCGCAGCCCGTTTCTGCGTGACGACGACCACTACGACACGCTGGACAAGGGCGCGCTCGAGCTGTCGTTCGTGCGGCACCTGTTGCCGACGCTGGCCGAGCTGCGCGTGCGCGAGCTTTTCCTCGGCGGCGGCGGCGATCCGCTCTGCCATCCGGACGCCGTCACCGTCGTTCGCGAAGCCAAACAGGCGGGCCTACAGGTTACCCTCAACACCAACCTCACGCTGGCCGACCCGGCGATGATCGAACGATTCCTCGACGCCGGGCTCGATCTGCTCGTCGTCTCGCTGTGGGCCGGCCAAGCCAGCACCTACGCGCGGCTGCATCCGAACAAAACCGAAATCACCTTCCGGCGGCTGACCGAATTGCTGCGCCTGCTCGCCGAACGCAAGCGCGCGCGGGGCGTCACCGCGCCGCGGGTCAAGCTCTACCAGGTGATCAATAAGCTCAACTACGAAGAGATTCCGCAAATGGTCGCGCACGGGCGCGAGGTCGGTGCGGACGAAGTGGAGCTGGCGGTCTTCGACCCCATTCCGGGCCGCACCAACATCTTCACCCTCGACCAACTGCGGATCGACCGCACCTTGAAAATTCTCGCGCAGCTCGACGGCCAGGGCCCGCCTTTCGTCCACACCGAGCTGTTCGCGCGACGCTTGCAGAACATCGACGCGACCAAGGGCGTGTTCGACAACGGCATCGTCAAGTCGATCCCCTGCGCGGCCGGCTGGTTCTATGCTCGCGTCACCACGGTCGGCCAGGTGCACGCCTGCCTCAAGGCGCACCGGGTGGCGGTCGGCGACGCGACCAAGTACGACTTCCGCGCCATCTGGTTCGGCGACGGTGAGCGCACGTTCCGGCAGCACACGCGGCAACTCGACTATGACGACCCGTGGCTGAAGAACATCGGCCACGACATCGATTTCGCGCTGCCCGGCTGTTTTCGCATTTGCGACAACCTCGGCCACAACCAGCACATCATGCGGCTGGTCGGCGGCCTAACGGCAGGCGAGCTGCGGGCGCTGGACGACATGGAGCGCGTAGCGCGCGAGGGCGGCGAGTTGCGCGCGATCGAAGACGCCTACCGCCGCCATCTGTCCGACGCGGCCCCCCCGCCGCCGCTTTTCTCGCCGCCGGTGGCGCCCGCTCCGGCCAACGGCCTGGTGCTGCACGGCGATTGCGACCTGGTGCACGAACTCGCCCCCGCGGCCCGGCCGTGGGACAAGGCGCTTGGCGCGTTGCGGGCGGCCAGCGGCAACGAAACCATCCACGTGCCGGTGACGATCCACAACGCATTGCGGCTGGATCGCGTGCTGGCGCTGATTCGCGAAGCCACCGGCCGCGCCGTCGACCCGGCCTGGGCGACGTTCGACGCGCGTCCGTTGCCGACGCTGCACATGCGCTGGCCGATCCATCTCGCGCGGCTGCGCGAACGCTGTCTGCCGCATGGCGTGCAGTTGGAGGCGGCGAATGCGACATTGGATCAGGCGCTGTGGCGCATCGCCGCCGCGCACCGTCCCGACCGCGAAGCCGAACTGCTGCGCGCGTTGGGGGCGCTGACCGGCGTGCCGCTGCTGGGCCCGCGCACGTTCCATCTCGACGTGACCAACCGTTGCGCGGCGGATTGCGCGTATTGCTGGTTCCACAGCCCGTTGTCGGCGGCGCGTACCGATCCGCACCGGCTGACCGACGCCAACCGCGACACGACCATGCCGTGGGACATGTTCCTGGCGCTGGCCGACGATCTGGCGGCGCTGGAAACGAAAGAAGACATCGTGCTGTCGGGCAAGGGCGAACCGCTGGCGCACCCGCGCATCACCGACATGGTGCGCGAGCTTAAAGCGCGCGGCCTGGCGGTGACGCTGTTCACCGGCGGCCTGCCGCTCGACGAGCGCGTGGCCACGGCCATCGTGGAGGCGCGGCTCGACCTGCTCTACGTCAGTTTGTCGGCGGCGAGCGAAGCGACCTTCGCCCGGCTGCGCGAGCGGCAATCGCCGGAGGCTTACGGGCGCATCGTCGCCAACGTGCGCGAGTTGCTCGACCGGCGCCGCGCCGCCGGGGCGGATCGCCCGCGGGTGGTGCTGGTCGACGTGCTCACCAACTGCAACGACCACGAGGTGGAGGAGTTCGCCCGCCTGGCCGCCGAGCTCGGCGTCGATCACCTTCGCTATCAGCTGGCCGCCATCGAAAACTACAACGCCGAGCTGGCGCTGCCGCCGGAACGGCTGGCGGCCTTGCGCCCGGCACTGGACGGCGCGCGCGCGATCGCGGCCTCGGCCGGTGTCGAGCTGGTGGAGAACATCGACTTCCAGGTCGGCGAGCAAGGCGAAGGCGACGACTGGACCGGCGACCGCTACCGCCGACTCGGCTGCCTGGCCGGATTCGTTTTCGGCCGTGCCTGGGCCGACGGCACGCTCAGCTTCTGCTGCGCGCCACGGCCGATCGGCAATCTGAACGAAAAGCGATTCGCCGACTGGTGGAGCGGTCCGGAGTACGACCGGGCCCGGCTAGCCGCGCGCGCGCTCGGTCGCCACGCCGACCACCGCTTTGCCGACGGTACCACACTGTGGACCGACCTGTGCCGGCGCTGCCCGAACTATGAGGGCATTGAACGCCTGCGCCGGATATTGCAGGATCTGGGATTGCTCGGGCTTCTGCCCAGCCTCCCCTTGTGACCCACCTGTCTTTCCGGCTATGTTGAATCAACGTTCGACTACCGCCGGATATCGCACATGTCTTGGATGACCGTTGTTGCTCTGCTCTTGGTGGGCTGCGTGCTGGGCTTGGTGTTCGTGCGCCTGTCGGGCAAAGGCGCGCCGCAGTCGCTGGATGAACTGGCGATGCTGGCACGGCTCAAGAGCGAAACCAAATTCCACGGACAGCGCTCACCGTTGGACGATTCCTATGCCGAGGTGCTGCGCACCGCGGAGATCGAACTGGCGAGCGGCGAGACCGTGCTGGCGGCGTGCGGATTGCGGGGCGAGACGGAAATGGTGCTGATGGCCACCACCCATCGCGTGTTTCTGTTTTCCCGCCGGTTCGCCAGCGGCAAGTACCACGCCGAAACATTCGCTTACCTTGGGCTCCGCCCGATTCCGATCAGCCAAACGGTCATCGGCGGTACGTTGCGCCTGCTGGAAGGCAACCGCATTGCCGAAATGAAGAGTCCGGGCGCCGAAAGCTGGATGGACACGGCGGAAGACACCGTCCGCTTCATCAACAAGCAGATCTCTACCGCGCGCCTAACCAAGGCCTAGGCCTCCGGCTGGGCGCGATCCCCCGCCTAGAAGTCGACGATCGTCCGCACCTGGAAGGTGAAGATGTCCCGCGCATGCGCGTAAACGTCGTCGAAATACGGCCCGGTCAAGAAGTAGCCGGTCTGGAATCCGGCGGTGAAATGCTTGTGGAACGTGTAAGCGAACGACAGATCGCCTTCCCAGCCGAGCGAGTGCGAGGCGTCGCCGCCGTCGCGCGCCTGGTACGGCTGGTTGATGTAGCTGTTGATCACGTGCAGGTCGATGTACATCTCGTCGACCGGGCGGATGAAGCCGCCGCCGCGGAAGTACATGCCGTTGCGCACCGCGCCGCCCATCAGCAAGCGCCAGCAGATCAAGTCGACGTTGTAGCTCGAGTTGAACGGATAGGTGCTGATGCGCCGGCCAAACGCGGACTGGTTCTGCACGACGGTGTTGACGAATTCGATCTGGGTTGACGGATCTTCCGGATCCGCCGCGGCCACCGCCGTCGCCCGGGCGACGTTGTCCGCCGCGTCCTGGCTGAATTCGTGTTCGGGGTCGGCGTCGGCCGGGGAGGACAGGCCGTATTCGATGTTGGCGCCCCAGTGCACGGCGTCGTAGCCGAAGCGCGCCACGCCCAGGAACGCGGAGGCGTCGATGCGCCCGCCGCCTTGGCCGGTCGGCACGCCGGCGTCTTCCAACGCTTCGACGGTGTCGTGCGGCACGGCCGTCATGGTGCCCTGCAGGAACGCGGCTTCGGCCGACAACTGGAAGCCGCCGTAAGCCAGGCCGCCGTACAGGTCGTAGATCCAGAGCCGCGCGTCGGTCGCGTCCTGAACGCGCGTGCCTATGTACAAGCCGCCGTCGAACGCGCCGCTTTCACCGAAGGTCACGTTATGCACTTCGTTGATCAACGCGAAGCTGTGCACGTCGTACTTGCCGCTTTTGAAGGTATCGGAGGCAATGCGGTCATAGGCGAACGACGGGTACCAAATGCCCCACAGGCGCGAACCGAACATGATACGGTCGGAGACGTCGCCGCTGTCGGCATAGAAGCCGCCATTGATATCGTTGACGCTCGGCCGGCCGCCGACGCGCCCGAACGGCGTGCCGGAATTGAAGAACATGCCCAGGCCGAAATGGTTGGCCATGCGGCCGAAACGCAGATAACCGACACTGAGGTCGACGTTGGCGTACAACTGCCGCACCTGGATCGGCGATACTTCCTCGCCGCTGGCGTCGGTGTCGGACATCGAGGACGAGAACACGTTGGCGGTGCGGAAATCCAGCGTGCCGTACTGCACCCGCGAAATATTCTCAGGCGCGCTCGGCTCGCGGCCGGTCAATACCACCGGTGTGCTGTCGATTTCGTTGTCACCGAACATGACGTTGTGCAGGATGTCGAACTCGGTGTTGATCTGAATCGGGTCGCCGATCAACAGGCTGGTGTTGAGCAACATGCGCTGGTCGATGGAATCCCACCAGTCGGAATCATCACCGGACCGCCAACCCAGGTTGAAGGTGTCGTTCGAACGTACACGATAATAACCGTGCATGGTCAGACCCACCGAGGCCAATTCCGTTTCCTGCGCCATAGCCGGCACAGACAACAGCATGGCCCCCAGAAGCAGCGGGACCGCCCACACGAACCAGCGTTTCATCACGTCCTCCGGAATGGTACGAAACCCCATAGCGCCGCAGAACAGCGCCGAAAACAGCACCGCGAAAGAACAGCGCAAACTAGCACGCGGTTTTAAAAGGTGTCAAGCAACGCGCCAGCCAGCATTTCGGTGTCCGCCGCGGGCCTCGACGCCGCCGGACGACCGGACTATCCTAGAGATTAAAGGCGAACGTTTGAGGGGTCTATCTCGTGACTCGCTGGTGCGCCGTAACGTTGTTGGCCGTGCTGCTGTGCCTGCCGGTGGCCGCCGGGGCACAGGAGCCGCCGCAGCAGGGTTGGGTTATCGAGCCGTCGTTCTGGCTTTCGACCTTTGTCACCGACAAAGGCTCCCTGACCCGCGAGCTGGCCGACAACCAGGGCTCCCGCGAACTGGATGTGCATACCGGATCCTTCAACTGGGTGGTCAACCCGAGTCTGTTCTCCGGCTACGCCTGGGGGGATTGGGTCGGCGGCTTGCGTTTGTCCTATCCCGTGCAGTTCGCCCACCTCGACTTGCCCCTCGGTGAAATCGCTGACGGTGTGATTCAATCGCTCGAACTCGGTCCGGAGTTTTCTTACCGGTTGTTCTCGTGGCGCTACTCGACCATGGAAATCCAGTTCGGCGCGGCAGCCCGGTTTCTCAGCGTGACCGACCTGGAATACCAGCAAGGTGGCGAAACCGCCGAATTCGGTTCGCGCGACCTGCGTTGGTCGACAGCGTTGTCGGGCTGGTCGGTTCAAGCCGGGTTCGGCGGCGACCTGATGCGCGGCGAACACGTGCTACTCGGCTGGCTGTTCCGCTTCTACTGGGGGCGGCACGAAATGACTGGTGATGAAGACACCACCTACGGCGATCCGCCGGTTTCGGTCGATCACGAAGACCTTTCACTCGACGTCTACTCCGCGTTCGTCGGCGTGCGCCTGCGCATCTTCCCGCTTTGGACCCCCCCGGCCGCGCCGCAACCATGAACAGGTTCTGCGCCGGTCTATTGCTCGCCGCCTGGTTGGCGGCCGCGGTGTTCGTGCGGGCCGAACCGACCTACCTCTTGCCAACAGGTGTGGTGGAACTGCGGGCGTTGGCGCGGCAAGTCGCGCAGATCACCGGGCGAGTAGTGGTCTACGGCGCCGACTTCACCGGCCAAGTGGAGATCGAACCGGCCGGACCGATGACTCGCCAGCAGGTTTGGAACTTCTTCCTCAGCGTGTTGGCGGCCCATGGCTGGGGCATCAGCGAAAGCGGCGGGGTGGCGCGCGTGGTCAAACGCAGCACACTACCGACGCAGCCCGGGCCGGTCTTCTCCCCGCCCGAGGGGACGCCATTGCCGGCCGAACAACTGGTGACCTACACCGTCGAACTGCAAAACAGCTCAGCGACCGAAGTGGCCGCGCAGCTCGCGACGTTAATCGGTCCGGACGGCCGCCTGGTGCCGGTGCCGCAACGCAACAGCCTGATCCTGGTCGATACCCAGGCGAACGTCGACCGCTTACGCGCGTTGATCGCGCGTTTGGACGCCGCGGGGCCGACAGACACGATTCAGGTGGTGCGCCTCAAGAAGGCCGACGCGCAATACCTATCCGACTTGCTGCGGCGGATTTTCGCCGAGTTGGTAGTGGAACACGGCCAAGTGCGCCGGCGCGGCGGCGCGGCGCCGCGGCTGGTCATCGTGGCGGAACCGAGCACGAACGCGATTGTCCTGCGCGGCGAGGCGCGCGAAGTCGGCGGCGCGGCGACGTTGGCGGGCAAGATCGACACCCTCCCCGATCCGCGCGTGTTCATCGTCAATCTAAAACAGGCCGACCCGGAACAGATGCGCGCCGCTATCGGCAGCCTGATGCACTGAAGCAGCCCCTTTTCCGCCCACCCTCGATACGGCTATAGTTGGGACGGTTGGTTTCAAACGGTTGCAGCGCCATGCCTCCACAATGGACCCTCTGCGTATCGGGTGATCGTCAAACGGCGGAACAGTTGCGTCAGTTGATGGAGAAGCTGCGTTTCCGCGCAATTACGGCCACTTCTGCCGAAGAAGCGCTATCCGCGACGCGCGGCTTGCCGCCGGCGCTGGTGATTGTCGACTTCCAGCTCACCAACGGTTCGGGGCTCGAATTCATTCGCCTGTTGCGGCAGGAACGGCGCACCGCGCGCACGCCGGTGTTGATGCTGGCTACGAACATTCAGTCCGAGCACTACCGTCATCGGCTGGTGAATCCGGGGCCGCAGGAGTGGCTGGACAAACCGTTGAACAACGACCGCCTCGCCGCGGCGGTGATGCGCTGGTTCGGCGTGGAGATCGCCCCGCCACCGGCACACGAAGAACCGCACGAGGAACACCCCGACCCCGGCGACCACGGTTCATTTACCGACCTGCCGTTCGCACGCGTGCTCGCGCTGGCCGGACGGCGCGGTCGCGGGCGGCTGCATCTGGACCGGCAAGGGCAATGGATCGACATCTGGCTGGCCGACCGGCGGATTGTCGGCCTGTCCAGCGCGTATTTGCCCGGCAGCAGTCTGGGTGAGATGCTGGTGCGCCGCAGCCGGCTCAGTCCGCACGCGTTGGCCGAAGCGCAGCAGCTCATGCCGCCCACTCAGCGGCTGGGCGATTGGTTGCGCGAACAGGGCTTGCTCACGCCCGACGAACTCGAAGCCGAACTGCAACTCCATGTCATGGAAAAATTGACTGTCGCGTTTTCCTGGCGTTGGCACGACGGCACCTGGAACTACCTCGCCGGCGAAACGGCTGACGCGTCACAAATTGCCTGCGATGTGGAACTGCGGCATGTCGTCTTCGACGGCATTCGCGATTACTACGACCTCGACCGGCTGGAGATGATCTTTTCCAAACGCGACCGACTGCGCCGCGCGGTCATTCCGACCACGCCGTATTTCGCCGATCTGCCCGTCGCCGCCCGCCGCCTACTGCGCAGCGCCGACGGCCGGACCAATGCCATCAAGGTGCGGCTGCAAACCGGCATGGAAGTGCGGCGCTTCTATCAGGTGCTCTACGCGCTGTGGGTGCTGGACTTGGTGCGCTTCGGTGACCCGGTCCGGCCCGGCGAGAACGGCGAGCCTGATGAAGAGATCTTCCTCGACCCGGCGGAAAGTATCGTGCCGCATCGGCGTTGAACGGCGGCGCTGGATGGCGTATGGCCTCGTTCGGCATCGCGTTGGTTGACACCTATATTTCGATTGTTATGATGAAAAGTTAGTTTTGGTTTCGAACGCGGAGGGTGTCGCTTGAAACGGTGCGCCGCGATAGCGGTGGTGTTGCTTTTGTGCTGGGCCGCGATGGCCCCGGCGCAGCAGCGCCCCACTACGCTCTGGCGCTGGGTCGACGAACTCGGCCGCGTGCACTACACGGAAAACGCCGAGGAGATTCCAGCCCGGTACCGGCCCACCGCCGTGCAGGGCACGTTCCAGCCGAGCAATGTCCGGCCGCCGACCACGCCGACGCCCCAGCCACCAAGAACAGGCCGTCTGGAGTTACTGGAAGACAGCTACTACCTGGAAGAAGGCTTCCTGCACGTCAAAGGCAAGGTGCGCAACGGCTTTGCTCAGGCGGTCAATCAAGCTAAGGTGAAGATCACTTTCTTCGACGCCAACAACCGCTTCCTGATGGCCGAAACGACGCTGGTCAATCCGTTGTCGCTGGCGCCGGGCCAAGAAGGAACGTTCCATCTGATCGTCAAGCAGAACGACGCCATCGACTCCTACACCATCGAAGTGCTCGGCCGACCATGATCGTCACGCTGACCACCGATTTCGGATCGGCCGACGGCTATGTCGCCGCGATGAAAGGCGTGCTCTACAGCCGCGCGCCGCGCGCGACGGTGGTTGACCTGAGCCATGAGATTCCGCCCTTCGACATAGCGGCCGCGGCGTTCGTGTTGTGGCAGGCCGCGCCATATTACCCGCCGGAGACCGTGCACGTGTGCGTGGTCGACCCGGGCGTCGGCAGCGAGCGGCGGGGCCTGGCGGCGGTCTCGCACGGACAGCTGTTCCTGGGCCCCGACAACGGCGTGTTCACCCCTTTCCTTGACGACTCCGCGCAAATCGTGGCGTTGGCCAACCCCGACCTCTGGCTGCCCAAGGCCAGCGCGACGTTCCACGGCCGTGACCTGTTTGTGCCGGCGGCGGTGCATCTGGCGCAGGGTCTGGCGCTGGCGGAATGCGGGCCGCGCGTGACCGATCCGGTGCGACTGCCCGCGTGGGAGATCCGGCGCGAGGTTGGCGCCCTGGTGGCGGCGGTGGTGCATGTGGACCGCTTCGGCAACGTGATCACCGGGTTAGACCGCTCGTACCTCGTCGGCCCGGGTGGCGCGCCGCAACAAGCGGAGTTGCCGGATGGACGAGTGGTGCCGCTGCGCCGCACTTACGCCGACGCCGCGCCGGGCGAGGCGTTGGCGTTGGTGGGTTCGTCCGGGCTGGTGGAAATCGCGGTGCGCGAAGGCAATGCCGCGCAGCAACTCGGCCTGGCGCGGGGCGCAATCGTTCGGTTCGTCCTCTAGTCGTCCCTACTCGAACACGGCGATCGACAAGCCGCCAGTTTCCGAGCCCCAGTTACGAACCGTGACCGGCCGGTCGTTGAACACGAACGGGATGCCACGCGGCGGGTCGGACGGCAGCAACATGTCGAACAGCCGGAAGAAGACGAACTGGCTGAGCGGGCCGCCGATCGGCTGTTGGTCGTTGACGCCGTTGAAATTGGCGTCAAAGAAAAAGATGGCGATGGTGGTGATCGACGGATCGGCCATCTCCGGCGTGGTCAGATCGACGCCGTCGACAGTCAGCGTGTCACGCCCATACACGAACGCCCGATTGATGTTCAGCCAGGCGAAGATCGGGTAGTCGTCGTTGTAGGGCAGCAGCTTGAAGACCCAACCGACCAGACTGTTCGCCGGCGGGAAGCACCGGAAGTAGACCTTGTTGTTCGCGCGCGGGAACGGCTCGCGGTAGTAGTGAATCGGCGGCCAGTCGCCGGCCGGATCGCGGATTTCAAATTCGTAGTACGCCTCGGCCGTGGCGGTGAAGCCGCTCCAGTAGCCGCCGGCGTCGGTGGTCAATACCGCGAGCGGATCATCCGCCAGCCGCTCGCCGGTTTCCGGGCTGACCTCGTAGATGCGCACCAGGTGGTTCGGCGCCGCATCGTTCAGGGCGAAGGTCACCACGCGACCCGACACGTCGATCGGGTCGGCGGGCACGATGTCGGTGGTGGCCGGTTCCACCCCGTCGCCGAAGAACGTGAAGAACGCCGCAAACGACTTCGCCGACGTGGCCACCTGCAAATGATCGAGATCGTCGAAGGTCACATTCTCGACGCCGGGAATTTCCGACGATCCGGCGATGGTGTCGGCGGTCGAGGAGATGTTGATCGTCGGCACATCGTGGGGGATGCCATCGCCGAGCAGAAACGACGCCAGGTTGGCAAAGTGCGCCACCTTGGCCGCGTGCGCCGCCGTCTTCAGGTATTGCTGGCAGACCGGGCCGCCGAGCGAATGCCCGAGCAGATCGACCTGCGTGGCGCCGGTTTCCTGCAGCACCTGGTCGATAAACGCGGTCAGCCCGGTCACCGCCGGACCGAGCGGGCCGAGCAGCGAGTTGTAGTCGTAGGTGTAGACGCGATCGAGGCAATAGCCGTTGGCGCCATAGCGCATGGCCTGGGCGGCGAAGGCATCGCCCTCCTCCAACATGCCGTGGACGAACACCACCGGGCGGAGGCTGTCATCGCACGGCGCCACGGTGTCGTCGTCGACGGAATCGTCGTCCGGCGCCGCGTCGTCATCGTTTGCGGTATCGTCGTCGACAGCCGCGTCGTCGTCGTCATCGTCGTCTGCTCCGCCGCCGGCGCAGGCGGTCAACACCATCGTCAGCACCAACAACAACCAGAACGTGTATTTGCCGCCCATCCGCCTCTTCCTTTTCTGCGCATCACGCGCGGCGATTGCCGAAGCAATGGTACCACAACAATCGGCCCTGGGATTTCCTTCTGCCACCCGGCTGTAGTACGCTTTTACCGGGCGGCCAGACGGCCGCCAGCGGGGGTCACCGTGAACAGGTTTTTGGCTTTGGCGCTGTTGGCGTTGGTGTGGCCGGCGGCGGTGTTCGCCCAAACCACCGGCGTGGAACGGATGACGAATCTGTGGCAACTGCCGCAGCTTGACCTGGGTGTTGTTTCGTTCGGCGAGTCGAGCCACGACCGCTTGGGGCTGAACCAGGACGGCTTCATCGGCCTGTATTCCCGCCTCTACCGCGAAAACGGCCAGGACGTTTTGTTTGACGCGCAAGGCCCCGGCTGCGTTTACCGTTTGTGGTTCACCTTCACCGTGCCGCCCTTGGCCACGCACCTGCAGTTCTATGTCGACGACAATCCGCAGCCGGTGGTCGACCAGAAGATCAGCCAGTTTTTCGCCGGCAGAACCGCGCCATTCCTGGAACCGTTGGTGTGGGACAACCAGGAATCGAGCGGCGGATTCGTCAGCTACGTGCCGATCTGCTATCGCCAACGGCTCAAGATCGTCACCACGTTCCCGATTACCTTCTACAACGTCACCGCGCATCAGTATCGCGCCGACACGGAAGTGGCCTCATTCACCGGTAACGAGGACTACGCCGCCGTGCGCGCGCTGTACGACTCGGACCGGGCCGGCCAAGACCCGAAGGACACCACCGGAGTCGGTTACGACACTCAAACTCTGGTGCTGCCGGCCGGCGCGACAACCGTGTTCTATGAAACCGGCGAGGCCGGCCAGATCGCTTCCTTACGGCTGACACCGGCGGCGATCGACAGTTCCCTGCTCAACCAGATCCGCTTGCGCGCCTACTTCAACGGCGAAGAAGCGCCGTCGGTCGACACCGAACTCGGCCTGTTTTTCGGCGCGACGCAGCCGAATTTCGATGTTTCCTCGTTGCTGTTCGGTATTCGCGACAGCGTGCTGTACAGCTTTTTCCCGATGCCCTATTTCGCCGGCGCGCGGTTGGAGTTGGTGAATCAGTCCGACGCCAACGTGACGCTGAGCGCCGAGGTGGGCGTGCTGCCCGAAATGCCCAGCGACTACGCCGGCACGTTCAGCACCGTCACCCGCGTGAGTTCGCCGCCGGTGCTGATGGGCGATCATCATTTCGCCGACCCGACCGGCCAGGGCAAGATTGTCGGCGTGATCCAGTTCGCCGGCGGCTATAGCGGCCAAGGGTATCTCGAAGGCGACGAGCGCTACTATCCCGATGGTTTGCTGAGCCCCACCATCCATGGCACCGGCACCGAAGACTACTACAACGGCGGCTGGTACTTCGCGCCCGGCCTGTTCTCGCTGCCCACACACGGCCACCCGCAGCGGTCCGACAGCGCCGGCCTCGACGTCACCGCCATGTACCGCTTGCATCTGGCCGACACACTCGAGTTCTACCGCGGCGCCGTCTTTTCCATCGAACATGACGCGTACAACCTCGACGTCGACGAGGTCGAACGGACGACCGCATTTCTGTATCGCGTGCCGGAAGAGGCGCTGGTGCTTGAGGCCGACTTCGATGTCGGCGAGCCGGCTGAAGAAGACCTGTATCGGTACGCCGGTACCGACGACGAAACGACCGGGCCGCAATATTTCTTTTACGAAGGCGACAACGACTTCGACGGCATCATCGATTGGGGCTACGAATCCGCCGGCGTCGTGCAATTCACCGTGCCGGTCAATCCGCACAACGACGGTGTGCGCCTGGTGCGGCGGCTCGACCAGTTCCGCGGCCGCGAGGCGATCGAGGTGCTGGTCAACGGCGAACCGGCCGGCACGTGGTACACCGCCGCGCGCAACCCGTTCAAGCGCTGGCGTGACGCCGTGTACGACCTGCCGCCGGCACTGACCAAAGGCCACTCGTCGCTGGAGATCACGCTGATCAACGCGTCTGACGAAGGGGCGTTTTCCCAGTACCGCTATTGGGTGTATTCGTGGAAGCGACCGTTGCTTACGCGCCTGGGCGACCTGACACTTTCGTCGCCGGCGACCGAGGTGACCATCGGCGACGCCGTGCAACTCTACGTCGACGGCGCATATCCGTCGGGCAATCGCGAAGAGATCACCGGCTGGGTGGACTTCTCGCTGTCCGACTCGCGCTTGGCATCCGAGCGACACGGCCTGTTGCGCACGAAAACGGCGGGCACGCTGACCGTGAAAGCCGTGTTGGGCGAGCGGGAATCGAACGAAATCACCATCACCATCGTGCCGCCGTCGGCCGGTAACAATGATTATCCGACCAGTGACAACGATGCCGGCGACGACGACGCGGCAACGGCCGACGATGACGACGAGG
Organism: uncultured bacterium; assembly: GCA_964511015.1. Classification (GTDB taxonomy): domain Bacteria; phylum Lernaellota; class Lernaellaia; order Lernaellales; family Lernaellaceae; genus FEN-1099. The sequence goes on along the minus strand of CAZEDX010000069.1, from coordinate 2,722 downwards.
GCGGGTGCGGGTGCTGAGGATGACGATCAATACCAAGCAACGGGAGGTTCGCGTGACAACGAGAAGCAGGAAAAGCGGCGGACACCGCTGGAGTTTCTTCCGCGCCGGTGGCTTCGATCAGGTCAAACTGGAAACCGGCGCCGACCTGATGGCTTTGGGCCAGCTCGACCAGAAGCTGTGGGTGGCTCTTGGGTGTCCGACCAGCGGCCTGGAGTTCGATGCCGATACCCTAAAACTGATCGACACCGATCAGGACGGGCGCATTCGCGCGCCGGACATTATCGCCGCGCTCCAGTGGGCCGGCGAATGTCTGAAGGATCCGGACATTTTGATGCACCCGGCAAGCGCGCTACCGCTGGCGGCGATCGACGATTCGCGGCCGGAAGGCCAACGCGTGCTGGCGTCGGCCAAACGCATTTTGGCCAGTCTCGGCAAACCGAACGCCGAAACGATCAGCACCGAAGACACCTCCGACACTACCAAGGTATTCGCCCAGACGAACTTCAACGGCGACGGCGTTCTGCCCGCCGACGCCGCCGATGAGCCCGTCAAATCGGTGATCGTCGACATCATCGCCTGTCTCGGCGCGCAGAAAGACCGCAGCGGCAAGGATGGCGTGACCCAGGAAATGGCTACCCAGTTTTTCGCCGACTGCCGGGCCTACATCGATTGGTGGCAGCAGGCCGCCACGCAGCCGGAGGTGTTGCCGTTGGGCGAAGCGACCGCCACAGCCGCCGCCGCGCTCGACACCGTGCGCGCCAAAGTCGATGACTACTTCGCGCGCTGCCGCTTGGCGGCCTTCGATGAGCGCGCCGCCGCCGCGCTCAACCGTGAGGAAAAGGACTACCTCGCCCTCGCAGCGAAAGACCTCACCATCACCGCCGAAGAGATCTCCGCGTTGCCCCTGGCCCGTGTGGCCGCCGGCCGGCCGTTGCCGCTGACCACGCGCGTGAACCCCGCCTGGGCCGACGCGCTGGAGGTTTTCCGGGTTCAGGTGGTGACGCCGCTGCTCGGCATGCGTGATGCGCTGACCGATGAGGAATGGATGACGCTCACGGCCAAGTTCGAGGCCTACCGTACCTGGGCCAAAAGGAAGCCGTCCGTCGCGGTCGAGAAGCTCGGCCTGGACCGGCTACGCGCGATCCTGGCCGACGACAACGAAGCGGCACTGGCGGCGCTGATCGCCAAGGACAAGGCGCTGGAGTCGGAGTTCGATGCCATTGTGTCGGTCGACCGCCTCGTCCGTTACCACCGCGACCTACTGTCATTGCTCAACAACTTCGTCTCGTTCCGCCACTTCTACCGGCGGGAAGGCAAAGCCATCTTCCAGGCCGGGACGCTATTCATCGACCAGCGCAGTTGCGATTTGTGCATTCGGGTCGGCGACGTGGCCAAACACGTGACGACCGCACACCTCAGCCGCAGCTATCTGCTCTACTGCGACTGCGTGCGCCGCGCGACCGGCGAGAAAATGACCATCGTCGCAGCGGTGACCGACGGCGAGCCCGACAATCTCAATGTCGGCCGCAACGGCATCTTCTACGACCGCCAGGGGCGCGATTGGGACGCGACGGTGACCAAGATTGTCGAAAACCCGATCAGCATTCGCGAAGCGTTCTGGGCACCGTACAAACGGTTGATGCGTTGGATTGGCGATCAGGTGGCCAAACGCGCCGCCGCCGCCGATACCGCGTCCACCCAGAAGCTGCAAACGGCGACCGCGGATGTCGCCAAACCGGCCGAGCCCGGCAAGGCCCCGGGAAAGATGTTCGATGTCGGCGTAGTTGCCGCGCTCGGGGTGGCAGTCGGCGGCATCACCGCCGCGTTGGGCGCCTTGTTGCAGGCGTTCTTTGGGCTGGGCATTTGGATGCCGATTGGCTTCGTCGGCCTGCTCTTCATGATCTCCGGCCCATCCATGCTCATCGCCTGGCTGAAGCTGCGGCACCGCAACCTCGGCCCGCTGCTCGACGCCAACGGCTGGGCGGTCAACGCCGAGGCCAAGCTCAATATCCCCTTCGGCAAAGCCCTGACCGGCATGCCGAGTTTGCCGCCCGGCTCCAAGCGCGACATGACCGACATGTTTGCGGAAAAACACGGCAAACGGACGTTTGTCATCGTACTGTTGATTGTGCTGATCTTGCTGGGAGCGGCTTGGTATTTCGGCTTCCTCGATGTGGCGCTGCCGTCGTGGCTAGACCGCGCCACCATGTTGTCCACGCCGGTGCCGCCACTGGCGCCGCCGCCTGCCCCGGCCGCACCGCCGGCACCGTAGGCCCCAAAAAACAAATGGGTCGGTCCCTTGCGGGTCCGACCCTGGTTTGCGCTGGTGCCAGAGGCCGGAATCGAACCGGCTTGGCTGCGAGGGTCGTGGGATCTTGAGTCCCCGAGCTGGTCGCCGCGAACCCGATTTGTCGTACAGCGTCAGGCCCAAAACAATGGCGGCCTTGACGGTCCGTTTCCGCGAAGCCAAACGACCAGGCGGGGGTGCAATTGATTCACGCGGTTATGGGTGTCCCCCGAATTCTAGAGCGTTCGTTATTGATATCAGCGACAGATCAGGGTGTGAGGATCGCAGAACAACGCCCAGTACAGCAGCATCCACCCGATTAAGATTCCATACATTATAATAGCTTCAATAATCGTAGCAACAAACTCGGACAATATTGTTTGGAGCGTGTCCCGTTCATAGTTGAAAGTTGAAAAAAGGAAGGCGGTTCATTAG
>CAZEDX010000068.1:13606-23441 GCA_964511015.1 uncultured bacterium | reverse complement strand
GCCGACGCACCTGGGCGAGGAAGTGGCGATCCGGGCCGTGGTGACCGTCGGCACCGGCGTCATGGTGGCCGGCGAATACGTCAAGACGTTCCTGCAGCAGGAAGGCTACGGCGTGAAGGTGTTCGCCGACGTGTCGGCAACCGTCGACGATGCCGGCTACGACGGCCGGCTCTTCAAGGAAATTTCCACCTACGAAGGCGACGAGGTCTTCGTGCTGGGCCGGCTCACCTTGCACAACGGCATGATCGAATTCGTGCCCAAAAGCGGCTATCACCTCGCCGTGTTGTCCACCAACAACGACGTGGAAGCACCGCTCGAAACCAGCATTGATGAACTGCTGGCCGACCCGTACCGCTACGCCGGCGCGATCATCCGCCTGGACGACCTGCAACTGGTCGACGTGAATCCTAACGATCCGACCACCGGCTGGCCGGAGTACGGCGAGAAGTCGAAGGACATCCGTGTGCAGCACACCACCGGCGGCGCGAAGGTCGGCATGCCGATCTACGAAGGCACCGGCATCCCCGGCTCGCTCGAACCGGACGCCGGTTTCAACGCAGTGGGCGCGTTCAACATCGACGGCGAATCCTATGAGTTTTACGTGCGCAAGATCGAGGACATCAATCCGACCGATCAGCGGCTGGAAGGGGACGTGCGCGTGGTGGTGGTCGGCGCCGACCGAAGCGAAACCGTCGACCTGGCTGATGTGCCGGCCGGCCTGCAGCGCCTGACCGCGGAAGAAGAACCGGTGCCCGTGGTGTCGCTGGCCGAAGTGGCTCGTCGCGGCGGCGTGCTGCGCAATTGGAAGAAGTTCGAGTTCAAACCCATCGCTTATGACGGCCGCAAGCCGTTTGAAACCAACAGCTACGACGAATTCAAATCCGGCGTGCTCTACCAAGGCGAACCGGAATCGGCCGACGAACCCGATCCGCTGGTCAACTCCTTCTTCTGGGAAGGCATGAACCTGTCGGAGATCTACTACCTGCGGGGCATCACCGAATTACAGGCCTACGTACCGGTCGAGCCGCCGCCCGAAGGCGACGCCGAGCACGGCGAGGGCCTGACGCTGCAGATCAACGGCCAAAAATTCGCCATCAACTTCAACACGCTGCCGAAGACGACCTACGACGGAAAGGAAGCGATTGCGATCAAGGAATTCATCAGCGACCAGGTGATCAGCCTGTTCACCATGGATGGCAGCTTCACCGTCGATCAGATCAAGTTCCTCTACGACTACCGCTTTGTCTCGTTCGACGGCGGCGAGGAGACGACCGTGCGCGTCGCCGACCTGGAAAACGGCTACGTGGTGCTTGGTGACCAGCCTTACACCGTCTTCCCCGACCTGGGCGACGAGGCGCGCGTGAACGATGTCTACCTGATCGACATGAAGCGCTATATTCAGGTCGACACCGGCGAGGGCGACCCGATCGTCGTCTACCTGGCCGACTGTGCGACCGAAGAAGTCGACGTGGGCGAAGGCGTGATGGAACAGGTGGTCTTTTTCAGCTCCGTGTTGGAAGAGGCCGGCATCGATACCGGCACCGGCATGTACCTGTTCGACTTCGACCTGGCGGCGTCCGATTCGTTCGTTTCGACCTGGACCTACCGCCACAACCACTTGGTCGACATGTACTTCCGGCCGTATGAGAACCGCGGCTTTACCGTCGACCCCGACCTGTCCGCCTACGGCGGCCGCGTGTCGACCAAAGCCATCTACGAAATCCGCCTGGTCGACGTGCCGCAGGAAGCGCCGTCGATTCTGGTCGATGTGAATGGGACCGCGCTGTGGGGCACCGACGCCAATACCTGTGAAGGCTGCCACTACAAGAACGAGGCGTTGCAGATTCCGATCGACTGTTTCTCCTGCCACGCGGCGCCGTCACGATGAAGGGCCGCGAATGACGCATCGACGCCGCTGGTTGAGGCTAACCCTGGGCCTTGTTTGCTGGCTCGGTCTGGCCGGTTTCGGCTGGGCGGCCGAGGAAGGCGAGGGGAGTGACGACGCCGCGGCGGATGCCGCTTTGGCGCCGGTGACCGTCTACACCCCCGGCGACGTGATCGTGATCGGCCAGCGTGAGCCGGCCGAGATCGTGGCGTCGATGGAAGAGCTGACGGCCGACGATATCCGCGCGCTCGGCGCCAACAACGCGGCCGAGGCGCTGCGGGCTATCGCCGGCATGCGGGTTGACACCGCGCCGACCTCGCTGTCGTCCAACGGCAAAATGGAAAGCCTGGCCAGCCTGCGCGGCTTCGACCCCCGCGATCTGATCGTGCTGATCGACGGCGTGCCGGTGTACGAACCCTACTTTCGCGTGCTCGACCTGCGCCAGATTCCGGTCGGCAATATCGCCAAGATCACCGTCATGAAGGGCCCGACCAGCGTGCTCTACGGCCCCAACGCGCTCGGCGGCGTGATCAACATCGTCACCCGGCGCGGCGAGGGCCTCCCGCGCGGACAGGTCGGCGCGGCCTACGGCGACGTCGATACCTGGCGCGGCCACGGCCTGGTGAGCGGCGGCGCGAACGGGTGGGACTACTTCGCGCACGCGTCGTTTTCCGACAGCGCCGGCTATCTGATGTCGCGCGACTTCGGCCAGACCCGCAACGATTACGGCGATGTGCGCGAGAATTCCGACGCCCGCACCGCTTTCGTCGCGGCGAACGCCGGCTATTACCACGGCCTCACCGGCCTGACCCTCACCGCCGACCACTACCAGTTCGCCGGCGGCGTGCCGTTTTCGATGGAAGCGGTCGAGCCGGCCACGCTCTGGCGAGAGACCTGGAAAAAGACCGGCGCCGCGCTGCACGGCCAATGGGCCGCGACCGATTTCCTGCTGCTGCGCGGCCGGGCGTTCTATTCCCGCTATTTCAACACCATCACCACCTACGAAGACACCAACCTGTCGGTCATCGCCTCCGGCGGCGAGGGCGTGAGCACCTACGACAACGACATCTTCGGCTACGTGCTGCTGCCCGAGTTCCTGCTCGGCCGGTTCGGCACGTTCACGCTGTCGCATATCTACAAGCGCGACATCGTGCGCATTCAAGACGAAGACCGCGGCGAGTGGTACCGCTACGGCGCCGAAACCTACTGCGCCGGCGGCGAGTACGGCCTGCATGTCTACCGCTTCGACTTTACGCTGGGCGGGGCGTACAACGTCTATCGCCGCAACGAAACGCCGACCGAACAGCTCGGCGGCGACGACAGCGCGTTCGACTACCAGGCCGGCCTGGCCTATACGCCGATCGAACAGGTCACCATACATGCCGGCGGCGCGCACAAAAGCGCGTTCCCCGACCTGAAAACGCTGTACGGCTCGAACGGCAACCCCGACCTCAATCCGGAATTCGCGGACAACATCGATGCCGGTTTGCGCGTACGGCCGATTCCCCAACTCGGTCTGGAATCGACCTACTTCTTTTCCGACGTGACCGATCTGATCGGCAAACGCGACCTGGGCAACCAGTTTTACTATGAGAACATCGACTCCGCGCGCATCCAAGGCGTCGAAAACCTGGTGCGTGTCAGGTTGTTCGACGGCCTGTTCTTCGCGCAGGGCAGCTACACCTGGATGTCGACCCACGACAACCGCGAGAGCCGGAACCTGCACGAACTCGATTTCCGCCCACGACACACCGCGTTCGTCGACGGGCGGCTGAACCTGCCGTGGGGCACCGCGCTCGAGGCGCAGTTCTACTATGTCGGCGAACGGAAATACGAGCTGCCCGACGCCGGCCAGTCGATCCGCACGCTACCGGAATACGGTATCACCAACGCGCGGCTGAGCCAGACGATCCGGTGGGACGAGCGCCGCACCGCATGCGAGCTGTTCCTGCAGGCGCGCAACGTATTCGACGTCTACTACGAGGAATCGCCGGAGAAGGCCGCCCCCGGCCGCAACCTGCTGGCCGGCTTCGCGCTGGATTTCTGACACGGGCAAACCGGGGCGACTTTTCCGCCGTGACTTCGGCCCCCACACTCTCCTTGCTTCGATCACGCGGACTCGGCACGCGCTGCCCGGACAAAAAGAAAGGGCACGGCGAACCGTGCCCTTGGGTGCGATCTTCGTTGTCGGTTATGGAACGAGAACCTCGATCGTGCCCTCGTTCATGAATTTTACGCTGTACTTGCCGGGGAAGCCGGTCGCATCGTCCCAGAACAGGCGATAGCCGTCTTCCGCGGTGTTTTCGATCCAGCCGTGGTGAATGTCCTGCAAATTCTCGAAATCTTCCCAGGTCGGCAGTTCTTCGCCGATGTCCAGGTCGTCTTTCAGCGACCAGTTGCCGTCGTCGTCGTTGCTAATGAAGTTGAATTCGTAGGTGTAGGTGTCTGGATCGAAGTCGGCGAAATTCGCTTCGAGCACGATTAGGTGCAGGTAGACGGCCTGCACGCCTGCGTCGTCAAACGCCGGCATGCCTTGCAGGTTGACGACGACTTCGCCCGAAACATCCGGGTAGCTTACGGTCACGGTGACGTTCTCGGTGAACAAGTTGTTTTCCACCATCTGGATGGTGCCGCCGTTCATCAGCTTGGCGCCCATAAAGCCCGGCAGGCCGAGGTCTTCGTCCCAGAACACCTGGATGTCGGTCAGGCTGGTGTCCTCATCGACGTATTCATAGAACCAGCCCTGCGCCAGTTGTTCGTAGAAAGGCAGAATACGGAAGTCGCCGTCGGCCTTCATGGCGAGGATGTTGTAGTCGTCGGTTGCGATGAAGTTGTACTTGTAGTCGGCCGGATCGAAATCCTTTGCCGCGAGCGCGGCATCGACCACGGTGCTGAGCAGCACGGCCTGCTTCACGATGCCGTCTTCCGGGTCGGTCCAGGCGAACGCCGCCAGCCCGTTAAGTTCGACTTCGACATCGCCCTCGGGCGTGCTGACGGTTACCGTTTCGTCGCCGGTCCAGGTGTCGCCGACCGAGTCGTCGTCGGTAGCATCGTCGTCGACATCGTCATCGCCGGCATCATCGTCACTGGTATCGTCGTCGGCCGAATCGTCGTCGTCATCGTCACCGCTGCAGCCAGCCGTGACGAACATAACGCTCAAGACGAACAGCAGCATCAACAAAAGTGAAAACCTTCTCTTGTCCATCTCTATGTCTCCTTGGTATTTGGCTTTTCCCGAACTCTGGCGATTGCATACCCGATTCGCGGCTTTATGTCAACTTCGACATAAGGCAAAGTCGAGCATAAATCTCCGCTATTGCCCCTAATGCCTTTTGCGGCATTTCGCCTCCCGGCGCTGATTCGGACTATCCAACAAAATCTATACAATCTCGAATAGTTACAATTTGTTGACAACTGCTTTTCCTTCTGTCATTCTGCGGCCCGCGAATCGAGGCGAAGGAGAGTACCATGATGAAAATCCGATCCTGGTTGGTGTTGCTGTTGGCCGCGCTGGTGGCCGTCGCCTGCGGCAGCGGCTCGTCAAGTTCCGACGGTGACAACAACGACGACGCCGGCGAAGCGGGCATCGCCACATTGTCCGGAACCATCGAATACGGCGGCGACGAACTGACGGTTGAAGACGTGCAGGGCCTGCAGGTAGTGATCGGCTTGATTCAGGAATGGCCCATGACCGGCCCGCCCAAGGAATTCATCCGCGTCGACGTGCCGGAAAGCGGCTTTCCGTTCGACTATGAAATCGACCTGAGCTACACGGGCGATTTTTTCCTGTGCGCGTTTCTGGACATGGATCCGATGGACGGCGTGAAGATGAACGCCGAATTGGATCCGCTCGACGTCCCCGCTGAGGGCGAAGGCATGTCTACCGTCACCGAAGGCGCGAACGAATGCGACTTCGTGCTGCTCGATCCCGACCAGGTCGACTACTGGTGGCAATAACCGGTCCAAAGGGAGTAGGCAATGAAGACCCGTTGGTTGTGGTTGGTTCTGGCGCTGTTGGCCGCCGCGGGCTTGGCGATGCTTGTCGCTTGCAGCGGCGACGACGATGACGACGACGATTCCGGCGATGACGACACGTGGGATGACTTTCCCATCGTCTTCTCCGGCACGATGAACTATGACGGCGACGCCACCGGCGAACGTATCATGGTCGCGATCAGCGACAACATCGCCGGCGCGCCGCTGTGGTTCGGCTATGTCGAGATTCCCGAATCCGGCTTCCCGTTCGAATACCGGCTCGGTGTGGACCAGCCGTTTGTCGGCGACTATTACGTGCTGGCGTTGATCGATGTCGACGCGACCGACGGCTACATGCCGAACTTCGATCTCGATCCGCTCGACATTCCGGAAGCGACCAGCAACATCGTCGAGGGCGAAAACACGTTCGACTTCACCTTCGTCGATCCGGACCTGACCGACGATGACACCAGCGACGATGATAGCAGCGACGACGACACGACCCCCGACGACGACACTGCCGACGACGACACCGCCGGCGACGAGACCGGTATCGAAGGCACGCTGCGCTACACAGGCACGGCCGGCGGCACCACGGTGGTTTTCGGCTTCTTCACCGGCGTGCCGATGGGCCCGCCGGCGTACTCGGCCGAGGTCGAGGTGCCCGAATCGAACGGCTTCCCGTTCGACTACCGCATCGAAACCGAATTCACCGGCTCGTTCCGCGTCGTGGCGTTCCTTGATGTCGATCCGAACGACGGCGACAGCATCAATCTGGCGCTCGATCCGACGAACTGGGGGTTAAGCCTGCCGTTCACCGATATCGTTGACGGCCAGATGACCAAGCTGGACATCACGCTGCAGGATCCGTGAGTCATTGACCAAATGGGCGGTCGCCGCCGAGCCCGGCGGACGCTTCGGAGTCGTACGTGCGCAAGGGCAATGTTGCCGGCTGGTTCGTGTTGAGCATCGCGCTGCTGCTGTGCCTCGCGCCGCTGTGGGCCGCGGCCGAGGAAGGTGAGAACGAAGGGGAGGCGACGCCCACCCCGGAACCCACGCCCGCACCCACGCCCGCGCCCACGCCGGAACCTCCGCCCGATATGCCGCTGGAAGCCACGCCGGAACCGGGCGGACCGCGCGGCCGCGACTACCAGATGAACGACGTGGTGGTCACCGGCACGCGCACGCCGCACGCGGTGTCGGATGCGCCGGTCGCCACCTCGGTGGTCACCGCGCAGGATATTGCGTCCGCGGGCGTGGAAGACGCCGGCGACGCACTGCGCAGTGTGCCCGGGGTCTACGTCGATGAATATGAGTTCGCCAGCCGCGGCGGACCGGGCACCGGCATCAACCTGCACGGGCTGCCGTCGGACCGCATTCTGGTGCTGGTCGACGGTCAGCGCATGCCCTGGACAATGCGCGCTCCCGACCTCGAGCTGATCCCCGCGCCGCTGATCCAACGCATCGAGGTGGTCAAAGGACCGAGCAGTTCGCTCTACGGCTCCGACGCCGAAGCGGGCGTGGTCAACATCATCACCCGCCAGCCGAGCGAGCGATTGAACGCCGAGTTGCTGCTCAGCGGCGGCAGCTATAACACCTACGGCGGCAACGTCTTCAATTCCTACACCGCCGGTCCGGTCGGCTGGGTGTTCAACTTCAACCGCGAGCAGTCGGAGGGCTGGATCGACCACTACGCCAACCGCTCGATCGTCGAGATCGGCGAGGGCGTGGTCGAGACGCTCAACGTGCCCAACAACCCCGGCCACCCTTACGAAACCAACGACGTCTTCGGCAAAATGGTCTTCCAGCTTTCGCCCGTGGTGCGCCTGCGCGCCCAGAGCGACTACCACTGGGAGAACAACCATTTCAGCGACGAAGACGACGGCGCGGTGCGCGACGACAAGGTGCGATTGTCGGGCATGTTGCGCGGTGAACTGGAATACGGCGCGATCAGCGCGGCGTTGATGGGCTCCTACTACCACCGCTACTTCCGCTATCGCGAGTATTCGACCGCCTACGTCAACAACCCGTTGCCGCCGCCCGACCTGGTGCGCAGCCACGTCAACAAGGGCAACGACACCACCGGCGACGACTTCGGCGGCGAGTTGGTCGTGTCCGGCGCGCTGGCCGACTGGAACCTGCTCACCGGCGGCCTGAGCTACCGCTACGAGATGCTCGAGTACTCCGCTTTCGAGCAGAGCGTCATGACCGACGCCGACCAGGCCTACAACGCCTACCAGACGATCCTGTCGGCCTACGTGCAGGACGAGATCTACCTGTTCAACCAAATCTGGTCGCTGGTGCCCGGCGTGCGGGTCGACTACCACGACGTCTGGGGCACGGTGGTCAACCCGAAGTTCTCGACGCTGGTCAAACCGACCGACTCCACCGCGCTGCGGGCCAGCATCGGCCGCGCCTTCCGCGAGCCGACGCTCAGCCAGCTCTACCGCCCTGTCTTCCGCCACTCCGGCTACTACATGACCGGCAACGAGGAACTACAGCCCGAATCGGCCATCGGGTGGGATGCCGAGATCGAGCAGACCATCGGCTCGGTCGTGCGCGCGACGGTCGGCTATTTCCAGTACGAACTCGACGACATGATCTGGACAACGATCATTCAGGAAGACTACCAGGGCGGCTTGCCGCTGATGACCTACACCAACCTCAAGCGCGCGCGCACCTACGGCCTCGAGAGCTCGCTCGAACTGTTCGCCGGCCGCTATGTGCGTTCGCGGTGGAACTACACCTGGACGCGCACGCGCGACCTCGATGAAGACGACATCCTGGGCACGGTGCCCGAACACAGCGCCGGCGCGCAACTGTTCGTCGACTACGACCCGTGGGGCCTGGGCGGATTCGTCGGCGCGAATTACGAATCCGAACGCGAGTACATCGGCATGGGCGGGCTGTGGTACACCGCCGGCCCGATGTGGCTGACCAGCGCCCGCGTCTACAAGACGCTCGGCTCGCACGTCGAAATTGCCGGGCTGGTGAAGAACTGGCTCGGCTACCGGTGGGACCGTGAAGACGACGGCGACGCCGACATCCCCCCGACCAGCTACTACGGCGAGTTGAAACTCAGCTACTGAAGCCGCACCGCGTATTCGTCGGCGCCGATATCCCAGCCGGCGCCACGCGATTGTCCGTCGTCTTCGAAGTCGAACACTGCCGGGGCGTCGCCCGTGTCGTCATCCACGTCGTCGTCGCTCGCGTCATCGTCGTCCCCCGGCCGGCAGCCGGCCGACCAGGCGATCGCCAACACCGACACGCACCAGGCAACCCAACGGTTCGTCTGCGCGATCCCCTCCCGCGACCTCGGTCCAATTGGCCTGCCCTCGCGCGAGCCAAGCACGCGGGCAATCGTTCATAGCCTATCTCGAAGATAATCAAACCACAGTCGGACGACGAGGCGCAAGAGGAGGTGAAGTTATCCGGAGTGGGATAGCTCCCGAAAACCCGGCAGGCCCCTCTTAAACACCAAGAGGATGCGGTGACGACGTGCCGCACCCTCTGGTGTTTGGCCCGCTTTGGGAGGATTGGGCCAACGGGGCAAAGAAAGGAGGGTCAAGGAGCGTTTCTTTGGTTCCGGACCAAGCCGGCTGGCTCGGTCTTCACTCTCGTTATCTCTGACAACCGTGGCGGGGGGAAGGTTAAACGGCTTGGTCGGGTTGTCGTTCCGGGCGCCGCGAGAGGCGTATAGCCGCCGTTCTGAGCGCAGCGAAGAATCATAAGGTCGTTGTTCTGAGCGTAGCGAAGAATCATAAGGTCGTCGTTCTGAGCGTAGCGAAGAATCTGCCCAGTTTGACCCCCCTATAGATCCTTCACTTCGTTCAGGACGACAAAGCAAGTCATCGGAAGCAGTTTGAACGGAGTCGGAAGGCCGGAGCGAGGCAGAGAAGCAGTTGGCGGCGCCATCCAAATCGTTGTTCTGAGCGTAGCGAAGAATCATAAGGTCGTCGTTCTGAGCGTAGCGAA
>CAZEDX010000068.1:0-13506 GCA_964511015.1 uncultured bacterium | reverse complement strand
GAATCTGCCCAGTTTGACCCCCCCTATAGATCCTTCACTTCGTTCAGGACGACAAAAATAGTCGTTGGGCCGTTGACGTCGCGTTAACGCCCGGTCGGCGCCGGGCCGCCGGCTCATCATCCTCGACCCGCGCCACATAGCGGACGAGAAAATAGAATTGGTACCAAAACGAATGCCGCGCCAGCGCGAATAGCGGCGGCTTTTCGGTAATGCCGATCACCGGACTGAAATCGTTGTTGAAAATCACAAACATGCTGAGCGCGAAGTCCGGCGGGTTCTTTTCGAACAGGCCGAGCATCTGGCGAAAGTTGTACCCCGGCACGGCGTAGTTGTTCACCCGCAGTTCGGGAAAGCGGGCTTGCAGTTGGTACGCCAAGGTGGACTCCTCCGGAATGCCCAGGCCGAACGCCTGCGAATCGCCGTAGATGTTGATTCGCGGCCGCGGATCGGTTGGGTCCGGTTCCACATCGCGAAAGCCGCGGGAGTTGAGTCTGATGCGGGACGGCCGGAGTTTCGCGAGCACGCCGCGATAGGTCAGATCGACGTTGGGTTTGCCCTGAAAGTAGAGCGGCGCGGAAGTTGGGATCACCAGATCGGATACGGCCAGCGGGTCGGCGAAGAACAGGTGTCCGAAAATCTCCGCCGCGACCATAAGGGAGAGAAAAGAGGCGCCAACGAACAACCATCGTCTTTTCATTCTGCCCTCGACCGCTCGTCTTTTGGTCCAAAAAGTTATTCGTACCCCGTCGGACCCGGGAAATCAACAGCCGACCGAAAAGACGACGCCCGCTACTCCTTCCACTGCAGCCGGAAGTTGCGGCCGGTGACGATGGGTTCGGGCACGACCGGCACCGCGCCGCCGGGGGGCAGCACGACCTTCATTGGGCAGCCGTGCAGAATGTCGCGTTCGATGTCGATGCCCGGCATCACCTGCGCCAGTTCCATGCCACGCTTGGTGAGGTGAAACACGCCGACGTTGGTCACGTAGTGGATGTTCTGGCCGCGCTCCAGCGCGCGCGCGCCGCTGAAGTTGATCTCGTCGACCTGGTCGACAAACTTATGCGTGCCGGCCCGGGCGATGCGGACCTGGCCGCCCACGACTTCGAACTTGGCGTGCGCCATCCACGAGCCGACGAAGATCACGTTCTTCGCCGCGTAGGTCAGGTCGGGCAGGCCGCCCGCGCCGACGTAGTTAATCGCGCCTTCGCCGCGTTTGGCGACGTTGATGTTGCCTGCCGAGTCGGCCTGCAGCATGCCGAGCACGGTGACGTCGAGGTCGCGCTGCGCGCGCCGGAACACCTCGGTCGAGGTGAGGATCTCCTTCGGGTTGATCGCCGCGCCGAAGAAAATGCCCGGCGTCGGCAAACCGCCGACCACGCCCGTCTCGGTGAAAAAGGTCACCTCGTCGTGGAGTCCGCCCTCATAGATCAGGCGGCAGACCTCTTCCGGCAGTCCGACGCCGATGTTCACCAACGAACCGCGGTGCGCCACGTCCATGAACAGCGAAGCCGCCAGCCGGCCGACCGCCTGTTCCGACGAACCGCGGTGCGGCGTGATTTTCAGAATCTCATTGATGAACCGGAGCTGATCGACCGCGTCCTTCACATCGACGCCGGCGTTGAGGGTGAACATCGGCCAATAGCGATATTGCGGCACGCTGCCGGTCTGCTCGCTGGCCGGGTTGACCACGATCACATCGACCATGTCCGCCGGCATCCAAATCTTCGCCGGATCCTGCGGCACGATCGCGCTCACGCTGGCGATCACCTGGCCGCCGTTGCGCCGGGCGGCGCGACTGGCTTCCCACGCTTCGGTCTGCAGCGCGGCATTCTGAAGATATAGGTTGCCCTCGGCGTCGGCGTAAGGCACGACGAACAGCGAGTAGTCGATCGGCGGCAGGTGGTAGCGCAGTCGGTCGCCCTCGAGGCGGACGAAATTCTCCGACACCGGTCCGGGCAAAACCGGGGTGCCTAGGCCGACGCGTGGGTCGAGCCGGGTGCCCAAACCCACCTCGCTTAGCAGCGAGTCCTTCCCTTCGGCCTGCGCGGCGCAAAGGAAGGTTTCAATCCCTTGCGGCATGGTGTGCAGTTCGCAATGACCCTCGTCGGCGATCTTCAGAAACGCCTTGACCGTTTCCAGGTGCCCGCCGATCCAGCGTGTCACCAGTCCGGGCAGGGCCATCTCTTCCATCGTGCCGGGCGCCTTGCCGCGGCTGCCCTGTGCGCCGACGGTGATCCAGGTCAGCTGGCGCGGGTGCGCCGTCTGTTCGTAGACCTCGCGCAGCGCCCAGAAGAAGATCGAACAGCGCGCGTTGCCGGCCATCCCCGACGACAGCACGGTGCTGCCGTCGCGGATCAGCTTTACCGCTTCGTGCGCGGTCTTGAACTTGGGATTCTTCAGCCCTTTCGGGCGGTAGTCGCAGTCGTGGCGCGACCAAGTGGCGCGCCAGCGGCCGATGTGCACCAGCAACTTGGCTTTGGTCAGGACGTTCATGGCAACTCCAACTGTAAACAACGTTCGCCGCGGCGCTTCGCCGAGCGCCGGTTTCAGGTAGCGTCAGACCATCGCAGGCGGAAGCCGCGGCCGGTCACGATAGTCTCGGGCACCTTCGGCACGACCCCGCCCGGCGGCAACACGACCTTCATCGGGCAGCCGCGCAGAATGTCGCGTTCGATATCCACCCCCGGCATGACTTGTTCCAGCACCATGCCGCGTTCGGTCAGGTGGAACACGCCGACGTTGGTGACGTAGTACACGTTCTGTCCGCGGGCGAGGCCCCGGCGGCCGTTGAAATTGACCTCGTCCACCTGCGCGACGAATTTCGCCGGGCCCGGTTTGACGATCTTCAACTTGCCGCCGGCGATGACCATTCGGGAGTGGGCCATCCACGTGCCGACGAAGATGATGTTCTTGGCCGCGGTGGTGAGGTCCGGGAAGCCGCCGGCGCCGACATAGTTGATCGCGCCTTCGCCGCGCTTGGCCACGTTGACGTTGCCCGCCGAATCGACTTGCAACAGGCCCAGGCAGGTGACGTCGAGATTTCGGTAGGCCCGGTGGAATACCTCGGTCGAGGTGACCATTTCCTTCGGGTTGATCGCCGCGCCGAAGAAGATGCTGGGCGCCGGCAGGCCGCCGATCACCCCGGTTTCGGTGAAGAAGGTGATGTCGTCGGTCAGGCCGCCTTCCTGCACGAGGCGGCAGACCTCTTCCGGCAACCCCACGCCGATGTTCACCAGCGCGCCCTTGTGCGCGACCTTCAGGAACAACGACGCCGCCAGTCGCCCCAACACTTGGTCCGCCGAACTGCGGACGGGCGTGATTCGGACGATGTCGTTAACGAACTTGAGCTGGTTGACCGCGTCGACCATGTCGGCCTGGCCGCCAAGAGTGAACATGGGCCAATAGCGATACTGCGGAATTCCGCCGGTCTGCTCGCTGCGCGGGTTGACGACGATGGCGTCGACCATGTCCGCCGGCATCCAGATATTCGCCGGGTCTTTCGGTATGATCGCGCTCACGCTGGCCAGCACCTTGCCGCCGTTGCGGCGCGCGGCGCGGCTGCTTTCCCAGGCCTCGGTCTGCACTGCGGCGTTTTTGAGGTAGAGGTTGCCTTCGGCGTCGGCATACGGCGCGACAAAAACCGCGTATTCGACCGGCGGCATGGTGTAGCGCAGCTTGTCGCCGGCGGCCTGAACGAAGTTCGTCGCCGCCTGGTCGGGGAAGAGAGGCGAACCGCGCCCGACGCGGGGGTCGCACACTGTGTCCAGACCCGTTTCCGAGAGCACCGCATCCTGGCCGTTGGCCTGGGCTTCCAGCAGGAAGGCCTGAATGCCTTGCGGCAGCACGTGCAGCTCGCATTGGCCCGCGTCGGCGAGGCGGAGAAACGCCTTCACCGTTTCCAGGTGGCCGCCGATCCAGCGCGTCACTAGGCCGGGCAGGGCGATCTCTTCCAGCATTCCCGGAATCTTGCCCCGGCCGCCTTGCGCGCCGACGGTGATCCAAGTCAGATCGCGCGGGTGCCCAGTCTGTTCGAAGAGCTCGCGCAGGGCCCAGAAGAAAATCGAGCAGCGGGCGTTGCAGGCCATGCCCGAGGAGATGACCGTACCGCCGTCGCGGATCAGGCTGACCGCCTCGCGCGCACTGACGAATTTGGGATTCTTTACCCCCCGCGGGCGGTAACTGGTGTCGCGTTTGTCCCAGGTGACCCGCCAGCGGACGATCAACGACAGCAAATAGGCCTTGGTCAGGATGTTCATGGGAGATCCTTGGTCGGCGCGGCCGTCGCCGGAACGGGAAGAGAGGCCGGAGGATGAGCAGGAGACAGCGGAATCACTGGAACGCTCGCTTTCATGCCACGCAGGCTGTCGCTTTGTAACAAGTCCCGGCGCAGGTTTCAAGATGTGACGCGGTGCGGCGTAGCCGGCGTCCCTTGACCTATGAGGGCCCCGAACTAAGATGAACCCTCGGCTCCATAACTCGGCGAAGGCGGCAACACAGGCGGCAATGGAAGGTTTTTGGCTGCTGTTGGGCACGGTGATTCTGCTGCTGGCGCTTGGCGTCGTGCAGCAAGTCATCCACCGGCGCAACCTGCGGCGGCTGCCGATCCGCATTCACGTCAACGGCACGCGGGGCAAGTCGAGCGTCACCCGGCTCATCGCGGCGGGGCTGCGCGCCGGCGGCATCGTCACCTGCGGCAAGACGACCGGCACGCTGCCGCGGATGATTCTGCCCGACGGAACGGAGTACCCCGTCTTCCGGCCGTCGCGGCCCAACGTCATCGAACAGTTGCGCATTGTGCGGACGGCGCTGACCTACCAGGCGCGGGCGCTGGTCGTCGAATGCATGGCCGTGCAGCCGCATCTCCAAGCGCTGAGCGAGCGGAAGCTGATCCGTGCTACGCATGGGGTGATTACCAACGCGCGCGCCGACCACCTCGACGTGATGGGGCCGACCGAGGCCGACGTCGCGCTGGCGTTGGCCGGCACCATCCCGCCGGGCGGCAAGCTGTTCACCGCTGAGCGCAAGCACCTGGCGGTGTTCGCCGCCGCCGCTCGCGACCGGAAGGCGGAGTTGGTCGCTGTGGGCGAGGCGGAGGTTGCGGCGGTGAGTAGCAATGAGCTGGCGGGTTTCGGCTACGTCGAGCATGCCGAGAACATCGCGCTGGCGTTGCGCGTCTGCGCCGAGTTCGGAGTGGACCGCGCCACCGCGCTGGCCGGCATGTGGCGCGCCTTGCCCGACCCCGGCGTGATGAGCACACACGAGATCGACTTCTTCGGACGCCGGCTGTACTTCGTCAACGGCTTCGCGGCGAACGATCCGGAATCGACCGAACGCATCTGGCGCATTGCGCTGGACATGTTCCCGCAGGTCGAACGGCGCATCGCGTTGTTCAACTGCCGCGCCGACCGGGCGGACCGCTCCAAATCGCTGGGCGAGGCGTGCGTGCAGTGGCCGCCCGCCGACCACTACGTGCTGATGGGGACCGGCACCTACATCTTCGCCCGCAGTGCCACCCGGGCCGGGCTCGATTCGCGCAAGCTGCATTTCGCGGAGAACTACGCCGCCAACGAGATCTTCGAGGCGGTGGTTTCGCTGGCCGGCGCCTCGTCGCTGGTGATGGGCATGGGCAACATCGGCGGGTCGGGCCTCGATGTCGTGCAACACTTCCGCAACCGCGCGACGGTGCAGGGGGCGGCATGATCGAACTGCTTTCGTTGTCGATCGGCTTGGGGCTGGCGGTCAGCCTGCTCTTCTCCGAACTGTTCGGCCTGGCCGCCGGCGGCATGGTGGTGCCGGGCTACATCGCGCTGGGCCTGTCGCATCCGCTCGACGTCGCGCTGACGTTGGCGGCGGGCTTCGCCACCTTCGGCATCGTTCACGCGTTGTCGTCGATCGTGATCGTCTACGGCAAGCGCCGCACGGTGCTGATGATCCTGGTTGGCTACCTGCTCGGCGCGCTGGTGCGCAACCTGATCGGCGCCGCCCCGGTGCTGGCCGAGCACAGCGAGTTCACCGTGATCGGCTATATCATTCCCGGCCTGATTGCCATCTGGTACGACCGCCAGGGCGTGGTGGAGACGACCAGCGCGCTGCTCACCGCCGCGGTCGTGGTGCGCCTGGTGCTGATTCTCTTTGTCGGGGCGGAGCTGCAATCATGAAGGCGATCTACTGGCGGCCCCGGGGGATCTCACGCGCCGCGCTGGTGTTGATCGCCGCGCTGTCGATCGCCGGCCTGGCGGCGGTCGAATTGTTCCAGGTGCAGGTCAAGCAGCCCTACTACCTCGAAAAGCTGCACGCCTCGCGGCTGGCGCGCGAAGGCATGGAAGCGGTGAAGGCCGAGCGGAAGAAACGCAAATTGCCGATCGACGCCAGCACCGACCCGGCGCAGACGGGCCTGATCGGTGAACTGATGACCTCGGTCACCAGCAACACCGGCAGTCTGCAGGCCAAGCAGACCTCGGTGAACCCGAACTTTGCCGCGGTGATGGTCTACTACCTGAAGCGGGTCGGTTGCGAGGAAGGCGATCCGGTCGCGATCGGCTTCTCCGGCTCGTTCCCCGCGCTGAACATCTGCGTCTGCGCCGCGGTGCAAACGCTGAAGCTCAAGCCGATCGTTATTTCCAGCGCGTCGGCGTCGCAATGGGGCGCCAACGATCCGCGCCTGCTCTGGATCGACATGGAACGCGTGCTGTACGAAGAACGCATCTTCGGCTTCCGCTCGATGGCCGCTTCGGTCGGCGGCATCGAAGACAAAGGCCTGGGCATGTCGGAAGAAGGAATCGAACTACTGCGTCGCGCGATCGAACGCGACCAAATTCCGCTGATCGAACCGGCCAACTACGCCGACAGCATCAACCAGCGCATGAAGATCTACCGTGAGGCGGCGGGCGACAAGCCGATCAAGATGTACATCAACGTCGGCGGCGGCACGACTTCGGTCGGCACGAAGGTCGGCAAAAAGCTGTTCAAACCGGGCCTCAACCTTCGCGCGCCCGAGGGCGGCGACGAGATCGACTCGATCATGCACCGCTTCGCCGAAGAGGGCGTGCCGGTTGTGCACCTGACGCGCATCGAGGAGCTGGCCACGCGCTTCGGCTTGCCGCTGATGCCGCAGACCATGCCCACCGTGGGCGAGGGCAAGATCTTCAAGCGCGAGCAATACAACCCCTGGCTCGCCGGCGGCGTGTTGCTCGGGATTCTGCTGGGACTGTACGGCTTTATCCGCTCCGACTGGGGCTTCCGCATGCTGCTGACCGCGCGCCGGCGCCGCGGGCCCGACCATCCACAGCCGATGGTGTAGCAACCGGCCGCGCCAATTACCTCCGGGGTAGTCGAAAATTTTTTTGACACGGCAACTGTGCCTAGTTGCCGTCAAAACAGCCCGCTGAAAACGCCGAAATGGGTATGCAAATTACGAAGGTTAAGGGAGGAGTGAGTTCCGCTTCCGCTTGCGTCGGACCACCTATGCGCGATCGGCGGCGGGCGCGAAAAGAAGTCGTGGCCTGTTTCCGTTTAGTTAGTTTTAAAAAACGCCAAAAATGGCGAAATACCCCCCGGCACTTTACGAAGGGTAAGGGGCGGGTGCGGTTCAGCCTCGCTTCGCCCGAACCTTTTTTTCGACCCAATCGACGAACGCGCCGACGTTCTCGCCGGTGCGGGCCGAAGCACGTATCACCTCGACCTTCGGGTTGGTGGCGCGGACGTTGCGCTCCATCAGGTCGGTGTCGGCGCCGAGGGCGGCGGCGGCGTCGATCTTGTTCAGCACGACCAGGCTCGCTTCCTGGAAGCACAGCGGGTACTTCAGCGGCTTGTCTTCGCCTTCGGCCACGGAGAGCACGGCGATCTTGTAGTCTTCGCCGATGTCTTCTTCCGCCGGGCAGACCAGGTTGCCGACGTTCTCGACTACGACCAGGTCGAGGCCGTCGATCGCCAGCGCCGCCAGGGCCGAGCGGGTGGCCGCGGCGGAGAGGTGGCAACTGGTCACGCCGGTGCAGACGGCGTGGACGCGTTGGCCGACCGCCTGCAGCCGGTCGGCGTCGTTGGTCGTCGCGTTGTCGGCCTCGATGACCGCCAGCCGCACGCGTTGGGCCAGCAGCGGCAGCGCCTTTTCCAGCAGCGTGGTCTTGCCCGAGCCGGGCGAACTGATCAGGTTGATCATGGTGACGCGGCGGCGGGCCAGCTCTTGCCGGATCTCGTCGGCGATGAGCTGGTCGGCGCTGCGCGGGTCCTTGTCGACAGTGATGGTGGTCATTCGTCAACCTCGAGGTCGGTGACCCGCAGCTCTTTGCCTTGCACCAATTCCATCGGCGCGCCGCATTGGCTGCAGATCAGCAGGGGTACATTCAGCGGAAAATTTTGCGCACAGGCCGCGCAATGCGCGATCATGGGCAGCAGTTCGATTTCCAATTGCGCGTCCGCCAGCGGCGTGCCGGGTTTGACCAGGTCGAAGTAGAAGCGCATCGATTCGGGCACCAGCCCTTGCGCGACGCCGACGGTCACGCAGACCTTGCGCACGGTCTGGGTAATCGCGTGCTCGCGAATCGCCGCCAGCGCGGTGTCGATGATGCCTTGCGTGATGGCCGCTTCGTGCATCAGCAGATCCGTGGCAGGCCGGCTTCGATCGGCATTTCGACGACGCGGCGCGTGCCGATGGCGGTTTCCAACACCACGCGGCCGCGGCGCACGGCCGGTTCCACACGGCCGATGATCGCCGCCTCGGCGCCGTACGGCGCCTGGCGCACGGCCGCCAGCGCCGTTTCGGCCGCTTCCGGCGCGACGAACAGCAGGCACTTGCCCTCGTTGGCGATCGGCAGCGGGTCGAGCCCGAGCACATCGAGGAAGGCGCGCACGGCGGGGCGGATCGGCAGCGCCTCTTCCTGCAACACGAACTGCAGGCCGGTGTCGCGGGCGAATTCGTTGAGCGTCGCGGCCAGTCCGCCGCGGGTCGGGTCGCGCAACGCATGCAGCGCTTCGCCTGCCGCGGCGTGGGCGGCGGCGACCAGGTCCCACAGCGGGGCGCAGTCGCTTTCCAGCGTTTGGGCGAAGCCGAGCTTCTCGCGCACGTTCAAGATCGCCGCGCCGTGGTCGGCCACGGTGCCGGAGATCAGAATCGCGTCGCCGGCGGCGATGCGTTCCGGCCCTACGGCGAATTGCCGCGTGCCCAGGCCGGTGGTGTTGATGAACAGCCCGTCGACCACGCCCTGCTCGACGACCTTGGTGTCGCCGGTGACAATCTGCACGCCGGTCGCGCGGGCCAGTTCGCCGAGCGAGCCCATGATGCGCCGCAGTTCGTCGAGCGGCAGTCCTTCCTCGATGATCAGGCCGAGCGAGAAGTAGGCCGGCCGCGCGCCCATCATGGCGACGTCGTTGATCGTGCCGGCCAGCGCCAGCTTGCCGATGTCGCCGCCGGGAAAGAAGCGCGGCGTGATGGTGAACGAATCGGTCGACATGACCACCGGCGGCTGCAGTTCGGGCAGCACCGCGGCGTCGAGCGTGACCGCGTGATCGGCCTTGCCCGACAGCGCGGGGATGATGACCTCGTCGAGCAGATCCTGCGTCAGCCGGCCGCCGAAACCGTGGGCCAAACGGATGGTGTCACTCATCGATGTTCTCCGGGTACAGGTAGTGGGCGCGGCAGGTGCCTTCGCTGCCCACCATGCACGGACCGTAAGGATTTTGCGGCGTGCACGCGCCGCCGAACAAGGGGCAGTCGGCCGGGTTGGCGCGGCCCAGCATGACCAGGTGGCAGCGGCAGCCGGGCAGGATGTCGGGCGTGGGCTGCGGCTCGACTTCGAAATGGGCCAGCGCGTCGCGGGCGCGGAACTCGCTCCGCAGTTCCAGGCCGGTGCCGGGCAGCACGCCGATGCCGCGCCAGGCGGCGTCGGTGCGCGCGAACACGCGGTCGAGATAGGCCAGCGCGCGGACATTGCCCTCGGCGCGGACGGCGCGCGGGTAGCAGTTGGCGATCGCCGGCCGGCCGAGCTTGATCTGCCGCACGATCGACAGCAAGGCCGTGAGCATGTCGACCGGCTCGAAACCGGCGACCGCTGCGGGCAGGCCGAAGCGTCGGGGCAGAAACTCGTAGGCTATCGTGCCGGTGATCACCGAGGCGTGGCCGGGCAGCAGGAAGCCGCCGATGGCCGAGTCCTTTTGCGCGGCGAGCACCTCCACCGCCGTCGGCACGTAGCGGTGACAGCAGTAGAGAAAGAAGTTCTCGGGCAGCGGCGCCGCCAACATGCCGGCAACGCCGGCGGCGGTCGTTTCGAAGCCGACGCTGAAGAAAATCACCGGCCGATCCGGCTGCTCCTGCGCCAGCCGCACCGCTTCGCGCGGGCCGTAGACCAGACGCACGTCGGCGCCTTGCGCACGGGTCTGCCAGAGATGACCGCTTTCGATCGGCACGCGCACGATGTCGCCGTAGGTGGCGAGGATCGGCTGCGTCGGCAGCAGCGCCAGACGCATGGCCGTGGCGATGGCCGAAGCGGGCGTGATGCACACCGGGCAGCCGGGCCCGGCGATCAGTTCGACGTTTGCCGGCAGCAGTTGGCGCAGCGCGTGGCGGCGCAGTTCGTGCTCGTGCGTGCCGCACACGTGCATGATCTTCACCGGCGGCAGATCGCGCGCGACCTCGGCCAGCGCGGCGGTCAGTTCCCGCACGAGCGTTTTGGAGCGGAAGGGATCAGTCATGCGCCCGATCCGGCTTGGGGGCCAACATGCCCGGCACCTCGCAGAATTCCTCGTAGACCGCGAGCGTGGCCTGGGCCTCGGCCTCGTCGAGCACCTCGATCGCCATGCCGGCGTGCACGAGCACGTAGTCGCCGGCCTGGGCTTCGGGCACCAGTTCCAGGCCCACGACCACGGGCGAGCCGCCCATGTCCACCGTGCCCGACGCCGACGCAGCATCGACGCGCAGCAACTTCAACGGTACCGCAAGACACATCGCTTCAACCCTCGCTGGAAGAAGGCGCATCATACAGGGCCAGGCCGATTTGACCAAGGGCCAACGCCTGATCGCCGGGGGGCAGCCGGACCGGCTTGAGCGGGCGCAGGCCGGCGGCGGCGAGTTGTTCGTCGAGCAGTCGGGCGAACAGCTTGTTCAGGAAACAGCCGCCGGAGGCGACGACGAGTTCGGTGTTCGCCGCGGCCGCCAGCCGAGCGGCGACTTCGGCGGTGGCGCGCGCCGCGGCGTGGTGGAACTCGACGGCGAGCGCGGGCGCGCGGTCGGGCGGCGCCTGCGCGGCCTCGGCCAATGCCGGGAAGTCGACGACCAGCACTTCGTCGCCGCCGAGCGCATACGGCCAATCGCCGCGCACCTTAGTGGTGAAGTGCTTCTCCGCGGTCGCTTGCAGGTCGATGGCCGGCTGGGCTTCGAACTGCGCGACGGTGCGGATGCCGAGCAGGGCGGAGACGGCGTCGAACCAGCGGCCGAGCGCGGAGCTGCGGCCGACGGCGAGTTTGTTTGCCAGCGCCTTCTCGAACAGCGGCAGGTCGCCCAATGCGATGCCGTGGCGGGCGAGATAGGCCTGGGCTTGGGCGCGCGACGCGCCGCGTTCGAGCAACAGGGCCAGCGCGATGCGCCACGGCTGGCGCACGGCGGCGTCGCCGCCGGGCAGGGGCACGGTGGCGAAGTGCGCGCGCCGGATCAGGCCGCCGGCGACCGAGCCGGTGAAGAACTCGCCGCCCCAGACGGTGCCGTCGTCGCCGAAGCCGGTGCCGTCGAAGGCGAGGCCGACCACCGGCGCGTCGAACAGGCGGTGCTCGACGCAGACCGCGGCGACGTGCGCGCGGTGATGCTGCACTTCGCGCAGCGGCAGGCGTTGTTCGCCGGCCAGCCGGTGAGCGAGGTTGGTGGAGAAGTAGTCCGGGTGCCGGTCGCAGACCAGCGCGCCGGGCGCCTGACCGTCCAGCAGGACTTCCAGCGCGTCCTGCTTGTCGGGCGCGGCCAGGTCGCCGACTTCGTCGAGCATGACCAGCCGGTCCCCCCGCGTGACGGCGGGGTGGCATTTAAGGTCGCCGCCCAGCGCGAGCAAGGGGCGAGCGGGAGCGTGCGGCAACGGGAATTCGAGCATGGGTTTTCTCACTTGTCGGCGGCGCCCGCGGCCTGGGCGAACGCGCGCGCGCGCAGCACCGGCACGAACCAGTCGAGCGCGGCGCGCAGGTTGGCTGCCGCCTGTTCGGTCAATGTTTCGACAAAATGATCGAAGACGTAACCGCGAATGCCGAGGATATACGCTTCGGCCCGGCCGTGGAAGAGATCGCGCGCCAGGGCGACGACCGCGCCGGGTTCGGCGCTGTGGGTGCTGACGCTGAGTTCGGATTTGGGTTCGATGACGCGGAAGGCGAAGGGTGCGGGGCCGGAGGCGTCGGCGTCGACCAGCACCGCCACGTCGTGCGCGGCGATGGCGGCGGCGTCTTCGACATTGAGCTGGTAGTCGGATTCGACGGTGACTTCCGGCAGGTTTAAATGCTGAACGGCTTCGGCGAACGCCGGACCGAGACCGTCATCTCCGCGCCCGGGGTTGCCGAAGCCGATCAGCAGCACGCGAACCGGCGCCGCGCTCAATCCTTGATTTTCCGTTCGAGCAGCGTGCCGTCGGCGTCGACCAGTTCGACTTCCAGCGGCATGCGGCCCAACGCGTGCGTCGCGCACGACAGGCACGGGTCATAGGCGCGGATGGCCACTTCGATGTGGTTGAGCAGGCCTTCGGTGATCTGCTTCTGACCACTGATGTGGTCCTGCGCGACCTTCTGCACCGCGCGGTTCATCGGTTCGTTGTTGTTGGTGGTCGAAACGATCAGGTTGGCCATGACCACCTGGTCGTCCTTGTTGACCCGGTAGTGGTGGAACAGCGTGCCGCGCGGGGCTTCGATCAGGCCCACGCCTTCTTCGCGCCGCTGGCCCTTGACCACCAGATCGTTGCCTTGCAGGTCTTTGTCGTGGAGCAGGATCTGGATCTTCTCGATCGAGTGCAGCAATTCGATCATGCGCGCCCAGTGGTAAGCCATCGAGATGTTGTTCGGCTGGCCCTTGGTCAGCGCCTTGAACTCCTTGAGTTCCTTGTCGGCCAGCGGGGTGTCGATGAAGTCGGCCACGTTCACGCGCGCCAGCGGGCCCACGCGGTACCAGCCCTTTTCCGGGCCCAGCGACTTGATGAACGGGAACTTCATGTAGGACCAGGGGCGGACCTCTTCGGCGATGTAGTCGGCGTACTTCTGGTAGTCGACGTGATCGAAGATCTTCTGGCCGTCGAAAGTGATCGCGCGCAGGCCGCCATGGTACAGGTCCATGGCGCCGTCGGCGCGGACCAGCGACAGGTGATTAGAATCGAAGGAGCCGAAGGGGGCCAGCTTCTCCAGGTGCTCAACGGTGTAGTCCTTGCAGAGTTTCAGGGCGGCCTGCGACCAGGCGACCATCTGCTCGACGTCCTTGAGCAGCTCGTCGCGCTCCTTGAGCGAGAGGTTCTTGTTGATACCGCCCGGGATCGCGCCGGTGCCGTGGATCTTCTT
>CAZEDX010000067.1:0-23919 GCA_964511015.1 uncultured bacterium | reverse complement strand
GCTGTAGGTTCGCGTGCGCGCCACCGCCACCGTCACCTCGCCGATCTCGGTCAACTGCGCCGATCCGGCGTGCCCTCGGTCGCCATCGCCTCCAGGTGCTCGCTGGCCGCCGCCCGCATCGCGCCTGCCAAAACCTCCTTGACTGCCTGCCGCGCCGCCGGCCGGTAATCGCCTTCCCACTCGAAGGCTTTGACTTCGCGCATCGCTTGCCGTACGTTAGCCGTCAGAATCGTTTGTGCCATGGGGTGCCTTCCTTTCTTGCAGTGAGAGGTCTGGCACCCCTACTTCGCTTAAGCCGCTGACACAAGATACATTACACCGCCAATGGCAGATTCATGTTGACCGAGCTCGGGTTTTCGACCAGTATTGGCATCTGGTTCCGTTGAGGCGGCAGAAAATAGGGTTGGAAATATATGGGTCGAGAAGACCAAGCCGCCGGCATTTCTCAAGCTCCCGCTGTTGCTGTTCCCGCTGCCGAAGATGCCGCCGCTACGACCAAGCCCACGCGCCTGACGACCCGCCGGGTCTTCCTGCTTGTGCTGGCAATTCTGTTCGTATGCGGCTTGCTCAATCCGGCCGCCGGACCGATCGACGACACCTACATCACGTTCCGCTACGCCGACAACCTAGTGCACGGGCACGGGCTGGTGTTCAATCCGGGTGAGCGCGTGGAAGGCTACACCAGCTTCGGGGAATTGTTGCTGAGCGCCCCAGCCGTCGCGATCGCCAAACCGCTGGCTCGTCCGTGGGCTACCTTGTTGGCGCTGCTGGGCTGGGCCGGAGTGGTAGCGCTGGTCTGGGCCTATATCGATCGCCGGCGCGGTGGCGGTCCACTTGGGCGGGCCGAGTGGTTCCCGATCGTCTTCCTAGCCACCTTTCCGCCGGCCGTGGTGTGGGCCTGGTCGGGCATGGAAACCGCCTTGGTGGCTCTGGCCTGGGTTGCCTCCTGGTTCGTTCATTTGGACGAACGCGAGCGCGAACGCACGCCTTGGCGCTCGGGTCTGTTGACCTTCGTAGCGGGCCTGCTACATCCCGAAGGAGCGCTGCTGGTCGGGTTGGTGCTGGCGTTATCGTGGCTGTTGCCGTGGCGCCAGCGCTCGCTCAAAAATGCCGCGGTCTATCTTGGTATCGCCTGGGGCCTGTTCGGCCTGTACTGGTTGTGGCGCTGGCACTACTTCGGTGACTTCATGCCCAACACGTACTGGATGAAGGTCGGCGCCAAACCGCCGATCCTCGCCGGCCTGCGCTACCTCTTCCGATCGTCGTCCTCGACGCTGATCGCGCTCTACCTGTTCTACCTGCTGTGGGTGAACCGCCGGCAGTGGCGGAATTGGCCGCGCGCCCTGTTCGTGGCGCTGGGCCTGTGGGCCGCTGTGGCCTCTTATACCGTCCTGGTCGGCGGCGACTATTTCGCTTTCCAGCGCTTCATGCTGCCGGGTTTTCCGCTCATGGTGGCGAGCATCTGGATGTTGCAGCGTTTCCTTCCCGTCCCCACCGAGCCGAAACCGACGCTCATGAGCCCGCTAGGCTGGGCCATCACGGTCAGCCTGCTCCTGGCCTTGTGGTGCAACTTCATTCCTTCGCTGCAAGTGCTAGAGCATCTGTCGTTCCGAAGAGCAATTCGGCCGTCGATCGCTGCCGGCAGGGCATTTAAGACCGCCGTGCCACACCATGACGTGGTTGCCACGCTCCCGATCGGCGCGTTCGGCTACTACTCCGGCAACCGCATCCTTGACATGATGGGTCTGACCGACCGCCACATCGCGCACCTCGATATCGAAACCGGCGAAGGTGCAGCCGGCCATGAGAAGAGCGACTATGTCTACGTGTTGAGCAAACGCCCGGAAGTCATCGTGCAGTTGCCGACACTTTTCTCGGCGGACCAGGAAGGCTTCCAGTCGTGGATGCGGCGCTCGACTTTCGCGCGACAGCAGACCGGCATCTACGAACAGCCCAATTTCGAGGCCAACTACCGCCTCGCCTGGCTGTTCGTGCGCAAACAGCGAATTCGCGACCGGGGAATGGTGGACGTCGGTGTCTATGCCTTTTTGCGCAAAGATCTGGTGGGGCGGGCCAAGTACCGCCAATGGCGAACCTTCGACGAAACCACGTCGCGCTTCCCCTTTGAGCACTGGCGCGAGTACCAGGAAAGCTCCTCGGAGTACTTCGGCTCTTCGCTCGGCATGTGGAATTTCTGACCGGCAGCGTTAACGCAGTTTGAGCGCCAGCAACGCAATGAACGTGGCGATGCCGGCGATGATCCACATCCGCACGACGACCTTTGGCTCGGCCAGGCCGCGCAAACGGAAGGCGTCGTGCAGTGGTGCTCGCGTGAAAATGCGTAAGCCGAGCGCGCCGCGATTGACGCCCACCTTGTCTTGAATCAGAGACGAAAGGAACTCGGCGCAGAACAGGAACCCGGCAACGAGGAACAACGCTTCTTGTTTGATCAGCACTGCTGCGGTGGCCAACACGCCACCGATCGCCAGGCTGCCCGTATCGCCCATGAACACCGTCGCCGGGTACGAGTTGTACCACAGGAAACCGACCAGCGCCCCAAACAACGCCGCCAGAAACACCGCCACCTCGCCCGCTCCGCGAATCTGGTCGAACAGGAGGTAGCGGCTGAGGCCGGCGTGCGACAGCACATAGGCATACACGGCGAAAACGCCGGTGGCCATAATCGAGGGGCCCGTCGCCAGGCCGTCCATGCCGTCGGTGAGATTGATGGCGTTGCTGATGCCCAGCACGACCAGCACCACAAACGGGATGTAGAGCAGCCACAGGGGAATAGAGCCTTTGACAAACGGCAACATCACGTGGCCGATCAGTCGCGGTTCATGCGGCGATAAGCCAGAGATGAAACAGACCAACGCTAGCAACAGACCGAACGCTCCCTGGTACATCATCTTTTCGGAACGCCCCAGTCCGGCATCGGCGCTACGTCGCACCTTGATCTTCAGGTAGTCGTCGGCCGCGCCGATCGCGGTGAACCAGATCAGACTAAGAAACAACATCTGCACCATGCGGCTGTGCAGATCGCAACATAGCAAGGCGACGATCAACGTGACCGAGGCGAAAATCAATCCGCCCATCTGCGGGGTGCCGCGTTTGTCGGTAACCGCCAACACCCCGTAATCGCGGGGCGTGTCATGAATGCCCAGACGGTGCAACAGCCGGATGAATGGGCCGCCGATCAACAGCGTCAGGATGATGCTCGCCACGGCCGCCATGCCCGCGCGGAAGGTGATGTAGCTAAACAGATTGAGCCACAGCGTGACCGCATTGTGGTGCGCAGCGGTTTTGTAGAGCAGGTAGAGCATCGCTCATTCCTCCCCGCGCGGCACGCCGTCGAGCGCATCGCGCACCACTCGCTTGAGCGGGAACACCGGTTCGGCCATTTCGCTGGTCAACAACACGCCGGACAGCACCGCGCGCAACGCCGCCGGATCGGTCACCACCTTGCGGTCGTACAACCGGCGGCAAGCTTCCACCGCCGCCGCGCGCACCGGCCAACGCGAGTCTCCGAGCAGCGGACGTAACCGCGCCAGCGCATCCGGCGACGTGGTCCATTCCGCAAAGGCGCGCACCGCCATTGGCACCACTTCGAAATGACGATCGGCCAACCGCGCCGTGATACGCGCCAATAGCTCGTCGTCGCCGCGCAGGCGCTCGACCCAGGCCGTCACCAAACCCAACGCATGTTGACGGACTTCGTAATAGTCGTCGTCCAACGCTGCCAGCAACGCCTGCCGCACGCGGTCGTCATACACCCCGATTTCCTGTAGCGCCGTCACGGCGTTGCGCCGGATGAAACCGGCTTCGCGGCCGCTGCCGAGCAGCCAGCGCCGCCAGCCGCGGCGACGCGTCCGGGCGGTGATCGCCTCGCACAACAGGCCGACCTTGTCGGTCAACCGCAGCGCGCCGACCAGTTTGATACCCATGTTGCGTACCCACCAGTCGTCGTGATCGAGCAAAGCTTCGAGCCGCTCACGCACAATCGCCAGTTCATCTGGTGTAAAGTGGCGTCGCGGCACTTCGCGGACCAACGCCGAGGCGGCCATGGTGCGCAGGTTGCCGTTGGTTTCGTGGTGCGGTTCGGGCACGCGCCCGAACAGGGCGCCCATGCCCAACCGTGCGGTGAAATAGTTGAACAGTTCGATCAGCGGGCGCGCGCGTAACAAGTATGCGAAAGCTAGGAACGCCAAGGTGCCGAGCGTCGCCGGCATGCCGAAGAACCACATGTTCGCCAGCAGGCTGCGGCCCGACCCGCCGTCGATGTAGACCAACTCGATGACCAACAGCATCACTAGGCTGGCCGCCAGCGTCTTGCCTAAGGTCGGCAGCAGGCTGCTCAACGGCAGCGGCGCGCCGTCGGCCGCCAGGCGACGGCTGATGATGAGATGCCGCCAGATCATGTTGAAGGTGAACGAGATACTGGTAGCCAATGCCAACCCGGCATGCAGCAACGGGGTGTGGACCAGGGTCACGGCGAAGATCAGATACACCACCAGGCTGCCGGCGTTGGTGATCAAGCTGGTGCGCGTGTCGAGCTGGCTGGAAAAGACCCGGCTGTATAGCGACACCATCGACCACCCCAGCAGACCGTACGCGTAACAGGTCAACGCCAGGCTGGTCATGTGCGTGTTCTGCGCGGTGAACGCGCCGCCTTCCCAGATCGCCCGCACCAGCGGCGTGGACAGCGCTACTATCGCCGCGGTCGTCGGCAACATCAAGAACAACGTGGCGTCGATGCCCCGGCGCAACAGATCGCGGTAACGAGCCGCATCGCCGGCGGCAGCTTCGTCAGATAGATCGCGCAAAAACACACGGGTCACGCTCATTGCCAACACTGAGAACGGCAGCACGATCAGCAGGCGCGAGAAGTAAAGAGCGCTAACCGAACCGGAGATCAACACCGTGGCCAGGATCTTGTCCACCACCCCGCTGATCTTATTCAACGTCGCGTCGAGGAACACCGGTCCGGACAGGGCCACGACCTTCTTCATGCCCGGCTCGGCAGTGACAATCGGGCGATAGGTGTTCCAGGCCACCTTTTCGCGCAAGCCGCGGCGCAGCAGGAAGAAGAACTGGAAGACAACCTGTAACGCACCGCCGATAAGCACCGCCGCGCCCAGCGAGTACAACCCGAGCCACGGTTTGAGCGCCGTGGTGCAAAAGATCAGGGAAAGGCTGTACAGCACCGGCGCAAAGGCGTTCGGGCCGAAGCGATCGAAGCTCTGTAGAATCGTGCCGAGGAACGCGCTGACGCTCATCAGAATCAGAAACGGGAACATCAATTGGGTCATGGCCACGGTTTGGGGAATCAACCCTTTGGCCACGAAACCCGGCGCGATGAATTTGACCCACCACGGGCAGGTCAACACCGCCACGATCGTGATCACCGTTGAAAGCAAGGTGAACAGATTGAACACTTGCCAGGCCAGCCGCCAAGCGGGGCGCTTGTCTTCACTGCGACCATAGAACAGGCGGAAGCTGGGCAGGAACGCGTTTTCCAGCGCCATCTCGGCGACAACTTCGCGCATGAGATTGGCCAAGCCGAGCGCGACCGCGAACACGTCCATGATATCGCCGGCACCAAACGTGCGGCCCAGGAACGCTTCCCGCACGAAACCAATCAACTTGGCCGCCAGCGTCCCAAGACCCTGCGAGAACACGTTTTCGATGGTGCCTTTTTCCGATTTAACCCGCGTGACTTCGATCCATTCAAAGGCGAAACTCAGCACTTCGCCCGACGGCAGCACGAGCCGATCGGTGTCGGTCAACAACGTCGGACCGTCGATCTCTTCGGGCGCCTCCGCCTCGACGCGCCAACGGCGGATCTCGCCGCGCGGAATCAACATCCAGGTCTCCTCGACGCGGTCGCCGACCTGCCGGCTAATTCGTTTAAGCCAGAAATGCCGCTTCTCCAGGCCGGCTACCGCGGGGCGCACATCGTCCCAACGGCCCGCGCCGACGCGGCTGCGGTCGAACAGCACTTCCGTCTGCCGGCCGGCCGGATCGACCAGGAACGTGCGGCGGCGTTGCAGTTTCTGTTGCGGCGGTGGCGGCGGGCTCATCAGCCTTTCGGCCTGCGCGTAAATGCGTTCCAGACAATCGGGCGCGACGAAACTCCACGCCGCGTTGGCCATGGCGGCGCGTTGGTCCGACGGCAGATCGACCAGTTGCTTGATCGCCGCCAGCATGCGGGCCGGGTCGACCTCGTCGAACCCTTCCCCGGCCTCAACCACCCGCTTCTCGCGCAGCGTCAGACACGCGCCGGCCGCGCGCAACGCTTCGGCGTTTTTCACCTGGTGGTCGCCCGGCAAACCGTGCTTCGGAATAACCAAGAATGGTACGCCCACGGCGGCGGTTTCGGCCAACGACCCGGCGCCGCCGCGGCAAACCACAACATCGGCCACCCGCAACCACTTGGGAATGTCATACAGGTAACGTTCGCGGCGATAGAACCGCGCTGCCGTGGCTTCGTCGAAACCATGTGCGCGCAGCCGGTCGGCAGTGTCCTGCTCGGCGTCGTATTCGCGATTCGCCGTGCGGCCGCAACCGTGCATCAAATAGACACGCTCGCGCCAGACCTCGTCGGCGGCCAGTTGCGGCAGGAAGTCGGCGACGGCGCGGTTGATCGAACGCGCGCCCAAGCTGCCGCCGGTGATCAACACCACCGCCCGGTGCGGTTCGATGCCCAGCTCTTGTTTCAGCCTAGCTCGTTCTTCCGGCCCGGGCCGGTCATGCAACGTTAGGATATCGGGCCGGACCGGATAGCCGACCAACACGCCGTTGTGTTGAAAATGCGTCAGCGATTCCGGAAACGAAACACATACCCGCCCAGCCATGCGGCCGAACGTGCGATTGACTAGGCCCGGGTAGGCGTTCTGTTCGTGCACCAGGATCGGCCGGCGTAGGAACCGCGCGGCCAACAGCGTCGGCGCGCTGGCATAACCGCCGGTCGCCACCACCAGTTGCGGCCGGAACCGCAGGATGATGAACAGCGCCTTGATCGTTCCGATCAGCAGCGAAAACAGAAACGAAACCATCGCCGGCGAAAACCGACTGGCCGGCATGCCACGAGCAGGGGTGAAACGAATCGGAATGCCATGACGCGGCACGATGTCGGCTTCCGCGCGTCCGCGCACGCCGACATACAGAAAGCGCGCGTCAGGGTCGCGGCGGGCCAGCTCGCCAGCAATGGCCAGGTTGGGATACACATGGCCGCCGGTGCCGCCACCGGTCAAGAGATACCGCATCGTTTCCTTCGCCGGATCAAAGTTGTGCCGAGACTAGCATCGGCGTGGGGGCGCGACAAGGCGAAACCGGCCGCTGATCCGGACGCGGCAAGCCGCCTCCGGGCCACCGGCCATTAGACCATCGCCGGCGCGAAAGGTTACATCGAATGTGCTATGATCCCGGCCGTGAAAGAGATGTTCCAAGAAGTATTTGCCCAGCGCCGCTTGCTGTGGAGCCTGATCGAATTGGACCTCCGCAAGCGGTATGGCGCCAGTTTTATGGGTTTTTTCTGGTCGGTGATCAATCCACTGCTCCAGATCCTCGTCTATACGTTCGTGTTCGGCTACATCTTGTCGGTCAACGTCGGCGGCAATGCCGGCGCTACGAACTATGGCATCTTTCTTTTCGCGGGCATGCTGCCATGGATCGCCTTCTCCGAGGCCGTGCAGAAGTCCACCACCGTCGTGCTCGAGAATAAAGACCTGGTCAAACAAGTCCGCTTCCCGGTGCTACTGTTGCCGCTGCACATTCTGCTGTCGGGCTTCTTGCATGAGCTGATCGCCTTGGTCATCTTCATCGGCATCTTGTTCGCCGTCGGCGAACCGCCGACGCTGCTGGCGATCGGGCTGCTGGCCCTGTTTCCGCTGCAGTTGATGTTCACATTCGGTATCGGCCTGTTCGCCTCCGCCTTTCACGTCATGTACAAAGACGTCGGCCAGCTCGTGAACGCTTTGTTATTGCTTTGGTTTTTCGCCACGCCGATCATCTTCCCGCTCAATCTCGTCCCTCGCTGGCTGCAAACGGCGTTGCTGGCCAATCCGCTGGCGCCGCTGATCAGCGCTTATCGCGCGGCGCTGCTGGGCGACGAAGTGCCCCAGCTTTGGGCGTTTGTCTACTTCAGCGTCTTTGCCCTGGTCGTCTTTCTGGCCGGAATCAGCCTCTTCCACCGCCTTTCGCGCGACTTCGCCGACATGCTGTAGTACCCCGGTCGCACCGGTCGGGCCGTTGTATATAATGATTCGATGCTCGACCTCGACCACGCCATCGCCCGCGCCCACCAGTTGGCCGCCGCGCGCTATCCGAACGACCCCGGCGTCGCCGGTCTGCTCGCCCGCGCGGCCGACACCGCCGCCGCGGTGTCCGCACGCCGCCAGACGCTGCGCCTGCTGGGCGCAGTGCTGGGCGAAACGTTGGTCGGCCCACGCATCGTGCATCTGGACGTGATCGGCGTCTGCAATTCCAACTGCATCTACTGCCGCGACCATTCGCCTTACGTGCGCGACCGCGAGCCATGGCGCGAAATGGAAATGCCCTACGAGCTGGCAGCGCGGCTGGTGGATGAAGCCGCGGCGCTGGGCGCCGAGTTGATTCCGGCCGTCGGCGCCGGCGAAAACCTGTTGCATTCCCGCTTCACCGACTTGATCGGTCTACTCAAGAGACGACCGTTGCGCTTCGAAGTATTCACCAACGGTCTGGCGTGGGATGACGACACCATCGCGCTATTTGCCGACGCACCCGACGCCCTGGTGGCTTTCTCGCTCAGCGG
The DNA here is from genome assembly GCA_964511015.1 of uncultured bacterium. Lineage (GTDB taxonomy): Bacteria > Lernaellota > Lernaellaia > Lernaellales > Lernaellaceae > FEN-1099. The sequence goes on along the minus strand of CAZEDX010000067.1, from coordinate 15,128 downwards.
CGTGACCCCGGCCCAGTGGGCCGCTTTCCGCCCCGAGGCCGACCCGGCCGCCTTCACCCGCATCGAGCGAACGATCCGCGCATTGCTGGCCCGCCGCGGCCCCGGTCTGCGCGTCGCCATCGTACACGTGCTGAACAAGCGGAATGTGCGCGCTGTACTGCCGATGATCCGCCACGCGATTGACCTGGGCGTGAACGAAGTCGAATTCAAGCTGACCGAAATCAACACCGCCTCGGCGCCGCTCAAATTGGACGAGGCGGAGATCGAGTCGATCCGGCTGGAGATGCGCGAGGCGCATCGCTTGGCGGCGCTGGCCGGCGTGGAAATCCACGAGAACATCGATTTCCAGCTCGAACACATCGATCCGGAGACGGGCTGCTACACCATCGGCCTGTACGACCGCATCGCCTGCCATGCTGGCTACGAAATGATGCGCGTGCGTCGCGATGGGCAAATCAGCTTTTGCTGCGGCCTGAAGTTCGTCGGCGATGCGCACCGCACGTCGCTGGCCGAACACTGGTTCGGCGCGGAAATGCAGGCCTGTCGCGCCGCGGCGCTGGCGATGCCGGCCGGCGCGAATCGCCGACTGCCCGACGGCGGATACCTGCGCGACCGACAGTGCGATTACTGCTACAATTACGTCCTCAACGTCGATGCTCACCGCCGCGCGCGCGAGGCGGATGTGTTACACTTGCTGCCGGGGAAAGCATGAGAGCCATCGGCATCCGCAATCTGACCAAGGACTACCGCATCTATTCGCGGCGCGGCCAGAAGTTCAAGGAGTTGATGACCCTCAATCGGCGGCAGTACCACGAAACCAAACGCGCGTTGCACGACATCAGCTTGGACGTCGACCAGGGCGAATGCGTCGGCGTGATCGGCGACAACGGCTCGGGAAAATCGACCCTGCTCAAAATCCTCGCCGGCACCGCGCGGCCGACGGCGGGCGAGGTGGAGATCAACGGCAAGGTCAGCTACCTGCTCGACCCGGCTACGGGCTTCAACCCCGAGTTCTCCGGCCGCGAGAACGTGCACATCAAGTGCGCGCTGCTCGGCCTTTCGCCGCACCAAAGCAATGCGTTGTTTGACATCGTGCACGAATTCTCCGGGCTCGGCGAGCGCATCGACCACCCGATGAAAACCTACAGCGCCGGCATGGCCGTCCGGCTCGGCTTCGCCGTCGCGATCCATGTGCCGTTCGACGTGCTGCTGATCGACGAAGTACTCTCGGTCGGCGACCGGCTGTTTCAACTCAAGTGCGTCACTGCCATCCGCTCGTTTATCGAGCAAGGCAAGACGGTGCTCATCTCCAGTCACAGCCTGTCCGACGTCGCCACCTTCTGCCACCGCCTGATTCTGCTGCGTGATGGTAAGATGGCGATGATCGGTGAAACCGACCTGGTGGTGAAAACCTACTTGCAGGAATGTGATCGGCGTTTCGCCGCGATCGAAGAAGCCCGCGTGCCGATTTACGATGAGGCGCTGGCCTGCTGCACCGAGACGCTCGGTAAAGCCGCCATTCTGGCCGTGCATTTCATTGACGCCACGGGCCAGGAAACCTCGACCATCCAGGCCGGCACCGGCCTGACTGTGCGCGTGCGTTTCCTCGCCGAGGAAGAGATCGTCAACCCGTGCATCCGCGTGCAGTTTCTGCGCAATGACGGCACGCTGATCGTCGGCTCGAACACCTACCGGCACGGCCTTGATCTCGGCCGAATCAAAGGCCACTTCGAAGTGCTGTGCCATTTCCCGAGCATGAACGTGTTGGAAGGCGACTACTACGTCAACGTCGGCATTTGGCCCGACGAATACCGCAGCTACGTCGCCAAATCGCCGTATGATGTGCACGAGTACCGGCACATTCTGGGCGTGCGCAGCGAACGTCACCAGGGCGGCGGTCTGGCCTATGCGCCATGCCGCTGGACACTCACCCGCCTCGAGGATTTCAAATGACGGTTTGGTCGCGTGAAGAAAACCTGGCTCGCTGGCGCGCCGAACGCGGCGCCGGCCAACTGACCCTGAGTGCGCGGCCGCTGGAACTGCAGATCGAAGCGACCAACCGCTGTCTGCACGCTTGCGGCACCTGTGCGCGCAACTACTACGACCGGGCGGCCAATCCTGCGGGCGACCTGATCCCGGCCATGTTGGACGCGATCGCGCCGCATTTTGCACAGGCGGAATCGGTGCTGGTCGGCGGCTACGGCGAACCGCTCCTGGCCGAAATCACCTTCGACATTCTGGCCCGCGCCCGGCAAGCCGGTTGCCGCACCACGATCATCACCGGCGGGGGCGAACTCGATGAGGATCGCGCGCGCCGGCTGGTCGACGCCGGGCTGAACGAGCTGTTGCTCAGTGTCGACGGCGAGGTCGACGAGTCCAACTACGCCCGCCGGCAGGTGCTGTTGTCTGACGTGCTGGCCAACATGCGCCGCCTCCGCCGCCTCGATGGGCGCCTCGCGGTCACGTTCAACATCACCTTACAGCGCGACAATCTTGACGAGCTGCCGCGCATCATGGCCGTCGCCGCCGGCGAAGGCGTACCCCGCGTGCGCGCGGTGCATCAGAAAATCTACAGCCGTGCCCAAGCCGACCATTCCCTGCTGGCCGATCCGATTCGCGCGGAAGGCGTATTTGCCGAAGCCCGGAGCATCGCGCAGGCCACCGACATCGCGCTCGAACTGCCGCCGTTGGGCGGCACGAAACCGTGCGAACAGCCGTACCGCATGCTCGTTGTGCGCCACGACGGCTTAGTGCAAGGGTGTTGTTCGGCGTTGTTCGAATCGCCTCTACCCCGCGTACTGCTCGGCCGCCTTCCCGACGACGACCTCGACGCGCTCTGGAACGCGCCGGCGATGCAGGACGCACGACGCTGGACTCTTGGCGAGGGTCCAGCCGACGCCCCATGCGTTAACTGCGCGTTCCGGGTGTTCACCGTCGCCGCGCACCAACGTTTCCTCGACGGCCCGGTCCATGTCTGACCTTTTGCTGTTTGCCGACGGCGCCGCCGACCACGACCCGCACAGTCCGGACCGGGCGTTCGACGCCGCCGTCGCCGCGATCCGCCAAGGTGCGCCGGCCGCGGTGGTGCCGACGCCACAAAATTTCTGGCGGCTGGGCCGGTTATCGCGCTTCGCCCTGTCGCTAACCGGCCGTAGTGTGAACCTGCCCGACTTCCGGCCCCAGGACCACGAGCAACTGACCGCGCCGTTTCACGCGCACCTGGCGTTATTGCGCACCCGCCTGGCCGAAACGCCGGTCACCATCGCCGCGCCTACGCCGGAAGTCGACGAACTGCTTGCGCACTTCGACGAAAACGCCAACCCCGCCACGCGGCCTAACCTGCTGCGTTTGCTCGGCGCATTGTCCGACGGCTGCTTCATCGGTCCGCACACGTTTCATCTAGACATCGCCAACGTATGCAACACCAATTGCCTCTTCTGCGGCCTCCATTCGCCGCTACTGATCGAACCAAAGAAGCCGACGCGGGGCCGCCGCTTCACCGAGGGTTGGCCGACCCGCCAGGTCGATTTCGAGCTTTTCGAGCAGCTCGTCGCCGACCTTGGCGAAATCGGCGCGCGCGAAGACGTGTTGTTCTCCGGCGAGGGCGAACCGCTGACCCACCCGCGGATCTTCGACATGATTCGCCTCGTGCGGCGGCGCGGCCTGGCGCTAACGATGTTTTCCAACGGCTTGCTGATCGACGATCGCACGGCCGACGTGTTCGTCGAGAACGACCTGAACATTCTGTACTGGTCGTTGTCGGCAGCGTCGCCAGCGACTTTCGCCCGCCTGCAGCCCGCGCACCGCGCCGAGGAATTCTTGCCGATGGTGCAGCGCATTACCGACCTGGTCCGCAAGAAGCGGCGCAAGAACAACAAGCCCTACATCATTCAGGCTCATGTCATCACCCGGCTGAACGCGCACGAATGCGCCGCGGCGATGGACCTGGCCATCGAGGCCGGTGTCGACGCCGTGCGCTACCAGATCATGCATAGCTGCGGTGCGAGCATGGACGAACTGCTGATCACGCGCGAGCAACACGCCGAAATAGAGAAACAACTCGCAGTCGCCCGACGGCGCGCGGAACAGGCCGGCATCGATATCGTCGCCAACATCGACTTCCAGCTCGAACGCGCGGGGCAATCGTTCGAGCTGCCCGGCCACGTGCTGCCCTACCACTGGAGCCACAATCTCTACCGGAACACCGGATGTCTGGCCGGCTGGTTCTTCAGCCGCAGCTTCACCGACGGACGCGTGAGCTTCTGCTGCCACGACAAGATCGTCGGCTCGCTCTATCGCGGCCGTTTCCGCGATCTCTGGTTTTCGGAGCGCTATCGCCGGCTGCGGCAAGCGGCCAAGGCGTTCGACCTGCGTGTGAACCCCGACCTCGTCGACGAAAGCTGCGGCGGCCCGCTGCTCGGCCCCGACTGCGACTACTGCGGCAATTACGAATTCATCAATCAGGCGTTGGCCGATCTGGAAACCTACCGGCTGGCCCGCCTGCTGCGGAGGGATCCCCCGTCATGGCCGTCGTGACGCTGCTTGGCAACAATCCGGATCTGCATGACCGGCTGGCCGGTGAAGCGGGCTCCTTCGCCAAGGCCGAGAAACAACTGGCCGGCGCCGACGAAATCCGCATTCCGCTGCGCCGGGCCAACGCATTTCACCTCGCCGCCACGGTTCATCTGGCCTGTGCCGCGCGCGGTCGGGACTACGAGTTCGAACCGTTCGATCCGCATCCGGCGGCGACCATCGCCCAGCGATTCGTCGATCACCTCGCCCAGTTGCGCAACGCCGGCCGCGCCTGCGGCGTGAAGGTCGATCTCGACGACGAGCTGTTGCTGCCGCTGCTCAACCACCTCGCCGAGCGGGCCACCGACGAAACCGAACCCGACCTGCTGCGTTTGCTCGGCGTGCTGTGCGACACGGCGCTGGTGGGGCCGCAATGGTTTGTCTTCGAAGTCATCAACCGCTGCAACGCCCGCTGCCGCTACTGCAACATCCACGCGCCGAGCCGCCGACCCGGACCGGCATTTCTCGACCAGCAGCTCGAGTACCGGCTCTTCGCGCAAACGGTGGATGCGCTGGCGGCCATGGGCACCGAAGGCGTCACTATTTTGGCCAACGGCGAACCGACGCTGCACCCTGATTTCGCCCGCATGATCCGCCACGCAAGGGCTCGCGGGCTGCGGGTCAATTTCTTCACCAACGGCCTGTGCCTCGACGAAGCGACCGCGCGGGCGGTAGTCGAAAGCGGCGCGGAAGAAATGTTCTGCACGCTTAGCGCCGCGAACGCCGCGACCTACGCCGCGCTGCACGCCGAGGCGACCGACGACGACTGGCCGCGCGTGCTGGCCAATCTGCGCCGTCTCTTCGCGTTGCGCCGCGAAGCGTGCCAGACTGCGCCCGCCGCCTGGATGGTCAATGTCATCTGCCATCCGAACGCCCGCGAGCTGCCCGCCATGGCCGAGCTCGCCGTACAACTCGGCTTCACCGGGCTGCGGCCGCAACTGTTGCGGGTCGATGAACACAATCGCGAACTGGCGCTGACCGCCGATGACATCGCCAACCTGCGCGCCGAATTGCCGCACCTGCGGCGCCGTTGCGCGGAAACCGGCCTGCAACTGTGGGACGGCTATCTGTTTCAACTGGACCACGCCGGCGACCGGCCGGATGAATGGTCGGGCGACACGTTTGTCGACCAAGGCTGTTTCATCGGCTGGGCGCTTGGCCTGGCCAAAGCAAACGGCGATCTGTCCTTCTGCTGCACGGTCAAGCCGGTGGCCAATCTGGCCGACGGTCCGTTCGCGGAGTTGTGGGCCACCGGCCTCTACCAACGCGCCCGCCTGGCCGCCAAGGATCTGCGCCGCGCCGGCGACCTGACGTTGCGCGACGGCTCGCCGCTGTACACCGAATACTGCCGGCACTGCGACAACCATGACATCAATCGCCGTCTGCACGAATTGATGGAGCGCCACGACCTGTGGCGTTTTCTGGTTTAGCCGAGCCCCGTCACCCGTACAAAGACTTCTTCCCAATCGCGAGCCATGCGCCGGTCGCTGAACCGCGTGGTGACCGCCTCCCGCGCCGCGAGGCCCAGCCGGGAGGCCAGGTCCGGATCTTCCAGCAGCCGGCGCAGACAGCGGGCTAGACCGGCCGCGTCGCCCGGCGGATAGAACAGGCCGGTTTCGCCGTCGGCTAGATAGTCGCTCAGGCCGATGACCCGCGCGGCGACGCACGGCCGGCCCAGCGCCATCGCCAGCAACAGTGACAACTGACCCAGGCTCTGCCCGCGTTCCGGTAACGGCACCACCACCAGCCGCGCGCGCTCAAGCGTGTCGCGCAACGCCGGCCCCGGCTGATACGGAATCAGCTTCACCCCCGCCGGCAGCGGCACGTGTTCGCGCTCTTCCGGCGGTAGGTCGGCGCGGCCGACGATGTGCAACTCGACATCGGTCGCCAACGCCGCGTAGGCGCGCAACAGCGTGGCCCAGTCGCGAAACGCCGCGCCGTGCTTGCCGAGCGCGACCAGCGGCCCGGACCGGCCGGCGTCGGGCGGCAACGACGGCGTGACCTCGCCCACGCCGATCGGCACGAACGTCCGGCGCGGCCGCAGCCACGGCAGGTGTTCGTCGTAATACGCTTCCTGCCCCCGCGCGGCATAAATCACGTGGTCGATACGCCGGGCGGCGAACCGCACCAGGGCGCGTTTGGCGCCAGTCTTCACGCGGCCAAAAGTCTCCACGTCGAAGACGATCAACTTGGTGCGCATCCAGAAACACAGCCGCAGCAACGCGGCCAGCGGCAGCCCGCTCTGCGTCGAATAGGCGATCACCGCGTCGTAGAACGGCGCCAGCACGAGCGCGACCAGCGCCTGCACGACGTAGAACCTCAGCACGCGCTGTTCGAAGCGCGACCAGGCGCCCAGCGGCAATGTGCCAAGAAAACGCACGCGCGGCGGCACGGTCCAGCGCGCAAAGAAGGCGTATTCTTCGGCCGCCCGGTGGGTGCGCGGCCAGTTGGCCAGGAACAGGATGTTAGCCGGCCGCATGCGGCTGCTCCGCCACTTCGTTTTCCGCCAAGCCGCGGACGATCACGCTCAACGCAAACGGCAGGAACGAGATGTAGGTTTCCTCAAGGAAGTACTCGTGGAAAAACCAGTACACCGCCATGGTCGCCAGATACATCGCCGTGCCGACGGCCACCGTTTTCACCAGGTCGTCGCGCGTATGGTCGTAGGCGTAGCGCAAGTTGCGGAACGCCGCCCATAACAGGAAAACGAAGATCGCCAACGAAAAGATGCCTTGCTCGGCAAGCATGCGGCCGTATTCGTTATGCACCGGCACGGCTTCGGGCACGTTGCGCTCGTCGGCGACGCTCCAGCGGTACTTCCGCCAGGGCACGGGGTATTTCTGCATATACTCCCACGATTGTCCCTCGTAGTTGGCGATGCCCACGCCGAGCAGCGGGTGCTCGTAAAACGCACCGAGCGCGGCCCAGAGGAAGTAGAAGCGGTCCATGTAGACGTCTTCCTCTTCGTTGGCGAAACGGCGCTCGAGCGCGTCCTTGGCGCTGCTGGGCAGCAAAAACAGATAGACCGTGCTGACCACCGCGCCCAGCGCGAGCACGGCGCCGAAACTGGCGACCACCGCCTGCCGCCGCCGCTCGAAATAGTTGAACAGCGCCACATACGTTGCACTCAGCACGACGGCAATGCGCGTCAGACTGACCAGCACCCCGATGATCAGCGGGATCATCAGCTCCATCCAACGTCGCCGCGTCAGGTTGCGGCCGGAAAAGAACCCCGCGACCGTCAAGGCCAGCGGCAGCATGAGAAACATCACAAAACGCGGACCGACTTGGAATGTGCCCGACGCGCGCCGCACCCCGCCGACGCTGTAGGCGTCGACGATCGGCATGCCGAAGGTCTGGAAGTAGAAGGCCGGGAAGAACTTCGGCGAAACAAAAGTCTGCAGCGCGCCCAGCGTGGCCTGGACAATGCCCCACCCCAGCAGAATCCACACCACCACCCGCAATTGCTCTTTCGTGCGCACGCTGACGACAAAGATGTACAGGATGAACAGCGTGATGATCATGTGCTTGAGTTGCTGAAAGGACATCACGCGGTCGGTAGCATTCAACAAGCTCAAGGCGGCGCTGGCCAGGAACAACAGATAAGCGGTCAGCACCGCGTTGGGCCGGGGCCGCTGGCGGGACAGAATCGCGATCGCCAAGTAGTAGGCCATGCCGATGCCCGCCAGCACCGTGGTCACGCGCAGGCTCTGGCCGAGCAGGTTGATCCAGTTGATCGGCAAGAGCAGCGCCAGCGCATAGGTGAGATACACCGGTTGGCGCATGAGAAACAGCACCGCGAACAACACCACTACGCCGCCGATGCCGTAGTAAGGCGACTTGGCGGTGAACAACCACACCAACACAAGCGCGGCAACCAGCACCAACAATGCTTCCATCACCCGCCGGGGTGTGCCGGTGGACAGATTGCCCAGCGTCTTCAGACCCCGTTCGGTCCACTGGTTGTCGCTCAAAACTCGCGCCTCTTTTCCGCCTGCTCCAGCGGCCATGTTAGTGCCCCGCGTCTCGGGCGGCAACCGCCGTTTGACACGTCGGCGCACCCTACGTATGCTGAGCCGCTCCGCCGCGGGGCAAAGAGGAGGGGTGTGTTGTCGGTCATTTTCGGTCCGGCGCCAAGCCGTCGCCTGGGCTACAGCCTGGGCATCGACGTCATTTCGCCACAGAGCAAGCTGTGCACGCTGGATTGCGTGTACTGCCAGGTCGGCTTGACGCCGACCAAGACGCTCGAACGCGGCGAGCCGGTGCCGACCACGCTGATCCTCAAGGAGATCGATCGGGCCTTGCCCAAGGCGGGCATCCACTACGTCACCTTCTCCGGCTCGGGCGAACCCACGCTGCACAAAAACCTGGGCAAGTTGATCGACCGCGTTCACGAACGCTGCAAAACCCCAGTGGCGGTGATCACCAACGGCACGCTGCTCGACCGGCCCGACGTCCAACGCGACTTGGCCAAGGCCGAACTGGTGGTGCCCGACCTCGACGCGGTCAGCCCCGAGGTCTTCGAGCGCATCAACCGGCCGCACCCGGGCCTGAAGCTCGACCGGATGATCAAAGGCCTGATCCAGTTCCGGCAGATGTTCAAAGGCCAGCTCTGGGTCGAAGTCATGCTGGTCAAAGGCATCAACGACTCGCCGACCGAACTGCTCAAGATCAAAAGCGTGCTCGAGCAGGTGAATCCGGACAAAATTCATCTGAACACCGTGCTGCGGCCGCCGGCCGAGACCTGGGCCGAACCGTTGACCGTGGCCGAGCTCGACCGCATCGCCGCGATGCTGGGTCCGCGCGCCATGAGCGTCGGCCTGCCGCCGCCGAAACACACCGGCTCGTTGGGGGGCGAGAACCTCGAGCAAGAGGTGTTCGAGTTGATCCAGCGCCGTAGTGTCACCCTGGCCGATCTGGTCGACAGTCTTGGCTTGCATAAAGACGTGGCGCAAGACATCCTGGATCGGCTGATCCGTGACAAGCGCATCAAGCGCGTTGTTCACGGTGGGGCATCGTACTATCGCGAGTTCTATTGACGCGGCTCCGGCCGCGGGCCGGTTGGGGTCGCGACGTTCGCCAGATGAACCAACACGGGAAGCCGGTTGGAAAAGAAAGTCCTCATCATTGAGTTCGACCGCCGGGAGGCGCAAACCCTGGCGGCCACCATGGCGCGCAATGGGTACCGGCCGCTGATCGCCGGCACCGGCGCGCGCGGCCTCGAACTGTTCTATTCCGAGGCGCCGGACTTCATCTTCATCAACTTCCTGATGCCCGACGTGCAAGGCGCCGACATCATTCGCCGCATCCGCTCCCGCGAGGACGGCGCCAAGGTGCCGATCTACGTCATCAGCCAGATCGCCAGCGAAAGCGAAACGATCTTCAAGCGCGTCGGCGCCGACGGCAAGATCAACAAGCCCGTTGACCAGGGCCTGGTGATTTCGCTGGTCGAACGTCACCTCGGCCCGGGCCACGCGCCGCCGGCCGAACCGGAATCGCGCCCGGCCAAAGGCGCGGCGCGCGCTTCATCGGCGCCGGAGAACGCCAAGGACGAAGGAATCCCCGCGCGCGGCTCGTTGCGCGTGCACCATTTCCACCAGCTCATCGCCCAGATCTTCCGCGCCCGGGAAAGCGGCGTGCTCCGGCTGAAAGACGAAACCGGCCAGGTAGTCGTGACCTTTCACCGCGGCTGCCCGACCAAAGTCGAAACCGACGGCCTCGCCCGCCGGCTCTCGCGCGACGGCCTGATCAGCGACCGCGAGGCGCAGATGATCCGGCGCCGCGTCGCCGAGGAAGGCGTATCCGCCCAACAAGCCGCGACCGACCTGAAGTTGATTGATCCGGACCGGCTTGCCGATGCTGTGCGCGGCTTCAGCTACGCGGCATTGCGCGACCTGTGCCAGCCGCGGCAGACACGTTTCATCTGGGAGCCCGGCCGCACCGAAGCCGGCCCGGCGTTAGATCCGGCGGTGGTGATTGAACTGGCCGCCAAGCGCCACTTCCCACCCGAGAAGGTGACCGTGCCTTTCGAAACCAAAGGCCGTTTGACCCGGCCGATGTATCTGGCGGCCGATCCGGCCGATCTGCCTGATCTGGAACGCCGTCCGGCGGCCAAAGCGGTCGTGGCCGGTGCGCGTCACCGTGAAACGTTATCCAGCGTCATTAACCGGGGCGCCGCTCCGACGGATGAAATCATGCGCGCCGCTTATGCGCTGGCGCTGTTGAAAGTGATCACCTTCGAAGAAAGCGAAGCCTGGGCCGGCGCTCGGAATGGGGAGACACCGGTGAGTGCCGTGCGGCAACGTCCGACCGCGCCGCAGCCGGAACCCTCGGCCAGCGCCGTGCGGCAACGTCCAACCGCGCCGCAGCAGGAATCCCCGGCCAGCGCCGTTCGCGCCCGGCCGATGGCGCCGCCGGTCGACCCCAACGATCCGGCCACGAGCTTGGCCGCCGCCGCAGTCACACCACCGCCGACCGCGGCGACGATGTCTACGCCCAAACCGCCGTCCGCCGCCGAACTGACCGATGAACAGTTGCTGCGCCAAGGCCGGCAGTATTTGCGCGACAAGACCTTCAGCAAGGCCCAACGTTGCCTGGAAGAACTGGTCGATCGCGGCCGGCAAGACGATCCGCGGCTGCTCACCATGCTAGCCTCGGCCACCGCGCGCAACCGCTTCAGTGACAGCACCGACCGGCTGTTCGCAGCGGTCGATTGGCTGCGCCGCGCGCTGACTATCGATCCGCGTTACGCCGAAGCGCGGCTGGAACTGGCGCGCGTCTTCGTCGAAGCCGGACATGCCGATCTGGCGCGCGCGGAACTGCGCGAACAACAGGGCATTACCCCCGACAACGAAGAAGTGCAGCGCGAACTGCGCGCGCTCGAACGGCGCGAGCGCCGGTCCGAATAGCCCGATGCACATCGCATACGAAGAACTCGAACACGAGCAGACTCCGCTCGGCCGCCTTACCCTGCGCCAATATCGCGCCGACACCGGTGAGACCGGCTACGAGATTCTGATCGACGGCAATTTCCTGATGGCCTCGCACGGCGCGCACAGCGAGCGCGGCATGGCGGCGTTGGCCCACGCGCGTCTGCGCCGGCCGGCGGCCGAGATGCGCGTGCTGGTCGGCGGACTCGGCGCCGGGCACACGCTACGCGCGGCGCTCGACCTGCCCGGTGTGAGCGCAGTGGTCGTCGCCGAAATCGGCGCGCGCGTGATCGACTGGAACCGGCGCTACTTCGCCGAGGTGAACGGCGGAGCCGTCGACGACCCGCGCGTCACCGTGCGCGTGGCCGACCTGGCCGAGGTGGTGCGCGCCGAACGCGCCGCGTTCGATCTGCTGCTGCTCGATGTCGACAACGGCCCCGGCTGGCTGGCGGCGCCCGGCAATGCCGGCCTTTACGAATCCGCCGGCGTGGCCGCCTGCCGCGATGCCTTGCGCCCGGGCGGCGTGCTCGCCGTCTGGAGCCCGCAACCGAATCCGACCTTCTATGCCGCCCTGAAAGAAATCTTTCCCGCCGCGGAAGAAATCGACACCACGGCGATGGGCAAGCCCCTGGGCGAACCGGGGGACACGGTGTATCTGGCGTTACGGGACTGACGCTCCGCTGCGCTGCCAGATCTCGGCGCGCACGGCGTAGGGCTCGGCGCCGAGCGGCCAGCCGCGTTCGTCAATCAGCCGGAAGCCGGCCTGGCGCAACGCACATGTGGTCAGCGCCACGCCGCGGTCGGCGTCCTGCCAGCGGGTGTGCGACAGATACAACGCCACGCGCTGGGCGGAAGCCAGGGTATGTTGCAGTCGCGGCAGATCGGCCGCCGTCATGATCGCCGGCTGCACGCGGCGGCGCGACGGCGAGCCGTACAGTTCGAGCGGCAGCGCCAACGAACGCCGGCCCTGGCCGTACCAGCGGTAGCCGTCGGTGGCGAACCAGGCGACGCCGAGCACGAGGTCATGATCGCCCAGGCGCGAATCGACCCAACGCGCGGCGCCGCGCAACGGTTCGTCGCCCTCGCGGGCGGCCGCCGGGAACATCAGCAGACTGAGCGCCGCGATCAAGCCGCACACCATGCCCGCCGCCGCCCGCCGCGGCCAGAAGACCAGCGGCGCGGCCAACACCGGCGCCACCGCCGCGCCGACGATGGAAAAATAGTGCACGGCGACGAAAGCGCCGGCGGAGAAATGCGCGGCCAGCGCGAACGCCGCGGTCAGCCCGGCCAGACACGGCAGCAGCCAGCGCGCCCGGTCGGCGCGGTCGCCGTGCACGGCCAGCCGCCACAGTCCGGCGCCGAACCACACCAGCCCGATGGCCGTCGTGCCCAGCCCCGCCAGGCGCGGCGCGATTGCCAGCAGCCCGCGTTCGACCGCGTCGCCGCCGCCCGCCCAGAGCAACACCTGCACGAAGCGACGCACGATGCGCAGTGGTGACGCGCTCCATTCCACCCAGCCGCCGCCGAGGCTCGACGCGCCTTGCCCGGCCAACACCACCAGCCACGGCGCGAAAGCCAGGCCCGCCGCGACACTGGCCAGCAAGGCCGCGCGGCCGGCGGCCCGGTCACGATTGGCGATCGCCAACGCGGCCACAAAGCACGCGGCCAGCAGGCAGACGTTGTAGTAGAACGCGTAGCAGCCGAGGGCGGCGACCACGGCAAAGCGCGCGGCATGGCGGCGCGACGGTTGCGCGACCAGCGCCAGGAACGCGTCGATCGTCCAGGCGCCGAGCAGCGTCGCCAGCGCATACGAGCGCACCAGCCGGCTGAGCAGCGCGCCCTGCGGGCAGACCAGGAGCAAGGTCATCGCCGCCAGACCCAGCGCGTCGCCGCCCGCCCGGCGGCCGAGCCGGAAGGCGAAGAACGCCGCGCCGAGCCAGCACAGCACCGAGAACACGCGCCAACCGGTCTCCGGCAGGCCCATGCGCTGCATCGCGCCGATCAGCAGCGGCTCCAGCGGCGGGTGCACATCGGCGCGAATTGCGTCGAACAAGCGCCCCTCGCGCGCGGCGAGCGGAAAGTAGACCTCGTCAGTATTCAGCGAACGGCCGGGCACACCGGCCAGGTGCAGAACGAGCCCGGCGAGCAGCAGGGCGGCCACCGCCGCTGCCGTTCGCCGTGACGCGGCGCCGGCCACTTACTGCACCCCCTCGAATTCGAAGAAATCCTGCGGACTGGGCTCGCGCCGGCTGGGCGCGAATTCGGTCGGCTCGGTGCCGGCGACGAAACATTCCTCCACCGCGTCAGCCATGTCGGGCGGGGCGAGCAGACCGGTCGCCGGATCGATGCGCGCAATGACCACGCCCGGTGGCACGGCGAACTGCAGGTCGGCTTCGCCCTCGAGCGCGACCCGCATGAAGTCGATCCAGATCGGCAACGCCGTCGAGCCGCCCGTCTCGCCGCTGCCCAGCGAAGTCGAACCACCGTCGTAGCCGACCCACACCCCGGCCAGCACCCGCGGCGAGAAGCCGATGAACCACGCGTCGTTGTAGCTGTTGGTCGTGCCGGTCTTGCCGGCCACCGTGCGGCCCAGCGTCCGCGAACGCGCGCCGGTGCCGCGAGTGGCTACGCTGTGCATCATGCTGGTGATCACGTAGGCCACCTGCGGGTTGAGCACCTGCCGCACGATCACACGCCCGCCGGTCGTGGCCGCAAACGGCAGTTGATCGACCGGAATCGGCGTCGGCGTCGCGGTCGAACTGCGGCCGAGATTGAAATCGCGCATGAACTCTTGCATGCGCTCTTCGTCGTACGGCGCGCTCGGCGTCGCCGCCGGCGCCGCCGCATCGAGCGGAGGCGGGGTCGGTTGGTCGAGACGGAACCGGCGCAAATTCGGCGTGCCGAGCAATTCCGATTCCTGCTCGATCACGTCGCTGGGGCGGTACTCCTCGAGCACGCGACCGTCGCGGTCGGTCACCTGCGTAATGAACACCGGCTCGGCGAGCTTGCCGCCGCTGGCAAAGACGGCGTAGGCGTTGATCAGCTCCGCCGGCACGATTTCGTAAGTGCCGATGGCCATCGACAGGTCGCCGCCGGCGAGGCTGCGCAAGCCGAGGTGCCGCGCAAAGCGCTGCAGGTATTCGATGCCGATGCTTTCGGCCACGCGGATCGTGACCGTGTTGATCGAATGCGTCAGCGCGTCACGCAGCGACATGTAGCCGCGGAACTTGCGGTCGTAGTTCGCCGGCCGCCAGTTGTCGCCGTAGACCAGGGCGGTGTCGGGGAAGATCGTCGCCGGCGTCAGGCCCGCGTTGAGCGCGGCGGCGTAGACGATCGGCTTGAAGGCCGAGCCCGGCTGCCGGCGCGCCTGCAACGCGCGGTTGAATTCGCTCTGCGTGTAGTCGCGGCCGCCGATCATCGCCAGCACCTCGCGCGTGCCGACGTCCATCGCCAGCAGCGCGGCCTCAGCGGCGGGCCAGGCGGCCAGCACATACTGGCCCTGATCGTTCTGGAACACCGCCAGGCGGTCGCCCGCGCCAACCATCAAGCTGGGCCGCGTGGGGCTGACCGGCCGCGCTTGCGTGACGCGCCGCACCGACCTGATCCAGCCGAAGCTCTCGCGCCAGA